>CAYGBK010000130.1:0-16393 GCA_964348095.1 uncultured Thermodesulfobacteriota bacterium | reverse complement strand
TATTTTTCCGTCAACGTATCACCGTAGTCGAGGACCTCATCGATGATGGAGAGCCCTTCCCGCAATTGATCCTCATTGATAGAGAGGGGCGGGTTGATGAAGAGGAACATCCAGCGGACAAAAGTGAAAAGGCCCCGTTCCATCAACCGCTTGAAGATCTCTGTGCTGTTGGCAGCTGCTTTTCCCATTGCGTTGTAAGGGCTGAGGGGCTCTTTGGTTTTCTTATTCTTAACGAGTTCCAGACATGAGAACAGACCGATGGCCCTCGCATCTCCTACACAGGCGTGTTTCTCTTTCAACCGCTCCAGTTCAGCTTTGAGGATCTTGCCCATGACCCGGGCATTCTCTATTAGGTTCTCCTCCTTATAGACCTCGATTGCGGCACATCCTGCGGCACATGACAAGGGATGAGCATTGTAAGTCAAGCCGCAGTAAAACATCTCTTCATCCATGGCACTGCTCACATTCTTTGACATGGCCACCCCGCCGAGGGGGATGTAGGCGGACGTCAGCCCCTTTGCCATAGTCATGAGATCTGGCACAACATCCCAATTCTGCACGGCAAACCACTGGCCGGTCCGACCGAATCCCGCCATGACTTCGTCGGCAACGAGAAGGATATCGTTCTCATCACAGATCTCTCTTAGCCGTTTCATGTAACCATCAGGTGGGATGATGAGGCCGTTGCTTCCCGTCACCGTCTCCACAACAACGGCCGCCACCGTGTCTGCTATTTCGTACTCGATTACCTCAGCCACATTCTCCACGCACTGAATGCCACACTCCGGATAGGTAAGACCGAAGGAGCAGCGGTAACAGTATGGATCAAAGACGTGAACAACACCTGGAATTCCCGGTTCCACAGGAGGTCTTCTCGGGTCTCCCGTGAGGGAGATAGCACCATATGTGGCTCCGTGGTATGAGCGATAGCGAGCAAGGATCTTGTGCTTTTTCGTAAAGAACCTGGCGATCTTGATAGCATTGTCGTTCGCCTCGGCTCCCCCCAGGGTAAAGAAGAACTTGTTCAGGTCACCAGGTGTCACCTCGGCAAGGGCCTGGCCGAGCTTTACTCTCGATTCATAGGCAAACCCCGGGTAGAGATAACACACCTTTTCGGCTTGTTCCTGGATTGCCTTGATGATTTTTTGGTTCTTGTGCCCCACGTTTACACACATGAGTTGGGAGGAAAAATCGAGAATTCTCTTTCCAGTGCTATCGATAAGATAGACCCCGTCCACATCAGAGATAACCGTGGGATCGAGGGTTGCATTTACAGCCCACGAGTGCATGACATGAGCTTTGTCCAGTCTCTTGATTTCCGCAGCATCCATTTGGTACCTCCTTTAGGGTAATAGTTTGCACATATCACCATAGGTCTCCGGTCTCCGGTCTCTGAAAAATTGCCAGACCTTTCGCACCTCATCAATCATATCGAGGTCTAGGTCGGCAACAAGGAGTTCATCCTTGTCTCGACTCGCCTCGGCCACGATCTGACCCCGTGGATCACAGAAGTAGCTGCTTCCATAGAATTCTCCGATGTCCCACGGCTGCTCACGGCCTACTCGATTGATGGCTCCCAAGAAATAGCCGTTCGCAACGGCGTGGGCAGGTTGCTCCAGTTTCCATAGATACTCGGAAAGGCCTGCGACGGTAGCTGAGGGGTTGAACACGATTTCAGCCCCATTGAGGCCGAGGAGTCTCGCCCCCTCTGGGAAGTGCCGGTCATAGCAGACGTAAACACCGATGGTTGCATAAACCGTTTCAAAAACCGGGTATCCCAGGTTGCCAGGTTTGAAATAGAACTTCTCCCAAAACCCTGGGTCCACATGGGGAATGTGGCTCTTGCGATACTTACCGAGGTAATCGCCATTGGCATCGATGACAGACGCCGTGTTGTAAAAAACGCCCGTAATTTCCTGCTCATAGACTGGAACGACCATTGCCATTTTGTGTTTCTTTGCAAGGTCCTGCATCATGGACGTCGTGGGGCCGTCGGGGACTTTTTCAACGAGGTCATACCATTTTCGGTTCTGCTCGGCAGGGAAATAGGGTCCATAGAACAACTCCTGGAGACAGAGAATTTGAACCCCATTGCTGCCCGCCTCTTCAATCATCGCCACATGCTTTTCAATCATTACCTTTTTGATCTTCTCCGTGTCTTCTGTCCCTGACAGGGGCGTGCTGGCCTGGATCAATCCGCATTTGACAATCCTGGACATTGCCAAAGCCTCCTCTTTTGGAAATTCTGGATTACCTCGATCGAGTTTGTGCTCTCGTGCCCGGAAGGTCTTAATTAAAGAAAAAAATCACAAAAACAGTCTATGCCTTCATTCAAATATTTGTCAACAGTTTTTCCCGGCGTCAGGTCTGGCTCAGCGACATCCAGGAATTCTGAACAGAAAGACCTATTTCGATGAGGGATCATCAGACTTTCGACTGATAAGCCTTTGAAGCTTTACGCCGGAGTTTCCTTCGAACACGCAAAACGGATTTCATGGCTCGTGGATAAGGAACCCCTCAAAGGGACCTGGGCTACAATGCTTTAGAGAGAAACCAAGAAGTCAGAAAACTCCCAACCCTTAGACGATTGCCTGGTCTTGAGATAAATGATAGAATTTTTGATTCCCATTGAAGGTCTGTATGGAGGGAGATTCAGGGGATCGTTCCGAAAAACGATCCAGTGTTCTGGCTATGGCTTGCTACAGAAATCTGATCTGGCTTTCGGTCTCTCTTGCGTTTTTTTTCTTCTTTTCCTCCCTGGGGACCCGTGTAAGTGCCGGAGGCACTGAGGTTTCCAGGCGAAACGTTGTGGTCCAGGTGGCAGAGGCTTCGAGTCCTGCGGTCGTGAACATCAATACCGAGATCGTCCAGACTCAGAGAGCCAACCCCTTCCATCCTTTTGGTGGTGGTAGCCTCTTCGACGAATTCTTCAGGGATTTCTTCGACTCACAATCCAGATCCCGATCAAGTCTCGGCTCAGGCGTGATTATCAAATCGGATGGGACTGTTCTGACCAACGAACATGTGATCCTCAGGGCCGAGAGGATAAAGGTGAAGCTCCTCGATGGCAGAGAGTTCGAGGGAAAACTCATCGGTTCAGACCCTGAATCTGACCTCGCGGTCCTCAAGATTACCGGAGAGGAACCTTTTCCCACGGTCAAGATGGGAACATCGAAGGACCTCATGATCGGTGAGAATGTGATCGCCATTGGCAACCCATTTGGCCTGTCCCACACGGTCACGGCAGGGGTGATCAGTTCTCTCCACCGGTCAATAAGATCGGGTGAACGGATCTATCGGGACTTCATTCAGACAGATGCTTCCATCAATCCCGGGAACAGCGGTGGTCCTCTCCTCAACATCAACGGGGAGTTGATTGGAATCAATACCGCTATATACCGTGAGGCACAGGGAATCGGGTTTGCAATTCCTATTGATCGGGTAAGACGGGTTGTCGACGATCTGATTGCCTACGGAGAGGTGCACCCGGCATGGATCGGCATCCGAATTCAGGCGCTCAATCCAGCTCTCCTCGATTATTTCAAGTATACGGGGAAAGGAGGCCTCATTGTGAGTCGTGTCCTGGCGGGTAGCCCCGGAGAGAAAGGTGGACTGGAGAAGGGGGACATCATTGAAAAGGTGGGTCGCATCGAGATCATCTCTCTGGACGATTACTTTCAGGCCGTCCGACAGTTCACTGCTGGAGATGATATCGATTTTATGGTCTTCCGAGGCGGTGAGCGGATGGCATTGAACGTCCGGGGTGGCGAGTTTCCTCCGGAACACGGGCTTCGACTCGGCAGATCGGTTTTGGGAATTGAGGTTGCGGAAATCGACGATGGAGTGATACGGAAATACAGCCTTTATGCACGTAAAGGGGTTGTCGTGACTTCGGTAGATCGGGCTAAGATCTTGGGTAGAATCGGAGTACAACCTGGCGATGTGATCCGTCAGATAGGGGACAGAACCATTGGAAATCTCAGAGACTATGAAAAGGCCGCGAGAGTGATTGAGATGAGAAAGAATATGCTTTTTCAGATTCAGAGAGGTCGATGGGCGAACTATGTGACTGTGGATATTTGGGGAAGTCAGGGATGATCTCGCGATAATGGAGGAGAACATGGCAGAGGACGAGAAGGAAAAAGGATTCACCGTAAGGGACAAGAGACACTTTTCAGAGGGAAAGCCGGAGGAGGCTAAGGAAAAGGAAAAGAAGAAAGTGGACAAGGGAAGCACCGAGACCGAGGAGTCTCCGAAGCAGGGAGCGGAGGCGGCTGAGAGCCAAGAGGAAATCCCCCTCCCCGAAATCAACTTTTCCAATTTCATATTCTCCCTGAGCACTTCGGCACTGATTCAGCTGGGTGAGATCCCTGACCCGGTCAGTAAGGAATCAGGGAAGAACCTCTCCATGGCCAAGCAAACGATTGACATCTTGGGGATGCTTCAGGAGAAGACGAAGGGCAATCTCACTTCTGACGAAGAGAAACTGATTGAGAATATCCTGTACGATTTACGGATGCGCTTTGTGAAGGCCCGAGGCTAAGGAGACCCACGCCTCATTCTGCCCAGTCCCTGAGAAGTTGAACCATAAGGCGGACACCCACCCCTGTTGCTCCTTTTGGGATGTACGGAAGGCTTTTCTCGGTGAAGACAGGTCCAGCCATGTCGAGATGGACCCATGGGGTTTTGTCGACAAAGCGGCTCAACATGGCTGCGCCGGTGATCGTCCCAGCTGGACGTCCGCCGACGTTTTTCATGTCGGCTATATCACTCTTGATCTGCTCTTGATATTCCTCCCAAAGTGGAAGTTCCCAAACTCGCTCCCCGGTCTTTTCGGCCGCCCTCCCGACCCTGGCCTTGAGGCGGTCATTATTTCCGAGCATACCCATGACGCGGTCCCCCAGGGCGATGACACACGATCCTGTTAACGTTGCCAGGTCGATGATCGCGTCGGGTCTAAACCGTTGGGCATAGGTGAGTCCATCAGCCAGAATGAGTCTTCCTTCAGCGTCTGTGCTAATAATCTCAATCGTCTGCCCGGAAAGGGTGGTGATAACATCCCCGGGCTTGTAGGCCTTGCCACTCGGGAGATTCTCCGTGCAGGGGACAATCCCTACCAGATGGATAGGGAGCCCGAGTTTCGCGACAACCTGCATCGTGGCAAGAACAGCAGCGCCTCCACCCATATCGGTTTTCATCAATTGCATTTTGTCAGACGATTTGATGGAAATCCCTCCGCTGTCGAATGTAATGCCCTTGCCTACGAGAACGACAGTGGCAGTTGGTTTCTCGCCACCCTGATGTTCAAGGATGATGAATCTGGCTGGTTCGTCGCTTCCCCGAGCCACAGCCAGGAATGCGCCCATCCCTTCCCGTCTGGCATCTTCCTCCTTCAACACGGTGACTCTGAGCCCACAGTCTTTCGCCACCTTTTCAGCAGTCTTGGCCATCATAGTCGGGGTGTGTAGGTTCCCGGGACGGGATACCAGGTCACGGGCAAGGTAGGCACCCTGAACGATCGTTTCTCCAACCAATGCACCGTGACGAACGGATTTCACCCTGTTCGGCTCTTCCTCGAGGATAACCATTTTGTCAACTCTTCGCGATTTCTTCCGGTTCTTCGTCTTTAGTTCGTTGAAGTCGTAAAGACCAAGGCAGGCCCCCTCCACCAGTCCCTGGGCGAGCATGTCGAGGGAGGTCCCATGAAGAGTTTCGGGTGCGACGATTGTTGCAAAGACCTTCACGCCCAGATCTCTTACGGCTTGAGCGCCCTTTGCCGCGGCTCCTCGCCAGCGATCTAGGCTGAATTTCGTCTTTTTGCCAAGCCCCAGCATCAAGATTCGCTTGGCCGGTCCGCCCCCGTGGTTGTAGATCACGGATGTCTGGTATAGTTTTCCCGTAAAGTCGCCGGTTCTGAGGACCTTTCGGATGAGTCCGCCGGTCGCCTGATCGATTCTTTCGGTCTTGTCTAGGAGGGACTTTTCCCCTTCGACATGGAAGAGGAGAAGTGCTTCGGTCCTAAAATCCTCGATCCTTTTCTTCTCCACCTCAATTTTCATGTTTTTTCAACTCCTTTGTGTCCTGGGTCCCCTCCCTAATAATAAGAGATACGTTCTCCCTATTCAATGATGAGCCCTTGACAGATAGCAGGGATGAGAGGCGTGGTTCCTCAGGGGGCGGGACAAAAAGAGAGTGTGCCCCATTAGACTGTGAAACCTTGGCCTTCAGACGACTTGGAGTCCGATTCGAGGTGATGAAGAGCGACTCGTCCCTGAAAAAGACGATTGCCCCAAACTTATCCCCTTATGTCTTGGAAGGGTTATGAGGGCGACTAAGATGGACACCGAGAGTTTGACCATTCCGATGAGAGATGCTATCCCCTATTCCGCCAATTCAGCCCCGGCTTTTAATCTCCGTCAGTCTGAGCCGAGGGGGAGGACGGCAAAACCTGGGTCTGGTCAGGTCCCGATTCGGCTGGAACCAAGTCCGACTTTTCCTTGGCATCCTCTCCAGTTTCACTTTTGAGCTTATCCAACTCACCCCGTAACGACTCGTTGGCTTTTCCCAGCTGTTTTGCCCGTCTTTTGAGGCTCATGCGTGAGTAAAGATCGATGGCCAACCCGCTAATTATGCCAAGGATTAGAGCAAGATAGATTACCAGATAAAGGGGAAGGGGGACGGACACGATATCAAAATAATACCGGAGCGTCACGGACCCTGAATTCTGCGTCCCGAAGGTGATGGCCAAAAACAGCAGGGCAATTAAGAGCAATGCCTTTATATGAGTTCCCATCTATAATATCTCCACGGTTTTTTTCCCATTCTCTCCGTCTGGAAGCCACCAGGGTGGAAGTCCGATGAATGAGTCGATTGGGCTGGAAAGCATCAATTCTCCCTGGCCCACGATCACCGACATGGTTTTGTTCTATGACGGCTCTTTTGTTTTCGGTGTCTTCGCCTTCCTTGTTGTCCTCGTCCTTTTTGGCGCGGCCTTCGTAACCGGCTTTTCTTCCTCCTCTTTTGGCTCTTTCCTGAAAGTGGTTTCCAGTCTTCCAATCGCTTCTGCAGTTCTTTCCCTTAACGACTCGGTGGCAGCAGCCATGGATTCGATCGATTTTTTGAGTTCTTCTGAAGAGGCAATCTGATCAATTTGCTTTTTTAAGTCAGCCAGGCCTCCGACCTTCTGGTAGGCCAGAATGGCAATGATCAGGGCAACTACCGAGAGAATTAACGTCAGAAAAACCATGGTTTGACCTCCTTGTATGAAGATTTTGTATTCTCTGTGGCTGGGAGCCACGGGTTCGATGGCCCTTCGAGTGCCTCCCTATACTGGAGGATCGACTGGCATCACCAATTTCTATCCCATACGGAGGAATATATCAAGAAGATCGTATCGACTTCTGGACGGCGCATCTAAATTGACTTTTAATGACAGAAGTGCATCGAAGATTCTCAACAGGTTCGGTGGTTAGCCCTCCCCAAAGACCCTCGAAAAAATGGTGTCCACATGATTCAAATGGTGCTTCACGTCAAAGGCACTTTCAATAAGCTCTGGTCCCAAGAGTTTTCCGATGTCTGAATCCTGCAGAATCGCTTCTTTGAAATCTCCTCCCTGCTCCCATACCCGCATGGCGTTTTTCTGGACAAGGGTATAGGCATCCTCACGACTAAGCCCCGCGCGCATTAATTCTAGCATAATTCGTTCAGAGAAGATGAGACCTCGTGTTCTATTCAGGTTGGCAGCCATGTTATCAGGATAGACGATCAGATTCTTTATGAGATTTGTCAGCCGGCCGAGCATAAAGTCAAGAAGGATGTTCGAATCCGGTGCAATGATTCTCTCCACTGAAGAGTGGCTGATATCACGCTCGTGCCACAGAGCGACGTTTTCAATGGCCGCCATAGCGTTCGCCCTGATGATCCTGGCTAGCCCCGTCAGGTTCTCGGAGAGTATGGGATTTCTTTTGTGCGGCATGGCGGAAGATCCTCTCTGTCCCTTTGAAAAGAACTCTTCGGCCTCCAGTACCTCAGTCCGCTGAAGATGGCGAATCTCTACTGCGAATTTCTCGATGGAAGCAGCGATGATTGCCAGGGTGCTGAAGTACTCGGCATACCGATCCCTCTGAATCACTTGTGTCGACACAGGCGCGGGTTTGAGTTCGAGTTTTTCACAGACGTAGGATTCGACAGCCGGGGAGATGTTTGCATAGGTCCCGACGGCCCCAGAGAGTTTTCCAACGCTGACGATCTCTTTGGCCCTTCTGATTCGCTCAAGGTTTCTCCCCATCTCTTCATACCACAGGGCCATTTTCAGACCGAAGGTGGTGGGTTCCGCATGAATCCCATGGGACCGACCGATCATAGCCGTGTCTTTGTGCTCAAAGGCTCTTTTACGGATTACCTTCATGAGCTCTTCGATGTCCTCGATGAGGATGCCAGCAGATTCCCTGAGTAATAGGGCCATAGATGTGTCAAGAACATCTGATGAGGTCAGTCCGAGATGAAGGTACCGTGAAAGGTCTCCGAGGGACTCTCCCACGCAACTGATGAAAGCGACGACGTCGTGTTTTGTGGTCTTTTCGATCTCCTGAACACGGTGAATATCGAATCTCGCTTTTTCTCTTATCTTTTTGGCAGCGTCCTTGGGGATTTCTCCTGATTCGGCCAGAGCCTCGCAGGCGTAAAGTTCTATTTCGAGCCATTTGTCCAAACGGTTCTGATCCGTCCAAACTCGGCCCATTCTTTCTCGACTGTACCGTGGAATCATCGGCTGCCCCTTTCCTATCTCTCCCTTCAATCGAAGAAACTTACCCTCCCCTAGCCCAAATTGGCCGGGTCTCAGCCCACGCACAGCTATTGTATCGATCCCCTCCCAGAAGTCAATGAGAAACAGTTTTGGAGTTCCCCCAGGAATCTAGACGTCGACCAGCATGTATGTGAGCAGTTTCCTGAACCGTGGGCGGATTCTCTTATCCTTGAGTGACGTCAGGGGAAGCGGTGGGGTCCCCACCGAAGGCGAGCGGGGAGGGGAAAGCCCCGCCTTTAGAGCGGGGAAGGGGCAAAGATTCCCCGCCTGTGAGCCGCGAAAGGGTCACCGCGTGACCGTGGGAGCGAAGGGATAGGAGAATCCACTCTCTAAATCCGAAGTTTTCAATGAAATCAAAATCGTACGGACACACTCCACTAAGAAATGGTGAAACTCCTGGATACACCTTGGGATGTCAGTGTATTCCCACATCCTCATATGCACAATTTCCTTTGGAACTTGAGAGAGCTTGAAAAGCGGGTGGAGAGAGGTTATTTTGAGAAACAGTGATCGAAGAAATTAGGCATCGGCGAGATGATACATATCAAGTCTCATCGGGAAATAGAAATCCTGAGAAAAAGTAACCGAATCGTTGCAGAAGTTCTTCAGCGGATCAAGGAGATGGTGAAGCCGGGGACGACGGGAGAGGAATTGGATCAGGCGGCTGAACGGATGATTCACAAGATGGACGCAATCCCTGCCTTCAAAGGATACCGGGGATATCCTGCAAACATGTGTGTGTCAATAAACGAGCAGGTGGTCCACGGGATTCCCAACTCCAGGGCTTTTGTTGAAGGAGACATCGTCAGTCTCGATCTGGGAGTCATATATAAAGGATATGTGGGGGACGCGGCGCTCACGTTACCTGTCGGGTCAATCGACCAGGAGTCGAATCGGTTATTGGCGGTGACAGAGGCGGCGCTCATGAAAGGAATCGAGCAGGCGCGGGAAGGGAATCGGCTTTTTGATATATCCCATGCGATTCAGGCTCATGTCGAGGCCAATGGATTCTCTGTAGTCAGGGACTTCACCGGCCATGGAATTGGGCGACAAATGCACGAGGATCCTCAGATACCAAACTTCGGCACCTCCGGGACTGGTGATCGCCTTCGGACGGGTATGGTCTTGGCCCTGGAACCTATGGTCAATGCAGGAGACTGGCGGGTCAACGTCCTGGCAGACCGGTGGACGGTGGTGACTTCCGATGGAAAAAGGTCCGCCCACTTCGAGCATTCCATTGCCATCACCGAGGGGGACGCAGAGATCCTCAGTGCTGATTAGCTGGAAATGGTGGAACAAAAGACACGAAACGACTCCTTTTCCTAACGACTTACGCTATTCTCTAGTTTTGTGGGTGGTCACGTCCCTGAGGAACCTTCTCGGAGACAAGGGGTTGGTAATGCCCGGGCCGTTCCGAAATCCCTTTAGAACACCCTACGGCCCTGCAAGAGCAATTTGCCAGAAAGTGGGAAAGGACGGTCTGAGCGCCAGTCAAGATTTTTTCGCTCACAATTCTTAGGGAGGCGTAACGGCCGCAAATTCAACTGTTTGAGCCCGCCTTAGCCGGGCGAGTTTTGGATTTGCAGTGGAGCCGAGCTTTAGAATTGTCGAAAAAAGATTTCTGGCCAGCGAAGAGCGCTCCTTTACCGCTTTTACGAGACAAAAGCCGAGATAGGTGATTTCGGAACGGCCCTTTCCCACCTGTCCCGTCAACGGCGCCAAGACGGTCAACGCAAAGGCGTGGGGGTGAAGGGATGTAGGGTTCCACCACCAGATTCAAAATTGAGTTGAAAAATTGGAGGGTTAGAAATTTCCTTTTTCGAAAACTCCGGAAACTCCTCTCAAAGCTTATACTTGAAATCCCGTAGCAGGTTCTTCCGCCAAGCCACGTCTTTCTCTTTCTCAACTCCCTTCGGAGGGGCCCCGTCTATAACCCCCAAAACCCCTCTCCCCTGCTCGGTTTCCGCAGTAATAACCTGAACGGGATTTGCCGTGGCACAGAATATGTGGCAGACCTCCTGACACATCTTGATGCTGTTGAGGACATTGATAGGAAAGGCATCCCTCATCACAAGGAAGAATGTGTGTCCTGCTCCGATTCTAAGACCATTGGTCTCTGCAACGTTCTTGAGTTCCTCGTCATTGCCCTCTATCCGAAGAAGACAATCCCCCGAGGCCTCGCAGAAGGCAAGCCCAAACTTTACGGTTGGAACCGTTCCCACCATTATCTCGTAGATATCCTCGACTGTTTTGATGAAGTGGGTCTGTCCGAGGATGATGTTGCATCCCTCTGGAAATTCAAGTTGTTCTATCGTCAGCTCCATGATTCCCCCTTTCCTTCATAGGAACGGCATATCCCGGGCGTCTGGGTTACGAAGTGAGCCAGACAACGTCGCCATAAACGGGTTTCGTTCTCTTTTTTGCCGCAAAGATCTGATACTCCTTTTTCGACTCCCCGATTGATGTGTTCGGTCCGTGTCCAGTGTAACAGACGGTATCATCCGGGAGGTGAAATAGCTTTTGCGTAATACTATTGACGATCTGCTGGAAATCCTTTGGACTCCCCGTCTTGCCCGGGCCTCCTTGAAAGAGGGTGTCCCCGGAGATGAGGTGGTTGTCGATCAGAAAACAGAGCCCCCCGGGGGTGTGCCCCGGTGTGTGCATCACCAGGATCCGGCCCTTTCCAATCTCGAGGACGTGATTGTCTTCCAGATGGAAGTCGGCACGGACGCCAAAGGCTCGTTCATCCGCAGGATGAATTCCGACCGGAGCCTTGGTTGCGCTCCTCAGCTCCTCAAGGGCCATGACGTGATCCATGTGGCAGTGGGTTAGGAGGATGTAGCGAACACGGGTTTCCCTCACGGCTTCGAGAATCTTGCCGGCTTCGGCCGCCGGATCGACGATCAAACTCTCTTTCTGCCCGGGATCGATGATGACATAGACATTGTTCTCGAAGGAACCCAGCGTCATCTTCCGCAAAAGGACTCCGTGGATGTCGATCTCTTCCATAATTCTCTCCAGATCTACGCGCCTCTTCTAGAGGAGATTGTTTTCCTGAAGCTTTGTCATCGCTGCCTCGCAAGACGTGGTGATGTAACTGAGGGCGTTTGAGATAGATAGGTTTGAGTTTGCCAGATCGTTCATTTCGAGTCTTCCGAGACTCTCGGTCACGTTCTTTTCAGCACCGTGGTAATTGACTGATTTCACGGTATTTTGGGCGATTCGGATCTCTGTCAGAAGGGATTGAAGGTAGGTTTTGATGATCTTTTCGGCGCCGGTCCTCTCTTCACCCTTTAGCCCCTCCATATGGGCAATCAGGTTGGAGCCGATAATGAGTTGGGATTTGATCTTTTCAGAATACTGAAACTCGAGGATGAGCTGTTTCGCATTCATGGTTAAGAGCCTCTACCCGGTCCCGTCCCCTACTTCATGATTAGGGTGACGAGCGTCAGACAAGGGTCAATCACTGCCGAGAAGCGCCAGAACACAGCGGATTCTGTTCTCTTGCCTGTCGAAAGGCTGTGGGGCGAAAGCATAACCGCATGGGGAAGATCGTTCCCGTCTAACTGGTTGATCCTGTATATCTTCGAGGAGATGGATCGGGCTAAAAGGTTGTCCCGATGCCGAATGTCCCGTGGCTGCCGCCGCTCCCGCCACCGATGCCAATGCCGATGTGCATGCGGGGGCTGCCCGTATATCCCCTTTCTTCCCAGAGGCGAATCTCTCTTCCCGAGAGAAGAGGATAGTCGTATGTCTTCTCACCGATTGTGGCTCTTCTTGTTCCGACAACCTCGCCCACAACAGTGATCGGTCGGTTGGGGTGATAGATGGCCTCATCGAGAAACTCCTCAAAAACAACCATGAACCGACCGCCTGAGTAATCGCCCGGCTTGGGACGCCCTCTCCAGCTGAGGGGCTTTTCGAGAATCTCGAACAGGGTGTCCTCTTTACGATTCTCTGTCTTGATAATCACCCCGCCGAGTCTGACGACTTTCCCTTTATAGGTGTCAGGAGATTTGGCTATTTCTGTGAAAGGGATCTTTTCGTAAGCCTCCTCCTTTGTGGTCTGCTTGTTCATGGGCGCGCACCCCTGAAATATCAAGGAGAGGGAGAGAAAAGCCATCCCGAAGATAGACAGGAGTTGAGATTTTTGCATAGAGAGCCATTGAATCTCTCTTTTCATCGCTATCTGTCCTCCTAACCCCTCCCACCATATTCATACCACATTTCATCCGTCTTGTCCCTTGCCCGGAGAGGGTAAACGTCGTGTTCTATTGCACATCTCTCCGGAAGGATTTCCGAAATGTCCTGATGGTGAGATCGTTGCCATCGGTCTCAATAGTGATGGCCCCGTGGAGGTCTGTCCGGAGAACCCTGGCGCCGAGCCGCTCATAGCGCTCCAGAACCCGTTTGTTCGGAAGGCGGTAGAATCTCCTCGGTCTTCCACTGAAAAGGGCAATCTCAGGTTGGACCCTCTCGAGAAAGGGGACCGTGCTAGACGTCAGGCTCCCATGATGAGGCGCTTTGATAACCCGGCTTCGGAGATCGACACCAGAAGCAATCAGCTCGGCCTCGGCTTCTTTCTCAATGTCACCGGTGAAGAGGACGGCCTGATTGGCTAAGATCAGCTTGAGAACGAGTGAGCGGTTATTCGGCGTCAACTTCTGAGTTTCCGCAAGGTCCCGGTGGGCATCTCTGCGGGGGTGGAGCGGTTGAATGACAACCCCGTTGATTACTCGGGGGTCGTCGCCCCGGAACAGCGAAATCCGTCTAATTCCCTTTTGTTTCACGATAGTCATGAATTCCAGGAAGAAGGGGGAGTTGCTCATCTGGCCCGAGTCCCAGAGTTCCTCAACCCGGAAGTTGCGGGCAACGAACTTGAGCCCGTTGAGGTGGTCAGGATCTGGGTGAGTGAGAACGAGGTAATCGATTTTCTGAATTTTCTTTTTCCACAGGAAAGGAGCAATCACGTTTTTCCCTACGTCAAAGCTGTCGTCGTAGAATCCACCCCCATCGATCAGGGCGCGCTTCCCCCCTGGAAATTCGATAAGTGCGGAGTCGCCCTGTCCCACGTCGAGATGAGTGATCTTTAGGGTCTTGTTGAAATGGGTTTTGATCACCCAGTAGCCCACATCACCGATTCCAAAACAGAGAATGACTGGGAGAGCGATCTTACAAAAGAATGATCGCCGGAGGTTCGTGACGACGGCAATAAAGGCATATACGAGAGCGATCTCAAAGACGGTCGGGGTGGCCACATGGAATGAGACACCTGGCAGGGAGGCGAGGAGGTGAATCATGGAGACGACCAGCTCGACGACCCAGCTCGCGATTCTTATAAACGGGAGAGCCAGGTCGGTTGACACTAGGGAGATGAAAGATGAAAACAGGCCGGTCGGAATAGCAAAAAAACCAAGAAGGGGGATAACCAGGAAATTGCTTATCAACCCCGTGGGAGAGAAACGATTGAAGTGATAGGCTATGAACGGACCAGTCCCGATTATGGCCGCCAGGGAAACCAGCAGAAGGGTTCGGCTCCACGAGCTCAGCCACTGAACCAGCCCTTCTTGCTTCATAGGGATAAGCTCATCTCTCTTCACGAAACGGCTGAATTTCGGTGTGAGATATAGAATGGCCAGAACCGCCGTGAATGAGAGCTGGAAGGAGGGTTCCAAGAGAGATGCCGGATCGATCAAGGTGATTATCAGAGCGGCGAGGGCAAGGGTGTGATAGAGATTCCTTGGACGGTCGATGAGAATCGAAACCAGGTAGACGATAATCATGATGGTCGCTCTCACCGTGGCCACTCGGGCCCCTGCTATGACCGTGTAAAGGAGTATCGGAGGTATCGTGAGAAGAGCGGAGAGCTTGAAGATGTTGGTTTTGAGGGTGATCCACTCACTCTGCCTGAAAACCCACAGCAGCCCCCGGAAAATGAAAAAAGCGATGATTCCGAGATGAAGGCCGGAGATTGCCATAATGTGGGCAGCCCCTGAAATGGCGAAATCCTCTTTCACCGTCTCTGGGATTGTTCCCCGCTCCCCGAGAATCAGGGCTTTGAGAATCGGCGCCGACGATTTGGTGGCATGGTGATCCAAAAAAGCTCTGATGCGATCCCTCTGTAATTCTACCCAGATCCAAAAAAGGTGTCCCTGTCCCGTAGCAACGCGGATGATTTTTCTCGGATCGTCAATGAAAGTGGTGGCCCAGATTCCCCTTGTGGCGAGATACCGCTGATAATCGAAACCTCCCGGGTTGTTGAAGTTGGTCGGATGGCGGAGACTGCCCAAAAATCGGACTCGGTCTCCGTAGTTGAGGGGCTGATCGAGGAAGGGCACAGATACCAAAACCCGACCCGTGTTCTTGAAGGATTCCCCATCCCTGACAACGGTTTTGGTCTTTACATAGAGCTTCGTCCCTTTGATGGAGCGCTCTGGCGGGTGGGTCAGGACTCCTTCCATGACCACCCTGCCTCTGCCGGCAAAATGACTCACGTGATCATTTGGAAGAGAGGGATGAAGTTGAACTTGTAAAGCCAGGATGCCCAACCAGAAAAAAGAGACGGCCCAAAAAAGAATGGATGTGACTCGTTTCAGGCTGGCAATCGTGAACAGAGCCCAGCAGAGAAGAGCCACGGCCATAACGAGCAGAATCGAGCGAGATAGGGTAATGCCGCTAGTCAGGGCTATTCCCAGGAGATAGGCGATGAGCGAGGCGTAAAGAGGAGATACTGGTAGGCGAGAAGAACCATCGGGTTTCATAAGGACCGACGTTCTGTGATGAGGGGGAGGTCTAGTCCGCTGATTGCTCCCCCGGTTTCGTGACCAGGTGATGGGCCACCACCATTCTCTGGACTTGATTGCTCCCTTCGTAAATCTGAGTTACTTTGGCATCGCGCAACATGCGTTCGACCTTGTACTCTTTCATGTAACCGTATCCGCCCAGGATCTGTATAGCATCGGTCGTGACTTTCATGGCCACATCCGAGGAAAAATACTTCGCCATGGCCGAGAGCATGTCGCTGTCTCCCTGTTTGGAATCAATCATCGCCGCCGTCCTGTAAACCAACGACCGAGCGGCTTCGATCTGGGTGGCCATATCGGCGAGCATAAAACGGATTCCCTGGAATTTTGCGATCGGTCTTCCAAATTGATGACGCTCGTTGCTATAGCCTATTGCGATGTCGAGGGCTCCTTGAGCAATTCCCACAGCCTGGGCTCCGACAGCAGGCCGGGACATGTTGAGCGTGTTCATGGCAATCTCCCAACCCTGCCCCTCTTTGCCGAGAAGATTGTCTTTTGGGACAAGGCAGTCTTCAAAGATAACGTCTGTCGTATCAGAACCCCTCATCCCCATCTTGTCTTCCGCCTTGCCAGAGGAGAGTCCCTGGGCTCCTTTTTCTACCATAATGGCAGATATACCCTCGGGACCCTTGTCTGGATCGGTAAGGGCAAAAACGGAATAGGCGTTGGCAACACCACCGTTGGTGATGAAACACTTGCGGCCGTTTAGCTTATAATGGTCTCCCTCGCTAACGGCTTTTGTTCTCAGGGAGGCCGCATCAGAGCCAGCGTCGGGCTCAGTCAG
>CAYGBK010000129.1:0-90664 GCA_964348095.1 uncultured Thermodesulfobacteriota bacterium | reverse complement strand
TTGACCGTGGACTCATAAGGCTCCTCCCTTTCGGAGCTCAGTATTCAGTAACATCTATTATGAGTCAACGATCCCTCTGGAATCAGCTCTTGGGTAACATTTTTTATGAGGCAATTCGCCCCAGTGAATACTTCTTGACTATTTAAGCTATCTTTGCTATTCTAATAGTAAAAATATTAAAGAAGGAAATATGGCAGATTCCGCTTACACTATTAGGCCCTTTCCAGAAGATCTTCACCGGAGGGCAAAATCCACAGCAGCACTCGAGGGGATTACTTTAAAGGAGCTTATTCTGAGGGCAATAGCAGAATATATCGAAAGACGGAAAGGGGGTGAGTAGGATGGGAATGATCTACAAGCGTGGAAAAATTTACTGGATTAAGTATTATCGGAACGGCAAGCCCTATCGAGAATCGACCAAGAGCAAGAAGGAGACCGATGCCAAGCGGCTACTCAGGAAACGTGAAGGAGAGATTTCGGAGGGTAAGTTACCAGGAATTTACTTCGATCGCATAAGGTTTGATGAGATGTCCAGAGATTTCTTGGCAGATTACAGAATCAATCAGAAAAAATCATCCGACAGGGCAGAACGGTCAGTTAAACACCTTGAAATTGAATTTCAAGGCATGAGGGTAACTGATATTACCACACCAAGGATTAATGCCTACATTGAAAGAAGGATTGGTGAGGGAGCCACCAACGCCACGATCAATCGGGAACTATCGGCATTGAAGCGTATGCTCAACTTGGGAGCAAACCAAACTCCACCAAAGGTCAGCAGAGTTCCCTATATCCCCATGCTAAAGGAAAACAATGTTCGCAAGGGATTCTTCGAGTATGGCGACTTTTTACTACTGAGAAATGCTTTGCCGAAACACTTGAGAGGCTTTGTTACCTTCGGCTACAAAGTCGGGTGGAGGATATCAGAGATATCAAACTTGACTTGGTCACGGGTAGATTTAGGAAAGGGGATTATTAGGCTTGAACCTGGAGAAACAAAAAACCAAGAGGGTCGAACCATTTGCCTCGATGAAGAACTAGGGGGGATTTTTGAACGCCAGTGGCAGCTCCATAAGACCAATGCCGGAGAGGGCAAAATCTTGCCGTACGTTTTTCTGAACAAACAAGGACATGATAAGGTCAAGCGGTTTGACAAGGCATGGAAGAGGGCTTGCACAGATGCTAAGATTGGGGTAAGAATATTTCACGATTTCAGGCGCACCGCAGTTCGCAACATGGTAAGAGCCGGAATCCCCGAAAGAGTGGCCATGATGATTTCTGGTCATAAGACAAGGTCGGTATTCGATAGATACAACATCGTGAGTGACGCCGATCTAAGACTTGCAGCCCAGAGGCAGGAGGAGTATCTCAAAACTCAAATGGGCACAATTTCGGGCACAATCGAGCCTATTGGACCTGCAAAGTTACGCCCCCGTAGCTCAGAAATGGACAGAGCAAGGGATTCCTAATCCCTGAGTCGCCGGTTCGAATCCGGCCGGGGGTATTCAGGTGAGTTATCCAGGCCAGCACAAAGTTGCTGGCTTTTTTTGTGAGTTAATCGGTGAGGCCGCTTTTTTCGATATGAAAAAGAGCTCGGTCATTCCGCCACACAAAAGGTTTCAGTGGTGAGGGACTGGGACAGGGCCCTGAGAATTGGATTGATCTTGACTGCCCACCCGATTCTTGTGGAATCCAGAGTCCCCTGGACGAGACCTACCAATTCCGGGACTCCGTCCCTCAATCCAAAAACCGGGGCGCCACTGTCACCTGGCAAGACACCATTTGAGATAACAAAAAGATCGTCCCTTTCAGTCGAGGGTGTGTCAACGCCGACCAAGCCTTCGAGGGAACTGACTATTCCCTCTCGCATATTGATCCCAGAACTGAAAGGATTCCCTACGATGTAAAGGAAGGAACCTACCGCGAGTTCATCGCTATTTCCCACAGGACACGGCAGGGAAGGGAGGTTCAGCGTGTTTTCCGGCATTTCAAACAGGGCGATGTCCAGCTCTTGGTTTCTTAGAATTTCTCTCAGAATGAGTCGCTCGTCCTCAGAAACGAGGTAGCTCGTCTTGTCAATTCTCCGAGCGGGAAAAGTGATCGGTCCGAGTGGGGATTCCATCTGGAGGTCGTCTTGGGTGACGACATGGTTCAGAGTGAGGACGTAAGCGCCGGCAACCACACCAATACCCTCTGACACTTTGACCACCCGTTCAGAGGTCCGGTACGTCTCAAATACCGTCTCGGTTTCAATCGTGACAATTGAATCGATGACCCGATAGAGGAGATTCTTGTTGACGACCAGGCTGTTGCTAAAGTCGTAACTACCATCCAGCCTTTCCAAGGCTTTTAGCCTCTCGGCCAGCTCGTTCTGTAATCGATGGAGTTCTTGCGCAATCTCATAAGTCCTCTTCTCGACTCGCGAGACTTCAGTCCTTGATGCAACACAGCCCCACTGACCAGCGAGGATCAGATAACCCACGGCAGCGGCTGCCAGTGCTTTAAGTCCCGGACATGCTCTCAACCTTTTCCCCACTAGACCACCAAAACGAGAAATAAACGATTTGATTATTAGAACAAAATAATATAACATATAAGAGGGAATTATTCAAATGTATTTAAGACTAATTGGTATTTTCTCCGAATATAATTAACATAGTAGAGGAGCGATTCGTCATGGACAACATCGATAGAGAGATTCTTTGTCTTTTGCAGGAGGACTCTAGAACAACCGTCCTCGAAATCGCCAAGCGGGTAAATCTGTCGTCTCCCTCTGTGTGTGAGCGGCTGAAGAAACTCCATAACAGGGGCTTCATCAAAAGATATGTGGCCATTCTTGATGAGAAAAAGCTCGGAAAGTTAACAACCGCTTTTATCCACGTCTCGATTAAATACCCCAAGTATTTTCCCGGCTTCATTTCGAGAATTAGGGAATTCCCAGAAATATTGGAATGCCACAGGATCACAGGAAACCATGCGTGCCTCCTCAAGGCTAGAGTTGAGGACACAGAGGCTTTAGATCGGCTCTTGACAGAGAAAATTGGAGAGATTGAGGGAGTGACGAACGCAACGACAGAGATGGTGCTTTCAACGCTGAAAGAAGAGACAAAACTGAACATCTGACCCGCACGGCTCGACGTTTATTCGGGGCTTTTCCATTCCGCCCCCTCATGGCGCCGGTAGTGGTTGGCCAGAAAATTGAAGAGGTCGGCGCGGCCAGACGCTTTGCCTCCCCTAGACCCAATCGCCTTATCATAAGCCCCTGTCGAGGAACTCCTCGAAAAACTGTCTAGAGCCTGGTCTGGGTTCTCTCAACGAAAGGGTAGGTTTTATGGGTGTCGTAAAAGAGACAGAAGTTCTGGTTATTGGTGGCGGGCCTGGTGGTTATGCGGCTGCGTTTCGGGCGGCGGATTTAGGAGTGGAAGTAACCATGATTAGCGCCGAGCCTCGGCCTGGGGGTGAATGCCTTTTCCGGGGGTGTATCCCATCGAAAACGCTCCTCTCTCTCACAGAACTGATGCACGAGGCTGACCTTGCAGGCTCGATGGGAGTTGATTTTGGAAAGCCGCGCATCGACCTGGAAGCTCTTCGGGCCTGGAAGGGAAAAGTTACCGACAAGTTGGCCGACGGACTTGTTCGGTTGAGCAAAAAGCGCGGCGTACGAATAGTCCACGCCCGGGCGGTCTTGGAGGGATCTGACCGTGTTCGCCTCCTCGACTCGGAAATCAGCCATCTCAAGTTTAATCATGCGATTCTTGCGACCGGTTCTCAATCCATCCCACTGGCCGGTATGGAATTCAAACCAGGCGGTCTTATCGTCGATTCTGCTGGAGCCCTTGAACTGGTATGCATCCCCGAGACTCTCCTGGTTATTGGAGGAGGCTACGTCGGCCTGGAACTGGGCTCGGTTTATGCCGCACTGGGGAGCCGTGTCAGCGTTCTGGTCAGGAGCGATAGGCTCTTGCGGGGAGCGGATATCGATTTGGTCACCCGTCTCCAACGACGGCTTGTGGAGATGTTTGAGGCGATCCACTTCAACGCCACGATCAAGAGTTTAGAGGCAAGAGAAAAAAAAGTAGACGTCGTGTTGGACGGTGAGGTGGACCACCCTGAGCAGGTTTTTGATCAGGTACTTATCGCAATTGGTCGGCGTCCCAATACCGAAAACCTGGGCTTGGAAACAACCAAGGTCACAATCAATGAGCAGGGCTTTGTCATCGTCGATGAGCAGCGCCGCACCGCCGATGACAGAATCTTTGCCGTTGGCGATCTAGTGGGTCACCCCATGTTGGCCCATAAGGCTATGTTCGAGGGAAGAGTGGCCGCGGAGGCAATCGCAGGCAAGGCGTCTGTCTTCGACCCTCAGGCCATTCCGGCCGTTGTCTACACCGATCCGCAGCTTGCCTGGTGTGGACTTACAGAAGAGCAGGCGAATGAGCAGGGACGGTCCGTCAGGGTGACACGTTTTCCGTGGAAATTCTCTGGGAGAGCTATCACGATGGATGCGCCGGAAGGCCTGACCAAGATGATTATCGATTCAGATTCCGGGCGAGTTCTCGGGGTTGGTATTGTCGGTAGAGATGCAGAGGGGCTAATTACGGAAGGGGTGCTGGCAATTGAGATGGGGGCCATGGCAGAGGACGTGGCACTGACAATCCATCCACATCCGACCTTAGCAGAGACCGCGGGGGAGGCGGCTGAGCTTTTCTTAGGGAGTGCCACCCATATTCTATCACAGTCTGAATAACCCGCCTTTTGCTCCTTTTGGTGCTGTCAGGTGTCGGTTGTCAGTGGTCAGTTGTCACGATCAATTCACATCATTCGATTGGAAATGAAACACCCTGGACCCGTTAGCTGAATAGCCATGGGTGCGTAAATTCTGATCTTCTTGCAACAAACCACGGACAACGGACCACGAGCAACGGCTTTTGGTACGACCTCCCCTTTCCCCTTTGTGGTGAATTCCTCTTATCAGAACGTGACCAGCGTGTTCTGGAAAAAGGAACACCACTCTATTTTTTCGCAGGGACTCTTAGGGACAGGGGCGTCCGCAGAACCGAGGAAATTCCTCTTTCTTTAACGCTTGAAAGTATTCTTGACTTCACATATAATGGCAGACTACATCTCATTTTCGCGGACTCCGTTGAACGGATGAAGGGGGGCACAGATTCGGATGGACGGCGTGACACTGTCACCCAGACAGGAGAGATTCCAGTGGCACAGATAGCCAGCAGGAGGCGTTATCCTAGGTTTCTGGTTCAGAAAATCGTTTCCTATTGCCATGGAGGCCAATGGTTTATGACCTTGACACTAGATCTTGGGTTGGGAGGCATGAAAATCGAAACCTATAAGCGCCTTCCAGAGAATGAACGGGTCGAGATTAAACTGGTTCTTGGGCGAGACTCCATTGGGCCGACGGGCCGTATCGTGTATACCCAATTCCCTCCCGAACAGCAGCCCATCTCAGGTGTTCATTTCTGCGATATCTCAAAGCGGGACCAGAGTGTCCTCCAGTATTATCTATCCAACATGTAACGATGATTCCGATACCGGTTCTGGCCTCCAGACGAAAATGTCTGTAGATTATCTGTTTGCTAGCACGGCGGGGGGGCGGAACCAAAGGGGGTCCTTCAGAACCTGGAGGACGTTCCGATTTCACGGTGACGGCCTGAGGCCTCTGTCGGGCGATCGGTGCAGCTCATCACCTGACCCCCGATGGGTAAGCCTCCACTGCTCAACGGTTTCGGTCTGCGGACCATGTCTCACGGACTTGCCACGAGCCTGTATGGCTCTGAAAGGAGGATACGGTCAAGATTCGGCTTAGGGTGTTATTCTTTTCAAATCGACCTCGTCGAGGAGAGTTATTCCTTTCTGTTCCATTTCCTTAAGGGCGTTCTTCGAGGTCTCCAGATCGACACCACGGGTCAGGTTTTCTATCAAAATTACCACGTATCCCAAGTCAGCTGCGTCTAGGGCCGTGGCTTTGACGCAATAATCGGTGGCAATCCCAAAGACGACCACCTGTGAAATTCCCCGTGTCTGAAGGATCTGATGGAGACGCGTCCGGTGACCTCCGTCATCCTGGAATCCCGAGTAGCTGTCAAACCTCTTGTCTGTCCCCTTTTTCACGATCTCATCAAAAAGCCGCTCATCAACCAGAAGATTTGCCCCTTTAGTTCCTTGAACGCAATGGGGAGGCCACAGAACCTGTTGCCTTCCTTCGATCGTGATGACGTCAAAGGCCTTCTTACCATCGTGGTTTGTGAAGAAAGAGATGTGTTGACGGGGGTGCCAGTCCTGTGTACCAAATATAGGTAAGCCTGCCCTTTTCAGGGTCTCTACGGCCTGGCTCACCTGATCGACCCAATCCCGGTCTGTCCCCTCTACAGCCAACGCACCATCTGCGAGTTGCGTGAAGTCCCCCTGAACATCTAGGACAATGACGCCCACATTACCCTGGTCCGTTTTCATCGTCGCCCTCCATTATCTTCAAAGATGACCTCTTCATTTGTTCCCCGTGACGCTCGATGGACTGAATGGCCGATCGTGTTCAAAGAGACTCGCCGACACAACAGAACCATCCTCCACTTTTTCGAGGGCTCCTCAGCAGGACAGTACACCGGAGGTGGCATAAACCTCCAGGGTCTTGCCAACGACGCTCTTTACGAAATCCTTCAGGGTTTCCCGTCTCATGAGCCGGGGAGACTTCATCATTAAATCTCATCGTCGGAATGGGGGCCAATGTCCAGTTCCAAGATAGCATCTCCCCGGGCATGTATTTGATGTCTTGCTTGTGGATAATGGCTCCATTTCTCTTCCTTGTCTCCACCAAATCCATTCATGACCGGGCCCAGACCGATCTTCTCCACCTCGCCGATCAGTTGATACCCTTTACCTGTGTGGGTGTCTGCCGCCCCAGCAGTTATTTGAGGATTCTCTTCAAGGTTTTCCAGGGTCCTCCGGCAAAACCATTCATCGAAGGCGACATGATCGTCGTCAGGGACCTTCATCTCTTTGGCTACAGCCAAAGGGACCGTTCCCGCTTTATCTGAGGTGTCGACATAGAAACGCCCGAACCGCTCGACAAAAGATCTGATTTCTCGCCCGATCTCCATGGTGTGACCTATTGACCATCTGTTTTGGAATAACGATGAATCCGGCTACCATGGAGATTATAATTCAGGAGAGGCAAAAAAGGGAAGCGGTCGGTCTCAATTGATGATTCTGGGACCGGCACACCTGCTTCATAATTGTCTTGACACGAAGCGCCGATTTGTTTTAATAGCCTCACAGGGGTTTCCTGGATGGGGAAAGAAAAGCCTAGCGGTGATCTGTATTCGAATCCCTTTTCTGGGATGGGCTGACTTCTTCTTTGGCCGAAGTGGGTCACCGAAGTCTTTTGGTCATGGCTCAGGAGGTTTTTTCTGTCGGAGACGGAACCGAATCGATGAGCCTAACCCTGATGCTTCAGACCTGAGAGAGAATGGAGACTCTCAGCGTCGAAAGGCTATCTCCCAAGAAAACTCTTCTCAAGACTGAACAGCTATAAAGGCAAAGGATTCACTCGTTATCAGTTTTTTTCCAGGTTTTCTACCAGGTTTTCTAGATGAGTTTTCAAAATATGAGGTGACCCCTGGAACCACGCATAAAGGAGTGCAAAGGGAGCAATGGTTGAGGAGGGGGCGGGTACCGAACAGAGAAAATACGAGAGACTGTGGATCGAGTCTCCCGTTGTGTACAAGATCGGAAGGAATACCCTTACCGGAAGTATGGTGAATGCCTGCAATGAAGGGATCCTCGTCGAATCGTATCTGTCTTCGAAGACGGCCTCAAAGGTATTCAGAATCCTGAACAGAAAGCCAGCCCATCGCCTTGAGATGACATATTCCCTAGAGGGAAAAACCTATCTCAGAGACGCCGAGATTAGACATTTTCATTTGGATTATTCGGGAAAAGATCCATACCGGCTGACGGTTGGTTTTTGGATCCCAAAGGTTGATTAAAGAACAGAAGCAGACATATGAAAAGGATATTCCGGACAGGGACGTTGCCGCATGGGCATAGATTCTCAGGTGAGCAAATCTACCGAAGGGATCTTCTCAATCTCGTTCGTCGTTGGCTGAGAATTCTGACCGGAATTGGGTTTGCAGAAGTTTTGGGATCCTGCACGGGTGCTTTTAGTTCGTTCCTGGTGGGGACGCGCGTAAGGTACCCGCTAACCGTGTCGGCCTTGCACGAGCTTTATGCTGACGAGTTTCAGAGTCGCCTGACCTATTTGGCGTATTCGAAACGGGCACTATCGGACAATTACCCGGCTATCGCACACCTTTTTGCAGCTCTGGCGGCCTCTGACCTCGTTCATCTCAGCAATTTCACGGCCAGTCTGATCGATTTGGGATTGGAACCGAAAAAACCTCCACCACCAGAGATCCAATATCTCAACACGAAAGAGAATCTTAAATAAGGCCTTGGAAATGGAGATCAGAAAGATCGATCAGTATCCCCGGTTCCTTGACAGAATTAAGGGTGAGAGGCACACGGAGACAATCAGAAGCATTCGGTATGCCGTCGAGTCAGAGAAAAGACATAGCGCCTACATCCAAAAAATTCAAAATCACGCTGGTTTTCGCTTCCAGTTTTTGTCTAAGTGCATGGAGAAAAGGCCGGTTCGTTATTACGTGTGCCAGGAGTGTGAGTATACGGTTATCACGCTCCCACAGAAGGTCTGTCCTGTCTGCAAACGACCGGTCGACTACTATAAAGAAGTGGAAATGGCCGGTGTATCCACTTAACTTTTCACCCGTTACCGCCAAAGGAGCCCACAACGACATGGCACGGCTATTCTGACGGTCACTGCGCCTCAATTTGAAGGAATACCTGGGGGAAACAAGATTGCGACGGTGGAAAGATCATGAATCTGGTAAGCCTGCTCGACTAGACCCCAAACCGATGGGACTCTTGATTGCTTGTATCCTGGACTCTCTGTTATTCTTAGGAAGAATCGACGATGTTGAGACCATTCCTCTGCCTTTCGCGATTCAATGGTCCGGTTGATCCGTCAAACTCTCGGCAGAGAATGGAGGAGGTTTTGTGATGAGAGCTCTGCTGGAAAAACTGCATCTCGAAGAGGTCAATCCTGGCGCGTGCACGGGGCATGATGGTTGGATCTTGGATTCGAAAGGGAAAGAGGTGGTTTCATACAACCCGACTACCGGCCAGGCCATCGGTCGTGTTATCCAGGCCACCCCTGAAACCTTAGAAAGGGTCGTTGGGGTTGCAGAATCTGCCTTCGGGGTGTGGCGCGAGACACCGGCCACAAAACGGGGTCAGATCGTACGGGACCTGGGAAACGCCCTCCGTGACCTGAAGGAGCCCTTGGGGGACCTGGTGAGTCTGGAGATGGGTAAAATTAGACCGGAAGGGCAGGGTGAGGTCCAGGAAATGATCGACATCTGCGATTTTGCAGTCGGTCTGTCCCGTCAGCTTTACGGCTTAACCATGCACTCAGAGCGACCGAGGCACCGGCTGTATGAGCAGTGGCATCCTCTGGGAGTCGTGGGTGTCATTACGGCGTTCAACTTCCCCGTTGCTGTGTGGTCGTGGAATGCCGCAATTGCCGCTGTCTGTGGAGACGTGGTGATCTGGAAGCCATCGAGCCTCACCCCTCTGGTCGCCGTCGCGGTCCAGCATCTTGCCAATCGGGTCATGGCCGATCATGGTTTTGCTGGCGTTTTCAACTTGATCGTTGGCTCTGGTGGAGACGTGGGTGACCAGTTGATCACCGACCGTAGGGTGGCATTGGTTTCCTTTACGGGATCAACCGAGGTTGGCCGCCACGTGTCAGAGCTGGTTGCCCGGCGGTTAGGCCGGACTATTCTGGAACTGGGTGGGAATAATGCGATCATTGTTGCTAAGGATGCCGACCTCGACCTCGCAACAAGGGCGATTTTGTTCGGTGCCGCCGGCACGACCGGTCAGCGATGCACGACCACAAGAAGAATCATCATGCATAAAAAAATTGCTCAAAACCTGACAGAACGCCTAGTAAAAGCATATGGACAGATTCGAATCGGCGATCCACTGGATGATAAAACGCTGGTCGGTCCACTCGTTACCACCTCAGCGGTTGAGGAGATGTTCAAAGCACTCGAGCAAGCGACCGCTGAGGGAGGCAAAATCCTTGTTGGGGGTAAGGGGCGTTCTGATCTGGGCCCGAATTTTGTGGAACCGGCCATTGTTAAGATGCCGGCTCAAACCGAGATCGTCAAACAGGAGACATTTTCACCAATCCTCTACCTGTTGGAGTTCGATGACTTCGAGGAGGCCATCAGGCTTCACAACGACGTGCCGCAGGGTCTCAGCAGTGCAATTTTTACGGAGAGCATGCAGAAGGTTGAGTTTTTCCTCTCTGTGAGCGGCTCTGATTGCGGAATAGCAAATGTCAATATCGGCACGTCGGGAGCTGAAATCGGCGGAGCCTTCGGTGGAGAAAAAGATACAGGGGGCGGCAGGGAGTCCGGGTCAGATGCCTGGAAAGGCTATATGCGCCGACAGACAAACACCATCAACTGGTCCAGTGATATGCCCCTTGCCCAGGGGATCAAGTTCGGCGACTAGAAGGGAAAAATCCGCTCGACGTTGACGACTTTTCCGTCCCGAATTTCTATGACGGTCGTCTTCTCATTCAGATCTCTATTCCCCAAGTAAATCAGCCTAATAAGACGAGATCTGTATTTTCGATGATACCCCCCAAAGTAATCACTCGGCGTTACCAGGCTTGGGAACCCGAGGCGAGACAGGACCTCAGCCTCATCCATCCCAATTTGGATTCGTATAAATTTATCGAAAGGAATCTCCTTATACGGGGATGGCTCTGCAGAAACACGTTGTCTTCCTAGATCACCTTCTCGGTCGGTCACGATCGGTCTGCTTGAGGGGGGCTCTATGCTTTCGGGTTTTGACCTTTCTTCCTCTCGAAGGCCAACTTCCTGCAAGGGCTGAAATTGGAGGGTTTCAACGTGATCTCTGAATCGTTGTGGAACCTTTGCAAGATCGTTTGTGATGTAGAGATCTCCGTTCTCATCGTCCCATTTGTAAAACGTCTGGCCATCTGCAGATCGATCTTCATCCTCGCGGGCCTCAGTCAATCGCCGAGCCTCGCTGGCGTCTTGGTCGTCTATGGATGCTGAGGCTGACTGGGCCTGAGCTGGCATCTCATCAAAGACACCAAAGAAGAAAAAAAGTAGAAATAGAAGCCCAAAGAGAGGGGAAAGATCCAAAAGTTTTTTGGTTTTCATATGAGATTCACCCTTTCTTAATTAGAAATCATCCTCTTACACATCATAATAACACACATCCGTGTGTTGAGGCGACCCTCCCACATGGCTATGCCCTTTCTCCGTATCGCTCATAATATACGATCTCGTCGAGGGAACATCGGTTTCTCTTGGGCTCCTCATCAGCAACCCCCACAGGCATTAGACTGATCACCCTAATTTTCTTAGGAATCCCGAGGACCTTTTTGATTGATCCTTCCGACTCGCTATTAAGGACGCCGATCCATGAAGATCCCAGGCCGAGACTGTGCGCCGCGAGTGCCATATTCTGATGGGCTATCGACGCGGCCTCAATCCAGTGAGAGGGCTCTAGGATGGGGTCTGCACATACGACGATTGTTAAGGGCGCCTCAATCACCCCCCTGTAGTAAACGCTCCGTCCAGCTTCGTCGCTGAGCCTTCTCTTGGTCTCATCCCCCTGAATGACGACAAACCTCCAGGGTTGCGCGTTGTTGAAAGATTGGGCCCACCGACCTGCATCGAGGATTTTATTGAGCGTCTCATCCGGTATCGGATGGTGCTTGAATTTTCTTATGGTTCTTCGGGTTTGAATGGCTTTGATGACGTCATTCATTTTCTGCCTCCCAGGTTGTTAACCAGTCCAATCCGTAATGTAGGCTTCCCATGCTCATCCTGTCAAGTTTCCCATATCACACGACCGGACATGTCGGATCTGTTTCTACATCGTACTTCGCTTGTCGCAAGGCTCTCAGAACTGATTGGATATGATCGAATCCTGCAGTCTCCAGCTCCATCACGACCTTGGTGGTTCCGACGGGAACCTCCGCGGAGGTCCTATCGTGATAGGTGTTGAGTACGTTGGCCTTCTGGGTCGAAATGACTTGGGAAAGTTTGGCAAGAGAACCGGGAATATCTCTAAGATTGACGGCAAAGCGGATGATTCGCCCTGTTTTTGCGAGGCCCTGCCCGATGATACGATCGATGAGGTTCACATCGATATTTCCCCCGCAAATTAACAGCACGCAATGGGTCCCCTTGATATCAAGGCCTCCCTTCAAAAGAGCGGCAAGGGGAGCCGCTCCAGCTCCCTCGGCAACTATTCTTTTACGCTCAATCAATGTCAGAATAGCCGCGGCGATTTCGTCATCCTCTACTGTCATGATATCATCAACGTGGCGCTGAATGATGGGGAACGTGATCTGTCCAACGGTTTTTATGGCGATCCCATCGGCAATGGTTGGGCCGGGGTTGACCGGGGTGATTTTCCCTTTTTTTCTTGATAGAAATGCAGATGGTGCCGCAGAAGCCTCCACGCCGATAAGCTGAACTCCCTGTTTCTTCGACTTGATTGCCGTAGAAATCCCTGATATGCAACCCCCACCGCCGATCGGCACGATGACAGCCTCTACCTTCGGAAGGGCCTCCATGATTTCAAGGCCGATGGTCCCCTGTCCGCAGATAATATCCTCGTCGTCATAAGGATGGATCATTGTGTAGCCATCCTTCTCTAGTTTCTTCGCGTACGCTTCTGCCTCCGCAAAAGACTCTCCATGGAGGACAACCCTCCCACCGTAGCTCTTTGTCGCCAATTGTTTGGATAAGGGTGCATATTCTGGCATGACGATGGTGGCAGGAATGCCACGGCCATTTGCGGCCAGAGCCACGCCCTGGGCATGGTTGCCGGCCGAGACCGCAATGACCCCCTTTTTCCCAACTGATGACCCCAGTTTCGACATCTTGTATAGGGCGCCTCGAATCTTGAAAGATCCCGCCTTTTGGAGGTTCTCAAGCTTGAGATAGACTTTTCGACCCACCATGGCGCTGATGGAATCGGAAAACAGCAGGGGGGTAGGATGGATCATTCCCCGAATCATATTCCTCGCCTTCTCTATCTCCCCGAGTGTCACCATGTCGAAGTCTCCCCTCACTCCCTTTATTATAGCCTAATTGGTCATTTTCTTCCCCGACCCTCGCCGCTGATTCTTCTCTCAAGACCGTTTTTCTTAAACCTGATATCAATAGGACAGGGTGAGTGTCAAGATCGAAGGGAGCTCCGGTTTTCCGTGATTGCCCCTCGTTGACACATCCGGGACCTCCTTGTTATCCTCTCTTCGAGGTTGGCGCTGCTTCCCTTATTCCGGCACAGGGGAACACGAAATGAGAATTGGCAGCCAGGCGCCATGTCGCTTCCCTCAGCAACAAGACAAATCGCTCGGGCGGAACACAGGGCGAAGATGATGGAACGACCGTCCCAGGACTTGACGAATCGAAGAAAAGTGGTCTATTTCGGATATCGACCGGTTACCGAGGCCGAAAAATCCAAATTAGTTCAACGTCATTTTGACACTGTAGCTGCCAATTACGATCTCGGGAACACGATTCTGAGCTTTGGTCTTCATCATTACTGGAAGCGAAATGCCCTGAAGATGTTAGGATTGAGACCGGGAGATTGGGTCATCGACGTCTGCGGTGGAACCGGAGATCTCGCCATACTGGCAGCCAGGGCTGTGGACGACTCAGGTCGAGTATTCTTGTATGACTTTAATCGGCCGATGATGGATGCAGGCAGGTCGAAGATCGCCAGAGCCTCTCTTAGCGAGAGAATCATCTACGTCCAGGGGGATGCGGAAGCGATTGCGGTTGAAGACCGGTGTTTCGATGCGGCTATGGTTGGGTTTGGCATCAGGAATTTGACGCATATCGATCGGGGATTTCAGGAGATACACCGAATACTGAAACCCGGAGGAAAGCTGATGTGTCTGGAATTCTCGATTCCAACTGCCCCATGGTTTCGACGTCTCTATGATTTGTATTCCTTCTCCATCATGCCGGTGGTTGGCAGAATCCTGGTTGGGTCTTGGGCGGCCTATACCTACCTCCCCGAATCCATTCGGATGTTTCCTCTGCCAGAAGAGCTAACGGCCACCCTCCACGAAAACGGATTCGCCAAGGTCATCCGAAAGAAGTTGTCCAATGGCATTGCCTTTGTCTATCTGGCGATAAAAGGGTGAGGACTCGATGAAGCTAAACCGAGCCGAGGGGTAGAGGGTCGGCAACCCGATCCGAGTGATCATCCAGAGCCAAATCTCTAAGAATCATCCTGCCCGGCAGTGTCAGGGGAGACCCTTCTTTTGGAACAGCGTAATGGATGCTGTCTCCGGTTTTGGCCTTTTTCCTCACCCATTCCATTGGCGGGGGGATCTCACTGAGATCGCAAGAGTCCGGAAAACCGGGGGGCATATACGACTGGGAGGAGTTGTATCCTTTTATGGACCAGAACGTGCTCGCAAGTTACTTCTCATTTTCGAAAAGGTCGGTTTATAAGTTGGGGTGCCAGCAGGGAGGTGAACAGTATTTCCCTCCGCCGTCTCAATCAGGAGCAGGTTGAATCTCTAGGAATCTATGCGGAAGGAAAACAGATCGCCTAGTCCCGTTCCACAGGGAAAGTCATCAACCCCCCCAGCCATCCGATAATGGTCACCAATGGAATAAGGGATAAGACAAGTAAGAAATAGACGGCGCTCGCAGTTTGAAAAGATGTTAGAACATCAGGAACCATTAAACGCCAGACGAAAGCACCTACAGAGGCAGCCATCAAGACGAAGGAGAGTATGATTTTGATAGTCACAGGTCTCATGGGTTTTGCGAAGTAGTTCAACCACCACGTGAAAAACCCGGTGACGATTGCAGGAGGCATAAAAAGAATCCCGCCTCCCAGACAGTGTAGCGCCGTGAACTCGAAAGCCTTGATCGCCGTGATCAGGAAGAGGCTACTGAAGAGAGGGGCGGAAAAGAAAAAGACAATGGGGAAGTGGACGACCGACGGATGTGGGTGGCGCTTGAGAATGGGAAAGCGCTTGAGAATCCTCGACAAACCCTTCGGCATGGGCCGAGCTGGAGGTCTTCTGGACGTCAAAAGGCCTACTTCTGGAATTCGCTCCAGTACCTCCGGACCATGAGGGGCAGCGTCCATAGCCGGTGATAGGTCGCATCCGGCGTGGTGACGCTCCATGTGAACGCCCCCGGGCCATAGCTTGCTTTTGCTGACATCGTAAACTTTACCCTTATATGCGATGTGGGCGGGTTTGTCGTCCCCTCCATCACATTCTGAGAGCTCCTTTAAACCCATCTTCTTCTTTTCCATAGGCGATCTCAACTCCTTTGTTTAGCCTCATTTGTGATGCGAATAGACCCTCATCTCCTAAACCTTAACTCTCTTCCCTCTGTGAGATCAAGTTCCCAAGCATCTGCTTCAGCCTCCCCTGGGTGCTAGGCCAATAAACTGAATAGGACGATGAGGAGCAAGGTTATGGGATAGTAGCTGGCCTTATTGAAAAGACCTGACGCGTGGAGTCGGGATTTAGTCCGGTAGAGCCGAAAGGCGGGAATGAGAAGTAAATAAAGGCCTGCACCCACTGCCGCAACGCTGAAGGGGAGGGGTGGCCTGAGAGGGGCAAGGGAGAATAGAAGCGCACTGAGTCCCACGCTAAGGACTAGGGAACCCAGAATGATGACACTCGCCCCCCGAGGCCCATATCTGACCGGAATGGTTTTGGCTTGAGACCATTTGTCTTCTTCTAAATCGTGCCAATCGTTGGGGACATTCTGGCCTCCAATTTCCCAGAAAAAAAGCCACAGAAAAAGGGTAGTCAAAAAGAGGAGGGACGGATTAGGATCCACGGCAAATGCGGCGGCTATCCCTCCGGACGTTTTGACCACGCCGCTCACGAGCGTGCGAAAGTGGCTGACGTCCAATAAAAGGCAATAAATAGCCTCCAGAGCGCAGCCGATGATGAAGATAAGGGCACAGATAGGATTCAACAGGTAAGCCCCGACCAACGCCAGGATAGCCCAGAAAAGGGACCAGCACATGCCCTCCTTGAAACTCATCAGCCCCTGGGCCATGGGGTGGCGCACGAACACCGCGTCTAGGTCACCCTCCCGATCATCAGTGCCGCTCTGCCGGACTGTTTTTCGATCCACCCGTAAGTCGACGAGGTCGTTCAACGCGTACACGGCCGTGTATCCTGCAAAGGCTGTCAGAAGACCCAACGCAGTGACATGGGGAGGCGGAAGTGTTCCGAGCCAGAGGAGAGCCCCCAAGGCAGGTGTGGCCAAGTCCAGCAGACCATGGGGGGTCCGAGAGAGGGCGAGAAAAAGCTTTAGCCGGGTGAGTGTCGAAGGATTTGGAAGAGAGATGCTATTCATGATACCCTTTCCTTTTGCACGCCCCTCGCGATGGGCCCCCAAAAAACCCGCATGATTCTAGCTGGATGGGCCATGCATGTCAACTGCCTAGGAGAGGTTGCGACAGGGGGCCGGTTTGAGATAAATATATAAATATAAGGGTGTAATGGAGGTGTCACATAGTGAAGATATTTGTTACCGGAGGAACGGGGTTTGTTGGGAGTCATCTGTGTCCTCGCTTGATCCAAAAAGGCCATCAGGTGAGCATTTTAACAAGAAGGATGCCACAGCACCGAAATTCGGTTGAAGAGATACAGTATATCGAAGGCGATCCAACCCAGCCCGGCCCGTGGCAGGAGGCCGTTCCAAAACATGATGCTTTTATCAATTTGGCGGGGGTTTCCCTCTTTGGACGTTGGACCGAGGAGCTCAAAAGACGCATTCGGGACAGTCGGATTCTGACTACCCGTAACCTCGTCGACGCGATCCCCGCGAATGATGGCAAAACGCTTTTTAGCACCTCTGCCGTCGGCTATTACGGTTTTCATGAGGACGAGGAGCTCGACGAGTCTTCCCCGGCGGGAACCGATTTCCTTGCGACCCTAGGACGGGACTGGGAGTCTGAGGCGATGAAAGCCCAACAGAAAGGAATTCGGGTGATAATCACCCGGTTCGGTATCGTCTTGGGCCGAGGAGGGGGCGCTCTTTCACAGATGGTTACCCCTTTTCGGTGGTTCGTGGGGGGACCCTTAGGAAGTGGTACCCAGTGGCTTTCGTGGATTCATATGGCCGACCTCGTCGAGGCCTTTATCTACCTGTCGGAGACTCCCACCCTCACGGGTCCTTTCAACGTGACCTCCCCTCACCCTGCGCGGAACCGTGATTTTGCCGGAACCCTCGGTAGCGTCCTTCGTCGCCCATCTTGGATGCCAGCACCGGCCTTCATGATTCGGCTTGTCCTCGGAGAGTTTGGTTCGGTGATTCTCAAAGGTCAACGGGTCATTCCCAAAAGGCTGGTAGAAAGCGGTTTCTCTTTCCGCTATCCACAACTTGAAGAAGCCCTAAGAAATCTGTTGACCTGAAAGCGGCATTCAGAGAAAATCAATCTCAGCTCCGTGTTCCAGAAAACTATCATGCCATTGCGAGCGCGATAGCACCTGAGAACGCCGTTTTTCGGATCTCCACCACAGATCGCTGTGGCAGTAAATGGAGATCCATGATGCCAGATTAGAAGACACGAAACATCCCGTTGAGGGGTACCTCCAATGATCACGAGCCAACTTATTCTTAGTATCCTTTCGATACTGATCGTCGCCTGGTTTCTCGGATGGGTGTTCGCTCGCTTTGGCCTTCCATTCATGCTCGGTGAACTGCTCGCTGGACTGATTCTTGGACCTCCCCTTTTGGGGATCGTTAGTCCCTCCCCCCCGATCGAACTCATGGCTGATTTGGGGATCTTCTTTGTCATGTTTTATACCGGCATTGAAATGGACCCCAAAGAACTCCTGGAACACATCTGGCCATCACTCAGCGTTGCCCTGGGGGGATTTGTCCTCCCTTTTCTCCTTGGGTACTTTACCGCGAGGCTATTTGGAGGAACCGTATTTCAATCCCTTTTTATCGGGATGGGGATTTCGATCACTGCCATTGCGGTCAACAGTGTGATCCTCCATTCCATGGCGATTAGCAAGACCAAGCTTGGGCACATCATCATTGGAGCCGCTATCGCCGATGATATTCTATCCTTGATTGCCCTGTCGGTTCTTCTCGGGCTTGCCAAGACGGGGGCAGTGGACCTCTTGAACCTATCGAAGATTCTTTTCAAGGTCGTGGCCTTTTTTGGCCTCACCATCTTCATCGGACACTTTGTCGTCCCAAAGTTCACCCGACGGTTGCATGACCGCGACGCAAAGGCATTCACATTCGCCATTGTGGCTGCCTTCGTTATGGGCTACCTCGCTGAACTCGCAGGGCTTCACCTCGTTATAGGCGCTTTTTTGGCCGGCCAGTTTGTGAGAGAAGAAATTATGGACGAAAGAATCTACAGTGTCATCAGCGATCGTTTTTTCGGTCTCAGTTATGGTTTCCTATTACCAATTTTCTTTGCGTCTCTGTCCTTCCATCTCCATCTCTCCTATGACTGGGCGGCCATATTTTTCATGGTTATCCTCACAGCGGTGGCCGTGCTGGGTAAACTGCTCGGTTGCGGACTAGGTCTTGTCGCCTTCGGCCACAACCGTTGGGAATCGGCAATAGTCGGATTTGGGATGAACAGTCGCGGTGCCGTCGAATTGGTCGTCGCTTCTGTGGTGATCAGGTTGAGCAACGATTTGATGGCGGGAGGCGCTATACCGGAGCCTCTGCTGACTCAGAGCCAATTCTCGGCTCTCATATTCATGGCCTTTGTGACAACACTTATGGCTCCCCTGACGCTGAGATGGGCTGTGTTGCGGACCTGCCTGCCGGATGAAAAGGCCAATTTCTGTCAGGTATGGACCGAAAAGCAGCGGTAATTGAGAGTTTGGGAGCCCCCATAAGCGTTCTGGAGTGTCAGGAGCTTTGTGGACGTCCATGTCAGGGACGTCTGTGCAAGCAGGGGCAGACGTTCTGTGGTTGTCGTGTTTTGTATCGAAAGGGGGGTTGACCGGGGCAGGACCGCCAAGTGATGTGAGAGTCCCATTGGGAGATTCAAAATCCTTGTGAAGAATAAGCGTGGTAGAGATCCCTGGTTTTAGGATTCTGGAACCTTCCGACAGAATTCTCTTGAAATCTCTCGGATGGTTTCTGTATAATCCCGACCATCCAAAAGGGGTTCAATGATGGCAGATCCTGGCCGTCGGCAGTTTCTGAAAATTGCTAGCCTCACATGTACGACTGCCGCAATGGGTTGCTCCAGGGAATCCGCCAGGAGATTGATCCCTTATATTATTCCACCCGAGGATATCATCCCAGGGGAGGCCACCTGGTACGCCACCACGTGCCGGGAATGTCCTGCCGGATGTGGCCTTCTGGCAAAAAACCGAGATGGCCGAGTGATCAAGGTGGAGGGGAACCCCCTTCATCCTGTGAATGATGGAAAACTCTGCGCCCGTGGGCAAGCCTCGGTCCAGGGGCTTTATAACCCAGATCGTGTTCGACGTCCCTACCAAAAAACCTCTCGAGGATCCCTTGAAGCCACGTCCTGGGATCTGGCAGAAGATATTTTGATCCAAAATCTCTCCCAACTTATCGAGCAAGGCAGGGGAGAGCGTATCGTTTTCCTCGCGGACTTAAACACAGGCACGTTGCGAGATCTAATCGGCCGCTGGCTGTTGGAAATGGGCTCGAAGGAGTTCGTCATGTATGAACCCTTTGCCTACGAGCCCCTTCGAATGGCGAATCAAATTGTCTTTGGCCGTGACGGCATCCCAACCTATCGAATCGAGAAATCGGATTTCCTCATCTCTTTTGGCGCCGGCATCCTTGAAACCTGGCTTTCGAATGTCGAATACGCCCGTCAATTCGCCTCGTTCCATGCTGCAGACAATGGCGCAAACAACCCGTTCGTCTATGTGGGGCCTAGACTCTCTTTGACTGCGGCCAATGCAGACCAGTGGATCGCTGTTCCTCCGGGTCGTGAATACCTTGTGGCCCTTGGCATGCTGCGAGTTATCATCGACGAGAACCTCCTCACGAGCCGTGGTCAAGATCAGCGACATGCTGTGAAATCCGTGGTAGAACCTTTTACCTTGGAGAAAATCGTGTCATGGTCCGGCGTAGAGGAACAGACGATTAGAAGCCTCGCTCGGAGATTTGTGCAGGCTAAGCGACCCACGGCTGTGGCTGAGGGGTTATCAGGGTGCGTTCCGAATGCGACAGAGACGGCGGTCGCCGCCAATCTCCTGTGTTCGGTTAAATCAGGAACAGCGGAAACAATCGATTTCCAACGGAAACTATCCTTGAGCGACGTGGCGCCCGTGGGGAGCATCAAGGACCTATCCCAAAAAATGAGAAATGGTGAAATCGACCTCCTTTTGATCTATAACGCCAACCCACTGTTTTCGCTGCCAGCTGCATGGGAATTTCACAGGAGCCTCGAGGCTGTTCCCCTGGTGGTGAGCTTCTCGAGTTGTTTGGATGAAACGAGCCGTTTCGCCAACCTCATTGTTCCTGTCCACAGCCCGTTGGAATCATGGGGAGATTATGCGCCGAACGGGGATGTCACCGGCCTGATGCAGCCGGTCATGGGAAGCGTTCTTGAGACGAAACATCTGGGAGACATACTCATTTCTACCGGTAAGCAGGTGAGAGGAACCGAAAAGTTTCCCTGGAAGGACTTCTATCATCTCCTTCGCGATCGGTGGTATAAGAAATGGCAGGAGAGAGCCACCCATAGATCCTTTGAATCTTTTTGGATGGATGCTCTGCAAAAGGGTGGGGCGTGGGGATATGGCGATACAAAGGGCCCCCAGCTCTCATTGAATTCGCCAGTCGATTTTTCTTTCCCGAAACTCGATTCGCAGACCGAACCCACAGAAGGCTTCGACTTTACCGGGTATCCAACTGTTCAGTTTTTCGACGGTCGGGCGGCAAACCGGCCATGGATCCAAGAACTCCCCGACCCGATTACCCAGGTGACCTGGGGAGGCTGGGTGGAGATACACCCAGGCACGGCCAAGGCACTCGGTATTCGCAAGGGAGATCTCCTGCGACTCAAGTCTCCCTATGGCACGATCGAGGTCTCAGCCCTTCCGATCCCCAGTGTGCCCCCCAACACCGTGGCCATGCCTATTGGACAGGGACATACCGGATACGGAAGGTTCGCCAGCGGACATCCTGCGAACCCCATCGATCTTCTGCCCCCGGATCTGGACACCCTATCAGGGGGAATTCTTCGGCCACCGTTCCGCGTGACCATCGAACATCGGGGCCAAAGACATGCCATTGCGCATACCGATGGTAGCTTCTATCAACAGGGACGCGGGTTCGCTCAGGCCACCTCTCTTGAAGACTATCGCAGGGAAAGAAAGGAAGGCCGCAAACCTCACCTGGATGTGCCCCTTCGAGAGGGGTACAATCGCCGAAAGGATTTTTATCCTCCCCACAGCCATCCGGACTATCGATGGACTATGGTGGTGGACCTGGATCGGTGCATAGGCTGTGGCGCTTGCGTTGTCTCGTGTTACGCCGAAAACAATGTCGCCGTCGTGGGCAGAGAATTGGTTCTGAAAGGGCGCGAAATGTCGTGGCTTCGGGTTCAACGGTATTTCGAGATAGACGGACCGCCTGTACGATTTCTGCCAATGCTATGCCAGCATTGCGACGAAGCCCCCTGTGAGCCAGTCTGTCCTGTCTTTGCCCCTCATCACAGCGCCGAGGGTCTCAACAATCAAGTCTACAATCGTTGTGTCGGTACCCGGTTCTGTTCTCAGAACGATCCATACAAGGTCCGCCGGTTCAACTGGTTTACCTTCACTCGTCCTGAACCCCTAAACTGGCAACTCAACCCCGACGTCACGGTGCGCCAGAAAGGGGTGATGGAAAAGTGCTCCTTCTGTGTCCAGCGAATCGTTGAGGCCAAGAACAAAGCAAAAAACGAAGGTCGAAAGGTTCGGGACGGAGAATTCACGACGGCCTGCGCGCAGACCTGCCCGACGAACGCACTCGTCTTCGGCAATCTCAAAGACTCTGGAAGTCGTGTCTCGAAAATGATAGGAGACCCCAGGGCGTACCAGGTCCTGGGCCATTTGAATACAAAACCGGCTGTGATCTATTTGAAGAAGGTCACAAAACGTTTGACACTGGTTTAGACTGTGGAGACTTATACCTATAGCACCATCGATGAAAAAGTCCTCCAGACGATGTCCCCTCCTGGACGGTCCTACCTTTTTCTGGTGATGATCGCCCTCGCAGGGATCTTATTGGGTGCCTCCTGTTGGGCTTATCAGATTCTGACCGGTCTTGGTGCTGCCGGTGTCATGCATCCAGTCAATTGGGGCACCTACCTCGTCAACTTTGTCTTCTGGGTCGGAATCGCCCACTCTGGAACCTTGATCTCGGCCATACTGTTTTTGTTCAGGGCAACGTGGCGCACGGCCATTGCCCGAAGTGCCGAGGCCATGACGGTTTTTGCCATTGCGGTGGCCGGGCTCTTCCCTTTTATTCATTTGGGGCGCGTCTGGATTTTTTACTGGCTCTTACCGTACCCGAACCAGCGGAATCTATGGCCGAATTTCCAATCCCCACTGATCTTCGACATGGTTGCCATCTCCACATACCTAATCGTGAGTTTTCTTTTCTGGTACACCGGCCTCCTGCCAGATCTCGCTGTTGTCCGTGACCGTGCACGGGGACTCCGTCGTAGGATCTACGGTCTCTTCTCCCTTGGGTGGGTCGGTTCTCATCATCAGTGGCGACACCACGGGTCGGCCTACCTGTTCTTTGCTGCTTTTGCGACGCCCTTGGTGATCTCCGTGCACAGTGTGGTATCCTGGGACTTCGCGTTGGCCATTGTTCCGGGATGGCACAGTACCATTTTTGCTCCTTATTTCGTAGCCGGCGCGATTCACTCAGGACTGGCCATGGTTTTGACCCTTTTGATCCCCCTTCGACGGATCTGTAGTTTTGAAAGTTTGATCACCCTATCTATTTTGGAGAATATCGCCAAAACTATAGTCTTCACCGGGCTCATTGTGGGTTATGCCTATGGGGTGGAGTATTTCACGGCCTGGTATAGTGGAAACATGGTTGAGCGGGACACCTTTATATGGCGGGCCATTGGGGAGTACGCCCCCCAGTTTTGGATCATGGTCCTTTTCAACTCGGTCCTCCCTCTGGCATTTTTCTTCAAGAAGGTCCGGACCAACATCAGTAGCCTCTTTGGAATCGCTATTCTGGTCAACATTGGGATGTGGTTTGAGCGATATGTCATTATTGTGGGCTCCGTGGCACACGAGTACGACCCGTATTCGTGGGGATTGTATAGCCCAACTTGGGTGGAAATAGGCATTCTACTCGGCTCCTTTGGTTTGTTTTTCTTTCTCTTTCTGCTGTTCATCAAGTTTTTGCCTCCCATCTCCATGGCCGAGGTTAAAGAACATATGGCCCCCCCCACAAGGAGAAGGTGAGAACGGAGAGAGCGGGGTTTTTAGAGGGAGGACGGATGGCCCGTCGAACTGTACTTGGCGTTTTTTCTTACCTGGACGATACGGTAAAAGCCATTGAAGCAGCGAAACGGGCTAAGGTTAGGGTGCACACCGTGTACTCCCCGGCCCCGTGCCATACACTTGAGGAGACGCTCAGCCTGAAACCGAGCCCTGTTCGGTTTTTTACCCTATTCGGAGGGATCTTGGGCCTTACGCTGGGCATGGCTTTGGCAGCCTACACCGCCCTTCAATGGAAATTCATTGTGGGGGGGAGGCCTGTCTTGGCCTGGATTCCATTCATGATTATCGGTTTTGAATTCACGATCCTGCTCGGGATCTTGGGTAACCTTATTGGTATGCTGGTAAAGGGCCGGATGCCTCGAATAAAACTGCCAGACCATTATGATCCTCGGTTCACACGAGACCGATACGGCATCCTCCTTCAATTTTCAGAAAACGAAGAAGCCACAGTCTATGAACTTCTGAAGGAAGCTGAGGCTGAAAAGATTCATGAAATCTAGCAAAGGGTATCAGGAGGTTATGAATTTGGGACCGGAGGGACATCACCGCCTCTGGATGGTTCTATTTTCCCTGCTTATCATTCTGGGCATCGTGTCATTTCTCATTGGAGTGTCCGGATCTCAAACACAGCGGGTCTGGCAGGCCTATTTGGTCAACTATGTTTTTTGGTCCGGTCTCGCTTTTGGTGCAGTCCTTTTCGTGGCCATCTTGAATTTGACCAGGGCACGGTGGGCACGGCCACTGAAACGGTTAGCCGAGGCTCCAGCGGCCTTCCTGCCAGTGTCCTTTCTGCTCTTTTGGGTGCTTTACTTTGGCCGTGAAAACCTCTTCCCGTGGATTCACGAACCTGTCAAGGGCAAGGAACTCTGGCTCAGTGTCGGTTTTCTATTCGCCCGAGATGGCGGGGGGCTCCTCTTACTCATTTCGGTGGCCATGATCCTTGTGTTCGTTTCTATTCGCGGAGACAAAGAGGTTCTATGTCGGCAATTGGATTCGGTCTCCCAAGGAGACCCATGGATGAACACGCAGGGTGGGGTCGACAGACACTGGAGAATCCAGGCCTTTCTCTCTCCGATCCTCGGGTTGCTCTATGCCGTCGTGCTGAGCCTGATCGCTTTTGATCTGATCATGTCACTCGACCCCCACTGGTATAGTACTCTGTTTGGGGCTTACTACTTTGTGGGCAGCTTCTACACTGGTCTAGCTGCTCTGGTTATCTTAGCGGGCCTTGTAAGGGAGTCCCCGGCATTCAAATCCCTGGTCCGGCCCAAACATTTCCATGACCTGGGCAAAATCCTCTTCGGATTCTGTTTGCTGACAGGAGATTTTTTCTACTCCCAGTTTCTCGTGATCTGGTATGGCAATCTCCCGGAAGAGACACGGTACGTGATCCTTCGCGTCCGCGCCGACCCGTGGGAACCACTCGCCTGGGCAGTTCTTGTTGTTTGCTTTGGGATCCCTTTTGTGGTGCTCCTGAGCAAAAAAATCAAAATGAAGCCCAGGCCCCTGATGGTACTGTGCAGTATCATTCTGGGCGGGATGTGGCTGGAACGGTTCCTTCTGGTGGCGCCCTCGCTGTGGGAGGGAAATCACCTTCCCATCGGCATTGTCGAGATCCTTATCACAGCAGGATTCTTCGGACTTATGGCCCTGAGCCTCATGGTTTTCCTGCGAAAGTTTCCGCTCCTTCCTGTTTCAGACCCGTTGTTTGTCGAGGCCCTTGAAACAGGCGGCGAAGAAATCGGAAAATAGATCACCTTATGCATACCCTTCAGTTTCTCTTAAGAGAACGGTCATGACGGAGAGGGAAGGGCGCAGAGCCAACCCAGCCAGAGCGTATATTCTACTGGTCGCGACGGGCCTTTTGCTCGTGACCATGCTCTATCTCTATTACGTTTACCCCCATCAGACCCTTGGTCCGAAACAGCCGATTTACTTCAGCCACAGAGTCCATTCGGGAGTGAAGCAGATCAGCTGCCGGTTCTGTCACCCCTTTGTGGACCGGTCAAAAAATGCGGGGATTCCGGCTGTTGAGAAATGCCTTTTCTGTCACCGATACATCGTTTCACAACATCCCCAAATTCTCCGTGTGAAATGGCATTACGAGAGCAAAACACCGATTCCGTGGGTAAGGATCTTCTATCTGCCAGATCATGCTCAATTCAATCACCAGAGACACATTGCGAAAGAGATCGATTGCGTTGTATGTCACGGCAACGTGAAGAACATGGATCGCTTGATGCCCGTGGAATTCAAGATGGGGTTCTGTATCGAATGTCACAAGAGAGAAAAAGCCGAGTTGGACTGCTGGCTGGCATGCCATCAATGAGGGATATGGGCGTTGCAAATCCTGAGCAATGAATCATATGGAACCACCAAGGCTTTCTTTTTGAGTTCGGCGGCCTGGATGCTGGCCGGCACTGTGGCGGGGCTAATCGGAGCCGTGGAAATGGTCGCACCAGAACTTCTGGGGAACATTCCCTGGATCGCCTTTGGGAGGGTTCGTCAGATTCACACGAATCTGGTTATGTTCGGCTTTGTGGGCACAGCCTTGTTGGGAGCTGCCTACTACCTGGTCCCCACACTTCTTCGAACGACTCTTTATAGCGAAGGTATCGGGAAGGCATCGCTGTGGTTATGGAATGTGGGCATCGCGTCGGGCGCGGTCACCCTTTCCCTAGGTTTCACCCAAAACAGGGAGTACGCTGAGTTTATCTGGCCCATCGACATTGGTGTGCTCATCGCTCTCGCTCTCATCTTTTACAATCTCCTTCAAACCCTTAGGCGTCGAAGAGAGAACCTCCTCTACGTCTCTGTCTGGTATGTGTTTGGATCAGTCGTTTTCACCTTCTTTACTTATTTCTTCGGTAATGCCGTCTGGAATCCCGAAACTGGATCCCTCGTAGGAATTCCCGATGCGGTATTGGCCTGGTTTTACGGTCACAATATAATTGGATTCTTCTTCACCACGCTGGCTGTGGCCGTCGCCTACTATGTTATTCCGATCGTCAGCCGCGCTCCCTTATACAGCCATACACTGTCGCTTATCGGTTTCTGGACCATACTGATCATGTATTCTCACATCGGCACCCATCATATCATCCAGGCACCCGCTCCGACGTGGCTGAAAGTGATCGCCATCACTGGCAGTGTGGGCATGTTGATTCCTGTCCTTACCGTCCTCGTCAACCTCTGGCTTACCATGCGGGGCCGGCTGGGAAACATTCATGCGGACATTGGCGGAAAATTCGTCTTTGCAGGCAGCGTGTGGTATCTGTTGACCTGTTTACAGGGCCCCCTCCAGTCCTTGCCCTCAGTGCAACAGCTCACCCATTTCACCAATTGGGTGGTGGCCCACGCGCACATGGGGATTCTTGGTTTTTCGGGGATGACGGCTCTCGGAGGCATGTATTTCATCCTGCCGCGAATAGCCGGAAGGCCCCTGTACAGCACCCGACTGGCAGATATTCAGTACTGGCTCGTGCTTATCGGCATGACAGGTTTTTTTGTGGTCTTGACCACGGCGGGCCTTATCCAGGGAAATGGATGGTTGAATGGCGAGGTCGTCTATCGCATTTTACCTCAGATCCGCCTGTACATGGTTCTTCGCGCATCGATTGGGATACTTATCGTGGGAGGCGCCGTGATCGGGTTGGTCAACGTCTTCATGACCCTCTATGGGCCTAAGCGGGAGGCCTCATGAGAATGACGCCAACGATCCTTATCGGTGGGTGCCTGATTATCTTCGGAGCCGTCTTTTTTGTGGCTGTTTTTTTACCGGGATACACGCAGGGCGATCTTCCATCGGAGATCTTGAGACCGAGGACCCAACTCGAGGAATTGGGTCGAAAGATATACATCCAGAACGGCTGCTCCTATTGCCATTCCCAATACGTTCGTCACCAGGATTGGGGGTTGGGGGCGGAGCGGATTGCTCAGGCCGGGGACTATCTCCAGGACCGACCCCACCAGCTGGGTTCGGAACGAACTGGCCCGGATCTCTCTCAGGAAGGGGGGGAGCATCCCGACGATTGGCACGTTGCTCATTTCATCAACCCACGGTATACCCGGCCAGAGTCCCTGATGCCATCCTTTGAATTCCTCGGCATGGAAAAAATCAAGGCTCTGACCGCCTACGTACAGAGCCTCGGATACAGGGACGCCGATTTTCGGGTTGAACGGCAGCGTCTTTGGAAGATGAAGGCGATCGAGGCCTACGAAGCCGGCCCTGATGCCAATGTGGCCTGGTTGCACAGCATGGTCCCTGAACCGTGGAGAGAATTGCCCAACCCCTATCCCACAACCCAGGCCTCGCTTGAGCGAGGGCATCGAATCTATCAGGGCTTCTGCATCGGATGCCATGGCCCAATAGGGGATGGGATGGGTCCAGCCCAACCGGTCCTGTATCCTCCACCCCTCAACTTCACCATCCTGCAGGGGAGGGGGGTCTCAGGGGGCATCCTCTATTATCAAATCATGAACGGAATCACGGGAACCGCCATGCCTTATTTCAAGCGCGAACTGGAATCAGAGAAGATCTGGGACGTGGGGAACTATGTGGCTGTCTATTTCATCGGTGAAACCGATGCAGACGAAGAACCCAGAGGGATCGACGCCGCCTACGAAGGCCCCAGGAAGGAGGAGTAACCTGTGTTCTATCTTGGCTGGATTGCGCTCACTGCTGTGGGGATTCTACTGAGCATCGCGGTGTTCCTCTGGGCTCTGAAATCGGGTCAGTTTTCCGATCAGAAAAGGGCACGATATCTGCCCCTAAGAGATCAGTTTCCGCTGCCACGTTCGGAAAATCCCTCGAGAACCACAAGCGAGATGTACGCTCTGGTATTCATCATTCTTATCGGCTTTGCCGCGATGGCCACAACAGTGGTTCTGACTGTTGTGAATTCGGGAGGCTAGCCCAAGTTATGCGATATTTCACGCTCCTCGATTTCCAGGTCGTGGTCCTGCTGGTTTTTCTCGGTCTGGCCGTGCTTTTTCTCATCACCGTGGCTTTCAGCCTGTACGAGCTCGGCCAGAAGAAACAGAGAAAACCGAAGAAAAGGGAAAATTATCCCGAAGGAATACAGGTGAGCGGGAATGGGATTCCCCCCCTGTTGATATTTATTTATGGTGGTTTCATTGTCTGGGCCCTAGCCTATATGGTCGTGATTGGCCTCCGAGGAATCGCTTTTTGATGGGCCAATAACGCCTGGTTATCTCCGGACATAGGAATGGGACCACTGGAGTAGGCGAGGCCGCCCCCCCCTGCGTTCCTGGAGGGCGGCTAAGGGAAGGATATCTGGTGCCATCATCAGATCGAGAAAAAAAGGCAATACGACGGAGCTGGCTCATTGTGGTGGCTATGGCGGTCCTGTTCCTCGTCTGGGGGCTATTTGTTTTCTTTTCGGTTGGAGACAAAGGCCCCCCTGACTGGGATTTTGGGGTCGTCGAAGACATCCCCGGTCAATCGCCCTACGCCACGGAATACACGGAGCCCGCTCCCCAGCACGTTGCTGATTAGCTGATTTCAAGATCTCCGTGGACGGCAGGGTGCCGGGTCATTTGCTATAGGAGTCGAGAGATGAGAATGGGATGGCAGAGTATCGCCCCATCGATTCTTGTCGTTCTTTTTCTATGGGGCTGCGACTACGCGCGGATGAGTGAGCAGGAATCGATCCGCACCTATGAAACCTCTGTACCAGAGATGCCCCCAGGGACAATTCCTATTGGAGGTGGCCTTGAGACTGCCAGGGCGACGGATCTGGAGGATCTGGAGAACCCGTTGCCCTCGGAGCCGGCATCCGTAGATCTGGGAAAGACGGCGTACGGCTACTTTTGTGTCATGTGCCATGGAGCCAAAGCCGACGGGAACGGAACGGTGGGACAGAGCTTCTATCCTCTACCGACAAACCTCAGAAGCGAGTACATCCAGGTACAGACCGACGCCGAACTCTTCTATACGATCACTTTTGGCTACGAAAGGCATCCCCCCCTCGGTTACACCGTGGCCAGCAGAGATCGCTGGGCCATTGTCCATTATCTCCGATCTCTTAGCCGGGGGGTGGTGGACTGAGCATAGGATGTTCGACATCATCGCACCTCTCATGGTGGGTTTTCTCGGTAGCTTTCACTGCCTGGGGATGTGCGGCCCCCTCGTATTGGCTTACTCCATGAATTTCAAGGGGCCGGGAAATCCGGCGAAAAGGCCCGGGGCATCTGCGTGGCACCGGGGCGCGTGCCATCACCTGGCTTTTCATGCCGGACGGATCGGAACATATGCATTCCTCGGCGCTCTGGCCGGCGGAGTCACGCATCTCGCCCAGGGGGAGAATCTGCTTGTCCATCTACGAGGAGGGGTATTAGTTTTGGGCGGCGGTTTGATGATTCTTGCCGGCATGGTTCTATTGAGAATCCTCCCTGTGCCTTCAATCCCTCCTGCCCTCTCCTTTGCTCCCGGTTCTTTCCTTGGTCGCTTGTTTTACAGGCTCTTCCAATCAAAGGGGACGGGGGCGCGGATGGCGTTGGGGCTTGTCACCGGATTTCTCCCGTGCATGCTTTCCTGGGCCATGATCATCAAGGCGGCGACGACTCAGAGTGCCGCGGGGGGGTTTTTCACCATGACTTTTTTTGGCCTCGGAACGGTTCCTGCCCTTTTCGGGACAGGACTCTCTGCCTCAATGTTATCCATGAAGATGAGATTTCTGGGAGAGCGAGTTGCCGCAATGTCCATAACCGTCATGGGTTTGATTCTCGTTATCAAGGGGGTCCCAATCTTTGTCTGAGTCCTTGTCGAATGTGCAGGGCCGACCGAAGGGCCACACGATCAAAGTCAAGAGACCACACAATCGATGCGATCTCTGCGGGCTCCCCGTCAGAGGTTCTCAAACCCGATACGTCGTCGACGGGAAAGCACGCCACTTTTGCTGCCCGGGCTGCCACCACGTATTTCAAATCCTCGCCAATAGATTTGGTGATTCATCGACGGACTTCAAGGAGACGGATTTGTATCGAGCCTGCGTTTCGTCTGGCATTATCCCTCAAAATGGAGCGAACCAAGGGCCGGAAGAAATTCAAGAGACCCGACATAGTCAGGCGGCCCTTCTGTCTCAACCTTTCAGAGAGGACCATTCCCAGGAGCTGACCTTGAGGGTCGAGGGGATGTGGTGTATATCCTGTTCCTGGCTGGTTGAGGAGGTGCTACGGAGAACAGAGGGTATCATCGACGCCACCGTGTTCTTCCATTCCGACGCGGTCCAACTTAAGTATCTTCCCCAATTCCTGACTCCTCAAGAAATTATGGCGAAGATAGCGAGTCTGGGATATCGCGCAGCCCCTCTCGACGATCGAACTGGCGCTTCGGGGGAGAGACGGGATTTGCTGATCCGGTTGGGTATTTCCGCGTTTCTGACTGCGAACATTATGATGATTTCTCTCGCCCTGTACGCCGGTTTTTTTCAGGCACTCTCCTCGATTGCAATTCTATACTTCTCTCTTCCCCTCTTCGCGCTCGCTACCCCAGTCATTTTCTATGGAGGTTTTCCCATCCTTAAGAGGGCGTGGTGCGGATTGCGGTTCTGGAATGTCTCAATGGATACGCTTATATCTATTGGTGCCCTGTCAGCCTATGTATACAGCATCATTCAGATGGCCAGGGGGAGTATTCACATATACTTCGATACTGCCTCCATGCTTGTCACTTTGGTTCTTTTGGGTCGATATATTGAAACCCGGGCAAAGGAAAAGGCATCCGAGGGATTTATAGAGCTCTATCGGTTGACTAATCAGAAAGCTCGCCTCTGGGGCTCGAACAAGGAGACATGGGTGTCTCCTGAGGCCGTGAAAGAAGGTGACGAATTCCTGGTTATGGAGGGCGAAAGGATTCCCATTGATGGACAGATCGTCTCGGGGCGCGCTGAGGTGGATGAATCAATTCTCACAGGCGAATCGAAGCCGGCAAAGAGGGAGTCCGGCGATGATGTTCTGGGCGGGACTCTTGTCTTGGACGGGAAGCTAAGGCTCAGGGCAACCCGTATAGGTCGTGAGAGCTCTCTTGGCCAGATGATCGAATTGATGGAAGAGGCTCTCACAAAAAAGGAACCTGTCGAGCTTTTCGCCGATCGAATCACAGCGTGGTTTGTTCCGGCCATCCTCGCACTAGCAGGGGGAACTGCTCTCTATCTGTTGTTTCATAACGTCCCCGTCGAAGTAGCCCTGCTGCGTGCAGTGACTGTCCTCGTTATAGCGTGCCCCTGTGCTTTAGGGATTGCAACCCCACTGGCCAAGGTAGCTTCTATGACGGCGAGCCGGGCACGGGGGATCCTCATTCGGGATCCCGTCGCCCTTGAACGGGCAAGGGATCTCAATGCCGTCGTTTTTGACAAAACAGGAACGATGACCGAGGGGAGTTTTCAGCTCCGAGAGATATTCTCACCAGGGATCAACGAGAAACTGGCGCTGGGCCGCGTCGCTTCTCTTGAAGTCCATTCTGACCACCTCCTGGCAAGAACAACTGTGCGAACTGCTCTGGAGGCCTCTCTGGAGATGGAACGGGTCACCTCCTTTGAAGCGGTCGAAGGACGCGGCGTGAGAGGTGTCGTTAGGGGAACGGAGATCCTCGTCGGTAATAGACAGTTCATGGGTGAGCGGGAAATGACACTCCCACAATCCGTTGAAGAGAATGCCCGGGGGCGAGAACGTGGGGGAGCGACCGTGGTCTTCTTCGGCTGGCACAAGCTCGTCCAGGGCTTTCTCACTTTTGGAGATGCCCTCAAAGAAAATGCCCAGAATCTCGTTCTGACTCTGAAGTCAAAAGGGATTCTGACCTGCCTGGTCTCGGGCGATGGGGAGGAGACGACCCAGGCCGTCGCAGAACGGTTGCGTGTGGACAAGTTTTTCGGCCAGGCTCTGCCTATAGACAAGGGTGGCGTCATCAAGAATCTTCAAAACAAGGGATTTCGTGTCGGTATGGTAGGAGATGGTGTGAACGATGCAGCGGCCCTCGCCCAGTCAGATGTTGGTTTTGCCCTGGGAAGGCGCTCGAACATCGCCCAGGATGCTTCGGATGTCAATATCGTGACGGACGATCCAACGAGAGTGCTGGATGTCTTCACCCTTTCAGCGTCCACCATGCGAATTATCCGGCAAAATCTTTTCTTCGCCTGCTTCTATAATGCCCTTGCCATTCCCATGGCAGCGGCCGGTACCCTGAGCCCTCTGGTCGCTGTCATTGCCATGTTTGCGAGTAGCCTTACAGTCATAGGAAATACCCTGAGGATCTCAAGGCGTCATGGCTGATGAACTCCTTAAGAATTCCGTAATGAATGCGTCCATGCGAGGGATGAGACCTCATTCAAGGTTCTCCTCACTAGGTGGATGAAGGACAGGTTCCTATGCGATTCAACAATCTTGGGCGTTATCGTCGTCTTCTACTGTCAAGATCCTTTGTTGCTTCCCTGTTCCGTTCGAGGCAAAATATCATCGCCGTAGACCGCGGAAGACAACCGCCATGGGGGCCCTACATGGCTGAGCTCGACGTAACCTATCGCTGCAACTGTCAGTGTCAGATGTGCCAGCGGTGGCAAGACATGCGGTCAGGGGAATTCACCCTCGCTGAATATGGGAAACTGGCTGAGGTTTTTCGGCGACTTGGGGTGCACCAAATCAGCATCGCTGGTGGGGAACCCCTCCTGCGGGAGGACATTTTCTGCATCATCCGAAGTTTTGCCAGGTACGGTATGTCCCTTAATCTCTGTACAAACGGCATCCTCCTTGAGCCGAATGTGGATCGGGTGTGTGGGTCCGGACTATCATGTGTCACTGTGAGCCTTGATGGCGCGACTCCTGGGGCTCACGAATCGATCAGGGGTACGCCCGGATCTTGCCAGCAGATAGAAAGCGGTATTCAGTCTCTTGTTGCCCGCCCCCAGAGTCATCGACCTCTTGTCCGTGTCAGGATGACCTTTTCTAACAGCAATATGGATGAAATAGAGCCTTACTTCCGGAAATGGATAGACATCGTGGACGATGTATTGTTGCAACCAGTCCATTATTGCAGTGATTCCTTTTATACGGGAAGCACCTGGGAAACCTTTGACATCAACCCGTACCGGCTTGCCCAACAATTGGATGGCACGCCCTTCCGGCGAGACGGCTACATGCGAAACCTACTGGAGAGCCTTAGACAGCGTAGGGGATTCCCCAAGCACCGGTGCTACGCGGGGATACTCATGGCGCGTTTTGATCCATGGGGCAATGTGTTCCCCTGTCTTGAACAGCGCGTGTGTGTGGGCTCGTTGCGAAAGCAAGACTTTGAGACGATCTGGCGTTCAGATTTCTTTGATCAGGTGCGGAGACGAATTTCCACTGATAGCTGTACCTGCTGGTACAACAACACTGCTTTGATTAGCCATTATGCACACATACTCTTGCGCACCACCGCCCGTGGCGGATGGGGCGTGTTTTAGAATCATAGACAAAAACAGCGGTCAGATACGGCGAAAGGGACAAAGTTAGGCATGGCGATCTAACGGATGAAACACAATTCTCATGGGTGAACCGTCGAGACGGAATTAAAATAACAGTCGGAGTTTCGATTTCTTGTAACAGAGGATTTCAACCAGCCTTTCAGCCATTTTGCGGTTTTTGATCGCCCTTTTGATGTTGAAGTTCAGAAAATGCTCACTGAAGACAAATCTTTGAATAAGGTGGCCGAGCGCATATTCCTTTGCCTTGAACTCTCTTTTCCACAGGTTTTCAAAGGTTTCACCTATAGTCTTCGGGTTGGTCCCTAATCCAATGTCGATGGCCTCGGCCGCATATTCGCCGCTTCTCAGAGCATGATATATGCCTTCACCGGACAGGGTATCAGCGAAACTTCCAGCATCACCAATGAGAAGAACATTTTCACGGCTTCGTTGAAACCGACGGGAGCCCAACGGAATTAGCCAGGCCCGAAATGAATTCTCTCTCATCCGGGTTCTATTGAATCTCTCTTTCATGAGTCTGTTTCGTTTAAGAAAAGTGTCAAACATTCTCATGACATCCTTTTTTCCGAGAGCGACGCGGCAAGACGTTCCCACGCCAACGTTTGCCGAATCTTTCCCCGTGGGGAAAACCCATCCATAACCGGGCAAGATAGCCTTCTCACAGTGAATCTCGATAAAACGATCCAATCCGTCAACCTTTTCGAAGTAGGCCCTCACTGCAAGGACCATGTGCCTGGGATCCCTATTCAAGGAAAAAAATCTTCGAGCTATGACGGAATGTACACCGTCCGCTCCAACAATGACCTTTCCGATGAATTTCTGCGGGCCGTCCTCGGTGTCAACTCTGATTCCCGAAACATCATCACCCTCATAAGTGAGGTCCATAACGTTGCACCTTTCCACGACATCTGCGTTTGAATTCTCTCGGAGATGTTGAAAAAGAACAAAATCGAGATCTCTTCTCGGAAGGACGTACGAATGATCCCTGATCCCCTCTACACATCGAAATTCTGTTCGCAGCTTTTTCCCGGCTGGTGATATAAACTCCACCCCATCTATTCTCCACGGGTTCAACCTCTCAATTTTTTCGGTCACACCCATCCGCTCGAGAATATCGATTGCAGGTGGACTGAGGCCATCGCCACAGGCCTTATCCCGGGGGAACCTTTCCCGATCGACAACGAGGACGGTGTACCCGTTTCTTTTCAGGAACGTCGCCGCACTGCAGCCCGCCGGACCAGCACCGACTATGATCACATCGTATCTTTTTCGTTGGATTTGGGATGAATCTGTGCCCGTGGACATATCAGCTCAGTTCGATCTCTAGGTCCTGAACGGATCTCTTTTTCGAAGCGCCTAACTCCATCCAGATGCTCACTCTTGCCAGAACCAAGGCAGTCTCCGATTATATCCCCCATCAATGAGATATGCTATCTCTTTCTGAGCTTTATCCTCTTGTGCTTTCTAGGGTCCCCGGTCCCCAAGATTGGTCTCGCGAACCCCTCGGCCTATAATAGACGGGCTCAATGACGATTAGCAAGAGCCGAAGACTTCCGGTGGGCCCGTAAGACCCTGAACAAGGGGCCGATGATCGTTTGCAGGATCGATTGGAGAGAGATCAGGAGATTTAGAAGCGGAGGAATCGGGGGAAACCAGGGGAGCCGTTTCTTCCTGAACTTGTGGGGAAAAGCCGACCCTTACAGGGATCCGCTCTGGTTGGGGGGACAGCTGCGCTGAGGCTCTGAAACTCCGTTGTTCTTGATCCCTCCCGCCTTGGCTCAAAGAAAACAAATAGGCTGGCTTTCTTCTCGGGGCGTCGACTCACCGTAGGACGGGTCAAATTGGTAGGGATGAGTTTTTGTATCGCTCTGCAAGCTATGGAGATAGAAAAGATAAAGACAGTGACGGCGCGCAGAAGCCCCACCTTACCCGGTGGCATTTGCCTTGCCCAGGCAGACGGCCAATTGCTCAGGACAAAAAGGTGTTGATAGGAAGAATATGCCAATCCTGGCCGATTTTTTCTGTGTCTCCTCTGAGACGTTTCTAGAGAGTTGAAGGATGATCGGGCTGGCAGTGACACGACGATAAGCCTTCAGGGTTTCAGATATTGCTTCGTTCCTTTGTTCAGAGGACAGATCGATGAACAGCATGTCGGGCTTAAGGCTTTCGATAGTCCCCTCTGAATCTCCGTTCCTTTGGAAGGATTGAACTTCGAAGAACTGTCTCAGGGCCATTCTTTCTGGAATGAAGGAATCCAGTTCGGTGTTTGTTTAGAAGGCGAGCCTCGGCGGAGGCCCCTCTTTCTGCTGAAACCCCGGCTGTCGAGATGACGGCTGGTCATCTTTTATTCCGAAAAACCCTTTGGTCTCTTCAACTTCCTCCGACAGATTTGAAATGATCTTTAAATATTCTTCTTCCTGGATAGGGATGTTTTCTCAGATGTTCTGGTCTATCGCATGAATGTACCTGTCACCTCCAAAACCGATACCGGCGATTTTTGTCAGGGTGTCCGCAGCCATTATGATAAAGGGTATGCTGATCTTCGATTGGCCCGCTCCATCATTCAGCGGTTTGTGATGGCGGTCCACGGCATCTGCGAGGATTGGTGGAAGATTCCATTTTTGGAGGAGCAGTTTTCCGACCGCAGTATGAGGATTCCCACCTCCTCCTTCTCCACATCCACGAGGGGCCGTCTCCCCATATGAGACTCCTTCACAGCATCGCTGAATGATCCTGCAAAGAATTGGGTAAATACCATCCTGCCAATGTCATGAAGTAGCCCGCCGACAAATGCTTCTTCTGGATTCTTGTAGCGAATTCTATCGGTCACGGCCTTGCAACAGAGCGCACAACCAATTGAGTGTTCCCAGAACTTCTGCCTCGGCAGAAACTTGTTTTTCTCCGACTCCTTGAACGTCTCGATCGTCGAAAGTCCCAGGGCAAGATCCCTTACACCTCGGAATCCCAGGAGAATGACGGCATGGGGAATGGAATCTACCACGGACGAGACATGATAAAAAGGTTAATTAACGACTCGCAGAAGCTTTGCTGTCAAAGCCTGATTATTCGAAATGACTTTTGTCAACTCGTCGGTATTTGCATTTTCAGTTTGTGTGAGAGTGAGAACCTTTTGAACGATAAGGGGTAGGGGTGGGAGGTCTTCAATCTTACTGATCACGAGCTTCAACACGGACATGTCGATCCCGGCCTGTTGGTACTCTTCCATATTGATGGTGACAGTTCCCATTCTCTCTACAAAAGCTTTTCTTCTGTCTCCTGCGGGTTTCACGGTGGCAGTCTCCTTACACCAAAAAGCTAAAAAGACTTCAGCAATTATTGGGCCAAGGCTAGATCTACCGCGCGGCGACAGGTGCTCCCTCCCATGAGGGTCACATTCTGTCCAGAGATTGTGGTTCTAAGAACTCCTGCAATTCCAGAGCGGGGTTGCCTCTCCCTATGTGGTGAGACGATGACCCCGCAAATCGGCCAATCCCAGTTGGTATGAAAGATGCATAACTCTACCTCGTTCTGAGAATTCACGGACCTTTTCACATCTCACTCAAAGACCAGGGGACACACACAATGGATCGAGAACAGCGGAGTCAACTTAAGCGATCCCATAAACGGCTTTCACAAAAAGAGGATCGAGTGGAAGAATTCCTGAAACGACTCAGGGTCAGACTTAGGAGACGAGCTAGGGGATTGACCTGATCGTTCGTTTTTCGTTCAAAGGACCTCCACCTCCCTCTGGGTAGACCCGTTCGCCCGCACGGGGACTCAAAAAACCCAACGAGACCAGGTCAGTCCGGGTTCTTGGGGCTTAATTTATATCTATTTTTGCCGATTATGAAAATGATGACTGAACGATATCGACCTGTCGGCGCACTCCTCATCGCATTCGCGGTAATGGGCCTCACCGTTTCCTCGACGGTCAGGGCGGATAGCACATATAACATGGTGAACGACTACCGTCTCTATACCTATTCGGAGTATCAGGCAAAGAGGCAGCATAAAGATCTCCTTCAGATCAACGTCCTCGACGACCGTGGTCCGCAGGTCGAAGAGGAGCCTACGGGCAAGCCCACATTGGTGACAACCGATGCCCTGTGGATGGAGCCGGTTCCCCAAATGCTCGAACGGCTCCTGATGCGGGAATTGGCTGTATCCTTTTTGTTTCGGAAGGTGGTCAGGAAAGACCTGCGAAGTGGGCTGGTTCTCGAATTGAAACTGAGATCCTTTCATGGACGGACGGAGAGAGTGGGTCTCCTGGGTCGTTTGATATATGGAGATGTCGCTTTTTCAGCGAAGCTTCATCAACAGAAGCCGCGGAAGATCCTGTTCACCAAAGACTATCACTCTCGAACCCGTGTCAAGGTCAAGTCGATAGGCAAATCCAGGCGACGCGCCATGGTCGAGCAGATTGGCAATTCTCTCGAGGAGATTATCCCGGCTTTAATATCCGACATGGAGCAGGTGTTACAGGAGAAGAGACCACCGAAAAAGCTCCGGAAAGTGAAACGGAAGGCACAGAAGGCTATAGATCTGGAGCCCGTGGGGCCCAAGTAAACAACACGCACAAACAGGACTTTCAGTCTCGATCGCATTTAGATCCCTCTCATTTTATGAGACATGGGTCTCGCGGTCGCGTGACAATTCTGGCTAGCCCATCATTATCTCGGCCTTTGGTTACTCCAAATCCCGTCTAATGTGGATATGGGAACCAGTTTCCAGTGAGAAGGATTCGATTGATGGCCCAGAAAAGCCAAGACGATCAAGCCGTCCATGTGTACGGAGAATACTACCTGACCAGAAGAATAGCGTTGGGTGGAATGGCTGAGCTTTTCCGAGCCAGACGACGAGTGGGGGTGGAAGGATTCGAGAAAATCCTCGCCATCAAGAGAATTCTGCCACATCTATCCAGCGACGGGGATTTTGTTTCCATGTTCATAGACGAGGCCAAGATCGCCGCACAGCTGACCCATGAAAACATCGTCCAGATCTTTGATTTTGGGAAATTTGAAGAGACATACTACCTTGCGATGGAGTATGTATGGGGAAAAAGCCTCAAGGCGATGCAGGCCAAGATCGAAGGACAGATTGTTCCGGTGAATCTCGCTCTTTACATCATTGGTCGGGCTAGTATGGGCCTCGATTACGCGCATCGGAAGAAAGGAACAGGCAACGAAACGCTGAACATAATCCATCGGGACATCAGTCCTCAGAATATACTCGTCTCCTATGAGGGAGAGGTAAAGCTCGTCGACTTCGGTATCGCCAAGGCCACCTTTCAAAGTTCCGAGACAAAATCCGGAGTATTCAAGGGAAAGATCCCTTATATGTCACCGGAACAGGTATTGGGAACGCCTATCGATCAGCGTTCGGATTTGTTCTCATTGGGTATCGTCATGTATGAGCTACTCACTGGCCAGAGGGTGTTCCAAGGGGCATCAGAGTTCGAGATTATCGAAAAAGTCAAGGCGTGCGAAATCGATCGTCCCTCTCAACAGGTCCCTTCGATTCCCGACAGGGTTGACACCATACTCTCTAAAACCCTCGAGCGAGACCCTGACAAACGGTACCAGACAGGAGAGGAATTGCATGATGACATCACAGGCTATCTTGACCGTCAGCAGGCGTATCTCGGGCCAACTGATTTGAGGAGTTACATTCAGGAAAACTTCGAGCAAGAAATCCGAGAAGAAGAAGAGGAGATCCAGAAAGAGTCAACCCTGGTTAGGCACCATGAGAAACAGCGAATAAGGGAAGAGATCAAGACATCGCCAGGTTTAGGGTCCTCAACCAAAGATAGTCTTGGACAATTCTTCCCCAGGATGAAGAAAAACCTTATCCGGGCCGGCGGAGTCGGAATACTCTCCCTCGCCGTCTACGGGATGATCAATCTCTCCCCGATACTGTTGGGATTCCACGGAAGGATGACAAAATCCACAGGGGATCCGCCCGTCCTCATGGGGATCAATGAGAGGAATTCACTGCTTGAGGCAAAGATCAAAGAGGCATCCCTTCTTCTCGCACAGGGGGACTTGGAGGGAGCCATCGCGATGTTTGACGAGGTCCGCTCGGACGATCCTCGGTTTGTCAAGCAATACGAGCCGGCTTTTGCCAAAGCCTTCCTGTCCAGGGGAAAGGAGAAGATAGACCACTCGCCAGATTCTGCACTGGAGGACTTCAGGAGAGCCTCTGAAATGGACCCTGAGAACTTCGAGGCCCATTTCGAGATGGCACGGCTTCTGACCGGCATGAAAAAACACCGGAAAGCCATCCTGAGCTACCAGAAAGCAATTGAAAGGAAACCTGATTTCCCGGATGCCCATTTCAACCTTGGTTATCTCTATTACAGAAAGAAAGCATATCTTCTCGCTGCGGAAGAATTCGAGAGCGTTATCGAATTAAAACCTCCCTATATGAAAGATGCATACTTTAATCTCGGACTCAGCTATTTCAAGATGGGGGAAAAGAAGAAAGCCCTGAGGGTCTTCAGGAAGATCCTGAAGTTCGATCCCAAGAACAGACAGGTACTCGATCTCATGAAAAAACTAGGTAAGTCCTGACCCTCGAGGACCTAAACGAACAACCACAGGGTTTCTCCTCTCGGAGGAAAAGAATGGATTCAGCGACAACCAGCCGGGGGTATAGAGACGTCGAGCGGCGGCGGTTTTTTCGAGTCAAGGGAACCGTGCCAGTCTTTTTTCGGTTGATAGACTCCGACGGCCGAGATATTTCTCGCCTGATACACGGAGAAACCAGAGATATTTCGAGGCAGGGAATCTGTCTGCAGACTCATATGCTCATAGTGGATGGCCTAAACGTTTTCGCAAAGGCTATGGAGCCCCATATGATTCTTTCACTCCAGATCAAACTTCCAACGAGAAATGAGCACGTCAACGCCATAGGAAGGGTAGTCTGGCACAACGAGGAATCCCGCTGGTTATCCGCAAGACCCTTTTCAGCCGGAATCTTCTTCACCGAGATAATGGAGAAAGATCGAAAGAGCTGGCATGATTTTATCGACTCGATAGTCTGATCCCCAAGAAATGGATTCATAATTCATTTTAACTACTTAAGTAGATTAACTTCATAAATGATATCGGACCTCACATGTATCTTGTCCAACTGTTCAAATGTCTGTCATCCTTTCTTGATGTCGGCGATAACCCCAGGGAATCACATTTTTTTCGAGATTCGGAGAGATGGCCCAGATGATCCCAGTACCTGGTGACGTTCATCCCTTCCTCGCCCATCAGAGAGAAACAATCTCGCCCCGAATAACGTTTGTGATTGAGAGGATACCAACCGTAGGATCTCCAAAATATGACCGACTTGCCGATCCCGGGTTAAAGAATAGAATACCCTCTTTTCGGTGGTTCACGGCCCTGTGGGTATGGCCGTAAAGGATGACATGAACGTCATCGAATTCCCTCCGAATTTTCCTTTCCAATCCGAAAGGCGGCCCCCACCCGTGAATCATTCCGATTCTGAACTTATCGATCTCTACCACATCTTTGATCGGAAAAGCGTCGCGTACCTCTCGTGCATCCATGTTGCCAACCACACCGATGACTTTCTTATGGCCCATGAGATAAGCAGCGACGCTGTAACTCACATAGTCACCCAAATGAAGAATCATATCGACGTCGAAAAAACATTCTCGCACGATTCGTTCAAGACTGGTGTCGGGAGAATTCAAGTGGGTGTCAGAGATCACGCCAAGCCGGATCATTGTCCTTCCCCGTCAAATTAGAAAATCTATTCACGGTCTCCTTACCATACCCATTATAACATCATCTTGACATGGTAAGGGACGATTCCTCTGGAGCACCTGATTCAGTTTTTCAGAGGATCGATCATCGCACAAAGGTTCTGCCTCCTCCGCATTCGGCTTCTGCGGTGAGCCTATTTCCGCCATTCTGTCAATCTGGGAAACGGCTAGATGTCATACAGGAGTTCCCCTGTCTGGCAGACGCTCTTGCCCCAGAGGGACATTCGCATAACAATAGAGTCGCTACTGTCCGGGCCGTTTCGAAATCCCCCCTTTCCCGACTTCTGTCTAATGAAAGCGGACTTCCACTAAAGCACCAGTTTCTCTCGCCCGCTCTCCCCCACAGAAATCTGCGAGAGATCGCTTGAGCTCTCAGAGTTCGCGGAGCATGAAGATCAATGGATCAGGCTTTTGTCCTAGTTTTTTGAGAGGAAAAATTAGGCCAAGCGGTTTACTCTGGATTGGCACCTCACCAATCCAGAGGAAGTTCTCTCTGAGGCTCCGCCTGCTCTGTGAGAGGTTCTGGAGACGGTCTCCGTGCTTGGATATTTCTGACGAAAAAATCTTGATTCGCGCCCAGAGTTTCCTTTCCTGCTTTCTGATGGAATACTCTGGAAATAACTTCGACACGATTGGTTTAAGGAATTTGTGCAACAATCCGTTTCCCGCCTGCGCGGTCAGGGGCGGGAAGAGGGTCAACCGGAGAGAAGAGAAGGGGAGAGAAATGATGGCCTTACGGGAAGGTTCAAAACTGTGTGGCGGCATGAGCTGGTTAGAAATTTCTATGTCCTAAAAGCCAAGAAACGCCTCTTATTTTATCCTTGACATGGTCACTCCTCACCGACATATAGTAAATACATACTTCAGATTACCTTTCTTAATCATCACGTCCAGGTCTAACGACCCGTGAACCCCTGGAAGAGGTGGTCAATGCCTTCACCCTATGATGTTCTGATTGTCGGCGGGGGAATTATCGGTTCTAGCATTGCTTACAACCTCGCAAACGACCATTTCGACGGCACCATTGCTGTCTTCGAGAGAGACCCAACCTATGAATTCTCCTCCACAACCCTAAGTGCGGGCGGAATTCGCCGGCAGTTCAGCACTGAAGTAAATGTTCGCATCTCCCAGTACGGGGTTCAGTTTTACAAGGAGTTTGACCAGACCATGGCGGTGGATGGAGAAAAAGCACACGTCGAGTTTCAACAACGGGGGTATCTTTTCCTAGCCAACGAAAAAAACTGGCCCCTTATGAACAGTCACCATGAATTCCAAACGAAACTTGGGGTGGACGTGGCGCTTCTGACACCTGAGGAATCTCTGAAGATCGTTCCACACCTCAAGATCAACGATCTCGTGGGTTCCTCCTTTAGCCCTGGCGATGGATATCTCGATCCCTACGGAACGCTACAAGGATATGGCAGAAAGGCTAGAAGCCTCGGTGTGACCTACATAACCGATGAGGTAACCAGAATCAACAGAGATGGAGACCGGGTCACTGGTATCGTGACACGGAAGGGAGATACCTACACCGGGGCTATCGTTGTCGATTCGGCTGGCCCCTGGGCTGCCGAAGTAGGCCTCATGGCTGGGGTAGAACTCCCAATTGACCCGGTTCGGAGAATGGCTTATGTATTTCAACCCGGTGTGATTTTCGATTACGATCTCCCGCTGGTTATCGATGTGACAGGTCTCTATTTTCGGCATGAAACCGGCCGCATCATCATGACTGGCAAGTCAATTGTGGATGAACCTCCTGGCTTCAACTTCACGGTAGACAAGGCCTTTTTCAACAACGACATGTGGCCCATTTTGGCCAACCGGGTTCCAGTTTTCGACCGGCTAAAATTGATCCGGGGGTGGGCTGGCCTCTATGCCATAAACCGGCTCGACAACAACGCTCTCATCGGAGCGCATCCAGATCTGGAGGGGTTTTATATGGCCATCGGTTTCAGTGGCCATGGTTTTCAACAGGCCCCCGCCATCGGGAAAGGCATGTCCGAACTGATTCGCCTCGGTCGTTACGAAACGGTCGATCTGAATCCGCTGAGCTACGAGAGGGTATTGACGGGGAATTTGGTGATAGAACAAGAGGTGGTCTAGAGAGATCCCTTTTCATAACAACAGGCGATCCCTCGGGAGAATGATGAGATGGCAATATTACTATCACATGAAGAAATGAGACAGGTGCTCATGATGTCTGACATTATCCGTGCTGTCGAGAATGGGTTTAGCGAGTATGGAAAAGGGCAATGTCTTGTTCCCGTCCGAATGTCGGTAAGAATTGACAAGGCAGATGGAATCTTTCTGTACATGCCTGCCTACCTCGAAAAGGAGGACTCTTTTGGGACCAAAGTGATTTCGGTTTTCCCGGAAAACCCCAAACTGGGGATTTCTACCCTCCAGTCGATTTACGTTCTCAATGATCCCCAAACGGGCCAACTCCTCGCAATCATGGATGGGATCTTTTTAACTGCTGTTAGAACAGGCGCAGCCTCAGCGGTGGCGACGAAACACCTTGCACGGGAGGAATCAACGGTTTTGGGAATTATTGGGACGGGAGCTCAGGCGCCCTTTCAAGCCGAGGCGATTTGCGCGGTCAGACCTGTCGAGAGAATACTCGCCTATGACAAGGTTAAAGAGAGTGCCCTGAGGTTCTCTCGCGAGACCTCGAAGATTTTGAACATCCCTGTCGATATCACGAACTCTCCCCGGGAGGTTGTTACGGAATCAGACATTCTGGTCACAGTGACAACCTCGTCTAAACCTGTTTTCAACGGCAAGGATCTCAGACCTGGCACCCACATCAATGCCGTTGGAGCCTATACGCCAGAAATGCGGGAAGTGGATGAAGTCACCGTCAAAAGTGCGCGCATCGTCGTGGACACCTATGAGGGATGCATGGCCGAGGCTGGGGATCTGCTCATCCCGATAAAGAGAGGGCAGCTTTCCAAGCAGAGTATTCATGCCGATTTAGGCGAAATCGTTTTAAGAAAAAAGCCGGGCCGGACGAGAAACGACGAGATCACGCTCTTTGAATCCGTGGGATTCGCATTAGAAGATCTGGTCACGGCCCGACTGGCCTATCATAACGCTACCGCCAGAGGAATAGGGCTCGAGTTCAGCCTCGGAGATGTCCCGGCGATGAGGTAGCCAGAACACAGGCTACTCCGGTTTTTGAAAACAGATGAGACGGCTCGACGGGGTGGCGGCTGGGCGAAAACCTGCACCTCGATGACCAGGGCATCTTGACCTATGGCAGATTCTGAGCCATGCAGGCCATGGTAGGAGCTGCGAAGGGAGTGTATCTTGTTAGAGAAGGAAACCCGATCAGACCAGGATGTGTTCAGGCTTTTTGAAAGGCCAATCGCCGGATATTTTCTCACCCGCCCGAATCGATTCTTGGTTCGATGTCGGAGTGGGGGCCGCACGATCCATGCCTTTCTCCCAAACCCGGGAAGACTTCGAGAGTTATTATTACCGGGCTGCCGTCTCCATCTTGTTCGGGAGAACGGACTTCAGCAGAGAAAAACTCGGTACACCGTGGTCGGGGTCGAAAGGAATGGTCAGCTCATCATGCTCCACACCCATCTGACCAATTCTGTGGCTCACTATCTTCTAACACACAGAATGGTCCCGGGCTTGGAGGGAGCCACAGTGAGCGCCTCGGAGGTCAAGGTGGGGCGAAACCGCTTCGATTTTCTCCTCGAACAGGGGAAGAAAAGGATTCTCCTCGAGGTGAAATCGTGCACCCTTTTCGGACGTCACGTCGCCATGTTTCCGGACGCAGTCACAGAGAGAGGGGCCCGCCACCTAAGAGAATTGGCCGCACGAGCCGGGGGGGATACTCACGGGGCTGTTCTTTTTGTGGTTCACTGGCCCCACGCCCACACCTTTATGCCAGACTACCACACGGATCTGCGTTTCGCAGAGACCCTTCTCGCGGTTCGTCACCAGATTCGGATCATTGCCCTTTCGGTGCGATGGGGACCAGATCTCAACTTGGTCGGCGAGCCGAAATTACTCAACATTCCGTGGGATTACATTGAACGAGAATCCAAAGATAGAGGCAGCTATCTTCTCGTTCTCTTCCTCAAAAGAAACAGGCGTGTGTCGGTTGGCAAATTGGGGGAGCTTCTTTTCCCCCGGGGTTTTTATGTCTACGTCGGGTCTGCCATGGGAGGCCTAAAAAGGCGGATTGAGAGACATCGGCGCCTGAGAAAACATCTCTATTGGCATATCGATGCCCTTCGAGCCGCTGCAGAGTTTCGTTACGCCCTTCCCGTTCGCTCTTCCGTTCGTCTCGAGTGCGACATAGCAAGGGCAATGAAAAGCCTTGGGGATTGGCGGATCCCGGGGTTTGGCTCAACCGACTGTATCTGTGGCACACACCTTTTTGGATTCGCTAGTGACCCGGTCGATCACCCCGACTTCCACGGCTTACTGCAATACTTCCGAATGGACCGGTACGGTCGGCCTCCTGGAACCGTCGAGGATGGGTTGACTAGAAAATGGCATTCAAATGAGTGAATTTCTAGAATTCCACATCTCAAAGAAATATCGTGACCGATGCGGATTTGACGAACGCCTCTTTTCGGTGAAAGACAATGTTGTTTTTTCCGATTTCCATACCGTCCGACTATTTGCCAAACGAATGAACGAGACGAGAGAAAATGGGGCAGATCCGGAGAGGACAATCAAGGCGGGAGACCTCAATGCCATGGGATTGATCGATGAGATCTCCCACCTCATATTCGACCAGTACCGAAAAGAGAGGAACCCCGACCTCATTGTCTTGGCCCAGAAAAGACTCGTGGAGAACCTGGGACGTGAGTCCGTGGAGAACACGGTTGTTCGGTTTCTGGAGCATTTCCCCCCAGTGGATGTTTATCGAGGCGAGCAGTCGGTAGAAGAATACCTGATGGATAAGACAGGGGGGACGCCTAATCTGTTGGTTGCGCTGGAAGAAATGGTCCTGCTGTTTCTGTGCAATAGGAACACGGCTTTCTCTCCCTTTGCGGAGCTGTTTGACGACAGGGATCTGTGGAGAGAAACAGCCTATCTTTCAATCATGGAATCACTCGATGGATTCTTCAAAACCCAGCCAGTTTTCGGCCCCGAGAGTCAGACCATCCTGGAGATGCTCAAGGCTCCTGCCACAGCAGCACCCAGGTCACTGTCTGGTCAACTCTACTATATCAAGGATCACTGGGGTTCTCTCCTGTCTGGGGACGTGATGATAAGGATCCTCCTCGCCTTAGACGTCATTCGGGAAGAGGAAAAGCTCCGGCTCTTGACAGCTGGGCCAGCGGCGGCGCCTGAGTACAGGCCGGGCTTAGGTCTGTATGACGAACCGGAGCGATTCAGCAGGGACCTAGACTGGATGCCACAGGTGGTTCTGATCGCCAAAAGCGTATCTGTTTGGTTCGATCAACTGTCGAAGCAGTACGGCTGGCCTATTGTTCGATTGGATCAGATTCCCGATGAAGAACTCGACAGGCTGGCTCGGTGGGGTTTCACTGGTCTCTGGCTCATTGGTCTCTGGGAGCGAAGCCCAGCGTCACGAAAAATCAAGCAACTCACGGGAAACCCTGAGGCCCTCGGTTCGGCCTACGCCATTTACGATTACCAAGTCGCACGCGACTTAGGAGGAGAGGAGGCGCTTCAGAGACTAAAAGAGAGAGCTGGACGGAGAGGAATCCTGCTGGCAAGCGATATGGTGCCAAACCATACGGGGATAGACTCTACATGGGTTATGGAGCGCCCTGATTGGTTCCTACAACTCGAAAAATGTCCTTTTCCCGGTTATCGCTTTACAGGGAGCAACCTCTCTGGGAATGAAGATGTTGGCATTTTCATTGAGGATGGATACTGGGATCGGTCAGACGCGGCTGTGGTATTCAAGCGGATTGACCACAGCAGCGGAGAAACAAGGTATATCTACCACGGCAACGATGGAACAAGCATGCCATGGAATGACACGGCTCAGCTCGACTTTCTCCGGGCTGATGTGCGTGAAGCCGTCATCCAGACAATTCTCAAAGTGGCCCGTAAATTCCCTATCATCCGGTTTGACGCCGCCATGACATTGACTAAGAGACATTTTCAGCGTCTTTGGCATCCACAGCCGGGGACGGGCGGTGACATCCCATCGAGGGCAGAACACGCCATGAGCAGCGAGGGGTTTAACAAATTATTCCCAATTGAATTCTGGCGGGAGGTGGTTGACAGAGTTGCAGAAGAGGCTCCTGATACCCTTCTTCTCGCCGAGGCCTTCTGGCTTATGGAAGGGTACTTTGTTCGAACCTTGGGCATGCATCGGGTATACAACAGCGCGTTCATGAACATGCTTAAAATGGAAGAGAACGCAAAGTATCGCCAGATGATGAAGAACGTGCTGGAATTTAACCCTGAAATCCTCCGGCGGTTCGTAAATTTCATGAACAATCCGGACGAGGAAACAGCTGTTGCTCAATTTGGGAAGGGCGATAAGTACATCGGTATTGCCTTGATGATGGTAACACTTCCAGGCCTCCCCATGTTCGGCCACGGCCAAATTGAGGGGCTCTCAGAAAAGTATGGGATGGAATACAGTAAAGCCTACTGGAATGAGCAGGTAGATTGGAATCTTGTGGAGAGACATGAGAAAGAGATATTTCCTCTCATGAGGAAGAGGCAGCTTTTCGCTGGGGTGGAGAATTTCACCCTATACGATTTCTATGATGTTGGTGGTGGGATAGATGAAAATGTCTTTGCCTATTCGAACCGGTCTGGAGATGAAAGGGTTTTGATTATCTACAATAACAGGTACCAGACAACGCGGGGATGGGTGAAGATGTCGACGCCGATGGTCACCAGTAAAAACGGATCGGGGGAGGGAAAACTCAGCCAGAGGAACCTTGCCGAGGCGCTGGCCATCCGGGATGAAGATGGATACGCCTATATATTTCGCGATCATGAGTCGGGACTCGAATACATTCGCCGAGGGAAAGAATTTTCAGATGACGGTCTATACGTTGAGCTTGGTGCCTATCAGTACCATGTCTTTGTCGATTTCCGGGAGATTCAAGACGATAGGGCAGGGCACTACGGTCAGCTTGAATCGCTTCTCCAGGGAAGAGGTGTACCAGACGTGGAGGAGGCTCTCAAAGAGATGATTCTCGCGCCGATCCATGATCCTTTCAGAGAGATCATGAATCCCCTCATGCTCCAACGACTTTCTAACCTCCACCGCGACGGGTTCGATGCCCCCCAGAGTGAAAAGGCGGTCAACCTTTTCAGAGAATCGGTTGGAAAGCTACTTCAAGAAATCGAGAGAAAGACCGATGCAGGTGATGATCACACCAAGATTGTCGAGGACATTCTTCGTCTCCTCAGGTCTATCGTTCGACTTAGCCTTGAGACCTCGACAGAGTGGCGTGTCTATCCCAAGCTGCGACTGGCTCTCTCCCGCCTCAGGGCGCTAACATTCACTGAGAAGGGTCCGAAAAGTACTTTCTGGAGAGTCTCTCTCGCTTGGCTTGTGGTTACTGATCTGGGCAGGATCAAGCTAGACCGTGAATATGAGCAGCAGAGTGCGGCTTGGATCGATGAATGGTTGCTGGGTAAGATTATCTTTCAGACTTTTCAATCCCTTGGGTGCGATGAAGAAAAGGCAAAGGGCGAAGCGGATTTGGTTAAGATCCTAACCTGCCATCGCCATTGGTTTGTTTCTCAGCCCAAGAAAGATGAGACAAGATCGAAACTAACGGGCCTGTTCCTGGACCAGGACGCACAGCAGTTTCTTCAATTCAACTGGTACGATAACGTCCTGTGGTTTAACAAGGAACGGCATGAAGAACTGATGGAATGGCTTCTTCTGGTTTCCATCTACGATGTCCTTGCTCGCAATATGGCAATGGACGATCTCATGGTCGCGGCTGTATGGGAGAGACTCAAAACCATTCGACGGGTTTTACAAATGGCAGAGCGTTCAAAATATCGGGTCGAATCTATGCTCTCTGCCCTGAGTAAATCGAGGTTCTAGTGAAAAAGGTTTTTCGACTAGCTATTCATGCAGGACTTGATCTAGAATTTCAAGGAGGAGCTTTTGGTGACGCCGTGAAATCCAGACCAGGGACTGTGGTGGAGGTTTACCCATGATGATCAAAAATAGGTTGGTGAAATTGGGGCGGATTCTGGAGAGGAAGAAAAAGGTCTTAATCCTCACCCACAACAATCCGGATCCAGACGCTATCGCCTCCGGCTGTGCGCTAGGCTATCTTTTGAAGGAAGAATTCAAGGTCGGTTCGGTTTTTGTATATGGCGGCATCATTACGAGAGCCGAGAACCGAGCAATGGTTCGACTACTAAATATTCGTATTCAGCCCATGGAAATGGTCAACGTTCACAATTTCAGTGTTGTGGCCCTGGTTGATACACAACCAGGGGCAGGAAACAACACGCTCCCCTCGTCCATAGAGCCAGCGATTGTGATTGATCATCATAACCTGAGAAAGTCAAGCAAAAAGGTCAAATTCGCCGACATTAGGCCTCGATACGGCAGCTGCTCAACCATTCTGACTGAATACCTGATTCAGGCAGGCCTCCCTCTCAAGCAGAAACTGGCCACAGCGCTCTACTATGGGATCAAGTCCGACACCCAGGATCTGGGAAGAGATGCAACTGAGGCCGACTATGAGGCCATGATCAGCCTATATCCAAAGGTTCAACTTCGGGTTCTACCGCAGATAGAATATCCGGAGCTCTCTCGAAACTATTTCACGCTCTTTGATCAGGCCCTCCATGAGGCCGTTGTCTTCGGTGATGTCGTTCTCTGTGATTTGGGATACCTGATCAGTCCCGATATGGTATCTCTCATGGCCGACTTTCTCCTGCGGGTTTCGGGGGTTCGTTGGACCTTTGTCATGGGGGCATTCAACAGTCGGGTGGTTTTCTCCCTTCGAACTAAGCGTCGCCACCAGAACGCAGGCCTGATGGCCCGTCGCATTGTGAGAGGGCTCGGTACGGCAGGGGGCCATGGAATGATCGCTGGGGGACAGATTGTCGCGAAAGGCCTAGAAGCTGAAACACAAGAGAAGGTTTGCAGAAATTTGAGGAGCCGATTCTTGAAAATTGTCGGCAGGAACGGCGTCAAAGAGGAGAGGCTGATCCCACGATGAAGTCGATCACCCCTTAGTCTTTAGCCTCTTTTTTCATTTCGTCCCAGAAGGCCTTGATGCCCACTTTCAGTCCCCGAAAAGTCTGTTTGCCCTTTTTCCGAATCATTGCTCGAGCATCTTCAAGGGCTTTCTCCGCCATGTTTTGCAAAACGTCCTCAGGGACATTCTGACCTTTCTTCTCCAGATTCCTTCGGAGAATTTCTTTGGCAACATTTCGCTCTGCCTCTGAAACCCGATCAAGAATCTGTTTCCATTTGGGTTCGGCCATCGATCTCACAGATACCGGGGTTTTCCGATAGTCAAGCGTTCCTGTTTCTTTTTCATCCCAACCGAGTGTCACAGTGCAGGAAGAGGAACTTCAGAAGGTTCCGAGTTGGCATTCACTGAATCGAATCTTCAACCTCTCACAGGCTGCGGTAATCTGCATTTTTGATACGCCAAATCGCTCTGCAATCTTCCATGCTTCCCGACAGGGAAGCCGGCCATCGACAATTTTTCCTCGAAGCGCCTCTTCGAGTTCATTTGAGACCTTTTCTGCGGGCTCGACAATGTTTCGCCTTTCTCTCACGTGCCCGAAGAGACCGAGCTGACACGCCGTGATTTTTGTTTCCAGGAGATCAGCATGTCGGCCGACCTCAGCTGGGGTCCTGCCCGCTTCTCGGGCAATGACGAATGCGGAAGCACAGGTTAGACGTCCGTTATCGACTTTTTTCCAAATGCGATCTGTCACATGTGAATCCAGCTGGGTATTTAGCTCCCGTTTTGTCCTGTAACGGCCCTCGTGTTCATGTGTCATGATGTCCTCATGGTAACAAATCGTGCAGTCGCTTTCAAGGAGACCATTGACCTAATTAGGGTTGCCAAAGGCCTCCCCTCGGTCACCAATCATCGCGACCATCACATTCTCATTGCGAAAAAAATAATTTAATAAAACAAATAACTTATACTATAAATCGTAGGATTTATGTTAGCTTATGTTTTCATCGTCCACACCCTTTCACAGGCCACGGAGACGTTTTGCCTTTTCGCTCTTAAGGCACCTCTCGAATATGATACATTGGGTTCTGATCTTGCAGTAGCCACATGGATCCGTGCAGGCCTCACTATTCTCAAAACACTCCTTACAGCAGTGGGCAAGCATTTTTCGCAGGTAACGACGGCTTCTCGATTGGTATGGTAGAGACAGAAGGACATGAACGTGGATACCTTTCCAAGGTGCGTGAATCTGCATCTTATCTTAGCGGAAGCCTAAATGGAATTCAAGACAGAGGAATACCCATTCAGAGGTGTGAGGGCACGGCCTTGAGGGATGGGACCTGTTGTGAGACAACAAACCCCGAGGCCGATTGAAATTGTCCCTGAATTGGGTAAGAATAAGTCAGCTTCGGAATTCCAGAAAATCAGGGTTGTCCGAATTCCGTGACGAGGAACGACCCTGGGTGTGCCTAAGGAATTGAACCCGAGACATCAGAAATTCGAGCTTCATGCGGGAAAAGCGGTTTTGACGGCATGATTCAGATCAACTTCTTATTGATTGCCTTTCTCGTTGTTTTTGGAGTCCGGCTGCTGTTACAGGTGACTCTCAACAGATTAAATATCAAACATCTGCGGAGGCATGGTGGGGAGGTCCCTGGGGTTTTTCACGGCTTTGTTAGTCAGGAACAACTGGCTAGAATCTCATCCTACACAGCTGATCTGGCACATTTTGGACTTATAAACAGTCTCCTTAGTCAGTGTATGATCCTTGTTCTTCTCCTCTCGGGTCTTCTCCCTGAACTCGTGGACGGTGTCTCTTTGTGGGCGTCCAACCCCACTGTCAGGGGACTCGTTTTTTTTGGTCTCCTTGCGGCCATTTTCAACTTACTCCAGATTCCTTTCAGCCTATATGAGACATTCGTGATCGAAGAGCGTTACGGCTTCAATACGCGAGATTTGACGATGTGGGCACTCGACCTTCTCAAGGGTACGCTGATCTCGGCAATCCTCGGTGGGATTGTCCTCTCAATTCTCCTTATCCTAATCAACAGCCTTCAGCAGACCTGGTGGATTTGGGCGTGGATTGTCCTGGCCATTCTTGAGGGACTCATAATATGGCTTTACCCGGTGGTGATTGCCCCATGGTTTAACAAGTTCGAACCGGTCAAGGCGAAGACTCTTGAGCTTCGCATAAGACGGCTCATGGAGGAAGCCGGCCTCAGGGTAAAGGGGGTCTTCCAGATGGATGCCGGAAAAAGGACCCGCCATACAAACGCCTACTTTACAGGTCTAGGAAAAACCAAAAGAATTGTCTTGTTCGATACACTTCTCGAATCTCATGACGAAGCGGAAATACTGGCCATCCTCTCTCACGAGGTCGGACATTGGAAAAGACGACACCTGATCAAGCAGCTTGTCGTTGTTGAGATAATCTCCATGGCGGGGTTGTTTGTGGTGGCCCAGCTACTTGGGTGGCCCCTCCTTTACCAGACCTTCGGTTTTGAGGGGCCAACCGCTTTTGTTGGACTGTTTCTTGTCGGCATACTGATGAGCGTGGGGGGATATTTCTCCCGACCCGTCGAGTCCGCCCTCTCCAGGCGGCTTGAACGGCAGGCTGACGATATGGCTCTTGAACTCATGGGAGAAACCGATTCACTCGTTCGCGCGCTCAAGAAGCTTGCACTGGACAATCTAGCAAATCTGAATCCTCATCCTCTTTATGCATGGTTCTATTATTCCCATCCACCAGTTGTGGAACGACTCGAAAGGCTCAGCCGGTTGGACGGTTTCAGGACATTTCATGAAAAAGAATCTTCAACCATCTGATGTCATTCTGATCTCTATCCGGGAGAAACCTGCCTTCTACGCACAAGTAGGAGCAATCACGCCCGATGTCAAGAAGGGGTGGTATCGCCTGACCCTTCGATCTCCATTCGGGCAGCTCGAATGGATTCTCGAAGATGTTCACCTCTTTCTGGGCCAGACATGGACATTTCAGGGAGTTCCACATCGCATAGATAGGATCGGGAAAAGGCGGCAAGATAGCCCAAAAGCGAGGGTCATACCCCTGAAAAGGGCTAAATAGGGCCGTGGGACCGGCCTGTTGTCCGAATTCTTTTTCTCGCTTTTTTCGTCTGATGAAAGCGAAAAAGGAGCGCTCCTCGTTGCTCTGAGATCTTTTCCTGGTGGTGTCAGTTGTCGGTTGTCAGTGGTCAGTTGTAATTATCAATTCACGTCGTTCGATTGAAAATGAAATGCTCTCGGCCCGTTACTTGACTCCCGTGGATGGGTAAATCCTAGTTTTTTTTACCACGAACCACGGACGACGGACCACGAGCAACGATTCTTGGTTCAGAGCTTCCCTTCCCACTTTCTCGTAAATTACTCCTGCAAAGCCCTGACCAGAGCGTTGTAAGGGGATTTCGAAACGGCCCGGACAGGGGCGACTCTATTGTGTTATGCAAATGTCCCTCCGGGACAAGAGCGTCCAGAAAACTGAGCAAACTCCTGCCGTGTTTCTTAATTGTAACCGTTCCTTTTTGAGAGGGACGTCTGAACCAACTCGTGGGTGCCGTTCGCCATCCATCGGCAGTCTTTTCCATCTATCAACGCCAGCTTTGCGGGTTATATTACCAGGTCGGTTTTATCGATGTCACTCCATTGGCGAATGGGACCTCAAGTTCCGATTCTCCACGACGTTTTGTCAGCCCCATAGTCCTGGTGAGGTCATTCATTTATCTCAGAATAAAACGGTTCGAGGAAATGATTAGAAGAGTGTTTATTTCAGTGGTAAGAGCCGTCGTGAGGGATGTCAATCCGCTGTATCTTGCAGAATCGGCACCGGTGGAGAGGGTTAACCCTTTTTCTTCTTCGGCTTTCTGGCAGTCCGAAAGAGCTCAACGAGTTCTCGGAATTGAGGCGCTTCAGTGAAGATCCCCCCTGTCTCGAGGGATATGCTCTCCAGGTTTTGAAGGTAGTTTTTTTCGATCCGGGAATACCCCACGGAAAACACGGATACGTTGAATTTTCGAGCCCTGTCAATCACGTCATCAAGGGTTGAGCTGCTTCCCTCATCTTTTCCATCAGAGAAAAGCACCACAAACCGCCGTTTGTCTCCTTCCCTCTCCAGAAGAAGAAACGCCTCGTTCAAGGCATCAAAGAGCACGGTGTTTCTGCCCTCAACCTCGAGCTTTGAGATCTCTCGCTTCAACCGATTTTTGTTTGAAGTGAATTGACGGACCGGGTTTGTTTCGTCGTTGAACGTCATGACAGCACACCGATCCACATCGCGAAGAAGGCTCACGAACTCCGTGGCCGACTTCTTGATACCTTCAAGGGGCGGACCTTTCACCGAACCGCTCGTATCGATGACGAGAACCAGTGAAAAACCCTCTTCAATCCCCATGAGCGGTCCCTGCCGCTCAACCAATCCCAAAAGGGGTTCGAAAGCAGTCATCTTTTCTGTGAAAGGTTTGTAAGATCGCCTCTCCCCAACACTGTGACGAGCTTGTTTCGAAACCTCCGAGAACGTCAGAGAGGGTAGGGTACTCGTGTCAGGTTCAGGACCTCCCTGGCGGGCCAAAACCATTTCGGATTCTTCGGGAAGGACAGGCGATTCTACAGTAGGAATGGGGGCAAGGTCTGAGATAAACTCGGGATGTTTCCGGCTTCTTCCCAGGGGAGCCCGTGTTTTTTCCAGTGTCATTGAATATGTTGGAATGCCCCCTTCCTCGGCCTGAGTCAGGACTTTGGGTTTTTCTGCTTGGAGCACAGGGGGTTGATCCGATACGACGGGCGGTATTGCTGGAAGCTGCGGCAGCGGATTCATGGACGGGGATACGATTCTCCTGCTCTCGACCTCTTTTCCTTTCTCTCCTGGTGGGAGAACACCAGGGGTGGGGATTTCCTCCACATTTTGGCTCGGATTAAAGGCGCCTTGCTTTGGAACGGGCCCCGGGAGGTCTTCAAGCGGGTTGGGCCCGGGGGTACCCACTGCCTTAAGAGATTTCGCAATTAATGCGCCTTTCGGTGTTCCGCTTGTTAGGGGGGGCAACTCACCCAAATGCCCCTTTTTCCCTTCCTCTTCTTCAAGAAAGATCGTCTCTACCGGAATGACCGCAGGCTCCTCCGGGGGGCCCGGGACGGGGATGAGGAATACATCGATCCCCCTCAGAATCCCAAGGTGAATGAGGAAAGAGAAGAGTATAAACTTGATTCGTTTCCTTCTTTTCACGAATCCTCCAGATCGACGCTACCGAGCTACCGAACTCTCCCCGGAGACGGCGATCGCCTTCTCATATTCACTCCTGGCCTTTTCGTGCATTCCCATTTCGGCGTAAACCATGCCGAGGTTGTTGTGCGTATAGTCACGACTGGGATCGATGTCCACAGCCCTCAGCAGGTACCGAAGTGCGTCGTCATAGGATTTCTTCCTGAAATGAAGAACACCGAGATTGTTCAAGGTTTCGACATTCTTGGGATCTATGGCAAGAATGGCCTCGTATTCCCGGATGGATTCCTCATCTCGATTCTGAGACGTGAGGACTTCGGCGAGTTTGAATCGTGCACGCACGTCGTTGGGGTTGACCTTAACCGCTCTACGATAGATATCTGTTGCCTCCTCGATTTCCCCCTCACTTTGCAGAAGCATACCCAGGCCCTGGTAGGTCTCGCTATGATTGGGATCGACTTCGAGAGCCTTCCTGTAAGCATCAGCGGCTTCGGAATTCCGTTTCAATGCTTGCAAAACAATCGCCATGTTGTGATATCCCCTCAAAAAACCGGGGTCTAGCTCGACAACTCTTTTGAAAAGCTCCAGCGCTTTGTCATAGGACTCCATGCGCTGGTAGATCACCGCCATATTGTTCAAGGCCTGCACAAAATCAGCTTTTAGTTCGACAGCCTGCTCGTAAGAGCGGAGGGCATCCTGAATCTGACCTTTTTCGCTGTAAAGGTTTCCGAGATTGTTGTGGGCTTCGGCGAAATCAGGCTTGGCACCGACGGCTCTCAGATAGGAATTCTCAGCCATTGCTTTTTGCCCGCGGCTCTCATGAATGATCCCAAGGTTGAAGTGGGCCTCTGGATTGTTCGGGTCGAGCTTGATAACTTCTTCATATTCCGAAGCGGCCTTACCGGAGTCTCCCATCAGGTCATAACAGAGTGCCAGATGGAATCGGGTGTCCGCCCGCTTAGGATCCAAGGATTTCGCCGCCATGAGGTGATCCAGGGCGGCAGTGTAGTCGCCTTTCTCTGTCAGGGCAACGCCGGCACCCACTTGTGCGTCGACGGCCCGAGGCTGGACTTTTAGCACGTCTCGATAAGTCTCGATGGCAGCCTCCAATTGCCCGACCTCGACCAATATATCAGCGAGCTTTGTTTTGGCGTTGAGATTGTTTGGATCCTGCCTCACCACCATCCTGAATTCAGCCATGGCCATGTTCTTCTCTCCTCGGGAGTGGTACAGGAGGCCGAGATCATAGTGAACCTCCGGATCCAGTGGCTTGGCATCAAGAGCCGATCTGTAATGTTCTAAGGCAAGATCATCCTTTTTGAGCATGACATAAGCTTTTCCCAAGGCGATGTGGAGATCAGTTGCCTCTGGATTCAACCCAAGGGCCCGCTGATAGGAGAGGGCGGCGTCTTCATATTTCTTCTGATGATAAAGAGCAACGCCAAGGTTGTAATGGTCTTCCCAGGAAGAGGGATCGAGGGAGATGACCTGGCTGAACTCGGAAATAGCACGAGGCAGGTCCCCCTTTTCCATGTAGATGAGCCCCAAGGCCCGGTGGGTCTCGACGAGACGGTCATCCAACTCAGCCGCTTTTTCGAAATGGGTGATTGATTTATTGTGAAGGCCTTTTCTCTGGTAGGCCAGACCAAGGTTGAAATGGAAGCGAGCAACATCGGGTGTATGGATGAGCTGCCTTTCATAAGCGTTGATAGCCTCGTCGATCTCTCCCTTTTGAAGAAGCGCTGACCCCAGAAGGCTATCAAGCTCTGGGAAATTTGGATCGAGGTCCAGTGCTTTACGGAATTTTTCCGCAGCCTTCTCGAACTCTCCCATTTTGTAATAGCTGAGGCCGAGGTTGACATAAAAACTCGCCTTCTCCTCTCCATTCAGGCCGGAGGAGAACCAAAGAGAGACAACCAAAAGAGAGAGAAAAAGACTGCGGCTCAGCCTCATTCGGCCCCCCCGTGGTCTTGGGAATAGAGATGGAATCAGCGGCTCAGACGATAGTGCTTGTAAATCTCCACCAATTCCTCCCTTGAAAACCTGCTGATCACAAGCTCTTGGCCTGGCGCGATATAGTCCGGGTTTTTGCCCATGCGGCCACTGGTATGGTTGTAGACATACGATTCCCCTGTCTTTTCAGCCAAAACCTTTCCGAGATAGGAGCTGTACCCATCTGGACCGGGTTCATCGGCGAGCTCCGGTATCTCAAGGGTCAGGATTTGCTTCTCCGAGGGATCCTCACCACTGACGGGAATTCCCTTAAGAAACTGGTCCATAAGGCCATGCTGAATGATCCCCCATATTCCCTGAACATCCTGCCTGGTTACAGCGTGGATGTAAAATGTGTCTCCTTCAGTGGTCTCCTCGCCTGGAAGAAGTTGACCTACCGTAACGATTTCGCTCGGCTTCTCCACGACGACCTTCACAGGAGTCTCTAGACTTGAAACGGTCTTCTGGAGTTCAGATGGAGTCGTGACAACCACCTTCTCTTCCGTCAGGATGATCTTGATCGGCGTATCTGGTGTTATCGACTGATCAGCCAAAAGCTCCCGAGTGGTAGTCTCCTCAACCTTTCCGTCTTCTCTGATGATGCGAAGGGGAGCATCAGGATGAATCGTGCGGTTCTTCATGAGTTCACGAGGTGTGGTGATGATCGTTTTCTCTTCCTCCACGAGCACCTTGATTTCCGATTCCGCTCCGATGGTCTGATCCTCAAGAAGAGCCTTCGGCGTCGTGGTGATGGTCTGTCGGTCTTTCTTGGACAGAGCCGTCTCTGGGCTCACAAAGCTGTCTGCCTGTTCCAGGTCGATAGGTTCCTTTGGGCCTTCCGTGAGCGCCTCGATACGTTTCACGGCTTCTTGCTCGACCCGTTGCGTCTCGATTCTCTTTTCGTATCTCGATCGAAAAAGAAAAAAGAAGCCAACGATTAGAGCGATGACAAGAAGAATGATAAACACTGGATATCGAACACGTCCTGACGTTCTATTTTTGGTCATGGATAATCACCCCCTTCCGGACCATGATACACTATTCTACATCGTCGAGAGTTCTGAGTCAAAGGAATCGGAAAGGACGAAAGGGGATCTCTCTGGTTTGTTGCCGATGACCTTTTTGTCGGATTTCGTCAAGCCAGTATCCTCCTACCGGACATCGGGACATTCGGGCCCTGCAGGGAGAGGACCTACCGTCGAAATCAACCCCAGGGCGATCCCATCAGAAGAGTTTACTGCACAGCTATTCTCGAATTCAGGCGATCGAGCCGGAGAGGGGGGCTCTTGGACTGTCGGGTCGGAAGGGCGATTTTTTTTCTTTGAAAAACGGCTTTACGCCTGTGGTTATGGAAAGAAATCCGACGTCGCCGGATGAAGAGGCACGGAGATGAGCCTTTTCTCCACATGTAACCTGTGGTAAGGAATCAGGAGAGTCGACCCGTTTCACTCCCCGTCGACCTGTTTGAATCGAATCCGGGTTCCTTTTGTGGGGAGAGCATCCACGCAGGAGATCTCGACAGATGCGTCGGCCTCTTCCCCCTTGATTTTGACAGAGAGTGTACCTCCTCCATAGATATGGGCGATCTCCTCCTTTGTCAGAATGACTTTGCCCGATATGTCTTTTGCCATCGATCACCTCTGCCATAAATAGTCTTTCTCGGAGGATTCTATGATTTTTATTGCGGGAGTTCAACCGAAAACTAGGCGACTAAGCGATAATCCACGAGGGTGTCCCTCCTGCGGCTCTCCCGAGGCTTATCTCACGAGGGTAGATCAGTATCTGAGTATTTTCTTTATCCCAGTGATCCCCATCAGACGGGGTGAGCCCGTCCTCAGCTGTGAGAATTGTGGGGCTGTGAATACTGAGTCGGGCCAGGCCCTTTGGATAGAGGGAACTCATGGCGGGGAAATATGCCATCGTTGCAACCGGGTCCTCGAGCGAGACTTCTCATACTGTCCATACTGCGGCACTCCTCTGCACGACAGATGAGGAATCGCCGAACCGGTTTATGTTGTCAAACAGACCTGTTCCGGGTATAATCCCAACATCCGCCCTCGGATGTTTTTCCTGTTGGTCTGTGTCTGAATTGGTTTTTCTATCTTCCTTTCCTGGACAGCACAGCCTTGGTTACTTCCCAAAACGGTTGGCGGTCAAAAAGGAGGCAAGGGAATGAAGAGGTATGCAGGATTGCTTAGAGTTGTCATTTTAGTCGTGGCCGCCCTCATCGGGCTCGGCTGGGCGGCATCGACCATCTATCCCGATTGGCTCTGGTTTCAGAGCCTCAACTTCGAATCGGTTTTTGTAACCCTGCTGCTTTCAAAGATTCTTATCGGTTTGACTGCTGCGGTGATCTTCGTCCTGGCTGTGGGAATAAATTACTACGTGGCACGATTCTATGTGAAAAAGACGCAACCCACCATCGGGCGACAGGGCGGTATTTCAGTCGAAGGCCTTCCCATCAGTGAAAAGACGGTCAGCCGAGCCATCGGCCTTTTTCTCGTCATAATTGCAGTCATGGTGGGCAGCGCTGCCTCTACTCGGTGGAGTATGATCCTGATGTATTTTCATCCTAAATCGTTTGGGATTGTTGATCCGATTTTCCTTCGAGACGTTGCCTTCTATGTCTTTTCTTTGCCCTTTTTCCTCTTTCTGAAATCGTGGCTCACGGGTTTTCTAGTCTTCTCAGGAATGGTGGCTCTCCTGGTTTACAGCCGGGGAGACCTCATCCATATGGAAATCGGCCCGACCCAGGCCCAAGACCAGGACGCGCGGCCTGCCGCAAAAATGCGGTTCGATCCACATGCAAGCAAGCACCTATCCATTATAGGAATAGGCATCATTGCTCTCCTCGTCTGGGGTTACTGGCTAAAGGTTTACCAGCTGATGTACTCTACCAAAGGACCGGCTTTTGGGGCGAGCTATACAGATATTCACGTCCAGCTGATAGCGTATAAGATTCTCATGGTCGTTCTTGGCGCCTTCGCTATTCTGGTGGGAATCAACCTGTTTCTCCAAAAAAGGGGTCTTCTGGTGGTCGGTCTAATAGGAACAATAGGAGCCATGGTGATTGCTGGCTCTGTCATTCCCTCTGTCGTGCAGAAAATAATAGTGAAACCAAACGAACTCGATATGGAAAGTCCTTATATCGCATATAACATCGAGAATACTCGGCGAGCCTATGGCCTTGACAGAATCCAAGAGAAGGACTTTATCGTTAGAGAGAATCTCACTATGGCGGACCTCCTTGACAACAGAATGACCATTGAGAATATTCGGATCTGGGATGAACGTCCGCTAAAAGAGACATATAATCAGCTTCAGTCGATTCGGCTCTACTATGATTTCTCAGGCATCGACGTGGACCGCTATTTTCTTGAGGGTCAGTACAGGCAGGTCACGTTGTCGGCTCGTGAAATTTCCGCGGAAAAGCTTCCTCTCCAGGCACGAACATGGGTCAACAGGCACCTCAAGTTTACACACGGCTATGGGCTGGCGCTGAATCCTGTCAACCAGGTCACCCGAGAAGGACTCCCAAACCTGTTTATTAAGGATCTCCCTCCTGTGAGCCGGGGCATTGACGTCAAGCGACCAGAGATTTACTACGGTGAGAAGACTGAAGACTACGTGATCGTACGGACAAAAACAACCGAGTTCGACTACCCTAAGGGAGACAGCAATGTTTATACCACCTATCAGGGAGAGGGCGGGGTTCTCGTCAATTCTTTCATGAGAAGGCTTCTCTTTGCAGTCTATTTTCGAAATCCACAGATCTTTTTTACCCGTTATCTCACACCGGAAAGTCGGATCATGTTTAGTCGACGTATTGACAGTCGTGTGAAAAGAATTGCCCCCTTCCTCCGTTTTGACCGTGACCCTTATCTGGTCATCGCTGATGGCCAACTCCACTGGATGGTAGATGGGTATACGACAACATCAATGTATCCATACTCCTCAAGATTGGCCGGCCGACGCGGTCTAGGTATCAATTACATCCGGAACTCGGTCAAGGGGGTTGTCAATGCCTACACGGGCCGGGTAGGCCTTTATGTGATCGACGAGACCGATCCGATCATCCAGAGTTTCATGGAGATCTTTCCGGATCTGTTTCGACCCTTTTCAGAAATGCCCGACCATCTTAAAGGGCATATTCGTTATCCAAGAGACTTGTTCGATCTTCAAGCGGCCATGTACGAATCCTACCATATGCAGGACGTCCAGGTTTTTTACAACCAGGAAGACCTTTGGCAGATTCCCAATGAATTGTACGCCGACACCCAGCAGAAAATGGAGCCGTATTACATCATCATAAAGTTGCCGGGCGAGAGCCGCGAGGAGTTCCTCCTCATGTTGCCTTTCACTCCCTCAAAGAAGGCGAACATGATTGCGTGGCTTGCTGCTCGAAGCGACATCCCCAATTATGGGGATCTCTTGGTTTACAAGCTTCCAAAAGACAAACTCATGTACGGTCCTATGCAGGTGGAGGCGCGAGTGGACCAACAGACCGATATTTCACGAGAGTTGACGCTCTGGGGACAAAAGGGCTCCCGGGTCATTCGAGGGAATCTCATGGCAATTCCTGTCGAGCAGTCTTTCCTCTATGTCGAACCCGTCTACCTTCAGGCCAGCCAAGAACCAGAGCAACAGCCTGAACCGAGAGGTAGGATTGACCGGACTTCAATGAGCCGACCACCAAAACCCACGACAAGTATTGCCCTGCCGGAATTGAAGCGAGTGATTGTTGCTTATGGGAACGAAGTGGTCATGAAAGAAAGCTTGGCTGACGCCCTCGCTGCAATCTTCGAAGGCCCGGCACCTTCCGTGGCAGCCATACCAGAGCAAAAAATGGAGGGGAAATCGATCCAGGACCTGGCTATTTCTGTGCTCGACCAATACAGGGCTGCACAGAAATACTTGAAGGCCGGAGATTGGGGAGGTTATGGTGAGGCACTCGACAACATGGAGAAAATGTTAGAGGAGCTGGCCCGATTAGGTCAGGTGACTCCGTCCGAGAGGTAATATCTCCGCGATGGGCTCGAATCAAGAGGGGGAGGATGTCTATGCCTCGAGAGACCGACAATGGACGGGCGCTTTTCGAACTGGCTATCTCTCGCCTTTAGGCCCAGTGAGAATCCTGGGGCGTGAATCGTCGATCGTGGAGGTAGGATTTTGCAGTGGCGACGTCAAAAATTGGCGAGATTCCGGTCCAGATATCCTCTTCGAGTGTCTATCTCAGCTTGATGAATATTTTAGGGGCAAGCGGGAGAAATTCAATTTGACATTGGCGCCCCAGGGGACGACATTCCAAAAACGGGTGTGGCGCGAGCTTCTCCGAATCCCTTATGGGGAGACCCGGTCCTATAAACAAATAGCAAGAAATCTGGGAAATGGCCAGGCTGCGCGGCCAGTGGGCGGTGCTAACGCTCGGAACCCGATTTCAATTATCATCCCATGCCATCGGGTCATCGGAACACGGGGCGACCTTGTTGGGTATGGCGGCGGGCTTCGACGGAAAAAATGGCTTTTGAATCATGAAAAAGAGATTTTTTCCGGGTCGGCGCAGCGAGAAGCCTGGTGACATTGCAATTGCTCTCAATCATAACGGATATTTGAAGAAATAAGACGCTGACGCGACGGTCCACCGTTGGCCCTTTCCCTTTGTCGAAGAAGGATGAAAGATGGAATGGATTCTCTGGCTCCCTGTTCTTCTTTTTTCTGTGGTCATGCACGAGTGCGCCCACGGATTTATGGCCTCTCGATGCGGGGATGATACAGCTAGATTCGCCGGACGGATTACCCTTAATCCAGTTCCTCATATCGATCCGTTCGGATCGATTCTCTTTCCTCTGCTCCTGATCCTAACAAAATCAAGCTTTTTCATCGCCTGGGCAAAGCCTGTTCCTGTGAATCCGAGAAACTTCAGGAACCCAGGTCGAGACGATATCCTTGTCTCCCTTTCGGGTCCAGCCACGAATTTCCTGCTCGCCCTCTCTTTCACCGTTGTTGGTATTATCGGGCAAGTCGCATTGGCAAATCTTCCTTTTTTGGCACCCTTTGAGCGGGCGCTGCGAATTCTCCCCCAGGGTGGGATCTGGATAAATCTTCTTTTGGCGGTTTTCAACCTAGTCCCTATTCCACCACTAGACGGATCTCATATCCTGAGAGAGCTCCTGTCCTATAGGGCTGCTGTTCAATTCGACAGGATCGGTCGCTATGGATTTCTCATACTCCTCCTGCTGATTATGACCCCAGTTTTCAAAATCATCTTTTTCCCGGCCCAGTTTATGTTTCTCTTTCTCATTCGAATTATTGCCAGTTTTGGGTAAGGGCAAAGGTGAGCGGCTTCTGATTCCCAAGATAGTTGTCCCACGTCTTTTCAGTGCCGCCAGGGGCCCCAAGAATCACTGTCGAAAAATTTCGACCGAGGATGGCCAAGGTTTCTGGGCGCCAAAAACATTGGGTGGCTGATAACATAGGACGTCTTCACGTGAATGTCAGCTGTCCAATTCACAGGCTTGGCTAACTCGGGTCGGGTGATTCTACCGCTTAGGTGAGCTATCCAGAGGCTACCACATTCGTCATCGGGTGAGATCTAGACTCTTCGCAAAATCTGACGGGCTTCGGGCCGCCTCTTTCGCAACATCCATGGTTATGAGGTCTTCCTTAAGGAGACTAACAAGATCGTGTTCGAATGTCTGCATCTGATATTCATCCATCCCGTTCTCGATGTGCCGCAGCAGATCTTGAGGTGTGCCGTCCGGGTCGCGAATGCAGTCCTGAACAGAGTAGTTATTGATAAGGATCTCCGTGGCAAGCACACGACCTGTCTGGTCTTTTCTGGGAAGGAGGTTCTGGGAGACAATCGCCTTCACGTTTTCCGCTAGTCTAGTTCGAAGCATGTGTTGATCCTCAGAAGGGAAAAGGCCGATAACCCGGCTAATGGTTCGAGTCACATCAGGTGTATGAACGGTACTTACCACAAAATGACCGGTTTCAGCCGCCTGAATAGCGACATCCATCGTTTTTGCGTCCCTGATTTCTCCAATGAATATGATGTCTGGATCCTGTCGCATCGCTGCCCACAATCCACTGTGAAAGTCCTGCAGGTCCCTGCCAATCTCCCGCTGGGAAACGCTGCTCTTGTCGCTGACAATATTAAATTCTATGGGATCTTCAATGGTGAGTATATGCTTGCACCAATTCTTATTGACAAAATCGAGCACTGACGCAATTGTGGTGGATTTGCCCATACCCGTTGCTCCTGTCACCAGTATCAATCCTCGGTCGAAGCTTGCGATTCTTTTGATAGCAAGCGGAAGGCGCAGTTGTGTAAAACTTGGGATCTCCATAGGAATCACCCGGAGGACCATTGCAATTGTATCCTTCTGCTTGAATGTGCTGACCCGAAACCTTCCCAAACGATTGGTAGCCACAGAGAAATCAAATTGCTTCCAATTGTTCTCGCCCTGAAGTTGATCGAAATCGGGTCGGAGGGCCCTCGCGATCATGTGAAGATCCTCCGACGATAGGGGGGTTGAATTAAGCCTTTTTAATTCCCCGTAGATGCGATAAAAGGGAGGCTCACCGACCTTGAAATGGATATCTGAGACCGGATATTTATAGGCTCCAGCAATGACTTTCTGGATCAATTCAGCGCCCGTGTCCGGGGTTTTCTCTTTCTGAGCCATGGTATTTCCCTCCTTGGAAATTCAAATTCTTCCGTGTGACTTCTCTAGGTGATCTTATCGGCATGCAGGGTCTTTTCCTTTAATGCTTTTAGACCATGTCGTTTTGCTCTCCTTTCTCTTGCCTGCGGCGTTGGTTTTGCATAAGATTATAGAACGCCATTCATACCGGACGGCTCGGTGCCCAGGGAGTGAATCTCTTTGAAAAAACTTGTCAAGTCGGTTCCTCTCAAACGCGGAGACTGTGTTGCCATCACCGCCCCCGGAGCATGCCTTACCCCAGAGGGGAGAGCACATCTCGGTCAGGCAGTTTCTATTTTAGAGGAGTTTGGCTTTGAGGTGAAAGCGAGGTTTGATCCGCTGCGCAGGAGCCACTACTTTGCAGGAGATGATCGAGAACGGGCGCAGGATCTGATGGCCTTGTTTTCAGACCCTGAAATCCGGGCTATATTCTGTGCTCGAGGTGGATATGGGTCCCAACGGATCATTCCCTTTCTAGACTCCGAGATCATTTCGAGAAATCCAAAGGTATTCATCGGATCAAGCGATGTCACGTCCCTTCTAGTCTATCTCCTGGAAGCGTGTCACCTGATCCCTTTTCACGGGCCCAATCTGGCGACAGCCCAATTCCTAGAAGGAAACGCACGAGTAACTCAGTCCAGTCTAAAAGAGGCATTACATAGGGGTTTTCCTTCCGAAATTCCCCCTTGTAAACCGCTCAAGACAGGCATAGGAAAGGGGAAGATTAAAGGTGGGTGTCTCTCCCTGTTGGTCACTACAGTTGGAACATCCTATGAGATAGATCTCGATGGCGCGATCCTTTTTGTGGAGGATTTCAATGAGCCACTCTATAGAATCGACCGGATGTTGACCCATTTGAAACAAGCTGGAAAACTCGATCGAATTCGGGGCATTGTTTTCGGCGAAATGGTGAGTTGTGAGGGGAGAGACGGAATCGACCTGGGGGCTGTGGTCCTCGACCTCTTTAAGGATCTGGAGGTTCCGATAGTCCTGGATTTCCCGTCGGGCCATGGCCGGAAGAATCTCACCATCCCCCTTGGTGTTGAAGTGACCCTTGATGGACGTCGCGGTCAGGTTATTTTCAACGAGAGTGGGTTGGCAGTTCGATGAGCAATCAGAAACACATCCATTTTATTGGAATCTGCGGTAGCGGAATGGCGGCGGCGGCCGCATTAATGAAGGAGAAAGGGTTTAAGGTGACCGGTTCAGACACCGGGGTGTATCCACCGATGAGCCGGTACCTGGAAAACGAGGGCATACCCTTTGCGACGGCCTTCGATCCCTCCAACCTGGTCCCTCGGCCGGATCTGGTCGTGATCGGAAATGCCATCTCCCGAGGGAATGCAGAGGTCGAGGACGTGCTGGACCTTGAGATACCCTATCTCTCCCTACCCGAGTTGTTGAAAGGGGAACTTATTCGAGGAAAGCGCACTCTTGTGGTTGCTGGAACCCATGGTAAGACGACGATTACGTCACTGTTAACCTGGGTTCTCGAAAGATGTGGGAGAGAGCCCTCTTTTTTCGTTGGAGGCATCCCCCTCAATTTCGGGAGGGGAGCAAAACTGGGAGTCGGCCCTGAGGTGGTTCTTGAGGGAGACGAATATGACACAGCGTTCTTTGACAAGAGGCCAAAGTTTCTCTGCTATTCGCCAGATCTGGTGATCATTAGCAACATCGAATTTGACCATGCGGATATTTATGATGATCTGGGTGAGATTGAGAAGGCTTTTGCCCGTCTGCCACGCTTGGTCCCACGGAAGGGTTTGATCGTGGCCAATGGAGACGACCCTGTTGTCAGACGGGTCTTAGAAAAGACGTTTAGCCCCATTGAGTGGTATGGCCTCAACAAGGGGATCCCGTGGCAGGTGAGTGACATAGAGGCCACGGGAGAGGGGATAGACTTTTCTATACATCACGACGGGGAGTCGATGGGGCGACTCAGTCTTCCCCTCATGGGAGAGCACAATGCACTCAATGCTGGGGCGGTTTTCATCGCCTGCCGCTGGTTGGGGGTGCCCCATGAGGCCGTGGAAAGTGGGTTCAAGACTTTCCAAGGCGTTTGCCGACGGATGGAGAAAAAGGGGACTATCAGAGGGGCGATAGTATTCGACGACTTCGCTCATCATCCAACCTCCATCGCCAAAACCATTTCTGCTGTTGAACGTCATTATCCTGAACATCCCATCTGGGCTGTCTTCGAACCGCGGAGTAATACGACCCGGCGAAATCACTTCCAGACGGAATTGGCAGGAGCATTTCAGAAAGCGTCGAGAGTGATTATCGGAGCGGTATATCGAGAAGAGAAGATTGACCCCGCCCATCGACTCGACCCATCACAACTGGCCTCAGATATCGAGCGGGATTATTCCATAGAGGCCCATCACATTCCAGACGTGGACGCCATCGTTGACTTTCTCATGTCCGGTGTGCGGGAAGGAGAGATCATTCTGGTTATGAGTAATGGCAGTTTTGAGGGTATTGTGGATAAACTTATGACCCCCTGATTAGATTCGGTAATTGAGGAGCACGAAGCTCGATGTCATTGTTTCCTTTTGGGGTCCCCGTGTTACGGAGAATTCGAAAGAAGTTCTTTTATTTTCTCTTTCAATTCAACAAAATCAGGTGATTTCACGACGTAAGCATCTGCTGCCCACGTTATGAAATCTTCACGGTATCTGGAGTAACTCGTATTCAAGATAACGGGAATCCTCCTGTGTTTTCTGAGTATCCGGGTCATCGCCTCCATGCCATCCATTTCTGGCATGACGATATCAAGTATCACCAGATCTGGCGGTTCCTCCTCGACCTTAGCAAGGGCCTCTTTCCCATCTTTGGCGGATATAACCCGATAGCCTTCATCGGTCAGGGCTTCCTGACATAGAAAACGCTGATTCTCATCATCGTCCACAATGAGGATGGTTTTCTTTTTCTTCATTGGTATGTCCAACAAGAGCATCTCGATGTGACAAATGAAAAGCCCTTGAATAGTAAGATGTTTCTGCTTTGGTAGGCTAACATCTGGGCCAAGGGATGTCAAGGCGGGGAGGACATGTGGGGCCTGACCACCACTTGCCCAGCCTCCGATGGCGACCAAATGAACAGTGTCTCCATTCGCACCCAAAATGAAGGAAAATATGACGATTTCCCTTGAAAATTCTTTTCCGATGAAAGTTTGCAATAGGAGACCCCATCGTCTCGACTGGCGTATCCCTGACGGGGGAATGAGAAGGGTCAAGAACGGCCAGGCCCTGGAACGGGTCACACGTTAGTTTCAGTCGGCGGGAGGAGCAGTGTTAGGTAACGGGTCGTGAGGATTAAAAAACTTTAATCTGTGTTTAATCTCTTTTTAATGTTTGACTGGTATAAAACAATATAGAAACAAACATTTACCTCTTTTCATTTGGCAGGGCTATACGGCCCTGCCTTTTTTTACCCCCTGAATCACCATTTGGGAGTTGCAGAAATCCACGCCGGCTGTCTCGGTCAATCAGCCAAGTCGGAAGTCCACCTGTAGCCCGCTCAGGCCCGTGATCAAAGGTTTCAGGACAGGTTCAGGTTTACAGTCGGCAGGTCACTGCTCAACCTATCAAATTGATAGTTTTTTGTTGAAAAGCGCTCGGCCTTGTGGCATTATACGGTCCTATGAAAGCTAACCCAACGGGATTCTCCCTTCTTTTGGTTGATGATGAGCCTATCGTCCTTTCTTTCCTCCAGAGGATTTTCTCCGACGATGGTTATCACATTCAGACAGCCCTCACCGGAGAGGATGCGGTCTCCCTCATAACAAAAACACGGTTCGACGCTGCTCTTATCGACTTTAAGATGCCTGGCATGGACGGTCTTACCCTTTTGAAAGAGGTGCGAAAACTCCACCCTGGGATAAGCGTCATCATGCTTACCGGTCATGGGGGCGTGAAAGAGGCCGTGAGAGCTATGAAGCTGGGCGCCGTCGATTTCTTGGAAAAACCTTTCTCCGCTGAGGCACTTCGGGCTCGGGTCGCTCAACTGTATCAAATATGGGAATTGAATGAGGAGAATCGGAAACTACAGGCGAAGATGAATTTTCAATTTGGATTCGACCACTTGGTGGGAAACTCGACGGGTATTCTGAAACTGAAACAGATGATCACTCAAGTTGGGCCGACGGATGCTACTATATTGATTCAGGGTGAAACTGGAACCGGTAAGCAGTTGGTGGCTCGCGCTATTCATCATCACAGCCCTCGACGCGACAGCAGATTCGTTCCGGTTGACTGTGCTGCTATCAGTGAGACGGTGATGGAAAGTGAGCTTTTTGGACATGTGAAAGGAGCCTTCACCGGCGCCCATACCTCCACATTAGGGCTGATTCGGTCAGCCGATGAGGGCACTCTGTTTCTCGATGAGGTCAGCGAGATCTCTCAAGCTGTTCAGGTTAAGCTTCTCAGAACCATTCAAGAGAAGGAGGTTCGACCCGTTGGGAGCAGCAGAAGCCATCAAGTCGACGTCAGGATTTTTGCCGCAACGAATCGAGACCTTGCCGAGGAAGTTGACCGGGGACGGTTTCGTGAAGATCTCTTCTACAGGTTGAACGTGCTGACAATAAATGTCCCACCCCTCAGGGATAGGAAAGAGGACATTGCTCTGCTCGTCACGTATTTTTTGAAACGCTTTGCCACCGATTACTCCCCCGTGAGAGATGCCTCCCCGGAGGCTCTCTTCTGTTTGGAAGAATACGACTGGCCTGGAAACATACGGGAACTGGAAAACGTCATGAGGCGCGCTGTTGCACTCGGCAAGGAAGACACCATTCTTCCCGAAGATCTGCCGCCGAAACTCCAAATCTCCTCCCCAGAGGCGTCCCAGAGTTTTGTCCAGCCCTCTGATGGCACCTTGGCTGCCTACGAAAAGGTGGCGATTCAAAATGCGCTCACGAAAGCCGGTTCCAACCGTAAGCGGGCTGCACAGATGCTTGGAATCGGAGAAGCAACGCTCTATCGAAAGCTGAGAAAATATCAAATCCGTAGCTAATCATGTGTCAAACGGATACAAGCCGGCTGACCTTCCGCAGGATTCTGATGTCGTTCCATAATGTTCTTGAGTTTCCTCAGTTTTGTCCTTAACCCTGACGGATTATTGCCCACGGCCTTTTAATCGTTCATGGAAATGTTTCTTGCCCACAAACCACGGGCGAGTCCCGCTAGGAGCGGGGGAGTTTTGACACAAAGTGGCTCCTCAGGGTTCGATGCCCGGAGCCAGTCTTAGATTCATCAAAAGGACTGTGGAATAAGCGAAAAGGGGCATGGAGACGGTCGGAATCGGAAACTCACAACACCCTCAACTCGTTATGAAATCTCAAGCAAATTTCTCTCGGAAACTTGACATGATAATTCCGGCGTGCGCCATGCGACATAGGGGAAGAGGTGACCGTGGATCGACCTATCTTTTCCGGTACGTCACAGAATCGACGTGGCGTCCGTTCTTATCAAAATGATAGACTAATGGCCAGCCTGTCACTATCAATTTGATAGAGGTTTTTCCGGGTAGATTCAAAAACTCATTCAATATCAATAATATAACAAAGGATTGGCTTTCGGTACACTTATTGCTACTTCATCCTGCAGTGTAGTCATTTTTTCCTCAAAAAGGGGATTTTTTTCTTGACTTGGCATGTTTGATAAAATACTGTTTTACGTCTTGTCTGGTCTTTGATAGAGCGGTCCTCGGGTTCTAGACGCTTTGATCAGGGATTGGCGAACTGTTTTTGTGAGGGGTGAACAACTGGTGAAAGGATCTATTTTGGAATCTGTTCTCATTTTCGTTTCTTTGTCGGAGGTCAAGGGGGGTGAAGGGGGGCAATCTCAGTAGATTCCTGCAGTGCAACTTCTTCCTGATTTTTGTCAAGCTTGCACCCTGGAAGATTTCTTTCCATTTCCTGCGGCTTTTAACCACACTGTACTTCCTGACAAACCGAAAAACCAGAGAAACCATAAGAAAAAACATCGATGAGGTCTTTGGGAAAAACTGGTCCCGAAAAGAAATTGACCGTCTTTTCCGGTCAACCTTAAGGGGAATCTTTTATCATTACTTCGAGAAACTCTTTCTTGCCTGCTGTTGTGACGGCCAATGGAAAACCTATTTTCTGGAAAGGATCCGTATCTCTGGAAGAAGATTGTTGGACCAGCGGCTTACGGAAAAAAAGGGATTGATCCTGGTTAGCCCGCATTTTGGAGCTCTCGAATTCATGCCTGGTTTCTTGACTCTCCTCGGTTATCAGATTGCCATCGTCGCAAAGTTCAAGACTCAACGGCTCAAAAAGCGATGTGAGGAAAAGGCATCACGTGTGGGAGCCAGAATCATCGACGCCAATCGAAAGAGCAGTTTCGTTCTGGCCCTCTCGGCCCTTAAAGAGGGCCGCATTCTGATTACCCAATGTGATGAAGTAGAATGTTGGAAGACCGATGCAGCAGAATCGATACCGCTCTTCGGGGCCTCATTTCGTGTGGATCGGACGTTGCCGATCCTCCAAAAGAGGTCAGGATCTCCCGTTGTGTTTGGTTATGTCAGAAGGGAAGGGAAGGGGCATTATACGGCTCAGATAGATGATGTCTGCGGATCCGACGGGACCGGTCCCCGCAACTTGACGGAGACCATTCTAAGGAAACTCGAAAAGCTTGTTTACACCTATCCTGACCAATGGTACATTTGGAAGAGCTTCCACATGATGAAAGCACCCGAGCGAGAGGACATCGCTGTTGAAGATCGAACTGGCCGAGGTTTTTCTATTAAGTCTCCCCTTATCCCAACCTCTCAACCATCATATCATTTCCCGAACTTACACAGACAATATCGTTGTCAGGCTTCGCTCTAATGGTCTAGACGGTTACGGCGAGGGTGTTCCCAGAAGCTACGTTACGGGGGAAACAGCCCGATCCGCCATTGATTTCATAAAAGGAACGCTGATCCCCCCGCTCGCCGGTAGAGACTTCGCGTCCATCGAGGAGGTGAGGGTTCACCTCTTTGATTCTAACAAGAGTCTTCGGTGTCAGAACAATCTATCTGCCTTCTGTGCCGTCGAACTCGCCTTATTAGACCTCGCCTGCAAATGGTGGGATTGTTCCCTTGAGAGTGTATATCGAGCCCGATGGCGCCAGCCTCCGCCATACAGTGCAGTTGTTCCATTACTCCCTCCAAGCCGGCTTGAGCATTTTCTGTCCCGACTGAAACAGAATGACATGAGGAACATCAAACTTAAGGTTGGTGCCCGCATCGACCCGACGGTGTTCGAAAAGACCCTGTCGATCCTTGGGCCTGATGTTGATCTGCGAGTAGACGTCAATGGAGCGTGGACAGAGCAGAATGCGTTGAAGAACATTGAGCGACTGGGAACGTACGGCGTTCGAGCCGTGGAGCAACCCGTAGCAAAACGGAATCTGCAAGGACTTAAGAAGGTCGCCTCCCAGTCGGTGATTCCCATCATTGCTGATGAATCGGTATGCTCTTTCGACGATGCGAGAAGATTGTTGGACATGAAGGCCTGTCACGCCTTCAATGTTCGGCTTTCTAAATGTGGCGGTTTTTCCGGGTCATTGGCCATTCTGGATATGGCAAAAACACAAGGCCTGAGGTGTCAAATAGGTTGCCAGGTTGGAGAGACTGGAATACTCTCAGCGGCTGGACGCCACGTCGCCGGGTGGTCTGATGGCCTCCTCTATCTCGAGGGATCGTTCGGAACGTGGGTTCTTCAAGAGGATATTGTGGAGGAAGATATCCGTTTTGGGCAGGCTGGCCATGCTCCTCCCCTTGCCGGAAAAGGACTTGGTGTGAATGTGCGGGAGGAGTCTTTGGAGAAGTATTCCAAGAGATCCGAAACCGTGAGACTTTAGGACGGCAAGAATGGGGACAGACACAGGACTCCAAGGGGAGGTAATTGCAATTGGATCTGAATTGCTTCTCGGCCGAATTGTGGATACGAATTCGTCATATCTGGGTAGAGAACTTGCCGGTGTAGGAATCACCTTGTCCCATATTACCGCTGTTGGAGATGATTTGGGTCCGATAATCGACGCGCTGAGATTCGGACTTGATCGTTCTGACATTGTGATTACGACCGGTGGATTGGGACCGACAGAGGACGATCTCACCCGTGATGCCGTCGCAAAGGCAACTGGACAGCGGCTGATATTCCACCCCGAACTTATGAAGCAGATAGAGGCGATCTTCAAAACGAGGGGTTTTCAGATGTCACCGAATAATCGAAAACAGGCCTACATTCCCCAGGGGGCTTTGCCTATCAGAAATCCCATGGGGACCGCTCCTGGCTTTATCGTGGAAGATCGAAGGGGGGTCGTCATTTCCCTTCCTGGCGTGCCGCGAGAGTTAGAGCACCTTCTCGGCCGCACCGTCCTTCCTTATCTGAAGAAAAAGTACAGGCTAGGGAGGCAGGTAATTCTGACCCGGGTTCTCCGCGTCTGTGGTCTCGGTGAAAGCGGCGTTGACAGACAGGTCGGAGACCTGATTCGCCTCAACCAGAATCCCAGCATCGGTCTCCTCGCATCTCCGGGAGACGTCAAAATATCCATCGTCTCCCACGGAAGAAGTCGAAAAGAAGCACTCAACATGATTGATCCGATTGAAAGGGAGATCCGGAATCGTTTGGGCATCCTCATCTACGGCGTAGACAACGAGACCCTGGAGCAGAAAGTCGCAGAGTACCTCATCCGCCTCAACGTGAGGCTCAGCGTGGCTGATGCGGTGACGGGAGGGCTCATATGTCAAAGGGTTGTCAAGACGGGAACGGACCGATTCATGCAAGGATTCGTTCTCCCGTCAAAAAGCGCCCAACAGTCATTTTTGAACCTGACAGACCAGGCCTTTTCGTCATTGGTTGAGGATCGAGTATACCACTCTACCGCACTCGCCAGAAAGATCGTTGACCACGCGAACGTGGGTATGGGAATTACAGGAGATTTTAGACCATCACATGGGGACATGAGAGGCACGCTGACCGTCGCCATCGCTGAGACCGAGACAGAGCGGTTTAAATCGTGGGAAATAGGCGGACCTCGAGACGCCATAGCCGAGAGGGCCACGATCATGGCTCTGGACATGCTGAGGAAGTATCTGCTGGAAAGACTCCGATCGATTAAGTAGGATTTTTCGATCTGTCGAACCGCTTGGGCAGTCTGATGGAGGCCGGCCGTGGTTTTGAACCGGTCTTTTCATAGCGGAAGTAATCGTCAAGAATTCTTTTGTGGTCAAAGGCGAGCATCTCGGGAATGTCCTGCTCTCGAAAAACCCTGGCCTCTTCCGCATCGTCTCCGGCTTTTGGCTTATCTTCCGCCTCCGCGATGAATACCGTCGTTATGGAATGGTGACGGAGATCTCGGCGAGGATCAGAGTAGGTGTGGAACTGCTCAATCAATTGGATGGCGAGACCGGTCTCTTCTTCTGCCTCACGAATAGCTGCATCCTCGAGTTTTTCTCCATAATCGCAAAATCCTCCTGGAAGAGCCCACATCCGCGGCTCTCTGTTTCTCACGATAAGGACGATTCCCGTATTCGGTTTTCGGCACCGTATGACAATGTCGACGGTTGTCAAAGGAGAACGATACTCCTTGACGGCCGTGCCACATCGGGGACAGAGAATCATTTGTGATTTCACGTCCTCCAATCTGCGGCATCCCTTGCAGGTCCCTATGACATAGGCCGAATCGTACTCTCTCTGGGAAACTTCCGCTAAACAACCAGAGCAAAAGAAATTCCCGCAGGATTCGCAGAAGGCTATGTCGTCCTCTAACTCCTTTTGGCACAGGGAACAGAGTCTTGCCTCATCCATTTCTTAAATCACCGATCGGCTGAGTGCTACCCGAGATTGGACAGGGTTTCTTCGATTCGGTCTAAGCCGTTCTCGATGTTTTCCGTTGAGGTGGCAAATGAGAGCCTTTCATAGCCCTCTGCTCCAAAACTCACTCCGGGGACTAAAGCCACCTGAGCGTTGGTGAGGAGGTAGTCCGCGAGTTCTATGGAATTGGAGAATCTCTGAGTGTCGTCGGTTCGACCGAGCCAGGAGGAGAAATTTGGAAACACGTAGAAGGCTCCCTGAGGATTAAAGCAGGAAACCCCATCTATAGCATTCAACCGCTGGACAATGAGATCGCGACGTTGCTGAAAAATCTGCACCATCTCGTCTACGGGCTCCTGGGGTCCAGACAAAGCGCTAACGGCCGCCTTCTGGGCAATAGAGGTTGGATTTGATGTGCTCTGACCCTGGATGCTTGTCATGGCCTTAATCAATTCAGCCGGTCCAGCAGTATAGCCAATCCGCCATCCGGTCATGGAGTATGTCTTGGAGACACCATGGACGATGATCGTCCGTTCTAAGAGTGCCTTGTTGACAGAGGCAATACTCATAAATCCAAAGTTATCAAAAACGATCTTCTCGTAGATTTCGTCAGAAATGACGTAGATCCCTTTTTCGAGAGCAATCTCGCCGAGGGCTTCGAGTTCTCTCCTCTCATACGCCGCCCCGGTCGGATTACAGGGACTATTGAGAATAAAAGCTTTCGTTCTCGACGTGACCGCTTCTGCGAGCTGTTCCGGTGAAATCTTGAAACCATCAGCTTCTGAGGTGTTCACGATCACCGGAGTCGCACCGGCCATTTCTACAATCGGAGGATAGGAAACCCAGTACGGGGCAGAAATAATGACTTCATCACCACGATCGAAAAGCGCCTGAGCCAGGTTGTAAATAGCGTGTTTTCCACCGCACGAGACAATAATCTGTGATCTGTCGTACTGCAACCCATTATCTCTCTTGAATTTCTCGATAATGGCGTCTTTGAGCTCGTCAATACCTCCCACGGGGGTATACTTTGTGAAACCACTGTCTATTGCGTCGATAGCGGCCTTTTTGATGTGATCCGGCGTGTCAAAATCCGGTTCTCCCGCGCCGAAGCTGATAACATCGAGGCCCTGGGCTCGCATCGCGGCAGCCTTGGCTGTGACCGCTAGGGTAGGGGATGGGCTGAGTTGACGGGCCCTTTTTGATAGATCCATTTCTTACCTCCTGGACGGAAAAAGAGTCTCAGAGACTTCCCTGATTCTGTCGATTCCCTTAACCTCTTGGGGCGACTCGGCCACATGCACTATCTCTATGCGATCACCGTAACTTTCTTGGAGGGTTCTGAGATACATTTGCTGCATCTTCTGTTTAATCTCATGAAAGGAACAATCGACATTCTCAATGACATGGTTGATGATGAGATATCTAACTCTCAACTGATAATCATCAAAATCCTTGATGATGCGTTCGGTCTGCCTGACCCCCAGAGCCTCGGGTATCGTAACGAGCACGAAGGACGTTCTTGTTTGATCCCTGATAAACCGGACGATTTTTTCAGCGAGGTTTTCCCAGTTGCTGATGATCTCCAGCAGGGATCGCTTCCCTTTTCGCAATCTTACACTGTCTTTTACCTTTTCAAAATAGCTGTAGATATTGAGGTAAAACTTTGTCGCAGCCTCCAGATGCTTCAGAAAAATGTGAGGTAGATGAAGGAGCCTCAATGTATGGCCAGCAGGTGCTGTGTCCCATACCACCAGGTCATACTGTCCCCCCTCCACGAGATCGAGAATATAGTTCAACATGTATTCTTCTTCGATACCAGGGGCGGTGCCGATATAGTCTACAAAGTCATAGTCAAGGGTGGCAAACGACGAGATGACCTCATAGATTTCCGGGCCAAATCGCTCTCGCCACATCTCCAGGACGACGTCGGAACTGATCTCAATGCCGAAGAGGCCCTCGATCCCCTGGATCGCGGTCTCCTTATCTCCAATCGATGTTTCGAATATATCAGACAAAGAAGGGGTGGGATCACTGGAGATAACAAGGGTCTTCCTTCCACTCTCCGAAAAATGGAGGGCAAGTGCGGCGGCACAGGTCGTCTTGCCGACTCCACCCTTCCCACCGATCATGATGAGCTTGTTCTCCTCTTTATCTAGCTGTGTGAGAGAGGGCGTCATGAGTCTCCTATTTGCGAGATGTTTGCCAGATACAATATAATAAATAGTAAAGGAGGGCAAGGTTCTCCGTCGACAAGCCCCCAAAAGGTTCAATGTCCGTCGTCGCATGCGTATTGATCAATCCAAGAATCGGTTAAGACGCGGAAAGGTAAGTGGCTAGTTCCTCTCAAAACCCTCCCGCTCCCGGTGGTCTCGCCTAAAACACACAAACCTAGGACCTCTCGGCCAGCGTCCCACATGGAGGATACTGGAATCTGACGGAATCCAGAGAAAAATGACCTTGACAATTATCTGATTTGTTTTATCTTCTATGCTTACACCGGTTAGAACTTCAGGTGGGGAGGATGCACGCGTGGCCAGGAGAATCGGAATAATAGAAATCGACGAAGAGCTCTGCAAAGGATGCCTGCTCTGTGTTGAGGCATGCCCGAAAGGCCTGATCGAGTCCTCCACAAAACTCAATAGGACAGGATACTATCCGAGCGTCTTTCTAGAAAAGGGCATGAAGCGAGAGAGTAAGCAGTGCACCGGGTGTTGCGCGTGTGCCGTTTCGTGTCCTGAGATTGCGATTGAGGTATATCGTGAGTAGGGTATTGATGAGGGGAAACCACGTCGCCGGTGAGGCAGCTATCCGCGCCAGCTGCCTTTTCTATGCTGGCTATCCAATTACCCCCCAAAACGAATTGACAGAATACATGTCGACCCGACTTTCGGAACTCGATGACGGGATCTTCATTCAAGCAGAGAGCGAACTGGCAGCGATCAACATGGTCATGGGAGCGAGCATGGCAGGAATGAGAGCGATGACGTCCTCCTCTGGCCCAGGCATTAGCCTCAAACAGGAGAGCATCTCCTTCCTATCGGCCATGGAACTTCCCGCTGTTATCGTCAATATCTCTCGGGGAGGGCCTGGACTCGGTAACATCGCCCCCTCTCAATCCGATTATTTCCAGGCGACGAGGGGTGGAGGACACGGCGACTATCGGAATATTGTTTTGGGTCCAAGTTCCGTTCAGGAGCTGGCTGACCTGACCATGAAGGCTTTCGATCTGGCAGATGATTATCGCTCGCCTGTTTTCATCCTCGGAGATGGGATGCTCGGACAGATGATGGAGCCTGTCGAGTTTGTCGATTCCAAGAAATCCAGAAAACAGGCGACCAAAGACTGGACGCTTACAGGGGCCAACGGGAGACCCAGTCGTATCATTCGCTCCCTTCTCCTCGATCCGGCGGTCGAGGAAGAGCACAATTGGAAACTCGTCCGTAAATACGAGCGAATCGCTCAAAAGGAGACACTCGTTGAGAATCATCTCCTGAACGATGCGGTTATGGCAGTGGTTGCCTTTGGCACCGCGGCCAGAATTGCCAAGGGGGCAATCATCCGTGCGCGGGAGCAAAACATAAAAATCGGAATGTTCCGGCCCATTACCCTGTGGCCCTTCCCAGCACAGGCGCTTCGACAGCTTAGCAAAACGATCAAGCATTTCCTCGTCTTCGAGTTGAACACAGGACAGATGGTGGAGGACGTTCGCCTGGCCTTGGAAGGGCGTGGTGAGGTTCATTTCTACGGAAGGCCTGGAGGAATCATCCCCACGCCTCTCGAGGTTTCGAGGGTTATTGCCAGTCAGTATTATCGAAAGAAATTGGGTTAGGAGACGATAGACTCAATCCAATCGCACACGCTCTCGGATGTGGGCTCACAAGGACCATGGAGTGGACATGAAAAAGGTTTTTTCCAGGCCAAAATCTCTCAAAGATAATCCCTTCCACTACTGCCCAGGGTGTGGCCATAGCATTCTCCATCGGATCATGGGCGAAGTGATCGACGAGATGGGGCTTCAGAAGATTGCCATCGGCGTTCCACCCGCAGGCTGCGCGGTTCTGGCCTATAACTACTTCGACATCGATATGGGAGAGGCGCCGCATGGGAGAGGTGCCGCCGTAGCCACTGGACTAAAGCGAGCTCTCCCGGACCGGCTCGTTTTCACCTATCAAGGAGACGGCGATATTGCGGCTATCGGAACGGCAGAAACTATTCACGCTGCAAACCGTGGAGAGAATATCACCGCCATTTTCGTTAATAATGCGGTCTACGGCATGACAGGGGGCCAGATGGCTCCCACCACCTTACCCGGTCAAAAGACGACAACGTCTCCGCGTGGCAGAAGTGAAACAATCCACGGCCATCCAATCAATCTGAGTGAGATGCTGTCGCTGGCCATTGGAAGTGCCTACATTGTGAGGACGGCGGTAAATTCAACCGCGAACATATTAAGAACGAAGAAAGCCGTTGCCAAGGCCTTCCAGGTCCAGCTCAGGGGAATGGGGTTTTCCCTTGTTGAGGTTCTCTCTCCGTGCGGCACAAACTGGAAAATGAGTCCAACGGAAGCCTGTCAGTGGATTGAAGACAACATGGTCAAACGCTACCCCCTTGGCGTCATCAAGGATGTCACCGGGAGTAAGAAAGATGCTGATTAAGACAATTTTTTCCGGATTTGGTGGGCAAGGCGTCTTGATAATGGGGTACGTCCTCGCGGTAGCTGGTATGCGCGATGGAAAGAATGTGACATTTCTTCCGGCATATGGGGCTGAAGTCCGGGGGGGAACTGCCAACTGTACGGTTGCCATCAGTGACGAAGAGATCGCCTCGCCTGTTGCCTCGAGTCCCGAATTCGTGGTGGTTATGAATAGGCCATCACTGCAGCGTTTTGAGAATATCATTCAATCAGGGGGCGGCCTGTTTATCAATTCTAGCCTGGTCGACACCAGGCCGGCCCGCGGTGACATTGAGATTTTCGAAGTACCGGCCAACGATTTAGCTAAGAGTTTAGGGGATGGACGACTCACCAACATGGTGATGTTGGGCGCTTATCTAAGAAAGACGAGAGTCGCCCCCCTGGAGACGACTCAGAAAGCTATCGAGGAGATATTCGAAGACAAGGGAAAGCCGATTATCACCCAGAACAAGAAGGCCCTAAAAGCAGGGTACAACCATCTGGCGTGACCGAGACTCACCTGGTAGGACTGTGTCAAGGAGGTTATGGATGCCGGTGCAACAAATATCCCTGGGTTTGGAGAACACGCCGGGCCAGTTTTCGACGGTCATTGATTTCCTGGGAGAAAATGGTATCAACGTAATTGCTGTGAGCGTCGCAGACGCAGCCGACGTAAGTGCTGTAAGATTCGTTGTCAACGATCCAGACAAGGCGGTGAGCATTTTGGAGAGCCATGGATATTCTGTGAAATTGAAGGAGGTGCTTGCCGTTGAAGCCCCAAAGCATCCTGGTGGCCTGAATGCCATTCTCCGTCCCCTGAAGGATGCGAACATTAATGTAAACTACCTTTACACCTCCCTGACTCGCGGAGACAATGCAGTCCTCATCGTTGATGTAACCAACATGAAAGAGGCGATCAACGTTCTGAAGAAAAACTGGGTTCACATGCTGGACGAGGAACTGTACGCCATATGAAACGGCCTCTTTGGCAGAAATCCCCCTAATTTCTACCGAAAAGCGGTGTTTGATAGCAGATTCGCGATGTGACCTGAAGGTCTAGGCGTAGCTGTGGAGGCCTGAGATGAAGTAGTTGACGCCGAAATAAGTGAAGATAACTGCCGCAAAACCAATTATCGAGAGGAGGGCGGTTTTTCTTCCAGACCACCCTCGAGTTAGCCGTGCGTGAAGAAAAGCAGCGTAGATGAACCATGTGATCAGGGACCACGTCTCTTTTGGATCCCAACTCCAATAAGAACCCCACGCATAGTTGGCCCAGGCAGCTCCCGTTACAATGCCCAGGGTAAGCATCGGAAATCCTATGAGGATCGACCGATAGTTGATTTCGTCGAGGAGCCTTGTTGAGGGTAAGAATCGTAATCGGGAGGTGGGCTTCGTTTGCCGCTTTTCCCTGACGAGGTAGAGAATGCTGAACCAGAAAGCGACCGCAAAAGCGGCATAGCCAATGAAACAGGTTATGACGTGAATTGCCAGCCACGGGCTCTTGAGGGCTGGAACCAGAGGATTTATCCTCTCACTCACCCCTGGAATGATGGATGTAAGTGCCATGAACAGAAAGGCAAAGGGGGTTACAAAGCCACCAATAGTTTTCTGCTTATACAGAAACTCGAGGATCAGGTAGATAAAGACGATTGTCCATGAGAAGAAAATAAGCGACTCATACATATTCGACAGTGGAATATAGCCGTATCCTGTGTGGTGTGTCTCAAGCCATCGGTAGACCAAGCCCACCGTGTGACCACCGAATACGATGAGGAGTAAGGACGTTGCAACCAATCCAATTCTGTGGTTCTGGGTGACGGCATGAATGAGATAGACCACGGTCACGGCGACGTAAAGATACATGGAGACACTGAAGATCAACGAGCTTATCGTCGGTGTCATGGGGTTTTCCTTCGCATTTGGGAGATAGAAGCGCCAGTAAAACCTACCAGATAGGGTAGGGCCTGTCAATGGGACACGAGAGGGGAGTACCCCGATTTTCTAAGAGAAGTTCCAACAATCTCATGTTTCAACGCAATCTTGAATTCGGTGGTGAAACCCTCATCTCCCTTCGCTCCCGTGCTTTCCCTTTGACCCTCTTCCCGCCCCTGAACGTGCAGGTGGGGACGGACTGTCGCACGAATTGCTTTTCTCGCTTTTTGTCTGATGAAAGCGAAAAAGGGGCGCTCTTCGCTGGCCAGAAATCTTTTCTTGGTGCTGTCAGTTGTCGGTTGTCAGTGGTCAGTTGAATTGTCAATTCAGGTCACTTGATTCGAAATTAAATACCCTGGCCCCGGTACCTGAATCCCATGGACGCATAAATCCTAGTTTTTTGCCACGAACCACGGGCTACGGACCAAAAACGGCGATTTTTGGCTTAGATTCTCCCTTTCTGCAAACGTCCCTCAGGGATGTGAGTGTCCACAAAACTAGGGAAACGCCCCGACAGGAGAGCCCTTGGGTCACAGCCTGGAGTCATTGTTTTTGGGATTGGCGGATGAATTCGAGAATGAGTCCATCGGTCAGGGAGTCGTGGAAATCGAGGGAAAGAAAGATGATCGATCAAGCGGCTCTCTTTTCTAATTTCCGATCCTGCCCGTTTTTTTCTATCCGAAACTCGATTCTAACCATGGCCATAAGGAGCGGTTCTCCGAGATTTTTCCGGACGTACTCTCCCAGGAGTTTGGCTTCATTCTTGGTGAGGAACTGAGAGGACTTTTCCAAAACCTCTTCCATAATCCCTTCCTCGACAATGAAATACCGTCTAGATGGGTTGGGGCCTTCAAAGGGAGCCCGTTTGAGGTCCTCCGGGTTGAGATGGGATACGGCTTCTGCTAACTGGATCACAAAGCCATGGATTTTTTCCCGAGACAAGTGACGGGTTGAGGATTCTCTTTCGAGTTGCCTCTGAATCGCTAGGGTGTCGATCTCTGGCTTCCTAAGGGTTAGGCCGAGTTTTCCCGGAATAAGCTCGTATCTTTGAGGGTCATGAATTCTTTCTCTCACCCTCTTTACAACGAAGCGTTGCTTGCCGTTTGTCGCCTCAAAATAGCTTGTTTTGATGGGTTCAGCGTAGTTTCCATCGCTCATAAAAGAGTCTTCTATGGCATGGAGTTCTTCCAGGTGATGTCCTTGGTGCGAAGAGATGAACGCCGCTTGATCATCCTTCTCTAAAACCTGCCACTCCCCCTTTTGTTTCTCGTATTCGGGAGCCTGATCGAGCGAAGAGAAGAGAGCCAGAGCGTTGCACTGGACACACCAAACTAGCTGTTTTTTTTGGCATGAACCTTCCCTTTCTTTCCTCTTTTTCGGGGAAAACTGTTTGTCGGCGCTCCGCTGTGTCCTCAAGACTTCTAAGAACCGTCGCGTGAGATCGGGATCAAAATAGGTGTCACTGTTCTTCTGAATCTCGGCTTCCGCTTCAGCTGGACTCATGGCCGTACGATATGGCCTTTTGGATGTCAGGACATCGTAGATGTTTCCAATGGAAATGATCTGGGCTCCCATAGGGATGTCTGTTCCAGCCAGCCCATCAGGATAGCCCGTCCCATCGAAGCGCTCGTGGTGATGACGGATAGCCGAGACGACATCTTTCGAAAGGTTGAGCGGCCGAATCAGTTCGATGGATTTGATTGGATGTCTCTTCAGAATGGCCCAGTCGGTGCTCGAAAGTTTCCCCTCGGTGTTCATGAATCGGCTGCTGATAGAGACTTTTCCTATATCGTGAAGGTTAGCGGCTAACTGTAGCTCCTTTCTAAACGAATCGGACAAGTCAAGCTTTTCGGCCAGAGTGTAAGCATAGTGGCTGACCCGCTCAGAATGGCCAATCGTATATGGATCCCCTTTCTCAATCCATCTCGAGAGGGCTTTGGTTAAATGAATCAGATCCAAGCCGTTCCTGTCTCCTTCTAAGTCTTCAAAGTTGCCAAGATGCTTTTCGATTTTCTCAACGATCTTTTTCCGAGGAAGGTCTGAGTACTCCATTTTGAGAAGGCCGGCCAGTTCCTGGAATAGTCCTCCAATTGCACTTTTGGTATTTCGCATATCCAAACATCGTTGCACCACAGACATTATCTCGGGGACATTAAAGGGTTTTGAGATGTAATCGAAAACGTCTAACCGAATGGCCTCGACGACCGATTTGAAGGTTCCGTAGCCGGTCACGATGATCACCATCACCTCGGGATTTGATTGTCGAATTTGCTCCAGTGTATCCAGCCCCGACATACCTGGCATCTTCAGGTCGAGGGTAATCAGATCGACTGGGTGGTCTTCAAGGTATTCTAAAGCAGCTGCCCCACTGTCGATCGTCACCACATCGTATGATGGTTTCAGAATCATCCTGAGGGATTCCCTCGGTCCCAGTTCGTCATCGACAACCAATATCTTTTGACGGTCTGACATGGCATAGTCCCCGCGGGAGAATCACCTGTGTTCCTAGCAATCCCTTTGCCAAAGATAATGTAGACGGTGTCTTGTCAACATTGCATCTAACCTATTGAATTCATCAGCTTTTTCACATAGTTTCCGAGGCGAACATCACGAGAGGTCAGCAAGAAAGAGATATGCTCGTACAATTTTGAACGCCCCGTTTCGGGAAAAGATGGCAAACCCCATGATCTGAACAAGAACGAGGTTGTCAACCATTTGGTACAAAATTGAACAGTATTGCGAACGTGCAGATATGACAAAAAGACCTGAGAGGATGGGGGAGGGATAATTTGTCAGATGAGTAATCTTGTCAAGGTGCAGCCAAATTCGATTCCCAGGTGGATGCACTCCTTGCCCCTGTGGATAATCGGGACTAGGGCAAGCCCACGCCAGGTTTCATGAAATGCAGATTAGCGGTCGATCGGGAAAAATGACGACACGCGTAAACGGCACAGAGATCGCAGACTCAATTCACTCGTTCAAAGCTAACGAGACGGAATACCAGCTCTATAGCCATAGAATAATCACAACCTGTTAGGGTTCAGCAGGTCCCAAGTTCTTGAGATATCTCTTCTGGGCTAGGGCCTGAGGAAGAGTGAACCTTATTTTCCCCTGCAAGAACTTCTTGATCAATTTCCCCTTTGGATAACATTCGCGGTATAGTTCCTTGTAGGATCGGTAGAATTCCTCTGCTGGAAGAGCGGAAGGTACGACAGCATGCATCCCGTCAAAATATTGATAATTCCTGGTAATAATTCTTTCCTTGACTTCGTCGAAAAGCTGGGTCCCTGGGAATGGAGTCAAAACCGAGAAAATTGGCTGTTCGATATCCAATCTCCTCACATGGTCGATCAAACTGCGAAAGTCTTCTTCGGTGTACGATGGATCAATTAAGAAATACCCGATGATGTCAATGTCATTCTCTTTCAAAATTCTCGATGCCTCAATATTCTTGGCTACCGTATTTTTCTTGTTCAGTGTCAGAAGATCTTCATCTCTGAAAGATTCGAAGCCTATTAGGACCGCTCTTAGGCCAATAGTTCTCCACCTCTCAACGAGATCGGGTCTTCTAATGACCAAATCTGATCTTGTATACAGTTTGTAATTCTTGCGGATGCCTGCTTCCTTGATCCTAACGTATAATTCTTCCATCCACCGTGTGTTCTCCCAGGAGTTGTCATCGATAAAATCAATGTACTTTTCATCAATTTGAGAGAGTTCACTCACTACATTCTTAGGGCTCCTGACTCGATAGGTTCCTCTGTATAGCACCCACTGGCAGCAAAACTTGCAACGATATGAACAACCTCTAGAACCAACTATAGATACGATTGGCCTCCAATTTCCTCGAAAATAGTTTTTTCTATGTTTTTCTGTTAAATCCCTTCTAGGGATCGGGATGTCATTGATGTCGATAAGAGGCCTTTCGCCGGTGAAATGAAGATTCCTATCATTGGGAATCACCAGGCCCTTTACGTGGGATACCGACCCTCTCAATTCCAAAACATCGACGAGTTCTCGAAAGGTCTGTTCTCCCTCTCCTAGGACAATGAAGTCGGTAAAGTCATTGCTAAAATCCTGAGGCATCACTGTTGGGTGATGGCCGCCCACGATTGTAATAATGGATGAATTGATTGTTTTGATTCTTTTCAATACTCGCACGCATTCGCGATAACCTGCAGTAACACAGCCGACTCCAATTACGTTTGGGCTGTATGTCTCGATTTCTTCCTCTAGCGAGGCTTCTCCTATGCGCATATCAAAGATCCTCGTATCATGATGCGGAATGGTAGAGGCAAGAATCTCGTATACGAGAGGTTCGGCAAGACCTGATTTGTGCGCGAAGGAGTTTGGATCATGAGGGGGCTGAACGAAAAGAACCCTCATTCTTGTTCTCCTTTACCCTCTGGGAGACATTAGAGATATGAATGAACAGGTCCCTGTCAAAGCCCAGGCCTTGGGTTCTCTGCCTGAATGAAATAGTAATGGCAGTGCAAAATGAACCACGGGCAGCGAACGGAGATCACGGTTTACGTCTAAACCCATATGGAGCATGGGTTTGAATATCAAACGTCGAACTGGTCTGAATCTTGGCCGAGATCAATCTTTAGCTTATCCAGCTTGTACTTCAGGATCCGACGACTGATGCCCAACTTCACGGCGGCTTGAGATTGCACATAGTTGGCTCGTCTCATTCCATCGGTAATAATGTCCCTTTCAAACTCTTCCACAGCCCTGGTCAAGGATATCTCGCCCCACAAAACCGCGCCTTTCAATTGGTTAATCCGAACATTCTCTCGGACATTATTCGGGAGGTCCTCTGGGGTGAGGGTTTCAGCTGTAGAGAGTGCCATCACCCTTTCGACAAGGTTTTCCAGCTCTCTCACATTTCCAGGCCAGTCGTAATTGACAAGGAGATCAATAGCCTCTTTTGAAATCTTGTGAGGCCCTCTTTGGTTTTCTTCGTAAAGTTTCCTCATAAAGTTGTGCGCCAGCAGGGGGATGTCTTCCTTTCTGTTTCTCAAGGGAGGAACATCGATGGGAACCACATTAATTCGGTAGTAGAGGTCTTCCCGAAAAGTTCCGCTCACGATGGACTCCTCCAGACGTTTGTTCGTGGCAGCGATCAAGCGAACATCGACTTTGATGTTTTTGGAACCGCCAACACGGGTTAATTCCCTCTCTTCCAAGAAACGGAGAATCTTTGATTGCGTCGAGAGACTCAACTCGCCGATTTCGTCCAGGAAAAGTGATCCCGTATGGGCCATTTCAAAGCGTCCGATCTTTCTCTCGTACGCGCTGGTGAAGGCTCCTCTCTCATGCCCGAAGAGTTCACTCTCGATGAGAGTTTCCGGAATAGCGGCGCAGTTAATCGTTACAAAGGGATTGTTTTTCCGTGAACTGTGATAGTGGATAGCCCGTGAGATAAGTTCCTTTCCAGTTCCACTCTCACCAGTAACCAGGATGGTCGTCTTGGAGTCTGCCACCTGTCTGACGACCTTGAAGATTTCCCGCATGTCTTTGCTTTTTCCAATGATGTTATCAAAGCCATATGTCCGATTTACCTCTGACCGGAGTAGCTCAACTTCTCTGGCTAGATCTTGGTTGTTCAAGGCTTTGCGAACGATGATTCTAAGTTCCTCGGGATCGAAAGGCTTTACAATATAGTCATCAGCCCCAAGCTTCATGGCCTCTACGGCGTTCTTGACTGTTCTTGTCGCGGTGATCATGATAACCGGGAGACGCTTGGCCTTTTCCCTGACCTGCCTCAGGATCTCCAGCCCGTTTATATCGGGTAGGACAATATCAAGAAGGATCAAATCAGGCTGCTTATCCTCGAAAGCCTTTAAGGCTTCTCGGCCGTCCTTTGCCAAGGCTACCGCATAGCTATCTTTAAAAGTCCATCTTAGGGATTCTCGGATTCCCTTTTCGTCATCAACGACGAGCAGAGTCTTTTTCACCGTTTTCCTCCAGGACTAACCATAGCTTTGACTGTGAGGGCTCTCAGGTCAAAACCAGGAGACGAGCTAGGGTAAGTGCTGAGAGGTTTGGCTTTCCCTTTCCAAACCCTCTTTCTCCTCAGTCTCTTCTAGCAACAGAGGAAGGTTGACAAAGAAGGACGATCCTTCACCCACGTGACTCTCGACGTTTAGTATTCCCCCATGCTCCAAAACGATTTGATGGGCATTGGATAAGCCGAGCCCGCTTCCCTTCTTCTTTGTGGTGAAGAATGGGTTGAATATGGTGTCAAGATGTTCTTCTGGGATTCCATTGCCTGTATCACGAATCTCGACCTGCAAGAAACTCTCCTCGCCTTTCTTTGAGAAAGTGCGGATTTCGACACTCACTTGGCCTCCTTCGCTGGTGGCCTCAATCGCATTGAGAAGTAAGTTAAGAAACACCTGCTTGATTTGCTCCCGGTCTAGGGCTATTGGCGGGAGGTTCTTTTCGTAATGGGTCGAAATCTCGAGTTGCTTCTTCTTTACCTCGGTGGATATGAGGAGAACCATCCCATCCATTATCTCCTTTATGTCTTCGACCTGAAACTGGGGCTTTGTGGGCCGCGCGAATTCAAGCAATTCGTTGACCAGTGACGATATTCTGTCCACTTCCCCGGAGGCAATTGTCAAGAAGTCTTTTCTGAACTCATCATCGTCGAGTCTTTCCGGTAGAAGTTGGGTGAGGGTCTTGATCGCCACCAAAGGATTCCGAATCTCGTGAGCTAATCCTGCGGTCAACGTTCCGAGGGAGGCAAGGCGATCAGCGCGGCGCATAATCGACTTCTGTTTCTTAAGGTTTTCGTAGAGTTTCGCATTTTCAATAGCAATCGCCGTCTGATTCGCAAGGGTGGTAAGTAGTTCAATATCCTGTATGGTATAGGGTCTTCTGTTTCGTTTTGATCCAAGGTTGATTATCCCAATGACTCTGTTTCGGCTAATCAAGGGTATGCACACCTCTGACTGCATCTCATCCATCCGCGTTAGCGCCTTGTCGCGTTCGGGTGCGGGCGGCATGAGGCTCCATTCCTCTTTGACTAAAACCGTTTTCTCCCTGAGCAGCCATTGAAATAAATAATCCTTTTGAGGAAGCCTTTTGATTATTTTTCCCCCTCTATCGGACTCGCCATACTCGTAGAGTTCAAAACTTGCTTTCTCTTCGTCAAGAATGTACACAGACCCATTTGTAACATTCATGGATTGCGAAACGGTCTCGATAACTCTTTTACAAAGAGAACGCAGATCGAGAATCGTGACAAGAGCTCGACCAAAATTCATCAAAGTACGCTGATCGCTGTACCTCTGTTTGAATAGGAATTTTTCTATTTTCTCTTCCGCGACAGCCCTAATCCTCAGAAAAACGAGTGAGGATAGTACGATGAGTAAGATAACAAAGAGAGTGAATTCATAGTTCACCTTTTGGTAGAAGAAGTTCTCCAGAAGCCCCAAAAAAATGAACGCTGGAAAACAGAGAATGATGAATGAAAACAGAAGAATAAAACCCTTCTTGATCAGGAAATCTATGTCCATTAGACGGTGTTTGACTATTGCATATGAGGAAGCTCCGACAAACACAATAAATGATGTTGGTCCGATGTCCGTGAACCGAGCATTTCCTATTATCGGCAGTATGCCGTTTGTTACTAGACCTATAAACGGGGCCACGGTAAGTCCAATCAGGACATACTTTAATTGCAACTTCTGTATTGGCGAAGATGTATGAATGAGTTTTACGAACAGATACGAGATTCCAATTGATATGTATGAGAGGATATAAACCAAGAAGAGGCTGTGTAACGGCCCATGTACCGAATCATACCCCCACTCCTCCAAACGAACGTCCTCGAGTATCAGATCCGTAAAGGCAAGCACCGCAAAGATTATGCCCGGAGCAATGAAACCAAGAGGGTGGGGAATCCATTTCGGTATGGATCGTTCTGGAAAGACAAAAGCGAAATATAGAAAGAAAGTGACCCCTAATCCAACAGCGAGAAAGGCAAGCCTTCCCCAGAACACTGCCTTGTGTGGGCTTGAGGAGAGACGAACTAACAGTATGCTAAAACACCATATGGAAGCAAAAATACATAAGAGGCCGAAGACTCCATTAGGTTCTCTTCTCGGACTTGCGGAAAAAACGTAGATGCCCAACACCAAAACGGTTGTACCTGTGAAAATCAGACTGATTTCTCTAAGCCCGATCATCCGAGGTTGTCTTCCTCACTGACTTTGTTCTATATATTCTCTGATAATAAGGGTTGTGTCGCTTGCTCCCAATCCGTGGGAATT
>CAYGBK010000128.1:0-4355 GCA_964348095.1 uncultured Thermodesulfobacteriota bacterium | reverse complement strand
GATCATTCATATCGAATCTTGGGGTTTAAGAATGCGTAGAGAATGTCCACCACAATGTTGATGGTCAAGATGATCAATGCGGCCAGCATGATGTACGTCACAATGACAGGGTTGTCGGTCTCGTAGATTGAGGTCAACAACAGGTTTCCCAGTCCTGGCCATTGGAAGATCGTTTCGGTCACGATGGAGAAGGCGATCAATTCTCCAAACTGGAGGCCTGTCATGGTGACGACCGGGATCAAGACGTTTCTCAGGGCGTGCTTGAAGATCACCTTTCTCGGAGGGAGGCCCTTGGACCAGGCTGTTTTGATGTACTCTTCGGTGAGAACCTCCCGCATACCTGCTCGAGTCAACCGGAGCAGAACGGCGAGTTGGTACATTCCGAGGGTAAAGGCTGGAAGAATCAGATGGGTGACGCCACTCCACGTCAAGAATCCTGTCCGCCAGAAGCCAATCCTCACTGTGTCACCCCGCCCAAATGGAGGCAGAATCCCAAAATAGACGGAAAAAACCATGATAAGCAGAATTCCTGTGAGAAAGGTGGGGATAGAGATGTTGAAGAGCGAGCCCGCCATGATAAGACGGTTTCTGAGGGCATAAGGCCTCAGAGATACCAAAACACCGAGGCCAACTCCCAAAACAAAAGAGAGAAAAATAGCCGATGAGGCAAGCTCCACAGTGGCGGGAAGACGTTCAAGAATAAGACCTAGCACTGGGGCCCTGGCCACATAAGACTTCCCAAAGTTACCCTGGAGGGCATTGACGATGAAACGGAGGTACTGCACATAGAAGGGCTTGTCCAGACCAAAGGCCTTCCTCACCTCCTCAATCTCTTGCTGTGTGGCATACCGTCCTGCCAGGGTTAGGACGGGGTCCCCAGAATAGCGGAAGATAATGAAGCAGATGAAGGAAACAGCGAGAAGAACGACGACCCCCTGGATGAGCCTTCGCGTAACGTAAGTGAACATCTCTCAGAAAAGGCGGGCTCGGAATTATCCCGAGCCCGCCTTCCTCCTCTAAAACCTACCTACTCTTTGGAGATCTCCTTGAAAACGATCCATCGGTCAGGTCGCGGTGTGAAGCTGATCCCCTTCCCCTTCTGAATGGCATAGATATCCTGCTGGTAGTGGAGGGGAATCACCGCAATCTTGTCGACCATGGCCATTTTGTTTAGGTCTCGAAGGACCTTTTCACGCTTCTCCCGGTCGGCTATGTTGGCGGTGGACTGGAGCAATGCATCCATCTCGGAATCACTGAAATTGGTCCCGTTCAGGCCGCCAAAGCCCTTTTCCGCATCCCGGCTATGGAGCAGTTTGAAATAGGTCCGGCCCATATCAAAGGTGCCGTCAAACCATCCAATGAGATAGAACTCGAGCTCACCCCGGGCGACTTGTGGGAAGAAGACGGATTTGGGCTTCACGTCCAGATTTGCTTTGATCCCCACCTTGGCCAGATATTTAGCCACGGCTTCGGCGATCTGCTCATCCTGGACATACCGGTCGTTGGGACCAGACAGAGTCACCTCAAATCCCTTCTCGTACCCGGCGTCTTTCAGAAGCTTCTTGGCCATCTCCGGGTCGTATGGCAGCCGGGTCAGCGTACCATTATACCCAATGGTCGGCGGATCTGGGATCTGGGCCGCGGGTGCTGCATGGCCCCGCATGATCTTCTCGATGATCTCATCCTCATTGATGGCCATATACATGGCCTTCCGCACCCGGATATCAGCCAGTGGACTTCCTGGCTTGTTACCCAGGGCCAGAAAGATGGACCTTCGGGCCGGGCGGGCGACCACTTCGAGTTTCGCATTCTGAACGACTTTTTCATAGAGTTCAACGGGAACGCCTGATGCCACCTCGGCCTGGCCAGAGACGAGGGCGGCAAACCGGGTCGACGACTCGGTGATTGGTCTCAGTTCAACATTCTTTAGAGGTGGCGCTCCTTCCCAGTAGTCCTCATTAGCCTCCATCTTGAGGTATGACCCCTTGACCCACTCGACAAACCTGTAGGCCCCAGTCCCGATCGGCTTGAGGCCGACATCTCCCTGATCTCTCGCCTCTGTTGACTCCTTGTCCATGATGTAGATCTGATGCATATTGTTGACAAACCAGGGAGTCGGCACTTTCGTCTTAACAACGACGGTGTAATCGTCGACAATGTCGATCGAGGCCATGTTCTTCCCATCGGTCGTAAACTCCGATACGTCCGGATTAGACAGCCGCTCGAAAGAAAACTTCACGTCCTCGGCGGTAAAGGGATTGCCATTGTGGAACTTGACCCCCTTTCTGAGATAAAACTTCCACGTCATCAAGTCGGGGTGCTCATACCTCTCGGCCAGGGCCGGAACCAGCTTCCCCTCGGCACCTTTCCGCTGCATGAGTCCCTCAAAGAAGTTTGCCATCACAGAGAGGTTGGCATCCGCATCAGAGCCATGGGGATCCATCGTCCGGGGTGGCGTGTCCACCGAAACCACAATGGACGACGCCGCGCGAGCATCCCCCACAAGACCCATGAAGGCTCCCATAAGGATCCCTGCGAGAATAAAAGCAAGCGTCTTCTTCATTTGTAACCCTCCTTTCTGTTTCATTCACTCGTTTTTTCTTTGTGCCAGAGAGATTTTCACCTCCTTTCTTCTCCCAATGAATTCAAGAGACCGAAGTCGATGATTTTCCGGTCTGAATCAATACAGGTAGCATGCAACATAGTGATGGCCTCCAATGTCTTTCAGTACCGGCTCAGCCCTGTCGCAGTGATCCATTCGATAGTGACATCGAGGATGAAAGTGGCACCCCGGTGGTGGCTTGATGGGGCTTGGAACATCCCCTCCCAGAATGACTCTCTCCCTGGCCTTTCTCGGATCTGTGGCTGGGACGGCTGAGAGAAGGGCCTGGGTGTAAGGGTGCTTGGGGTCGGTATAGAGATCCCGGTAGGAGGCCATTTCGACAATTTTTCCGAGATACATCACAGCGATCCGATCGCAGAGATGCTCCACGACGGCCAAATCATGGGCGATGATAATGTATGAAAGCTGGAACTCCTCTTGGAGGTCGATCAAGAGATTGATAATCTGGGCTTGAATGGACACGTCGAGAGCCGACACCGGCTCGTCCCCGATGATGAGCTGAGGGTTTAGGGCAAGAGCGCGGGCAATCCCGATCCGCTGTCGCTGCCCGCCACTGAACTCATGGGGATACCGGCGACCCTGTTCAGGGGTGAGGCCCACCTTTTCCAAAAGATAGGCGATCCTTTCTTGCCTCTCTCTGCCCCGGTACACCCCGTGAATATCCATGGGGTCACCGATTATCTGATTCACCTTCATCCGGGGATTGAGGGAGGAATATGGATCCTGAAAGATGATCTGCATCCGCCTTCTCAGAGACCTGAGATCGGATTTCGTCATCTTGGTGGTATCCATGCCTTCAAACAAAACCTTTCCAGAGGTGGGTTCAATGAGCCTCAAGATCGCCATGCCCGTCGTCGTCTTCCCACATCCGCTTTCGCCCACCAGTCCGATCGTCTCACCCCTTTTCAGGTCAAAGGATATGCCGTCGACGGCAAAGACGGAACCGACGACTCGAGAAAAGAGGCCCTTCATGATAGGAAAGTGGACCTTCAAATCAGAAACTGTGAGAAACTCTTCCATTTTAAGTTTATCAATCGAATGCTTACTGGAAAACGCCCACGCCGCTCATCCCACTAAATTTCTGACCCGTTCTAAGCTGGTTATTCGAATCTCTAAACTCTCCGCCTGCGACGGATCAGACAATAGAGATTCGCCCCTTCGGGGACACTTCCTTCGCCAAGACGGGTTCCCCAGAAATCACGTGATGTTCGCTCCGTGACCATTGTCCGTCAAGGACTAGACAGCCAACCTAAAAAAGCCAACAACGGACCCGATGACCATCGCCGAGATCGGTCAATTCAGGTGCCTGTTCCTGGCAGACTGCCATGGCATCTGGACATCGGGGATAGAAGCTACACCCAGCCGGCAGTTCATAGAGGCTTGGGACAATTCCCGAGATTTCCTGGAGACGTTGGCGACCGTGTTGAGCCCTCTGGCCTAACATGGGAATCGATTTGAGAAGGCCCTTTGTATAGGGATGCTTAGGATCCTCAAAGATCGCAACCGTGCTCGCCTCCTCTACCACCTTGCCCGCATACATCACTTCGATTCGCTGGGCGATTTCAGCAACCACCCCCAAATCATGGGTGATCAGTACAATTGCCGCTTCAAAATCCTCCTTGAGCTTCAGCATGAGATCGATGACCTGTGCCTGAATGGTTACGTCAAGGGCCGTCGTGGGTTCATCGGCGATAAGGATTTCCGGATCACAGGCCAGCGCCATGGCAATCAT
>CAYGBK010000127.1:0-22977 GCA_964348095.1 uncultured Thermodesulfobacteriota bacterium | reverse complement strand
TTAGGCTCAGAGATCCACCAAATTCATTGTACAAAGTCGATAATTGTTCCAGATAGAAGAATCTCCTATTCAGGGAGGGCCGTTATTATGGAAAAAACTAAAAAGATCTTGGTTCCACTGTTGGCGTTTTTCTTCTGTGTGTTCCTTGGTACTACAGCGTTTGCGGCAAAAAAGCCGGTGGTCGTTTATACGTCCCTCGAGACAGAGGAAACCGTTGAATACCTGAAGCTAGCCGAAAAAGAACTCCCCGATCTCGACATCAAGATCATCCGACTTTCCACCGGTGAACTGGGCGCCAGAATGCTCGCAGAGCGAAACAACCCACAGGCCGATCTCGTATGGGGGTGGGCCGTGACAAACATGGATGATTTCAGAGACAGGGGGATGCTCGAAAAGTACAAACCCAAGGGGTGGGAGAAGATCCCGGACAAATTCAAGGATCCAAATGGCTTCTGGGCGGCCATCGACCTTTACATGGCGGCTTTTGTCCTCAACACCGAGGTGATGGCCAAAAACAACCTTCCCAAACCCGCGGGGTGGAACGATCTGCTCAACCCCGCATACAAGGGCAAGTTGATCATGCCGAATCCGGCCAGCTCCGGTACAGGCTTCCTCCAGGTCGCCAGTCTCCTCGAAATGCTCGATCCCGAATACGCAAACAAGCCCGTGAAAGACAATAAGGGTTGGGAGTTCCTGGAAAACCTCGATAAAAACATGGGCCAGTACATAAAGAGTGGATCCAAACCCGCCAAATTGACCGCTGCGGGCGAGTATGCCATTGGGTGCTCCTTTGCCTTTGTCTATTCCTCGCTCAAGAAGAAGGGGTTTCCCGTGGAAATGGTCCTCCCCGAGGAGGGAGCGGGTTACGAACTGGAGGCGAACGCCCTCTTAAAGGGAGCAAAGCACAAAGCTGCGGCCAAGAAATTCCTCGACTGGGCCGTCGGCGAGAGCGCCATGCGCGAATACGCCAAGTTCAAGCTTGGCGTGACGCTTCCCGGAATCCCTGGACCGGCTGATCTGCCTCAGCTAGAGACCATCAAACTTGCACCCATGGATTTCCCCTGGCAGGCAACCAACCGAGGGGAGATCCTTGTTCTCTGGCAGGATAAATTCCTGAGGTAGCCAGGCCTGATAAGAGGAGGCACGACCGCCGTGCCTCCTCTCATTCCTTTTATTTCGTGGATTCTGTACTCCTGTCCGAATCGGATAGACTGGATTTGAATCGGGTTTTTGATTAGCAATCAAACCCATCCTCATCACGCTTCTCTACGAAAATGCCGGCACAGGACCCTGTCATGCCGAGAAATCTGCAGTTAAGAAACCTGACAAAGGTGTTCGGTACCCTGGTAGCCGTAAACACAGTCAATCTGGAGGTTCAAGAGAGTGAGTTCGTCTGCTTCTTGGGCCCAAGCGGATGCGGGAAGACGACAATTCTCAGAATGATAACTGGGTTCGAAACACCAACCCAGGGCGAAATTGTCTATGACGGAAGAGTTATCAACAACCTCGTCCCTCAAAAGCGCGAATTTGGCATCGTCTTTCAATCCTACGCCCTTTTCCCCAATATGACTGTCTCCGAAAACATCGCATTTGGCCTCAAAATGAGAAGAATGCCACGAGACAGCGTCCGGAAACGGGTCGATGAAATCCTCGATCTTATCGGTCTCAGGGATTGGCGAAACAACTATCCAGCCCAGCTGAGCGGGGGACAGCAACAGCGAGTTGCTTTGGGGCGAGCCCTTGCCCCAAGTCCCACGGTGCTGCTTCTCGATGAGCCATTGAGCGCCCTGGATGCTAAGATCCGGGTTCGCTTGAGAGCGGTGATCAAGCGGCTTCAGGAGGAACTTGGTATCACCATGGTCTATGTAACCCACGATCAGGAGGAGGCCCTGGCCATTGCGGACCGGGTGGTGGTAATGGAAGAGGGGGTCTTCAAGCAGGTGGGCACCCCTATCGAGATTTATAAGAATCCCCAGTCTGACTTTGTCGCCGATTTTGTGGGAATCTCAAACTTCTTCGACGGTAAACGTCAGAACAATACCGTTCAGGTTAAAGGCACCGAGTTTGTCGTCTCCCAGGCAAAACAGTTCCCCCATGACAAGGTTATTCTATCCATCAGGCCTGAAAACATTGAGATCATCAATCCCCAGCGGCCGATACAGAATCTGGAATCATCGAACCTCCTCAAGGGGAAGATTGAGGTCATCACGTTCCTCGGGGCAGTCGTAAGAATCCTGCTCAGCCACCCGAGTGGGGAACTGATCGTCGACATGGTGGAAAAGGAATTTGAGCAACGACAACTGAATCGAGGAGATGAGGTCGATGTGTATTTCCCCCCTGAGGCGTTCATCATGTACGAGCGGAAATGAACTGATCTGCGACTGGAAAGACTCCCTAGGATGCCTCCTCGATCGCGCGGGGTCTTTTACTGCTGAGTGACGCTCGCGGCGACAAGGAACCGTACGAGAAAGGAGAAAACTTCTCAACAGGATAGGCAATGAGTCCTTCCCGGAATGAAACCTACGGCATCTCCCCTACCAGCCTCCTGGTTGACAGATATATCCTCACCGGCGTAACGATCCTCGTCGGCTTTCTTCTCGTCTTTTTCATGCTCTTTCCAATTTACAAGATCCTTGTCATGAGTTTTTTCAAGGAGGGTGTCTTTGGTCTGGAAAACTTCACCCTCGGAAACTATCTCAAATACTTCGGTACTCCCCGAATCGCGAGGTCTCTCTACAACAGCTTCTACGTATCCCTCATAACCATGGCCATTACGACAATTCTCGCTTTCTTTTTTGCCTACGCCCTGACCCGCACCACCATCCGGGGCAAAGGCTTTTTCAATACTTTGGCTTTCATGCCCCTCATCGCTCCGTCCATCATCCAGGCATTGGCGCTCATTCTGCTCTTTGGCCGTAACGGTCTCATCACTGCCCATCTGCTGAAAACCGACTGGTCTATCTATGGAGCCTGGGGAATTATCATTTCCGAGGTGCTTTACTGTTTTCCTCATGCTCTGGTAATCCTTTACACCACCCTCTCGGCAATAGACACCCGGCTGGACGAAGCGGCTGAGAGCCTAGGAGCAAATGCGCTCCAGGTTTTCTGGAAAGTAACCATCCCCTCGGCAAAGTACGGGCTCCTCAGTGCCGCCGCCCTGACCTTCAACCTGACAATTACGGACTTCGGGAACCCGGTGGTGATCGGAGCAGACTACAACGTTCTGGCCACAGAAATCTACGCCCAGGTGACGAATCTCTACCGGTTCGACCTAGGGGCCACGGTAAGCGTCATTCTCCTCGTCCCTTCTGTGGCCGCCTTCATGGTGAACTATTATGTGACGCGAAAGAGTTTTGCCCTAATTAGCGGTGCAGCAAGACCTTTCATTCGGCCCTCAAGGCCGCTAAGAAAATGGGGATTTACCGTGTACTGCGGGCTGGTTTCACTGTCGATCATTATGGTCTTTGCCACGGTTGTGATGGGGTCATTTGTTAATGTCTGGCCTTATGACTGGTCTCTTACCCTGAAGCACTATCGGTTTCCATCTCTCGGGGGTTATTCTGCTATCTGGACTAGCCTCTGGATCTCCGTCATCGTGGGCTTCTTGGGCGCCTTTTTTACGCTTCTTACAGGGTACATCGTTGAAAAGAAGAGGCCCTTCGGAGTGCAGCTCCTGTACCTTCTTTCGGTGATGCCAGCAGCAATCCCAGGCCTCGTACTCGGATTGGGATACATTTTGGCCTTCAACAGACCCTATTACGTTTTCTACGGGACTCCATGGATTATTATCATATGTATCGTCATCGCCAACTTTACCCTGGGAACACTCTCCAGCATCTCGAACATCAAGAACATCGATCCATCGATAGAGGAGGCAGCCACGAGCTTGGGTTCCACCTCTATCAGCACCTTTGTCCGGCTGGTCTTCCCCCTCTCGAAGGTGGCCTTTTTCCAGAACTTTGTCTACTTCTTTATGCGGTCCATGACGACCATCAGTGCGGTCATCTTTCTCGTGTCCGCGACGGTCCACCTAGCCGCCATCGAGATCATCTGGCTCGACAACGACGGCTGGACGGCGAGCGCCGACGCCATGTCCACCTGCGTTATTGCGATCGTTCTGGCGATGCTCGGTATTCTGCGTCTGGTGATGGGGAAAAAGGGTGGTCAACTCATGGGTGGGGCTGGGGGTTGAAAAGCTCGCTTGTGCTGAGTGCCCCTATTCGCATTACTCATCAAAAACGAAGGCTCTTTCAACCCTTTGACTCCCTCCTGACGGCCTGCTGGTTGGATCGGACTGTGGTTGTCGAACGGGTTAATTTCAAATGTCAAAAAACAAATGCCAAATGAATTCCTAAACCCAAATGTCAAAATTTCCAGACCCAAATCAGTAGATTGCTCTCACTTTGGCATTTGGCATTCTCCTCAAATCAACCCATGCCGGAAGCAGCAATTTGTGGCGGTTCTCGCTACATCTTCCGCTCTGCCTGGAACTGCTGAGCGACAAAATCGACAGTTGCCCGGGTTGCTTTGGAAAATTCCGCCGCAGTCGCCACTAACGCCCCTTGTTTGTTGAACTCGTCTTGCGACATTCCGTCAGGTTCATAGGCCTGGACGAAATAGGGAAGCCTGAGGAGTTTTTCCAGGGTTTCCTTGGGAGCCTCCTCGTAAATGGCCTCAGGGTCGAAATCCTTTAACTCGTCCTCCACGTCGAGTAATTCACCGATATATTTGGGTGGGCAGGTATAGACCACATCACCTCCGGCGATTTTCTCAATATGCCAGCTTGCCTTACTACCGTCGGTCATGGGTGGACTGATTCTCATACTGCACATGAGCATCTTGTTGGGGTATCCTTTCTCATCCAGAATCCGATACCCCCGCTTGAAGATGGAAAGTTCGGCCCAACGGACGTCAGCCTCGCTCAAATCAATTCCCCTGGCCTCGGCTTGCGTCGTGAGATCGCCCAGGGTTCCATACCGTGCGGACATATGGGTAATCACCGACCGCCATCGAAACATGTCCACGCCGTCTTTCTTGGCCTTCTCGAGTCCCCGCTGGACGGCTTCCATACATGAAACAAACTGAGGGACGGTAAAGGCCAAGGTGTTGTTTGTCGCGATTCCCTTGGCCGTAAGCTTTTCAATGACCTCATAGCCCTGCCGGCTTCCAGGGCATTTGATCATGACATTGGGACTGAGCTCAGCCAGTTCAAGGGCCTGGGCGAACATCCGGTCGGCATCGTATACATCTCTGGGGTCTACCTGGCCAGACAGATATCCATAGGCATGTTCTGATTCCTCCCACACCTGGAGGAAGAACTCGGCCCCCATCTTTACAATCTGCTTGTAAGTCATCCAGAAGATTTCCTCGACCCCTTTATCGGGGTGTTCTTTGATGAGTCCTCTGACTATCTCGGCCCAGAATTTTGGATTGTCTTTGATCGCGCCGAAACTGAGCGGTGGGTTTGTTGTGACGCCGCGAAAAAGGGTCTTACCTGGGTTGTCCAGATCAAAGAGACGTTTCAGCTGGTCTCTCCAGGACGCTTTCTTTTCGGGAGGCGCTTTTTCCACGGTGTTCGCGGCCCAGGTCTTGTAGATCAGGGGCGATGAATCCCACCAGATTTCCGCATCCATGTTCGCTTCCTGTAGTTTTTCGAGCACACTTTTTTGAGACATCTTTCACTCTCCTCTCTCACCGAAATCGGATTTTTCGCTCACTTTTCTAAGTTGACCCGGTAGTTCCCTGAATGAACCTCAAAAACGTACTTGTCACCTCGGTAGTGTGAATGAAGCAGTTCTACCGCCACTCCTTTCGCATCATAGATGATGCTTTCGAGAAAGATTCCCGGTCGGCGCTGAGGAACCTCGAGGAGGTTTGCCTCCACGCCGGTCAAGAGGACCGCCCTGAAGTTCTGCACAGACCGGTCGAGCTCAACACCAAAATGGTCCACCAGGAGTTGGTACAATGAACCGGTCAAATCCATTTTTAGAATCTTCTTAAATTCTTCATGGGGAATATGGCTTCTCTCCAATATGAAGGGGATCTTGTCTCCTAACCTGAGGCGAACAATTTGGATGACTTTGGAACTTGTGCCCAACATCAGTTTCTCCGATATCTCCTCCGATGCGCTGATGATTCTCTTCGAGATCACCTTGGTTCTGGGCGTGTACCCCGCATAGCGCATGTCTTCTGAAAAACTGGAGATGCGGTCAAGGGTGTACCGGGCCTTTTCTGGCATTTTTGAGCTGATAAAGCTTCCCACCCCATTCTTGGTGTGAACCAGTCCCTGGTTCACGAGTTCAGAAAGGGCCTGTCGGATTGTATTTCGGTTGACTCCACACAGGGTCGCGAGTTTTGTCTCTGAGGGGAGGCGGTCGCCGATTTGGAACCGCCCTTTTGAAATCATCTCCTCGATCCAACCCTCAATCTGGAGATACTTTGGAATCCGACTTCTCTCGTTAACGATTTCTGCCATGATCCTATCGACTTCGGTCCACGGTTCTCTATCCGCACCGCCACCGTTAGGTCAGAAGGTGTTGCCTATTCAATTAATGACTGTCTCGACTGGAACGCAGGCCAATCCCAGAGACTCACCGACTGGTTGACAGATTAGTTTTCCTCCCACCATATTGAGCCCTTTGAGAAGACTGCTGTCCTTTCTAAGCGCTTCCTTCCATCCCATATTGGTGATTTTCAGGGCATATGGGAGGGTGGTATTGGTCAGGGCAAAAGTTGAGGTCCGCGCAACCGCTCCGGGCATGTTGGCGACCCCATAATGGATGATTCCATCCACCTCATAGGTCGGGTCGTCGTGGTACGTGGGGTGGATGGTCTCAATGCATCCACCCTGGTCTACTGCCACGTCAACGACAACGGCGCCCTTTTTCATTCCCCGGAGCATCTGGCGACTAACCAACCTGGGTGCCCGCGCTCCAGGGATCAAGACGCCTCCGATAACGAGATCTGCGTTGGTGACCGCCTCCTCGATGTTGTGGCTGTCAGACATGAGCGTAATAACCTTGCCTCCAAATATGTCGTCAAGGTATCTCAATCTCTCGAGATTGATATCGAGTATGGTGACCCGAGCACCAATTCCCACGGCCACCTTCGCGGCGTTTATTCCGACTGTTCCTCCACCAATGATGGCCACGTTGCCAGGCGCAACGCCAGGAACGCCCCCGAGGAGGACTCCCCGACCCCCGTGCTCTTTCTGTAAATAGTAGGCGCCAACCTGTATTGACATGCGACCTGCGATCTCACTCATCGGCGTCAGAAGCGGCAGCGAGCCATCTTCCAGTTGAATGGTTTCATAAGCGAGGGCGATGACTTTCTTATCGAGGAGTGCTTTGGTCAGTTCAAGCGCTGGAGCAAGATGGAGGTATGTGTAGAGAATCTGATCTTCATGGAGGAGTTCATACTCTTCCGGCAGGGGCTCTTTCACCTTCATGATCATTTCGGCATCATCGTAGATCTTTTTCCCCGTGCCTATGATCACGGCGCCGGCAGCCCGATACTCCTCGTCGGTAATTCCACTGTCCAATCCGGCTCCCTTTTGAATGATGACTTTATGATTCTGGCTGACAAGTGCTTTGACACCTGCGGGAACAATCCCAACTCTATGTTCCTGTTTCTTTATTTCTGTAGGAATCCCAACGATCATGGTTTTACCCCCCCTTTTGTTATTTTAAGAAGATTCTATCGATCCTTGCCCAGCCCAAAAGCTTTTACCTGGGTGTCAGTTTCGGATATTATCTTTCCCTGGCGGCAAAGAACTCCTTGATCCCATCCAGACACGCCTTGTTCTCTTCGGTTTTTCCCACACTGATCCGGAATATGCCGGGCCTGTCCTTGAGAGTCTTTACAGCCTTTATCATTATCTTTCTGGTTTCAAAAAGGTAGTCGACCACGTCCTGTCCATTGACGCCGAGGTCGGTGGCATCAACGATCATATAGTTCCCGTAGGAGAAAAAAGGCTTAAGGCCCTTGACTTTTGATAACTCCTCATGGATATACCTGATCTGGCCGTTATTGTAATCGATCTTCTTTTGCAATTCCTCCATATCGTCTAGAGCAGCCTCAGCCGCAGCGATGGAAAGCAGGCTTGCGGTCCAGGGAATCTGTATCTTTCTGAAGGCCTGGATAATTTTCTCATCGGCCAGGGCATAGCCAAATCGAATGCCTGCCATTCCATAAGCCTTGGAAAAGGTATGACTAACGACCATGTTTGGGTATTCCTCAATCATGTAGTCTTTTGATTCATGGTCTCGGTGATAATCCAGGTAAGCCTCGTCAAACAGTGTGGGAATGCCAGCCTCCAGCAACCGCTTGATATCTTCATCCGGAATAAAACCACCTGTGGGGTTGTTCGGGTTACAGAGGACCATCAACTTTGTTTTCGGGGTGATTGCAGCCAGCATGGCATCGGTGTCGTATTGCATGTCGGATGTTACATCGATACTGACTGGATTTGCTCCCACATTTAGCGCCCTAAGCTCATAGAGCGAGAAAATCGGGTTCGGCAGGAGAATCTCGTCACTGGAGGTGAGAAATAACCTGCACATGAGTTCGATGATCTCCGAGGATCCGTTGCCGATGTATACGTTGTCAGGACTAACTTTGTGCCTCTGGGCAATTTTCTTCCTGACACGAACTCCGTTGTCGGGATACCGATTGCCTAGCCTGACAGCATTTGCAACCGCTTCGACGACCTTTTCTGACGGGGCCACAGGGTTCTCGTTAACGAACATGCGGTGAAGCTCAGGGTTTTGCCAGGCCATGGCGATATCATCTGTTGTGTAGGGTTTGATTTTGTCAAACCAGGGAACGAAGAACTTTGTTACGTCCATCGGCTCACTCCTTTCTATCCGAGAATAGCTGATTAGCTGTCTATACAGGTTAACAAAAACAATCAGATTTTGTCAATAGTTTTTTTGCTTGGGCTTATCAAAAATTAGTCTGCGAGTGCTCGGGGCAATTGGCAACACTGGTGGGAGGAAAATGCCAAATGATCAAACTCAAAGTTCAAATGAATGTCAAACTTCAAATGCCAAAGAGAACAGAGCCGGCTGATTGACGTGATCCTTTTTGAGGAGTTTGGGAATTTTGACATTGGGATTTGGGAATCCATTTGGCGTTTGGACTTTGATATTTGACATTTAAGAGCCCATGAGGTGACCACCCTTTTCTCTATCAAAGTCATCGACAGAAACCTTGAGAAACCCGGCGCCCTGCAATAATGCGACGATTTTCCCCTTGACAGACGAACACCAGCCTTGCTATAATCGGCCCCGCCGACCGTAGGTCTAATCACTTGATAAGAAACAAGAAAGAGGGACTACGGGTGTCAAGACCATCCAGAATCGGAGACCTCCGGTCTCGCTGATCTCTGGAAGCAAGAAGGATCCCGTGACATCCGCGGGATTTGGCACGTTCCGACGGGACGGCAGAGCGCGCCCACAAAAACTTCCACCGGCACACCTGAGAATATGTGTCGTCAGGCCTCGACTACCCTGCCACGGCGGTTTGATCGAAGGGGAGGGGCAAAGTCTGTCTCAAAGTCGACGGGGAAGGTGAGCAGGTAATAAGGTGAAGTGGGGAAACCTTGGGGCGGACATTCCCGCCTGATGGTGTCCGCAACAAAGGATCGAGCACGTGAGATGGTTTCTCTCAAAACGGACTTAAAACCGGAACCGACGGATGCTGCCATACAGATGAACACGGCGGCCATGATCTGCAAGGGCGTTTGGAAAATATTCGGCCCCAACGCTGACCGTTTCCTCGCAGAGCATGACTCCAAACCGAGCTACGAGGAGCTTATCGCAGCCGGTCTGATTGGTGCTGTCAGAGACGTCAATCTCGAAATCCGGCAGGGCGAGATCTTTGTCATCATGGGGCTGTCTGGATCGGGCAAGTCGACTCTGGTACGGTGTATGTCCCGGTTGGTTATGCCGACGGCGGGGGAAGTGGTCTTTGAGGGCCAGGATCTCCTCAAGGTGCCAGAAAAAGACCTCATTGAGATTCGCCGTCACAAGATGGGAATGGTGTTCCAGCACTTTGCCTTGTTACCCCATCTTACCGTGCTTGGCAATGTTGCCTTTCCGCTCGAGGTGCAGGGCGTAGACCGGGCTACCCGGGAGGACACCGCCTGTGAGCTTATCGAACTGGTCGGCCTGAAAGGTCGGGAAGACTACTATCCCCGGGAGCTTTCGGGGGGCCAGCAGCAGCGAGTTGGGATCGCTCGCAGCCTGGCGGTAAAACCGGAGATCTGGCTACTCGATGAGCCATTCTCAGCGCTCGACCCCTTGATCCGTCGTGAAATGCAGGACGAGTTGATGCGCCTTCAGAACATGCTCCACAAGACGATTGTTTTCATTACCCACGACTTTCACGAGTCCATCCGCCTTGCTGACCGTGTTGCCATCATGAACAACGGTGGCATTATCCAGATCGGCACGCCAGAGGACCTGGTAACCAACCCAGCCACTGATCATGTGGCCGAGTTCACGCGCGATATCCCACGCCCCAAGGTGCTGTCCGCACGCTCCGTGATGACTCCGGCGGATAATCGCCTTACTTTCACAAAGAGCGTTCCGGCAGAGACAAAGATCGAGGTTCTCGCTTCGGATATTGTTAATCAGCAGGGACCGATTGGGGTGACTGACGATGAAGGCAAAGTCATCGGTCAGATCACCCGCGAGGCCGTATTTGATGTACTCCTTCATCGGGGGACGAAGGAATGAGCGCCGCCTTCTCTCGGGCGATCGGGCACGCTTTCGGCCGGCGATCCGGACTTGTCTTGTGGATGGTGGCGTTGGCAGCCGCCTATGCTCTGATCGCAGCTAACGAACGCCTCCCGTGGGCCGTCGAATACCCATCCGAATGGGTGGTAACTCTCAGGTTCTGGGTCAGCGACTTTATGAAGTGGCTGATCAACGAGGCTGACCTCGGTCTGTTTACCTTCAAACAATTCACCCGGTCCATTTCCTGGGTCTTCAACTGGTTCCTCGCGGCCTCCTTCGGCGTGCTATCGGAGGGGATAAGAATCCCCCTCGGTGAGGAGGCGTTCTTCCATCTACCGCCCCTGCCATGGATAGCACTCGTCGGGATGCTGGCCCTTATGGCCTATTCAGTCCGTGACTGGGCGTTGTCACTGCTGGTTGGCATCTGCTTCCTCTACCTTGCCATTTTCGGGCAGTGGGAGAGCGCCATGGTGACCCTCTCATCCATTGTGGTCGCGGTGCCTCTCGGCATCTTCTTCGGGCTGCTACTCGGCATTGTGGCTTTTCGACAACCGTGGTTCGACAGAGCGATCACACCGGTCCTCGACCTCATGCAGACGGTTCCGGTGTTCGCCTACCTCGTTCCCGTGCTGTTCATGTTCGGGTTCGGCCCGGTGGCAGCGATGACCGCAACGATCATCTATGCGCTGCCGCCGATGACCCGTTGCACCACGATGGCCCTTCAGCTCGTACCAACTGAGATCGTCGAGTTTGGCAACATGGCCGGGTGTTCACGGCGCCAGTTGATGTGGAAGGTGATGGTCCCCTCGGCCCGACCGACGCTGATGGTTGGGGTCAATCAGGTCATCATGCTTTCACTCAATATGGTGATCATTGCTTCGATGATCGGGGCCGGAGGGTTGGGCTTCGATGTTCTACACTCGCTTCGGCGCCTCGCAATCGGAGATGGGCTTGAGGCCGGCGTCGCCATCACCGTGCTTGCTATCGCTCTTGATCGGCTAAGCCAGGCCTACGCCGGCAAGTCACCTGTGCGCATCGAGAAGAAGGTGAGCTTTGTCAGACGGCACCCCCATCTCGTCGCGGCACTTGCGATCATCGTCGTCACCACAGTCACGGGCTTTCTCGTACCGGCAGTTGCAAACTACCCGGAAAACCTGACAGTGACGACGGGCAGTTTCTGGGAAAAGCTCGTCACATGGATCAACATCAACTTCTTCGACACCCTTGATGCTATCAAATCAGTGCTGTTGCTAAACATCCTCATTCCCTTCAAAAGGTTGCTTCTTTCACTTCCTTGGGTGGCTGTCCTGGCGTTGCTGGCCCTCGCCGGCTTTCGACTCGGGGGGTGGCGGCTCTCGCTTGGAGTGGCGGCAATGACAGCTTTTGTCGCCGGCACTGGGAACTGGGAAAAGGCTATGATCTCTGCTTACCTGATCGGCGTCTCAGTGGCCGCCGCCTCGGTGATTGGCATGCCGATCGGAATCTGGGCAGCAGGAAACGACCGGGTCCACCAGGCTGTCCAGGTCATCATCGACACCCTGCAGACCCTCCCCGCCTTCGTCTATCTCATCCCGGTCGTAATGCTGTTCCGGGTGGGCGACTTCTCCGCGATGATTGCCGTCGTGGCCTATTCGCTGGTGCCCATAATCCGATACACCGATCATGGCATCCGTCAGGTACCGCCATCGATAATCGAGGCTGCCACGGCCGCCGGCTGCACGCGCCGACAGATTCTATTGAAGGTCCAGCTGCCTCTTGCACTGCCCGAGATTATGCTTGGAGTAAACCAGACGATCATGCTGGGCCTCAGCATGCTGGTCATCACGGCACTGGTTGGCACCCGCGACCTCGGCCAGGAGGTCTACATTGCGTTGACCAAAGCGGATACCGGACGCGGCATCGTCGCCGGAGTATGCGTCGCCATGATTGCCATGGTTACGGACCGCCTGATCTCGGCGTGGAGTGCACATCGGAAGAAACAGTTGGGACTGAGTTGACTGTAACAATAATGATGGAGCTGCCATGAGTGAGGATGCGCGCGCAAAGGCCGCAAGCCTGGCTTTTTGGTCACGTCCCGTGGAACCCGAGCCCTTGGGCGGCGGCATTACCAATACCAACTTCGTCATCATAGATCGCGGGGAGCGCTTCGTCGTCAGGATTGGCGACGACATTCCGCTGCATGGGGTCATGCGGTTCAACGAGCTTGCGGCGGCGCGCGCGGCTCACGCCGCGGGCATTTCACCCGAGGTTGTCCACCACGAGCCCGGGGCCCTCGTCATGCGCTTCATAGAGGGGCGGACACTAACCGAAGAGGATGTGCGTCAGCCCGCAATGCTAGCGCGTATTCTACCCTTGATACACCTCTGCCACAACGAGATTCCGAAGCATTTTCGTGGCCCAGCACTCGTATTCTGGCCCTTTCATGTGTGTCGTAATTACGTCTTTACAGCGAGGGAGGGAAATAGCCGGAAGGTGGATCAGCTTCCGCGCTTCCTTCGTCTCAACGAGGATCTCGAAAACGCCGTCGGTGAGGTCAAGTTAATCTTTGGTCATAATGATTTGTTGGCTGCCAATTTTATCGACGACGGCAAGCGTTTGTGGCTTGTCGATTGGGATTATGCGGGCTACAACGCAGCAATTTTCGATCTTGCCAACCTTGCCTCTAACAACCGGCTCTCTCCGGAACAAGAAGACTGGCTCCTAGAGATCTATACTGAGAAGCCGCTTACGGATAACTTGCGCCGGCGCCTTGCAGCGATGAAGTGCGTATCATTGTTGCGGGAGACCCTGTGGAGCATAGTCTCCGAGATCCATTCCAGCCTAGACTTCGACTACGTGGCCTACACCGAAGAAAACCTCACTCGGTTTGAGCACGCTTACGAGGCCTTCCAGCGCATGTCGTGAGACTCAGGCTGCCGTTCTCTTTACGCTTTAGCGCATCTTACCCTGAGGATTCATGTGTGGCATAGTGGCGACGATCGAATCTCAGGTTTCATCAAGATGATTGCAGTGACGGCACGGCGAAGTTTGTTCGTGGAAGAATAAGTGGGTAGATCGTTCCAAGGACTGAACCATTCATGACGACTCTCTTTTTTACGACCGATGTTCACGGATCAGACATCTGTTGGGAGAAACTTATCAACGCCGCTAAATTCCACGACGCCGGGGTGCTTATCCTGGGTGGGGATATGACCGGAAAAGCAATCGATCCCATTATCGATCAGGGTGAAGACTCTCACAAGGTGGTTTTTCCGGAACAGGAGTCGATTCTCCACGAGCAAGAGGAAGTCCAGCAGATGATGAAGAAGATCAAGAGCCGTGGATACTATCCCTACTGCACGACCGTGGACGAAATCGCTGAACTGAGCAATGCACCAGATCGGATGGATGCGATATTCGCATCCGAGGTCCTGAAAGCAGCCGAGGGATGGCCTGCCTATGCCGATGAGAAGCTCGATGACGCAGTCACTCTAGGAGGCATCGATTCCTAAGAAAAGCAGAGCCAGGTAATCGCCAAACGGCTTGAGGCAATCAAGGAAGCAATGGACTAGGCTCCAAAAACCCTGGCGTGGAAAATGCGGCCCAAATCAGAAAAAAAAATGCGCTGGTCCATGGAGGTAGAAGAGGTTCAGCGGCAATACGTCGAAACATTCCGTTTCGACACATCTCCCGAGCGAAGAAAACGGTCAGTTGAGCCCATCCAGGATTCCGGTCGATCATCCCTTTCGGACTACAGTTCGCTAAACCCCTGGTGAGATGTCAGGCTTGCCCGATGATCTGAGCATCCCCAGGCATTGCCCCATCTTGCCGCAGAACTCCTCTTAGAGAATTGGCAAATCCCTTTTCGATTTTCACGACGACCGTCTTCCCGATGAGGTCGATTCCTCCAGGGAAATTGACGATGCGGTTGGACCGGGTTCTCCCCATGATCTCCATCGGGTTTTTCTGACTTCTCCCCTCCACGAGAACCCATTCACGTCTCCCCTCCATCTCTCTGTTCTTTCTCCGCGTTATTTTCTTCTGAACTTCCTGAAGAACAGTCAGACGTTCCCTCTTGATCTCATCAGGAATCTGTTCTGGTAAATCAGAAGCGGATGATCCTTTCCTTTTGGAGTATCGGAAAGAGAAGAGGTTGTCAAACTGGACCCGCTCGATGAGATCCAGCGTATCTTCGAAGTCTTTTTGGGATTCCCCTGGAAACCCCACGAGGACATCTGCTGTAATCGCAATCGACGGGCAGACCGCACGGAGCCGGTCTATCTTTGCCAGGTAGCCTTCCCGCGTATAGACTCGATTCATCAAGTGGAGAATGCTATTCGACCCTGACTGGAAGGGAAGATGGATGTGCTCGCACAGTTTCGGGAGATCCCGGAAAGAGGTGATGAGATCCTGGGACAGGTCTTTGGGATGGGATGTTGTGAATCGGATCCGCTCGATCCCCTTCACCCGATTCACACCCCGGAGGAGCGCTGGAAAACTAGCCTCCCCATTCAGCCCTTTCCCGTAAGAATTCACGTTTTGCCCGAGAAGGATCACCTCCTTCGATCCCCTGTGAGCCAGAATCCTCACTTCTTCCAAAATCTCTGCCATGGGGCGGCTTCGCTCGGGCCCTCTTACGCTCGGGACAATACAGTAGGAGCAGAAGTTGTCACATCCCTGCATGATGGTCACGTAGGACCTTACCTTGTTCTCGACCAGCGGGACCAAGTCCATGGAAGGGGCACGGTCATAGAAGCACGTCTCACACCGCTGGTTACCTGTTCTCTGAATGTCCGCCAGGAGCGTTGGGAGGAGATGGAGGTTGTGGGTACCGAAGACCAGATCGAGGTGAGGGAACTTCGCGAATAACCGCTCTCCCTCTTGCTGGGCAAGGCACCCTCCGACACCGATAATCATCTCTCTTCTCTTCTGCTTGAGCTTTCTGAGCCGCCCAAGAGTGCTGTAAACTTTATGCTCTGGCTTCTCCCGGACCGTGCAGGTATTGATCAGGATGACATCGGCCTCGTGAATCTTTCCAGTTGTCCGATAATACTTCGCCCCCAGGATCTCGAGGATCTTTTCTGAGTCGTGCTCATTCATCTGGCACCCGAAAGTCTCAAGGTAGATCAGCCTGGGCGTCACCCTATCCCTCCAGAACAACAAATGGACTCCGACCCATCTCTTGAAATGGGGTTTTTCCAACACAGGTTGTATCGTCTCACGCACACTTGAAATGCCCCTAGAAGCGAACATTAGAAAGCTTTTGGGACTACCCGTCTTGGCAAAGGGAGTATCTCGCGAGGTTAAGTCTCTATTGTTTGATCCCGCCGGCGGCGGAAGAGTTCGAAGATTCGAAAGACAAGACCTGGAACGGGTCAAAAATCTCCTGGAGTGAACGAGAGGATTCTTTCTTCCGTGAGACGAATTCAGGAGTCTCCTTTGGATTGTCCGCGTTTTCACTCCCTCACAACAAACTCACCATCGAGTTTTTTCATTTTTTCAACAATACCTCCATACTCCAGTTCACTGTACGGGAGCATGGCAGCCCCGGAAAAGCCTTGCTCCCGAATAGCCGTTGCCTTCTCAGAGACTTTGTTTCTAATGGCATCCCAGTATGGATGATCAAAGGCGTCGGCGGGTTCGGTGAGCTTTCCATCATGAATACAGAAGGCGAGACATGAGACGACCGGGGGTCCGTCAAAGAAGGAGATGCTAGAATTCCCCACAACAGGCATAAGGGGGCCCGTGTGGCTCCCCCGCATGAAACCAGCGACAAAATGCCCGATGCCGAAGGGGCTCAAGACTTCTCCTGTGGCGGGAAAGGCTCCCTGGACCCTGACGAGCATGACCGGGTCGTCTTTCCCGGTGTACTTTCCCGCGATATTGTGGAGCCGCGTCGTACTGACAGCGACGGCAATCTCCCCGTTGTTTCTCGAGTGAATCGACTCGACGACGAAGCGCTGATTGTCCCTCAAGAGGGCTGCGATGTCATACAGGTCCTCCGGGGCATTTAACTTAATGACCCGGTCTCCCTCGGTATAGCTGACATCCATGATTGTAAACTCGAAGCCGTCAGCCATAGACGGGCTGAGCATCAGTCCAGCATTATACATGGGGTCGCAAAAGGCCAAATACAGGGGAAGATTGTAGGCGCCAGGGTCGGTCTTGTCTGCAGCAAAGAAGAGAAAGGGTTCATTAGGCCTCTCGTCAAATTCCATTTCGGCCACTGCCGGTCCCATCCCCCTGACGTTTCCAGAAAAGGCATCCTTTAGCAAATCCTGCCCGGCACCGTAAAGGCCCTGTTTCTTTGCCACCTCGGTGCCCGCAATAAAGGCCTCCCAGGCCAGTTTATGAATCTCTTCGGCCCCAGCACCGTGGGTGTGGGACATGAGGATTGCGACATCATCCCCAGTGTGACCGACGTGAAAGCTTTTGATCAGGTTTCTTCCCTTTTCTTTTACATACGCTATGACCGTCTTTAGAAGGTCTTCGCTTGGTTTGATGTGGCCTCCGATACTACCGATGTCAGCTTTGATAATGCTTAAGGTTATCCGCATGGGGCCCTCCTCACCACTGAAGTTTTGTAAAACCTATGTTACCAGAATGACCTAAGAATCGCAACATAAAAGGAATAGCGGAGTTCTCATATTCATGGGTAACACCGCGGCGACGACACCATTCTATAATTCCCAGGCTTTCATCTCTTTGAGGCACGGGGAGCAGGTAAGATTGGGGTGAAGTGGAGTAATGGAGACATGGCCTTGTGAGAGCGCATCAAAGTCAGTTCCTGCCTCTTTTTCAAAACTCAAATCATTGCCTCCAATCCAGTAGTACGTCCTCCCCCGTGGATCGGTCTTTTCATCGACGACGTCTCCATAGATTCTCTTTCCCTGCCGTGTGATCCGATATGATCCAATCTGGTCCGGATCGAGGTTAGGGACATTGATGTTCAAAAGGGTCTCCCGTGGCAATCCGTTCTTTTCAATGAACCTCGCCACACGAATGGCAAAATCCGCAGCACCCTTAAATTTGAAATCCTTCCGAGCGGCCATGGAGACCGCAAACGACGGAATACCCATGATCGTTCCTTCAAGTGCGGCCGAAACAGTCCCGGAGTATAGAACATCCTCTCCCATGTTTTCACCTTTGTTGATTCCCGACGCAACCAGTCCGGGCCGCTTGGGTTTGAGCATATGCGACCCGAGTATGACGCAATCGACCGGGGTCCCATCCACGGAATAGTAATTGTCCTTGACCTTCTCGACCCTGAGGGGCCGGTGCATCGTTAGCGAATGGGCCACACTGCTTCTCTCCCTGTCGGGGGCGACTACGATGACATCCCCGGCTGCTTTCAGCGCCTCGGCAAGGGCATGAAGGCCCTCAGAATGAATTCCATCGTCGTTTGTAACAAGAATTTTCATTGCATTGGCCCTCGCCTGGTCGTTCTTTGGTTTGAATTCGAAAGCCCGGAGAAACTGGAAAAAGAAGCTCTGAGCACATTGTGTCTGTAGTTCGTTGTCCATGGTTCGTCGCAAAAACTGACTACTGACAACTGACATCACCTGTCATGAGACCATCCCCTGAATCTCGATGCGATTGACGACGCCTTTCTTGATATCATCCGCCAAGGCACTCTGGACTTCTTCTTTTGCAGAGAAGTAAATGATCTGCCACCCACCGTCGGAAATCCTCCTCAACACGTCGATCTGCATGCGTAACCTATTCGGATCGGCTTTGATGAATGGATCATCCAAGATGAAAAACCCTTTCTTCCCTTCCATGAGTTTCTCTCCAAGGGCAAGCCGGATAGAGAGATACAGTTGATCATAGGCCCCTCCTGACAGCTTTTCTGCACCCAGTCTAACTCCGTCGCGGCGTATGACTTCGATCTCACCTATTTCCTGATTAAGCGTCACCTCATCATAGCGGCCGCCCGTTATCTTACCGAAATACTCTGAAATTTGGCTTTCCCGATCGAAGAGTTGGGAAACCTTCTCTCTTTCCTCCATCTCTATTTCCTCAAAAATCGCTATAGCCCGCAGCACATCCACTCTCTTTGTCTCGTTTTCATCAATAAATTTTCGCAGTTCCTTCTTGACAGCCTCCAAATCCACTAAGGTTCTGCAGTGCAGATACTCGTCCTCGAGCCGCAAGATCTCATTGACCCTTCGCTCAACATCTGCCATTGACTTCTTAAAGGATCCGATCTTATGGTTCATCTCTTCGAGTTTCTCGTCCAGGTGTTGTCTTTCCCCCTCCAATCCCAACATTGCCTCTTCACTGTATCTTAGGCCTTCGACCTTATCACGATATTCTTCAAAAGCAGAAACCTCTTTTTCCCAGTACTCGAGGTTTTGTCCCAATTCCTCAGACATCTTCCCGAAGTGACTCGTCAAGACACTCTGCAATTCACCAGATAGTCTCTCAAGGCTATCTTTCAGACGAAGTTTCTCCGTATAATCTTCTAGCGTCTTTTGGGTTGATTGGATTACGATGCTGTCGATCTGACGGGCAGATTCACCCAACTTTTTCTCTATGTCAGCCATCAATCTGTGCCGTAAGTCTTTGATTCTCTCCCTTAGGTTTTCTTGCCTCCTCCTGATATCTTGAAGCTCTTCCCCTTTCCGCCGATATGCTAACTCAAATCTTTTGATGCTTGAGAGAATCCCTTCGATGTTCTCCGCGCCTAATTCATATGTCGAAAGTGTCAGCCTCATCCTCTCGAAGGCGTCGTCCAAGAGAGTTTTGCTTCTTACAATCATGTATTTGAGGATCCACGAGCCCGCGGTTGCGGCCAAAAAGAGTGGTGCCAGGATCAAGAAAATTGGAGACGGTCTGAGAAGCACCGCCGCAAGGGATATGCCTAGCAATCCCGCTGCAACCAGCCACGTCCAGGTCAGGAGCTTACTTTTTCCTTTCCGACGCTCAAACTCCTGCCGGTTTCTTTCATAGTTGACCAGATCCTGCCTGACCTCATCGTCTATCGTTTTCTTTATGTCCTCGAAAGTTTGAAAGTCTCGCTCCTTCTTGCTGAGTTTATCGCCAGTCTTCTTCAATTCTGCTTCTTCTTTCTTTATGTCTCTCTCCAGCCCTTGCCTCTCTCTGATGAGTCTCTCCGTGTCCTTTTCACAATCTCTCCATAGCTGGGCCGTATCGAAAGTGAAAACCCGCAAATCCTGGAGTTTGCTCAAAGCATCCTTCAGGCTGGTGAGGGTGTCTCTTCCCCTTTCGTATTTCTCTCTTTTTCGCGCTACTTCAAGTTCTTCGATCCCCTCCGCGACATGATCTCGCTTATCTTTGCAGTCGGCGGCCTCTTCCTCGAGTTTGTCATACCCTCCCTCCCTAATCTCTGCAGCCAGAGCTTCAATTCTGTTGATAAGATCCGTTGCGCTTTCTATCCGTGTCTTTAGTTTTTCATCTTTCATATCTCGAAAAGAGCCACCCGGTGTTACCTTGCCAATATCTCTCAGTGCCTCTCTGATCTTAGAGATCTCATCAGTCCTCACACCGACAAGGCGATCTGTCACGCCGGTGTAGAACTCATTCTCCGGGAGAATAGACAGATCACTGTTTCTGATGACAAACAGATTACGGCACTCTGACGGGGTCAGTTGTGCGAGGTCGGTCAGGATCCCCTTCTCTGGTAATTTCACCTCCTGACCCTGATCATCCTCGACAACGAGATACCCTTCAGGGGTTTCCTCGACCCGATCTATTCGTTCAAAATCCTTACTATGCCTCCCCAAAAGCAGCTTTACGAGGGCATCGATGGTGAGGGTTTTCCCTTCCTCGTTCTTGCCGAAGAAGAGGGTGAATTTATCGGCTAAGACATAACTCCTATCTCGGAGCGGGCCATATCGCTTGATAAAAAGTTCCTTGATTCTCATCGTCTCGATTGGATGATGGCATGGATCATAAGATCACGAATCTGACTTTCTTTCTCTGCCTCATGACCGGCCTGTTCCAGTTTTTCAATGAATCTTCTTGTCAGGTCATCCTCGAGGACAGCCTGGATATCCCTGAATTCATAGTGTTCCTCGGCGAGTCTGCCCCTGGTGGTTTTCCTAATCTCCTCCACAAGCATCCTTTCGTCCATGCCGATTGCCTTCCCGTCAATGAAACCTTTGACAGTCAGAATGATTCTTGCCTCCTCGTGGAGGTTCTTGACACGTTCTTCAATCATCTTCATGGGGTTTTCGTCCTTCGCAGGACTGAGCTCGAGAACGACTTCTTCGAAATGGGGTGTGTCCAGAAGGTATTCACACGGTGGCTTCCCAACTTCGAAGAGGTTGACCTTTCTTTGCCCAACCTCACGTTTTGTTATGGAAACAGGAGACCCGGGATAAACAAAATACCCTCCATTTTCCAGGCTCCAGGAATTCATGCGCGAATGGAAATGACCTGCAAGTACATAGTCGATCCTAGAAGACTTGAAATACGAAAGTTTAACCGGCATGTATCGCTCTCCGCCCTCATCCCCAAAATCCCTTCTCGAAAAGAAGGCATCGAGCAATTCCCCATGGAAGAGCACAATGTTTTTACCATCCTTAGCCAAATCATTTGAAAGGGAGCGAAGTCTCTGGAGAATGGCTTCTCCCTCAATGGGCTCAAAAGGCATTCCCCAGATTCTTACATTCTCGTATTCGAATGGCCTGGAGAAATCCGTCAAAACAATCACATCTTCACCAAACCACATCCCGTGCTTGTACGCGTCCCTGTCGTGATTCCCTGGGATGATGAGAATTTTGAAACCCCTGCCAGAGAAGATCTCTCGCAGCTTCGGTCTGAGGTTTTCGGCATTAACGTCCCTGTCGAAGAGGTCACCGCTGATGAGGAAGATCTCAACCCCCTCTTTTTCTCCCACCTCGATGAGTCTATGGAGGCTCTCCCACCGAGTATCGGCGTATTCTCTCAAATGGAGATCGGCCGTATGGAGTATTCTCATTTACTTTCTCCCAACCGCGTCGTCTCATGTCCTCGTCGTTCACAGAGATTTGGAAGGACAAAAAAGCGAGACAGAGAAATAAAAATCCCCTCAAGGAGAAAATCGCGACGGCCGGAGGAATCGGGCGACCCATCACATATCCGAAACCCGTCTCGACTGATTCCCCATCCGATTCAAAGCATTTGGTCTTAAACCTGCCCCGAATCGATCGGTCTTAATCTTAGCATACCCATCGGTCATCTGAAAGGTCATGCGCCCGAGCGTCTCCTTAATGATTCGAGAGTCCACACCGCGGTCCGTGGCCTGTCGCAAAGATTACTTCTCCGAGAACTTCATCACGACGGAAACAGGATATGGATTATCGAGTCGCAGCAGGGGGATTGGAGATTGCCAATTCGACCTCGGCGACTTTGCTCTCGGACCACCGTTTAGGGAGGAGCAGGAGGCGCAGATAGCCCAGGCGTCCTGTGGAGAAGCGATTCAGAGCGGTGATGCAGCTCTATTAAGAACCGGAACGGGCCCATCGGCGAACCCCAGGGGGCTTTCCAACAAAGCCCAATTGCGGAAGGGGCAGAATGATTACCCGGAGGAGCGAAAAATCGAAAGGAGTTCATGAAAACCGGGTGAGATTCATGGTGCTGGGCACGCTGTCCTTGAAAAACTCGGGAACCCCTGCGGTTTTTCCTTGACAGGGTAACAGAGATATGCTAGGGAATCTTCGCACAGAGGATCATTAGCTTGGGGAAACGTGCCTGTCGTCTCCGGAGCGGACCATTCATTCCCTTCACTTTCTGACGGGGGCTACCTCGAGAGGCGGCCCCCAACAATCGTGAAAAAAATCCGGGTTGAGACCGGCCTGGACGTCGAAGCACTGAGGAATTGACTCAGGGGAGTGATTGAATGCCCTATCAGAGAGAGGAGGTGAGGCGAGGCGACCCAAAAGGGTTCTTAGACAGGAGGACCTTCCAGTCCCAAACAGAGACTGGAAGAAGTGCTAATCGGCCCGAGTGAGAGCCTCTCAGGGGTAGAAGAGGGGCGCATAACACAAAAGGAGGGTAAATGATGAAGCGAAAGAATCGTAAGAAGCAGTCCGAAATGAACCGACGGGACTTTATGAAGCTCGCCGGGATCAGCGGTGCGGCCCTTTCCACGGCCGGCGCTTTGTCCTTAGCCGGTGGCACCAAGAAAGCAGAAGCAGCCTTACCCGCCGGGCTGACCGAAGATGAAGCAGCTATACTCAGCCACCTACCCGACCAGCAGATAGGGAAAGATTACCCCCAAGGGGAGACGATTACTGTCGGTTTCCTTTGCGCG
>CAYGBK010000126.1:0-8514 GCA_964348095.1 uncultured Thermodesulfobacteriota bacterium | reverse complement strand
CTTAAAGGGTACGCAAAGGTAGGGTATGGGATTTCTTATTTCGATCATGTCGCAGAGGGACTACGGTCCCCGGAATGTAATGGATCTCGCACCGATCCTCCCCATCGCCCCTAACTCCTCTTTCCGACTGGACAGGCGTTCAGACACTCAAAACAGTAATAGAATATCCCTGAGGTTAGGCTCTGCCATATCTCCCAGAATGCCGGGTCCTTCGTCATTTCCTGTTTTTCATCATCGGAAGCCCTCACCCATCCCTTGACGAACTTAACGATCCCTGGGAGTCCATGTTTCAAGATTTCCTTGGCACACTTCACGGCATCGACTGTTCCATCGGTGCCGATGGCATCCACAGGACAGGCCTTGATGCACAGGTCACAGTTCTTGCAGTAGTCTTTTTCCATTCGCTTCCCAGGTTTGAGAGGGGCATCCGTGACGATGGAGAGAAATCGAATCCGGGGTCCAAACCGTTCAGTCAGGAGCAGTCTGCTCTTTCCAATGGTCCCCAGTCCGGCTTCATACGCTGTATGACGATGTGAAATGTCACCGGCCAGTCCCATCGTTTCCTTCACCATTTCAACGGGTAGATAGGGAGAGTAGGGCATGACCTGATAACCCAAGTCATCGAGATAACGGGAAATCCCAAAAGAAATCCGATCCAGCTCCCCATAGAGACACTTGGTGCTATATTGGGGCACACGGATGTTCTTCCTGGCAGGGGCGAGCGTGGCGTCAATCATCCGGACTCCAAATACCAGCACGCTACGCGCTTCGGGCAATATTTCTTTGACATGATTCGACGTCCCGCCGTAGGGCTGCATTTTCTCAAAGGAGACGACCCCCGCAAGATCAGCCCCCAATCGGTAAAGTTCGTTGCTCACCTGAGCTGTTAAATCCTTTTCCTTCATGCTGCCACCCCTTTCTTGCGTGATAAGAGCTCCTTTTCTGATGGGGTGAGTATAGAGAAAAGCGGGATTGTGTGTCAAGGAGAAGCGGTCGTGCCGTCCTGTGCTGGTCACTGGCTCCCTTGACACAGGGTCGGCTCTGACTCTATATTCTTCTGAGTAGAGAGCACCTGCTTGTGCTTTCTTTCCCCACGATATCTACACCGTGGGACAGTGAATCTAGACGGAGGAGGAAACAAGTGAGGTATTCATTGCTATCCGTTGTTGTTGTCTTTCTTGTCATGGCGAGCTTACTCTCTCCCCTGGGTAGCCCTCAGGCCGGTCCGACATCAGATGAGGCGAGATTGAATGATGCTGATGCCTTTCAAGCCATGGCAATCGCCAACGAGTGGAAGTGGTCCAGAAGTGAGATCAAGAGCCACGTCACTCCCCGAGAGGTCGTATTCGAATTCCCGGACGGAAAAGTGAGAAGAGTGGCCCTTCCAGGGAATAGCATGGTGGTGGCTGTGGCCCCCTACATTACGGCGACACATAAGTGAAGGGTTCACTATATGTCCTCCTGTCAGGGGGAATTGGCCGAAAAGGAGTTCTATGTGAGAGCTGTTGACCAAGATGGAAAAGTCCTGGTTGATGAGACTATTGCCACCTTGCGGAATGGTTTTTTTGAGCTGTGGCTGCCACGGGACCGTAGAATCGATTTGACCATCCAGGCGTCGAATCGAAAAGCCAGGGGGATGATCGAGACTTTCGACCACAGCAAGACCTGTGTAACCACGTTCAGATTGAGATAAGAGAGCGCCACAGCGCCCACCTCATCCCCCCCGAGGGACTTGCCCAAACCTTCGGATCCAGCACCTGGGTATTGACAGGATGAGCCTGGGATCCGGTCCTGAATTATCACTCGAACATTTAAGAGCCGGCAACGGACCGGCAATTGGGTGGTGGCCGACGTTTTTTCCTTGACAGAGCAGCCCACTCTTTGCTACTTTGGCTGCCGGAAGGGGGGCTCCATATCACTCACCAGAAATGGCATTTGCCCTTGTGAAGCTCCGGGGCAGGTCCCACAGCTAAGACTCTTACCCCCGGTCTTGTGTGCGTCGTCTTGTTAACCCTCAACTCATAAGGAGGTGGGCTATGTTTAGAAAAGTAGGTTATCGGCACGTGATCGTGTCATTTATCCTGTCCTTTTTTGTTTTCTTGGCGGCAACCTCTGCTCAGGCTGACGTGACAATTAAGTTTTGGCATGCCATGGGGGGTGTGCGGATAGAATTGCTTAAAGGCATGGCAGAAGATTTTAACAAGACCCATGAGGGAATCACGGTAGAAGCCCAATATGTGGGCACCTACAACGAGACCCTGAATAAAACCGTCGCGGCTGTTAAAGCCGGAGATCCGCCGCACGTTTTTCAATTGTACGAAGTGGGAACCCGTGGAATGATCGACGGCGGTATGATTGTCCCTATCGGTGACCTGGCTAAACCAGGGGAAGTTGACTGGGGAGATTATGTAGAGGCTGTGATGTCATACTACACGATCGACGGAAAACTCTATTCTATGCCCTTTAACTCCTCAACCCCGATCCTCTTTTACAACAGAACACTCTTCAAAAAAGCTGGTCTAGATCCCAACAAGCCGCCTGATACCTGGAATCAAGTGCGCGAAATGGGGAAGAAAATCATGGACAGCGGCGCTGCTGAGGCAGGTATCACCTGGAATTTACACAGCTGGTACTTTGAGCAATGGCATGCTGTCCAGAATGCCTTGCTGGCGGATCAGGGGAACGGTCGGAAGGGTCGTGCGGGTAAGGTTCTCTTCGATCAGGAGGCGGGCGTTAACATCGTCAAGTGGTGGACCGATCTGGAAAAAGACAAGATCTATTTGAATGCCGGCAGAGGGTGGAGCAACCACCGCAAGGCGTTCATAAGCGGACAGGCTACCATGATGATTTCATCGACCTCAGACGTGACGCAGATGACCAACGCCTTCAACGACAAAGGATGGGATTTGGGAACCGGTTTTTTCCCGAAGCCAGAGGCGGTTCCTCGTCAGGGAGTGATTATCGGTGGTGGCACCCTCTGGCTAACGAAGGACCACCCGGAAGAGGAATTGAAAGCTGCGTGGGAATTCCTGAAATGGATGAGCATGCCAAGACAACAGGTGACCTGGCATAAAGGTACCGGGTATTTTCCCATCCGCAAAGGGGCTATGAAATTGCTGGAAGAAGAAGGTTGGTTCAAGAGTTTTCCCAACTACAAGGTTGCATTTGATCAATTACTGGAAACCAAAACCTCTCTGGCCACACAAGGGGCCCTGATTGGGGTTTTCCCTCAACTCAGAGACGCGGTCCAAACGGGTATCGAAAAGGTGTACGAAGGGAAGGCGACGCCAGAAGAAGCCCTGAAAGAGGCTGCCCAAAAGACCAATAATGAGTTGGAGAAGTACAATTCCCTGTTTCAATAGGGTGGGTTCTTGATCAATCGGGATTAGAACTCCCGCAGGTGGAAGTCGGAAAGTCGAAAATCGTTTGTATCTCTTTGCGATTTTCGACCTTCCGGCTTTTCCTTTGCAAATTTTGGGCGGGAGGTAAAGAATGGAAGCAAAGGCTACCTTTAATAATAAGATCCTTCCTTACTTTCTGCTTGCCCCTTCTTTCATCATTATCGGTTACTTTTTGTTCTATCCCACCTACGAGACATTTCGACTAAGTCTCTATCGGTTGGGGCCTTTTGGAATTAGAAAGCTTTTCGTCAAGTTTGGGAATTTCATCGATCTGTTTACGTCAGCGGATTATCTTTATAGCTTCAAGATCAGTTTTGTTTTTTCCTTCTCTGTCGTTATCTTCGGACTCGCCATTTCCCTGGCCCTAGCTGTGATGATCAACCGAAAGATCCGCGGCATCAATTTTTACAGAGCAGCCTTAATCTGGCCCTATGCCCTCTCCCCAGCTATCGCGGGTGCCCTCTGGGTGTTTCTGTTTGACTCAGCTGCCGGGTATTTGAATTACTTCTTCTTAATTCTCTTCCAGGTGAAACCCAAATGGCTCACGACCGGTTCTCTGGCTCTTGTTGTGGTCACAGCAGCAGCTACCTGGAAAAACCTGGGATACAATATCATTTTGTTTCTGGCGGGCCTTCAGAACATCCCTGACGATGTTCGTGAAGCGGCACAGATAGACGGTGCCAATCGATTCCAGATCTTCTGGAAGATAACCTTCCCACTGCTTTCTCCGATAACATTCTTTTTGCTCGTCATGAACCTGATTTACTCTTACTTTGGCTCATTTGGGTTGATTCACATCATGACCGAGGGGGGGCCGGCCAACGCCACCAACATCTTAATCTATGACCTGTACAAGGAGGCATTTATCAATCATAACGCGGGGCTCGCAGCGGCTGAGTCCATGATTCTATTTAGCCTGGTGGTGGTTTTAACGCTTCTGCAGTTCGGAACCTCAGGCAGGGGGGTTCACTATCAATAAACAGGGAAGCACATGGCCGTCGCTTTTCTGTGGAGTTCGGGGACCGGATCACCAGGGACTGATATGTTTTATGGAGCCCAAAAGACGACGTTGAGATCTCATGATTAAGACACTCGTTCACAAACACCATGTTTTCAGCCACCTGGCTCTCATTGCTGCCATTCTGATCGTGGGCGCGCCGGTGATATTCGCATTTATTATTAGCACCCAGAGCCCTACAGAGGTCTTCAGCTATCCACCCAGGCTCTATCCGGGGTCTCATTATAGCAACTACCAGAAGGCCTGGGGGCAGGTAAACCTTGGGCGTATGATGTTCAACAGCGCCTATTGCGCCATCATGGTCGGTCTTGGGAAGTTCTTTATTTCAGTTCTGGCGGCATTTGCTTTTTCCCACTTCAGATTCAAGGGCAGACAGGTATTGTTCTTGTTGATCCTTATTACCCTGATGCTCCCCATTCCGGTGCGCATTGTCCCACTCTTTGAGATTGTCTCAGATCTCAAATGGGTAGACACTTATTGGGGGTTGATCGTTCCCTTCCTGGCCAGTGCCACTGGAACCTTTTTGTTTCGTCAACATTTCCTGACCATTCCAGATGAATTGACCGACGCGGCAAAGATCGATGGATGTGGTCCCATACGGTTTTTGTTTCAGATCCTGATACCCCTATCCAAAAACACCATCGGTGCGTTCGCTGTGATTGAATTTGTTTATATCTGGAATCAATATCTCTGGCCTCTGATTGTGATAAACGCGGATCACATGAAGGTGGTCCAGGTCGGCATCAAAATGCTAATCAGCACCGAAGCGATGAACAACTGGGGTGTTATTATGGCCGGCGTGTTGATCGCAATGATTCCCCCTCTGATTGTATTTTTCTTGATGCAGAGGAGCTTTTTGAAGGGGTTCGCGTTTATGCGGGAAAAGTGAGTGAGAGGCAGAAGAATTTCCCCCTCTGGATCCGTTTTCCTACCGATTACCTCCAGAAACTTCCTCGAGACGTCAGGTCCAGCAACCAGGCGATATGGTTTGCGAAATATGTGAAGCGATTCCGGCGGGGTGATTCCTTTGTCTGACAAAAAAAGACAGTGCATGCTCCAGCAGCCCATGGTGTTTATTGAAATCTCAGGGGATCTTCCCGAGTGCTTTTCGGGAAATGGACCTGGAAATCTGAATCGGGTGGACAGTGCTTTTGTCATGTGCTTAATTACATGAGAGTTGTTCTCGGGGATTCCGGAATCAGGGGGAGGCTATGCAGGGTGAACAGTATGTGTGCACTGTCTGTGGCTATAATATGGTCGGCTACTGCCCGAGCCACTGTCCTTTCTGCGGTGCCGCGAGGAACAAATTCATCACCTCGGAGGAATGCTCAGCGAATTTTCAGGTTAAAGGTACGGCGGTGAGTGATAGGGTCACGCGTCTCAACTCCGTTCCTGCTCTCGGCATTGAACACGCCGCTTACCGCATTGAGACCAAGGGAAAGGCTTTCTGGATAGACTGTCCGTCATCCTTTGACAAAAGCCTGGAACCTGCGGACGTCCTCATGTTCACCCATCACCATTTTCTCGGTGCCTCCAACCAGTATCGAGATCTTTTTTCCTGCCAGGTCAGGATTCACAAACTGGACTCCGCCCATGATCTGTGCCGCGGTTTCGCCTTCGATGTTACCTTCGATCAGAATTTCGAAGAGGATGGCATCGAGGCCTTCCACATCGATGGCCATACCCCGGGCTTCAGCTTCTACATTTTCGAAGACATACTCCTGGTCTGTGACTACGTTCTTCTCAAGGATGACGGCATGATCTTTAACCCCTATGGTCCCGCGGCGGAGACCATCGCCGGGGGTGAAAAGATACGGAAGATACTGGATGGGCGAACCATCAACCAGGTTTGCGGGTACAACTACGTCGTGGCATGGGAAGAGTGGAACAAGAGATTTGGACCACTCCCAGAGCCCGGCGGGCATTGAGAAACTTTGAGCCAGATTTCTTTTGAGTTTTTAACGCTTTTTCATCGCCCCAGCGCCTCGAGAAGCTCTTCTAAACCTCCGGATTGAGAACCTGCCCCGCAGCTTCACGAATGGCTGTGCTCACGCCCGCCAGGGGTGTGGCAAGTTTGCTTTGAGAATCGCCCCTTGTCTGATAGGATACTCTAAGCGTTACGACGGGCCCTGCTATTTGCAGAATCTTGCTGGTGATGGCCCGGATCAGGTTGGATAATTGGTCTGCTCGAGGCCTGGAGGAAATTCTGGAGAGGGATGAAACTGAATTCGAAAAGGCCATTGAGAAACTATTTGGTGACTCAGAAAAAAGCGATGACACAGAGACTGGGGGGTAGAGACCTGGTCTTCATCGTCCTGGGAATAATTATCATCATCTTGCTCGTGTTTCTCATCTATACGATACCGATAGCAAGGGAACTGGTGGAGGCTTATCCCTATTTACTGGGGATTTTCTTCCTTTTTGTTACACTTCTGGCCGTGGTCGCTTATACCCAGATGAGGAAGCCCCCCCGATGTCCCGCATGCGGAAGAGAATATGATGACCTAAAGTTTCTATGTGACACGGGAACCCTGGAATGCATGAACTGCAGTCAAAGAGTTCCCATGGCAGCTGTTTTGAACAAGGATGACATAGAAATCATCCTAAGGTCCTTGCTAGAATCCGAGGATACGGCGGACGAGGATAAGGAGAAGATTCGAAAGCTTATGACCCGAGAGGGCCTTGTGACCCATGGCGACAGGGACCTTGGAGCATTTGGTTAGATTTGTGAGCTCGCGGGCCGATCGAAGATCGAGAAACGGGCGAGTGAGACTGGCCAGCCAGAAGAAAATCTCACCCGTAGGAGGAGTCAGGAGGAAGTCAAATGGCAGACAAAAGCGCAGACCTTGCCGGGCCAGGGATCGGCGACTATGAAGAGTTGGAGAAAATCCTGCCACAGGATTACGGTTCTCTATTGACCCCAAAGGAGACCCAGATTGCCATCATCGCGGTGAAACAGTATGTGGAGGAGAATCTGTGCAAGGAGCTCGACCTGATGATGGTCACGGTTCCTCTGATTGTTGACGTTGAGAGCGGCGTGAACGACTACCTTGACCGTGATGGCTCACGTACCCCGATCCAGTTCCATATTTCGAACGATTACGACAAGAACCCAATCGACGCCCAGATCGTACAGGCGGCAACCAAATGGAAGCGGTTCGCCCTCAAGGAGTTTGGGATGGAGGTGGGAGAGGGGCTGTGCACGGACATGCGGGCGGTGCGGAAGGATTACTTCCTCGACCATGATCACAGCGCCTATGTGGATCAGTGGGACTGGGAGTTGGTGATAACGGAAGAGCAGCGAAACCTAGCGTTTCTGACGAAAGTCGTGGAGAAAATCTGGACGGTCCTCAAGGGGGCCGAGGCCCATGTGCAAGCGCTCTTCCCTCAGTTGAAGACAGATAGGTATCCTAACCTCCCAGAGAACCTCACATTCCTCCATGCCGAAGAGATCCTTGAGAGGTATCCCGACCTGCTGCGCAAGCAACGGGAGACAGAGATCCTGAAGGAATACCCGGCGATCTTTATCTACGGGATCGGCTGGGTACTCGAGGACAACTACCCGCACGAAATGAGAGCGGCCGATTACGATGACTGGGTCACCGAGACGGTGTCCAGGGACGGGAGACCCATGCATGGCCTCAATGGGGATATTCTTGTCTGGAACCCGGTGACAAAGCGACGCCACGAGTTGACATCGATGGGCGTCCGGGTGAACACCGAAACGCTCAAGAAACAGCTGGAGATTACCAACCAACTCCATTTCCTCACGCTGCCGTACCACCAGGCAATCATGAACAATGAACTCCCCCTCAGCATCGGTGGTGGCATTGGTCAGTCCCGGACTTACATGCTCCTGCTCAGAAAGGCCCATCTCGGCGAGGTCAGTGTCTCTGTGTGGCCCAAGATACTGAAGGATATGTGCCGGAGAAAGAACATTCATGTCCTAGAGTGAAACCCCGTCACCAAAGGTGGAGATGGGTGGGGACTCTTATCTGTTCTTCGGACATTTCCTATCCTCATCAGCCCAGAAAGTCCCTCAAAGCTCTGGAATCAGTCCCTGCCCAATGGCATTTCTTCTCTCCATCAAAGACT
>CAYGBK010000125.1:0-13866 GCA_964348095.1 uncultured Thermodesulfobacteriota bacterium | reverse complement strand
CGAAGCCATTGGGATAGCGGATTATGTGTATGTTCTTGACCTGGGCAGGAACAAGGCTGAAGGCTCTCAAGATGAGTTCGCAACCGATCTGAAAGACCTCGTAAAGGACTGGCTATTTTAACACTGTTAGAAGGGCAGGGCCTCCAGGAAAGCCTCATAGTCTTCCCTGGGAACATCGGTCTTTAGATCGATGGTGTGATCGGCCATGTTATACATGACAAAGAGGTAGGTGTGTTCCCCGAAATCGAGTGTCAGGGCGACGTGAGAGAGGACCCTGGCAATCCCACATTCGGTAAATCCCGTGAACTTTTCCGGGTGCTCGCTGAAATACTCATATTCTTTTTGATTGTACTCCCACAGGTCGAGGGCCCAGAGATCGACGACTTCTGATTCAGTGGGTGTCTCGTCCAGATTTAAGGCTTGGTGAATCTTCTCGAGGAGATGGAAGAACCCTGGATCTTTGGTGTCTATTTTTTCAGCAGCTTCGAGGCGGAAAATCAAACGGGGGCTTTCTTCCTGAACAAAAAGGGCCAGGGATCGAATGGCATCAACAGTGTCACGAAGGGATGTCTTCACGGGGTACTCGTCTTCTCTTCCCATATCTTCACATTTCCGATTGGATTTTGCAAAAGGTCACTTCAATCTCCCGGTCCTGAAGATTACGCTGGCGCATTTTTCTCCATGATTTGGCTATCATGGCCTCTGTGGAGAGATTGTCGGCATTCGTCAAAATGCTTACCTGGCGATGCGTATCAACCGTCAGAATCAAAAAAAGGATAAGAGAACTCGGAGTTCCAAGAACGCATACCCATTTAGCTTTTTTTTCTCAAAGTCACGGCCTTGACCTCCTCGGTCGATTTCCTAATGGAGGCAAAAAACGGTGAGATCCCACTCCCGTCGTCGCAGAATTTCCGTGACCGGAACATTTTTCCAATCATTGATAATTTTTTCAGAGCTCAACCGGACGATTCTCGATTCTGTTGATAGGCGTATTGACTCAACTCAAGAGATGGAGGGATCCGTCATTCGATCTCTCCCCTTTTCTCAGTAACCGGTAAGGTCCGAATGCCCTCACAGAGAGGGAATTGTTGCCAAAAGACTAGGGTGAGAGATGGGGGGTCGAGTTGTTGAAATTGCTCCGAAATAATACTATAATAATCGTGGCCAAAGAGGGTTTGTGTGAGTTTTAGTGGTATAATTCTTGCAATTCTAACCTCTCAAAATCTTTGTAGGTGTGATATGGCTTTACCCCTTGGCCCCTAGTGTGGGTGATCTAATTTCAGTTCGGTTCTGAGGGATCGAATTTTTGTAAAGCAGGTACTTCCTTGTTCTCGTAGCGTTCGCTCGGAGTTCAGAAGGGGGGGAGACCTGCTTTGTTTTTGAATGAGGGGTTTACGTGAGGGCCGGGTTTTCTAAGGGTTTCAACTGTTAGAGGCATCTCAGAAACAATTCTGGTTTCCAACGTAAAGGAGGCCCACCATGTCCAAAAAGGAATTCCAAAAAATCATCGAAGAGTCCAGGAAAGAGGAGCGCGTGACCAAATGGGAAGGCACATGTCTCCAGTACCTAGAGTTGATAAAGGGGAATTCTGATATCGCCCAGCTCGCTCCGGGAAGGCTTTTTGAGATGGTCATGGAAAGGGGGACGGAACCGATTCAGGACTCGGTAAAACTCCCCGATTTTGAGGACATGGTTCGGTATTGCTTCTTTCAGGACGAACTGTATGGCCTCGAGGAGCCCCTCCACGACATCATGAAGTTCTTCAAAGCCGGTGCTCGTCGGACAGAGACCGGTAAACGGATTCTAATCCTTGTCGGTCCCGTGTCGAGCGGAAAGTCAACGATTGCTGCCATGTTGAAGCGTGGGCTAGAGGAGGACCCAACGTCCATTTATGCGATCAAGGGCTGTCCCATGCACGAGGAGCCCCTCCACCTCATACCGAAAAACCAGAGGCCTAAATGGGAAGAGGTTCTTGGTGTCAAGATCGAAGGTGAGCTCTGCCCCATGTGCAGATTCAACCTTATCGAAAACGAGGATTACAAGGACAAGGATGGTAATGTCCTTTGGGAAAAGTATCCGGTCGTCGAGGTTCGGCTGAGTGAAACGGGTCGCTGCGGTATCGGGACCTTCCAACCGTCAGACCCGAAAAACCAAGACATCGCGGAGTTGATCGGGCGGGTGGACTTATCAAAAATCACTCAATATGGAGAGACCGATCCGAGAGCTTACAGCTTGGACGGGGAGTTGGAAGTCGCAAATAGGGGGTTGATGGAATACGTTGAGATTCTCAAGTGCGATATTAAATTTCATTACACCCTAATTACTGTCGCCCAGGAACAGGTACTCAAAGCGCCTGGATTTCCTCAGATTTATGTCGATGAGGTCATTCTCTCCCATACCAATCAGACAGAGTTTGACAAGTTCAAGGCGATCAAGGAGAACGAAGCGCTCCACGATCGAATGTACCCGATTTTTGTTCCCTATAACCTCAAGGTCTTAGAGGAAGAGAAGATCTACAAGAAAATGATAGAAAGGAGCGAGTTCCGGAATGTCCACCTGGCGCCCTACACCCTCAACGCGGTCGCTCAATTTGCCATTCAGACCCGCTTGACTGAGAGCCAGATTTGTCCAAACCTGATTAAGAAGATGAAGTACTATAACGGCGACCCTGTTGCCGAGAAGGAGAAGGACCAGGTGGACCTCGTTGAATTGCGCCTTGAAGGGAAGAAAATGGGTGAAGGCATGTCTGGAATCAGCCCTCGGTTTGTGGTTAATGCGCTCAATGTGGCGCTGGGAGAGAAGGAAGCCGTCAAGTGTGTCAACCCCTTGGATGTCATTCGGGCGCTTCGGGCAAACTTCGAACACCACATCGGGTTCACCGATGAGGAGAGGACGAGGTATCTGAACCTTTTGACCGGTGAGAAGGACAGCGTTCTGAGCGAATATAAGGAAATCGCCAAGAAAGAGGTAAATCGAGCCTTCTTGTTTGCTTATGAAGATCAGGCTCAGGCCCTCTTCGAGAACTACATGAAAAATGCGACTGCCTTCTGTCTCAAGAAAAAGATTCGAGATCCTGTGACCAACGAGGATCAAGAGCCTGATGAGAAGCTGATGCGAAGCATCGAAGAGATGATCGGTGTTTCTGAGAATGCGAAGAAGGAGTTCCGTCAGGGAATCTTTGTCTTCAAGAGCGATGCCATCGACCAGGGAAAAGAGTTTGATTTCGACTCATATACGCCTCTGCAAGAGGCAATTGAGCGCAAACTGATTGGGGACCTGAAGAACGTCGTCTCCTTGACCATTGCCGACAAAACCCGGAAGGATCCTAAGACCCTGAAACGGCGCCAGGATGCTCTCGGTGGACTGCAGAAGAAAGGCTATTGTGGGGTCTGCGCCGAGAATCTCTTACAGTTTGTGGGGGATGTTCTCAGGAGGGAAGAGTAGCCTCAGCCCCAATACCAGATCACAGGGCTTGTCTCCATTGGGCCTTGCTGGGGTGGGAAGAATGAGTCGATTCTGACCATAAAAGTCATTCGAATGAGACACAGAAATTCCGAGCCGTAGCCATGGCCATTAAGAAACATGATTGGGGGCTTTCCCAGAGAGGCCTAAAGGACGCTGCCCGGCACCGCGAAAAAATCAAGGAATCCATTCAGAAAAACGTTGCCGACATAATCGGCGATGCGTCCATCATTACCCGCAAAAAGGGACAGATCGTCAAAGTCCCGATTCGGGGTCTGAAGACCTACCATTTTATCCATAAACGAGAGAGTTCGGGCGGAACTGGCATCGGTCAGGGAGATGGCGACAAGGGGGACGTTATCGGGCGTCAGCCTACTCCAGACAGGCGCCCGGGACAGCCTGGAGATCAGCCCGGTATAGATTTTCTTGAGACGGAAATCGATATCGAGGAATTGATTGAAATGATGCTCAAAGATCTCGGACTGCCCAACCTTAGGAAGAAGTCTCTCAGTGAGACGGAGATCCCCAAGGGATGGAGGTTTGAGAGCATCGAAAAAACCGGGCCCATTGTCCATCTTGACAAAAAGAGAACCCTTAAGGAGGCAGTGAAACGGACGTCGGCCTTTGTGGGGGAATTGATGCGGAAAACTGGCAAGCCGGAAGAGGCCTGTCGAAAAGCCCTCTCATTGGCCAAGGGCGATCTACCCGGTGCGGAAAGGATGCTTCAAGAAGGGAGTCTCCCCGAGGAAACAGAATCCTTTGTTCCCCTTTTTACTGAAGACCTTCGGTATCGGACCCTGGAAAGGGATGTGGAATACGAGTCAAATGCAGTGGTCCTTGCCATGATGGATGTCTCAGGAAGCATGGGAACCATGAAGAAGTATCTCGCCCGTTCCTTCTTTTTCTGGCTTGTCGAGTTTCTTAGGCAGACTTACAAAAAGGTTCAGATTCGCTTTATTGCCCATACCACCGATGCCAAGTTGGTGGACGAGCACGAATTCTTTCACAAGGGAGAAAGCGGAGGGACCTTCTGCCATTCTGCATATGACTTGGCAATTCACCTTGTGGAGACCGAGTACAGTCCAGGTCGATGGAATATCTATCCCTTTCATTTCTCCGATGGAGAAGACTTCGACCCAATGAAAACCGTCGCCGCAGCAAGGAGGCTCCTGGACCTGGGTGTCAACATGCTCGGCTACGGGGAAATCCAAGCCGATGCATACAGTGCCTCCGTACTCATGGGGGCCTTTGAGAAGGAATTGAATCTTGAAAAACAGGGTATTGGACCAGATGAATGCGAGATTTTGACCGGAACGGATAAATCCGCTCCATTCATGGGAGCCATTTTGAAGGAGAAATCACACGTCTACCTTACACTTAAGGAATTCCTGAGAAAGGAAGAAGGCTTCTGACGAAAACTATGAGTGCCGAACTAAAACGTCTTACCAAATTTGATAAAGAGGTGCAGGCAATTGCCCACGAATTTGGCCTCGACTTCTTTCCCCAGGAGTTTGATGTGATTCCTGCGCAGAAGATGCTCGAAATCCTTGCCTATCACTTCCCTGTCAATTTTTCCCATTGGTCATTTGGACGGGATTATGAAAGGGAAAAAACAAAATACGAATATGGATTTGGCATTCCTTACGAGGTGGTCCTCAATTCAGACCCGTGTCGAGCATACCTGATGAATACAAATCCTTTTCCGGTCCAGGTTATGGTTATGGCTCATGTTTACGGCCACAACGATTTCATGAAAAACAATCTCCACTTCAAACCCACGCGCAGAGACATTCTGCCGTCAGCTTCAGAGGCCGCCATCCGTTTTCAGAAATACGAAAAACGTTTCGGCCAAGAAGAGATGGAGCGCGCCATCAATTCTGGCCTTAGCATCGATACCAATATCGATCCTGACTTCTTCATCCGTGAAGAAAGCGAGGAGGAGCAAAAGGAGCGACTGACAACACCCCCGGCCAAGCCAGACGCCCCCGGTCCCTACGACGATCTGATCAATCGAAAGAAGAAGGATCGACCTCCTGCAGACCATTACAATAGCAAGACCCCTCTCGAACCTGAACGAGATGTCCTCCTGTATATCATCAACCACTCACCCAAACCCCTCAAGGAGTGGGAGAAAGATGTGCTTTCGGTTATTCGCGATCAATCCCGTTACTTCATGCCTCAGAGACGGACGAAGATTATGAATGAGGGATGGGCGACCTTCTGGCATATGAGAATCATGGATCGCCTCTTCAAGGAGGGGCTTCTCAATGAGGAGGAGCACGGGTATTACAACCTGTACAACGCCCGGGTTTTGGCTACGAATCCGCGCATGCCGAACCCATATCTCGTTGGTTTGAAGTTCTTGGAGGACATTGAGGACAGGTGGGACAAGGGGAGATTTGGCAAGGAGTGGGAGGCGTGTGAAGATCCGAAGAAAAGGGAGGCATGGGATCTGAATCTGGGCCAGGGACGGGACAAGATCTTTGAGGTGAGGCGCCGCTACAGTGACAGGTTCTTTGTCGAGGAATTTCTGACTGAAAAGCTCGTGGAGGATCTGGACCTTTACCTCTACGAAGGCCAGCAGGAACATGGGGAGATACGATACGTGATCACCGAAAACGATTGGCGCCGAATAAAGAGCCTAATGGTATCGCAGATGAGCACCTTCGGCATTCCTCGGATCATGGTCGAAGATGGAGACTATATGGGAAAGCGCGAGCTTTATCTAAGACACGCCTTTGAGGGGATTGAGCTGGATCAGGAATATCGGGAAAAGACTATGGAGAACATCTCTTATCTTTGGGACCGTCCCATCCATTTGGAGTCGGTCGTTGATGGAAATAACGTGGTTTTTTCTTTTGATGGAAAGGCTCATACCTCTGCCCCAAGCAGCTGATCACTCAATATTCTCCGGTAAGGCGCTCCTCCATGACCACGGGTACGGGAGGTATGGCAGTTGGCTTTCGATCTTCGCCGATCATATCTATTGTCTTCCATTTCCCATTCCGAAAGCGCCACCAATACACCAGACCCAAAAGGACAATGTAAAGGGTTGCCCAGACCCAGGCCAGTATGAGGCCACCGTGAAATACAGAGACGGTGAGGTAGACAGGTGGCACAAATAGAGCCCATCCTGCAACCACCGCGGTCCACATGACAAAGCGTGTGTCGCCCGCGCCCTTTAGCCCTGCAGAGAAGATGATGCCAAGGGCATCGAAGACGGTGTATATGGCTACCAAGATGAGGAGGTGCCGGCCATAGGAGAGAAGGACCGAAAAATCCTGGAATTCACTTCCCCGCATTCTAAAGATGCTTAAAAGGGGGCCAGGGAGCAGTACAAATATGATGGCCATAGACCCCATGTAGACAAGCGCAATTATGAGGGCGGAATAGGTAGTTTTTTCTGCTAGCTCAGGTTTTTTTCGTCCCATTGACTGTCCTACCAGTGTTGAGGTCGCGATTGACACGCCGATGACGGGCATGAAGGCGAGCATGTCAATGGTCAGGACAATATTGGTCACTGCGAGCTGAACCTCTCCAAGTCGACCGACAATAATGACAAACAAAGTAAAACAGCTGATTTCCAGGAAGAACTGGAGTCCAGCGGGCGTCCCGTACCGGAGCAGCTTCTTGAAAAGGGAGAGATCGAAGCGGACCTGGCGAGTCGCAAAGCGTCTATGGTTGTCTTTTCTTAGAAAAAGAGTAGTCAAGATAGCCACAGGGACGATCGAGGCGAGGACAGTGGCCAGGGCGGCTCCGGTTAGCCCCAATTCAGGGAGACCCCACTTGCCGAATATCAAACCGTAATCGAGCACACCATTGACTCCATTACCTATGGTGACGGCCATCATGGTTGTCTTGGTGTCCCCCCTTCCTGTAAAGAAACTGGCCAATGCGCTTTGGAGAGGGATGAGGCCGCCGCCCATCATGAGAATTGAGAAATAGGTGACTTCGAGTTGAACGATGTGACCAGGATGGCCTCCCCATCGAAATATTGAAGGCCCCAGGGGAATGAACAAGACAATAGCGGGATAGGACGCCAAACTGAAAAAAACCCCCTGCCATGTGGCGCGGCCGCACATGGTGTTCTCGTCGGCACCAAAATACTGAGCCACGATGGTCGTCGTATACTGGCTCACTCCCATAAAAAAGCAAACGATGGTAAAAGAAGTAATTCCAGCGGGCGTCGCAGCGGCAAGGGCAGTTTGACTGTACCAAGATAGAAACATGCGATCGACAAAGTGCATGACGGTCATGGAGGCGGTGCTGAGGATCAACGGGTAGGAAATAGAGAGAATCTTGCGCCAACTCCCTGGTGGATGTGTTCTTTCCCGAGAATTAGTCATAGCGTTTTCCTCAGAACTTAAAAGTATACAACAATAATGACTGTCACCGGGACCTTCGATCGGGTGTCAGTACTGAAGTAGGAGTTTCTCAGGTTTCAAAAAGCTCATGCCCCTGAGAGACGCTTACGGGAGAAGAGGTCAGAATCCCCGGGCCTTTGCCCAATTTCTTTAGAACCCTCAGATCAAGCTCTTGTGAGGGCAATTCACCAGAAAGTGGGAAAGGAAGTTCTAAACCGAAAGTCGTCGTCCGTTGTTCGTGGCAAAAAACGAGGATTCACGCATGCAGCGGATTCCCGTATCAGGGCCAGGGTATCTCATTTTCAATCGAATGATGTGAATTGATAGTGACAACTGACCACTGACAACCGACAACCGACAGCAGCAACAAAAGATTTCTGACCAGCGAAGAGCGCCCCTTTCCGTTTTCACCAGACAGAAAGCAATGGAAGGGATTTAAACAACAGCCCGTCCCCACCTGTCCCGCCGAGCCGGAAGTTTGTGAGGCAATTTCATTTCTGATATGATCTTGTTTCTGTCCATGAGCGAGAGATTGGTTTTCTTTCACGGCTCTCTGCGGGAAACCTGCTATGAAGTATCGGGCCAAATCGCCCAGGGCGATTGTCACAATCCTTCCAAAAGGCGCGGCCTTTTTTTTGATCTTTGCGTCTTTTCTCTATCTTTCTGGGTGTGCCACATCGCTCTACCTTGCCAAACTCGGATTGGGGCAGGCAAAGATTGTCTTGCACAGCAGGTCCGTTGATTCGGTCCTCAAAGACTCGGCTATCGACGATTCTCTCAAAGACAAGATCGAATTAATCATGGAGGCGAAAACCTATGGTGAAGAGGAGATAGGACTTGTCGAGACTTCAAATTTCTTAAGATTTTATCAGGTTGAGGGTCCTGCTCTCCTCTATGTTTTGTCGGCTTGTCCGAAAGACCGCCTTGAGTCATACCAATGGTGGTTTCCCATAACCGGCCGGGTGACCGCAAAGGGTTTTTTCAGCGGTGAGGATGCGATCCGAGAGAGTGAAAAACTCGAGAACAAGGGACTCGACGTCTTTATCCAAGGTGCTCAGGCATATAGCACGTTGGGTTGGTTTAGGGATCCCATTTTTTCTACCACCCTCCGCCATGACCCTGCCACCATCGTCAATGTGGTAATCCACGAACTGACGCACAACACCGTGTTTTTCAAGAATCACTTTGATTTCAACGAGCAAGTCGCCTTTTTTGTGGGGGGGCAGGGGGCCATCGATTTTATCGGAACCAGGTTTGGTGTCGGCTCTCACCTTCACCAGAGGGCCATTGGGATCTTAGAGGATGGCGTCCTCTTTGGACAGTTTATTAATGGTGTTCATGAAAAGCTCAGAATCCTTTACTCCCAGTCTGTCCCCCGGGAGGTGAAGGTACAGGAGAGAGAGTCGGTGTTCGGTGACGCAAAGGAAGAGTTTGAAACTCTTAAAGATCGATTTAAAACCGATTTCTATCTTGAATTTGAAAGGGTAACGCTCAATAACGCGGCTGTACTTGCTTTTGGGCGGTATGTGGCGGATATTGAGCAGATTCGAGAGGTCTATGAACGGTTGAATAGGGACTTAAGACGGACCGTGGAGTTCTTTAAAGGCATTGAAAAAGCTGGAATAGAAGATCCGCAAAGCTATGTGAGGAGGTGGCTGGAAAGGAAAAAATCGGAGGAACCGTTCTCCCACGGTCGGGATGGGTGAGTCAGTTCCTTATGATTCTTTTGCTGACAGAAACGCATTTAGCTCATTCTGGTGGTCCTCAGATATGTGGATAAATGATACCCCCGCTCCATAGGTGAACTCCGGCATATTCTCCAAATAGACAACCTTGCCTTTTGGACTGATTGAGCGGCCATTCATAACCAGCGTGAAATCGTAGGTCTCGCCGGTAAAAAGTATGTACCGGGATTGAATCCTCATGCCACCCTGGCTCAGGTCCGAGGTTTCTCCGATTCTCAATTTGTCGAAACAGATAAAAGAAATCGGACAGTTAATATCAAAACGGGGGTATTTTCGTCTCTCTTTCCGATCGTCAACCATCTCACCACACCTCTCGCCGAACCGTTCGGATCGCACCGTCTATCTTAGGTATTACAATTTATATACCAGATAATTCTTTGAATGAAAAGTACTATTTTTTGGCGCGTTCCAATGAGCCTGTCACATCCCTTGACCGAAGACTGGTTTCTTAAAATAGCTGGGCCAAGCTTAGATAGGGGAACAAGCGTCACCAGAATATATGGTAATCTCATTTTTGAATTCAGGGCAAGTGTGAGTTGAGTGGAAGGGAAGAATGGATTTTGAGAATCAAGGATCTCTTAGGACTCTCTTAAAGATGGATAACTCGGTCACAGAGCTTGGCCAACTGATCCATCTGCTTTTTCTCTTTTTGACTGAATTCACTTTCTCCAAAAGTCTTTCCATAATATCCATTGATAATGGCAGTGTGGGATGGTCTTAATACTTCTAGCAGTCGGTCAAGGTCCCCCATTTGCAAATAGAGAGAGACGTCGTTTATGAAAAGGATTTTCTTCGGGTCCTTCAGGTATCGAGAAAACAACTTTTCAATTGCCTCACGGTTTTGGCGAGCATAGGTTCTGACCTCGGCGATGTTTCTCCCCATTAACCGTGGTGGAGTAATCGTCGTGGTGTAGTAAGAGACCCGAGGGTGGGAGGGCACGTCAATTTTGCCGCCGATTTCTTGGGTCTTTTCTGGAGCAAGGTCGAGGACAGCAATCTCGTCACTTTTCCGGTCGATGATCTGTGCGAGCAATTCCAGCGTCTTCTGCGTCTTCCCAGAATTCACATCTCCCAGAAATAGAGTCTTCTTCCCCCAATGTTCGTCATGGGGCACCATCTTCTCGCCTTTTCAAAATCAAACAATGAGGATGAGGCCGATCAGGCTGGCACATGGAACCTCTTCTCGGTTTGAGGAATGGCCGATGGGGACCAGATCCCATCCCACCTTCTTGGCAATAGCAAACACGTCGAACCCGCAGGCTTCCATAGCTGGTCGCGCCCTGAGAGGATGGCGACATGGATCACCGGCCAGAACCGTACACGACTTCCCAGGGAGACAAAGGGAACATTCACCGGCAGCAAAGCCTATGGCGAGGGGAAATCCCATATAAAAGGCCTTTCCCTCCAGAGAGGCCACCATCTCCTTATGCCTGAGCTCTGTAGGAACGTGCCTTTGCCGCCATTCAGCTCCCACAAAATCGTCCACTCTCGCATCAAGCTGAAAGAGCAGTCCCCACTCATATTCCGCCACAATCTTCTTGGTAATATCTGGCGTTAATGGGTTGTGGGGCGGGCACATGATGCTACTGCCGTAGAACTTACACCCGGGAATGAAACATTTGGCCCAGGCACTGTGCCGAATGATAAGCTGATCCGTGGGAATAATAAGGGCGCGATCCGCTCCAATCTCCAGGGCATAGTTCTTCAATTGATTCAGTTTCTCTTCGTATTTCATGACCCCCATACTCCGAGTTTCAAAAGGATGAACCGTGCGGCGAGGAAAGTGGTAATGACGATGGCGGCACCGCCAAGTAAGTTCAAGAGCCACGGGTTTTTCCACTGTCTTGAGAAGCTTCGCTTGTTTAACAAAACCATGATTAGGATAAGAACGAACGGCGTCCCGCAGAGACCAAGGGCGAGCATGAGCATGAGGAGATAAATGAAACTCCCTTTCAAAAAGGGCCCGAGGATGCTCAAGCCGCATCCGAGAGCGATCGCCACACGAAACCGTGCGTCCTTTGCGTCGGAATGCCAGTGAAACTTGTCCGATAGGAAGTAAGCAGCTGCCAGATAGGTTGGAGATACCGTAGAAACCACGGCCGCCCAGAGGCCGACAAGGAAGATCCCATTTCCGTAGCTTCCAACCAGTGGGGCGAGGCTCATCGCCACATCGAGGGCTGACTTGACCTGGATCCCCTTGGGATGAAGGACAGCTGCGGCAGCCAGGAATATGGAAACACTGTACAGACCGAAAGCAAAGAACATTGAGAAAATCGTATCGAACCGGGCAAGCCCCATCTCAGCAGACGTCCATTTTCTGGCGTTGACCGTGTATGTGTGCATGGCAATTATCGTTATGTGGACAGCGCCACCCATGATTCCTGCCATCATGACGGCCGAGTCGATACCGGCGGGGATGGTCGGGACAAATCCCTTTAGAATGGAGCCGATGTCAGGCCTTACGATGACGAGAGTCAGAAGAAAACAGAGGACCACCACACCGACGAGCGATTTACAAAAGGTTTCAAATCTGCTGTAACCTCCGAAAGTTAGGAGAAAAAAGAAGAAAATCGCGTAGGGGATCCCCCAAATCGGCGTCGAAATACCCGTGATGAGCGCAGTCGTCCCAGCCAAGGCCTTCATGAGGATAACGGAAGCTAACCATGTGGCCAACAAGGCATCGATTGTGAGCACCCATCCCCAGAATACGCTCAGATGGTTCTCCACTAGTTCGATGATTCCCCTTTGTCCAATGATGCCTGTTTTCGCTGCCAAATACTGAGAGACAGTTGCAAGGATCGCGCTCAAGACGACCACCCACAGGAGGGCATATCCGAACGCCGACCCCGCGATAGACACGCTGGCCAATGTGGCTGGACCGCAGGCGACAGCGCTCACGACCCAGGCTGGTCCCATTCTTCTAAAGTAGGTCACGTAGTGTCCCAATGATGCTCACCCCAAACAAAAAAAAACCGTGTTTACCCTCGAAGGATAAATACGGCGCTTCACACGAAGGAGAGGGTACCTACCGTGCAGATACTCTTCCTCTCGCTCCATCTCCGTCTTGTTTGGCGCCGCTTCCCTACGCTGGGATTGTCCAGATCAGGTTCCAAGGGTTGTCGATCATGACTCTCAGTTAACCACCCCTAGCGGCCCTACACTTTTATCATCCCATTATACCCCTTTTTTGTCAATCCGTCCGACAGCTCGAGTCTACCCAGAGATCCAGTGTGTGACGATGACATTATCAAGAAGAATCCCCGTTTTATCTGTCAAGAGGGGAGATTGAGAGACCTCCAAACTCCGAGATCAAGAAAGCGAAGTCAGTGGATTTTGAGGGTGGTTTCTGGAAGTTCAAAGGACACCTTGAAAAGGCATACAAGAACCAATAGAATTAGCTCATATTGCATCGGGAGGTTTCGAGGATGGGTCGAACAAAGAAAAAGGGAACGTCGAGGGCATGCGAACAGTGCGGTCACCTTATCGATGTCGGAGCGGCTTACTGCAGTCAGTGTGGTTTTGCTTTGAGAGGGCGGAAATCGGAACCGAAGTCCGCGGGGAAAAGGCAGCCATCCTATCTTGTGATTTTTGGCGTTATTGCCGTTATTATCCTCACGGGCGTTATCTTCAAGACAATGTTTTTTTCTCGGCCAGAGAAATTTGACGAAAGGCAAACCTATCAGGAATTCCCACGGACGAATGAATCCATCGAAAAGCAGGTTCTGCAGGTCGCCTCGAATTTCAAGTGTGCCTGTGGGGGGTGTGGCGAACTCCCCCTAGTCGAGTGCACCTGCGATATGCCCAGGGGGGCGTTAGAGGAAAAGGCATTCATCAGGCAAGAACTCATGGCAGGTCATTCTGTGGAGCAAGTGATTCAACTCGTGGAGGGGAAATACGGGCTCAGGATAGGAAGTTAGGTTTCTCTATTCAATCTCGCCAGCAGTTTTCGTCCTCGACTTTTCATGGCTGGGCTGCCCGTTTCTACTAGTTTTTCCAACAACTCGTACACCCGGGGACGAAGATCGGAATCGTTCTCTGCAAATTTAGCTAAGGCCTCCATGGAAAAGGTTTTCACAATCCTGCTTTTGTCACCCAGGTAATTCAAAAGGATCTCGACAATAGCGTCAGCCTCTTCCTTGCTGGTTATGAGACGAGGAAACAGCTGGGCCACGTGCCAACGAATTTCTTGTTGTTCGGTCTTTGCCACGTCCTCGATGAGTTTTTTCTTATACCCTTGAAGGTATTCCGGGTGCTTGACAGTTATTTTCTCAACGGCATCGGCTGATCGCATTCTG
>CAYGBK010000124.1:0-3394 GCA_964348095.1 uncultured Thermodesulfobacteriota bacterium | reverse complement strand
CCTTCCTCACCCAGTTCTGGGAAAATCCAGCGGTTCCCCGCGTCCCGTGCTGCATCCAGAACGGCCAGCCCGACCCATCTGTGATCAGCCATGTTGAGCAGAGCGCCATCCCACGTGAGACGATAGTTTAACGTCACGAGGATATTCGGGCGATACCTCCGAATCGCGCGAGTTATATCCCGGCGAAGGGGAAGTCCGTACTCGATGGTTCCATCTGTATGATTCAGGAATTCTACGGTTTCTACACCAACAATACTTGCGCTCTTTTTCTCCTCGGCATCTCGAAGAGGACCGGTCTCGTCAGGTGGCATGGAGTCGATTCCGGCCTCCCCCCGGGTTACGATGAGGTAGATGACATGCTTGCCCTGTGAAGTCCAACGAGCTACGGCGCTTGCTGCGCCGTACTCGAGGTCGTCCGGGTGGGCAGCCACCGCCAGAGCCTTGTCCCAGTCCTCGGGAAGTTCTTCGAGTCTGGTCTGATCGGCCATTATTGTGCCTCAAACTCGCAGCTGTGAAAGCGTTTCTGTTTGGACGTCAACCAAAGGGTACATAGGGGTATAGTTTTTGTTATCAGGCTTTCTGGGTAAGGGTTCCCGCAAAAGGGACTTTTCGATCTCTTTGTGTCCGTGGTAAGTAAACACCGACCAGGTTCAGACGACAAGGATCCGGGGTTCTGCTGAACTCACCACGTCACCCACTTGCCCCGCGGCGTCAATCCCGGCGTCCCTAAGCAATCCGGTCAACGTTTCAGCCTGAGGAGCGGCGACCGAAAGGAGGAGCCCTCCGGAAGTCTGCGGTTCGAAGAGGATCTCCTCTTCTTCTCGGGAGAGGTCTCGGTCGATCTGAAGGGACCCCTTAACCAGTTTTCTATTGGCCTCGTTGCTTCCGGTGGTCTCCCCTTTTCGGTACATTTCAAAAATGTTGGGATAGAACCTGAGCTTATCAAAATGTAGGTTTACCTGTAGACCGCTTCCCTTTGCTATTTCGAGGGCGTGCCCGGCGATACCGAATCCTGTCACATCTGTACACGCGTTCATATCGAAGTCGAGGGCTATCTCGATGGCCTTTCGGTTAAGGGCTGCCACCTGCGGGAGAATCGGTTCTAGTTCATGCCATGGCAGCTTTCTGGAACGACAGGCATTGAACAGGACCCCGGTTCCAAGGGGTTTGGTCAGAATCAACACATCACCTTCTTTGGCACCACAGTTGGTGATAATCTTTTCAGGATGAATAACGCCGGTAACGGCTAGGCCATACTTCGGCTCGTTGTCATCCACGGAGTGTCCGCCAGCCATGGCGGCTCCGGCCTCCATCACCTTGTCGTATCCACCTCGGAGAATCTCTTTCAAGAACACCATGTCGAGTTTTTTCGCAGGGAACATCACCAGATTCAATGCGGCCAGGGGCTTACCTCCCATGGCGTATATGTCGGAGAGCGAATTCGCAGCAGAAATCTGGCCAAACCAGTAGGGATCGTCAACAGGTGGTGTGATGAAGTCGACGGTACTGATAAGTGCGGTGTCTGCCGATACGCGATAGACTGCCGCGTCGTCACAGGTATCGAATCCAACCAACAGGTTTGGATCCTTCGAGGGTTGAAGGGTTGAAAGTATGTCCGACAGATCCGTCGGATTGATTTTGGCTGCTCACCCGCAGGTTCGGGCGAGGCTTGTCAGAGTTTTCTTTCTCCAAAAAAACATTCTCTTCTCCTCTACCGTGGCTTTCCGTCCAAAGATCTATGAACCCAACTACCGTCTCAGCTGCGTACCACCACTTTCACTGCTGCGGTTTCTGGCGGGTGACTCCCGTGGAAGACTTGGACCCGTCTTGACCATCTATCAGATTACTCCTCGATAGTAGGCGAGTTGCCCCGTGTGTGGACGAAATCGTTCTATAAGATCCTGCTGGACCTGAGCCGGAAGGGGCTCAGAATACTGTCCGGCTTTGACGAGGGTTCGAACGTGGTGAGGGGTCGAACAACCCACAATCGCCACCGTGATGTCCTGAGACAGGGCATAATGCGTTAGCAGCTCAGGTGTAGTGTCCAGTTCAGGAAGAATGTAGTGCGAAGCACCGAGAACCTTCATCCCGATAATCGCAATTCCCTTTTCCCGTGCCGCAGGGAGGGTAAGATCGAGAAAACCCCCCAGGGCCCCTTCGACCGGATTGACCGGCATCATCACAGAATCTACGGGCCATTCTCGCACCGCGGTGGTTAAGACATATGGATCGTGATGTCCGGTCACGCCGATGAAACGGGTTTTGCCGATTGCCTTGGCCTCCAAAAAGGCCTCCAGCGCACCGCCTGGACCTCCAATGATCTGAAGCTCTTCTTCAGTTCTGACATCATGAATCTGCCACAGATCGAGAGACTCTAGGCCCATGGTGGATAGGGTTTGGCCGAGGTCCGCTACTGCTCCGTCCCGGTCCCGGCTGGCAGATTTGCTTGCTTGAAACACGCTGGCTCTGGTCTCTGGATGGCTTGGCCAGATTGAACCGTAGTACCCTTCACTTCCGGCATAGGCTCGAGCCGAATCAAAATACGTTATCCCCTGATTTATGGCCTCCCATATCACAGCCTGAGCGCCTTCTATTTGTCCAAAAGTCCGCAGTACCCCTTCACCTCCAAGTCCAACCCGCGTAACCGTCTGGCCGGTTTTCCCAAAGATCCTGGTGCTAACTAGAGGGGTTTTCATGTGGCTTTTCCTATGGATTAATCGGACGACCCGTCAACCTTTATGTGCTTCAGACCAAGCAGGAGAAGACTTCTATCATAGTCTATCTAAAACCGCCCCGGATTTCAGCCTCTTTTCACCACGATTGAGGCAGCCCGCTCGATTTAGGGAAAACCTCTGTCCAGCTATTTGATAGGTAGAAGATCATCGATCTTCAGTTCGAACAACCGTCCTCCTTCGGTGCTGATAAGAAGCACCTCCTCATCAAAAGAAATGGCCTCGGCCTGCCAGATCTGGAACGGGAAAAACCGTTTCCTGCCGAGGAGATAGTTCATTGACACCGTGGGCCGTTCGAAAAGCCAAATGGCACTATAAGTCAAAACGGCGAGAAGACGCCCGTCGGGTGAGGTGTCGGCCCCGGTGACGGGGGACTTGAAATCGAAAGACGCGATTCGAATGAGGGGTACCTTCTTTCCAGGTGGTTTCGTATCGACTCGGTAAAGCTCTGTATTCTTTCCTCGTCGGGTCTTAGTGAGGAGATAGATGCTCCCTTCTGCCCAGAAGAGGGCCTCGCTGTCAAGAGCGTCACCGGAATGCTCTGGAAAGTAGATCGAGATCTTTTCGGCGGGGGCCGTTTTTCGATCCCTGAAAGGATCAGGTTCTTTCACTCGATAGAGTGCCAGCGTCTTTCGTTCTGAGATGTTGTTTCCAATGTCGCC
>CAYGBK010000123.1:0-6234 GCA_964348095.1 uncultured Thermodesulfobacteriota bacterium | reverse complement strand
ATTTCGACTCGGTCACGAATGACAGTCTGTTTTTGGCGAAGATCCGATTCTGGTGACGAAATCTCTCACCCTTTGGGCTCGCCCGCTTTGCACACTGGCTGCGTTATTGGGGCTCGAAGTACATGAGGTCGTCTTCACCCCTGCTGGCCTTGCCAGCGCCCAAATCGGGCTTCGTGAATAATCCGCGCTAGGTGTAGGAGACTGGAATGACCCCAGAAAAAAGATTGCCCATAGTCGTTATCGCCTGCCGCGTACTCCAGGATATGTTTGAACCGCTGGTATCCAAGGATCTCCATGTCAAGACTCAATACATGGACTACGGACTTCACAGGGTGCCAAAAAAGATGACACACGTCTTACAGGCTGAATTAGACCAAATCAAGGAGCCAAGCCTCGTGGTTTTGGGTTACGGATTGTGCGGCAACGGTTTGGATGGTATTGAGGCCGGCCCTCATACCTTGCTGATACCCCGAACCGATGATTGCATAGCACTGCTTCTGGGATCATATGAGGCTTACATAAGGGAGTTTCAGTCCGTTCCCGGGACGTTTTACCTCAGCAAGGGATGGATCGAGTGTGGGAGCCATCCCCTGAAAGAATATGAGAGGTTGGTGGAAGAGTATGGCGAAAAAGAGGCTGACTGGTTAATGGATGCGCAATACAAGAACTACGAACGGCTCTGTTTCGTGGCTCATAATGACGCCGACCTCAAGAGGTATCGTCCTCAGGCCTACGAGGTCGCCCGGTTTTGCGAACGGTGGAACTTTCGATACGAAGAACTCTCTGGATCCGATGAATATATTCGTCAACTCCTGAGCGTTACCACCGACCTGTCAAAAGCCGATGGCAATTTCGTTGTTGTCCATCCAGGCGAAACGGTCCTTCAGCGCTTCTTTATCCGCTCATAGACGGAGATCCCTCCGGTATTCCTCTGCCTCATACCTGATAATAGGCACCTGACCAGCACGACATTCCCCAGTTGCTGTTCAATTTGCTTCTCCCTGTGCCCCCGCTGTGTTTTCAGCATGTTGTTGTTTCCGGGGTATCCCATCTAAATGAGAGGATGGAGTTATGGTAAGGTGCTCTCATTGTCTCCGGGGTCGATGAGAATTCTAGGTGCTCACGCGGGCTGTGAAGAAGGTTCTTGGGAATTCGCGTCAGCTGTGATATAGAGAGGAAAAAACAGACAGATGCTATCCAAAAGGGGCGAGACCTGATGAATGGGGACAATAAGCGAGCCGTTCGAAGCTGGTGCATGTATGACTGGGCCAATTCGGCTTTTGCGACTACGATTATGGCGGCCGTTCTCCCTGCATATTATAGCTTGGTCGCTGGGGCCAGCCTCGATAAGACCACCGCCAGTAGTTACTGGGGGTACACAAACACGATTGCCATGTTCATCATCGCCGTTCTTGCACCTATTCTCGGTGCCATGGCCGACCACGGTCGGGCGCGGAAAAAATACCTGGGTGTGTTCGCGTCTTTCGGAATTCTTTCTACTGGACTCCTGGTTCTGGTCAGTACGGGCGACTGGTTGATGGCTTCCATCTTCTACATCGTGGGACGGATCGGCTTTGCTGGAGGCAATATCTTCTATGATGCCCTCCTTCCCCATGTGGCGGGGGAGGACCGAATCGATCAAGTCTCGGCGTATGGCTACGCTGTTGGCTATCTTGGGGGAGGCCTCCTTCTCGCTCTGAATCTTGTTGCCATTCTTTTCGAAATTCCAAACAAAGAATGGGCTGCTCGCCTATCGTTCTTGTCGGTTGGTGTCTGGTGGGCTCTGTTCTCAATTCCCCTTTTCAAAAACGTGGGAGAACCTCCTGCACGAAGGATTGAGGGTGAGAGTCGAAATCCGGTGCAGGCCGGTTTCCAAAGACTCAGATCCACCTTCAGAGAAGTGAAAAAGTTCCGAGAGGCCTTCAAATTCCTCATCGCCTTCTGGCTTTACAACGACGGGGTCAGCACGATCATCGTCATGGCTGTCATCTTTGGTGCTGAGGTCGGCATCGGACAGTCGACATTGATCGGTGCGATTCTGGCCGTTCAGTTTGTCGGAATTCCTTTTACGGTTCTTTATGGACACCTGGCGAAGCGTCTGGGGACGAAAAATTCGATTCTTGTCGGTCTGGTCGTGTACACTGGAATCGCCATCGGTGGGTATTTCCTGAAAACTGGCCTCCATTTCTGGATTCTTGCCATTCTGGTGGGAATGGTCCAGGGGGGAACTCAGGCACTCAGCCGGTCCCTATTCGGTAGTATCATTCCCCGATTCAGGACAGCGGAGTTCTTTGGATTCTACAATGTGAGTTCAAAATTTGCGGGAATTCTCGGGCCGCTCCTTTTCGGCGTTGTCGGCCAGCTGACCGGTTCCAGTCGTCTGAGCATCATTTCTCTGATCGTCTTTTTTGTCGCTGGAGGTCTTCTCCTGATGCGCGTTGACCACGGCAAAGGGATGCATATTGCTCGCCAGTCAGCACCTGGATATGAAGGAAAGGGCCCGCCGTAGCGTTTACCCCGAAATAGAGGCATCAACTGGGTAGCCGCGCCGTTCCCAGTATCCAATGTGTCGCTCTTCTGTCAGCGTCATTCGTTCGACCCACTTCACACTCTTATATCCATACATCCTCGGGACAACAAGGCGCAGGGGTCGTCCCTGTGCAGGACGAAGTAATTTGTCATTCAACTTGTAGGCAAGCATGGTTTCGGGTTCGAGCGCCTCCTGTATCGTGAGGCTATCACTATATTTTCCGCCCATGGCATAGAACGTAACGTATCTCGCGTCGGTCTTTGGCCTTAGCCGGTCGAAAATGATCCTTAGGTGGAATCCTTCCCATTTTTGATTATCAAGACCCCAGCCCTCAACACACCTGAAATCCTTTATTTGAGACATGGTGGGCAGGTCTAGGATCTCCTGATAGGTGAGTACCTTTTCCTTTTCAACCAAACCATCAACCTTTAGCTGCCAGGTCTCTGGGTCAAAGCGCTGCGTTCCCTCGACTGACCGAATCAGAAAGGATCTCACTCTGCGGTAGGCGAAGGCGATCCTGTGTGACCCGCCAAGGAGTGCGATTCCAGCGGCAGCCCCAATCCAGTAGGTAAAATGTCGTCGACTGACTCTCAATCTTTCAAGGACGGATGAGAGATCATGCATTGGTTTCCTCGCGACGTTTTGTTTCTGTCTCCAAAGCATTCGACTCATAGCTACATTCTACCAGGGGAGAATGGGAAGATTCAAACGCTGCTAGCCTGAATAGAATCTGCGAAACCATGCCGGGCAAGGCCGACCGAATGGACTCGATGGCGCAAGGAGTAGGGGGGAAGTCTTGAGTGTGTTTAGGCGTTGAGGAAAATGCCGACCAGGGCTACTCCTCTTCGGTTTGCTGTGAGGCTGAATTGCGCGGCAACACCGTCTCCCTGAGCGGCGCCCATGCCGATCGGATGGGGTAGAAATCAAATTCTGAATTGCCCTTGACAATGGTTGTAGCCGGACACTAAGCTTTAAAGTAAGAAAGATTCTTATTCATAGTAAGGGGGGACCCAAATATGGCTAAGTTATTGAAATGGATAGGAATTGTTGTCGCGGCCTTGATTATTGTGGTGATTGCCCTGCTCTTAATCATACCGCGCTTTGTAGACATCAACGATTACAAACCCAGAATCGAAAGTATGGTGACCGAATCCACGGGAAGGCCCTTTTCGATTGGTGGGGAGATCGACCTTACCCTCTTCCCTTGGGCCGGCGTGTCACTGTCGGATCTGCACCTCGGTAATGCAAAGGGATTCAAGGAAAAGGACTTTGTTTCGGTGGAGCATTTTGAGGTCAGGGTCAGGCTCCTTCCCCTTATTTCCAGGGACTTCCAGGTGAAGCGGTTTATTCTCAAGGGGCCACGGATCGCTCTTGAGAAAAGCAAAGCCGGTCGCGGAAACTGGGAGGATCTTACTGCGCCAAAAGAACCGAAGAAGGCCGAAAAGAAGCCAGCGCCAGAGAGGGAGTCTCCTCTCCCCATTTCCGGCTTTACTGTTGGAGAGTTTGCGATTACCTCGGGCGAGCTTATTTGGATTGATCATCAGAAGGGAACCGAGCAGCGTCTCAAGGATATTAACCTTATTCTTGACTCGATTTCCCCGGATCGACCCATTGGTATCGAACTGTCGGCGAATCTCGATGGACAGCCCATGGAGATAAGGGGAGAAGTGGGGCCACTCGGCAAACCGATAGGAGAGGGGAAGGTACCCGTTCTTGTCAATGTGAAGGCCCTGGACACTCTAGCGGCCAAGCTTCAGGGGTCTCTCGCCGACTTAACCCGAGAGCCTCAATTCAATATGGAGATGGAGGTCCAGCCCTTTTCCCCTCGGAAGTTGGCACAAACCATCGGGGTTGACCTTTCCAAAAAAACCACAGACCCTGACGCCCTCACGAAGATGTCCCTTAAGACCAAGGTCTTGGGAACGGCCCGGGCTGTCGAGCTGAGGGATGGATTTCTCACCCTTGATGATTCGACCTTAACCTTCAATCTCGCTGCGAAACAGTTTGAGAAACCGGTCGTCTCTTTTAACCTCGACCTCGACCGTATCGACCTCGACCGATACATGCCGCCGCCTTCTGAAGCCAAAGAAAAGAAGGCCAAGAGGGTTGAGAAGAAAGAGCCGGCAAAGAAACCGGACTACACGCCCTTACGGAAGCTTGTCATGGATGGGACGGTCCGAGTCGGACGTCTGAAAGCGCGTGGGGCGACCGTGTCGGATGTCAAAATGACAGTCAAGGCGAAAAACGGCATTGTTCGGGTAGATCCCTTTTCGATGAGCCTCTATGAGGGCGCCCTTTCGGGTAATCTTGTACTCAACGTCCAGAAGGACACACCCAGATTCCAAACCGCTCAGCGTCTGGAGAATGTTCAAGCAGCCCCTCTTTTGAAGGATCTCGGATACACGGATAGGCTTGAAGGGCTTACGAATTTTAAGGCTGACATCTCGGCGGTGGGAACCGAGGCAGAAGAAATCAAAAGGACGCTCAACGGGTCTGGTGATTTTGCGTTTACTGATGGTGCTATCGTGGGATTCGACATTGCCCAGATGGTTCGAAACGTGAAGGCGGCCTTTGGGGCTGCTGAGGAGCAAAAACCGAAGACGGAATTCTCAGAGCTAAAGGGCAATTTTACAATCAAGAATGGTCTTGTTGACAACCCGATGACCTATTTAGCCTCGCCCCTTTTGAGAGTTACGGCAAAAGGTAAGGTGGATCTACCGAGGGAATCCCTCGACTACAGGGTAGAGCCGAAATTTGTGTCAACGCTGCAGGGTCAGGCCGACACGCAGCTGAGAGCTGGTTTGATGGTGCCAGTCGTGATCTCTGGAACTTTTTCAGAACCCAAGTTCCGGCCAGACCTTGGCGGACTCGTTAAAGAGGAGACCTTGAAGAAGGAAGCATCAAAACTGCTGGAAGGAACGGAAGCATCAAAACTCTTAGAAGGTATTGTTGGGGAAAAGCAAGAGAGTGAAGGCACTGCGAAAGAGACTCCAAAAACCACGGAGGGGGTACCCGAGAGTAAGAAACCGGAAGAAGGGCTTTTGGAGCAACTTCCAGGGTTGCTGCCCTTGAAAAAGAAAAAGTGAGTTTATGGGACCGGCCCCTGGTCGTCAAAAAGATCGTCACTGCTGAACGTCCAGGGGCCTTTTGTTTCCAAAACCCGGCATGTGTGATTAAGAGTAAGGGGACATGGGTTCGGTGGAAGCAGTTTTTCTAGAGGGGGGGCTCAAAAAAAGCAAAGGAATACATATTTGGTGAGATCAGGGTGATCATCTGATTTCGAAGGGTGCCAGCCCGATTTTCGTCTTTCCCAAAGATTCTGCGATAAATCCTCGGCTTCGCCCCAGGGGACGTCAAGATTCTCCCGCTAAAGGTTGGACTGCTCTGAAAAACTGTTTTTTGGGTGATTGCCTCGACGAACAACCGAGATGCCTTTTTACTGGTCCACAATGACCCATGGGATCTGGTTCATTTTGGTTCAGCGCTAACATTTTGAAACAAGATGGGTTTTTTGGGATTCTTAGACCTCCTCCGGTTTTATTCTCAGTCTGGGTGGGTCACTTTAACCCGCCTTCTCTCCTTCAATTAGATCCAATATTATCTAAGTATCTGTTATCATTTGATAAAAAGTACTCTGAATCTTCTGGCACGAAATTCGCTCTTTCAGTGGGCCATGAAGGCAATGGGAAAAACAGAGAGACATG
>CAYGBK010000122.1:0-4068 GCA_964348095.1 uncultured Thermodesulfobacteriota bacterium | reverse complement strand
AGCTGCCATGATCCACGTGAAAAGGCCAAAGATGACCAGCCAGCTCGCGTCAATGCAAATGTCGATGCCAAAAATCCGCCCGATACGCCATGAAACTTTCATTTATAGATCCTCCACTTGATACGAAGATTGATCAGAGACGTTAATGATTCAATCGGGGATGAGATCCTGTGGTCACAATAGTGCGGGGGGCGAGCCGTGACAAACCTACCTTTTGGTCGGCAAAAGACGTGATGTCACAAATAACGGCAGAGGGACATGCCCCACTTTTCAACTTCGTGTGACCGCCTGTAATCAAGTGAGGCCCCCCGATTCGGTATAAAATTAAAGTCGAAAAGATACTTTAAGTCAATGATACCCGACACCGTTTTATGACCCCTCCGGGGCAAAACGGATTGACAAGGTTTCGGGTCTGCGCTTTACTCATTGAATCACCTGGTGAGCGATTCAGCGTATTTGAGAGTTTGAAGGGGGAGGCTGGCACATGGGGGATCCGAGAATGTCCAGAGAGACTCTCACGACAGAAGAGGTCCACGCTGGTCTTAACGCAGTCATAAAATCTGGCCTGGCCACGAGAGCCATGAGCACGTTTACAGGGGGGGCCTTCCTTGTCGTCTTCGCACTGAAGCTTGGAGCCTCTAACTTCGTGGTTGGTCTCCTGGCCGCTATCCCCGCTTTGGCCCAGCTCCTTCAAATTCCCTCGATCTATCTGGTCGAAAAGATAAGGAATAGACGAAGGATCGCCGTGATTGCGTCCGGAATGGACAGAATCTTCTGGCTCTTTATCGCCTTGATCCCTTTCTTTCTGAGTCCCGGGCCCGGCCTGATCTTCCTTCTCGTCGCGGTGTTACTCCATTCCGCACTCTCCGCGGTGACCAACTGCAGCTGGAACTCCTGGATGCGCGATCTTGTGCCACAGGACCAACTGGGATCTTTTTTTTCGAAACGAATGCGTTTGATGACGGGACTAGGCATTGTTCTCAGCCTTACTGCTGGGTTTTATATCGACTACTGGAAAAAGCTATTTCCAAGTAACGAATTATATGGCTATTCAATCCTGTTCTCGACAGGGTTTCTGGTCGGAATGCTCGGCGTCTGTTTTATGGCGACCATCCCGGAGCCTCCAATGGCACTCCCAGAAAGAGGAGTCAGTTTTTTCGGGGTCTTGAATCAGCCGTTCAAGGATGCAAATTTCAAGGAACTCATGATGTTCCTAGGATCCTGGAATTTTGCGGTCAATTTGGCAGCCCCCTTCTTTACCGTCTACATGCTCAAAAAACTGGAGCTGAACATGTCGTTGATTATTAGTCTCACCATCGTGAGTCAGATAATGAACTTCTGGTTCTTGCGTACCTGGGGGAGATTTTCAGATCGTTACAGTAACAAGTCGGTGCTGGGTGTCAGTGGGCCCCTCTTCATCGCGTGTGTGCTCGCTTTTGCCTTTACGACCATGCCAGAGAAGCATGTGTTGACGATACCGCTCTTGATAGCCATTCATGTATTGATGGGCATTTCCACCGCCGGAGTGACTCTGGCTTCAGGAAATATTGGACTCAAGTTGGCACCCAAGGGCCAGGCGACCGTTTACTTGGCCACAAACAGCCTTGTCAATTCATTCGCGGCCGGCATCGCCCCCGTTTTGGGGGGTAGGTTTGCTGATTTCTTTGCAAACCGTGAGCTTTCGTTGATGCTAAAATGGATAAGTCCGGGGAAGGAACTGACATTTCAAACATTAAACTTTCAACATTGGGATTTCTTCTTTTTCTTTGCCTTCTTGTTTGGTCTGTATTCCATTCACCGGTTGACGAGGGTAAAAGAGGTTGGAGAAGTGGAAGAGAAAATACTCGTCACCGAACTCATTTCAGAGGTAAGAAGTGACATAAGAAATCTCTCTACCGCCAGTGGAATCCGCCAGATGGTGACATTTCCATATGCGGTCGTGAAAGGCGCAGTAAACCGGAATGATGGAAGGCGAGACAAAGAACGGAAATAATGCTATTACACTCAATGCAGAAGGTTTCAAGGAAAGCTGATTTGCGTCTCCTTTGATTGAGGGGAAGGCGCGATTTCCAGAAATGGGAGGGGTGAAGGGAAGTGGAGCCAAAAGAAAACCGCCATGCGTTCATTCGGAAAATCAGGTTAGTCAATAATCATCTGCATATCTACATTATCTCATCCTCTGAGAAGAAAGAGTCTCCCGGTGAGCCCGAGAAGAGGGGCGGCGAGGCTGGCAAGGAACACCGCGAACAGAAAGGTCGGGGGATGTCTTTTTTTGGGCATCACATCGGAAAGTTGCTCGCCCCAGACACAACTCGGGCACAGGAGTTTCAACCTATCGATACGGAGCTGGTATCAAGTTTAGAGGTTGTCCGCAAGAAACTCTAGATGGTAAGACCTCGACACCCTTTGGGATCTGAGAAAATATCGAAGGAGGAGATGAAACACCAGCGCTTCATCGAAGAGCGGAATGCCTCACAGGAAGCGCTCTTTGAAGAAATCGTTCGATACCATCATGAATTTGGAACCGGGCTGAATCCGGACGATCTTTGGTCTCTCCATGACCTGATGAAAATGGAAGCCAGCCACGAGGAGGCATGTTCTCTCGAAGAATCCGTTCACGAACTTCTCGAATGTGATCTTCTGGAGTTTCTGCGCAAGAAGGCAGCAGAGGGAGCCTGGCATCAACTCGATGACTATATTGTTCGTTTCAGCGTTCCGTTCCCGATGCCTCCGTCCATGGAGGACCCCGCAGAACATTCTCGCAACGAGAAGGTCCGGGAGGAAAGAAGGCGATCTGCCCAGGATGAATTCCTAAAATTGCCAGCTGAACAGGTCGCTGAGCTGATTCTTGGGAATGTTTCCAAATGGGTCTATTCCTATCCACAGAGAGATACTTATTTGTGGCAATTGACTATTCTCCAGGGAGTCGCCGCAGGTTTGGCAGCAAACTCGCTGATGCGGTACCTTTCCGTCTGGGAAGAGAACTCTATTGAGATTCTTGATAGCATCCAAAAAGATTTCAGGGATAAAATTGAAGAACTTCGGCACCAAGGTGAGTCCGCTGCGGATATTCCTGAGATTCTCTCCATCTCCAAAGAGCTTCAGCGGATCAGCAAGGAACAAATCCCTGATCAGATCTGGAGATATTTCTGCTCCAAGTTGGAAGTTTCCTAATTCAGCCTCTGCAATTGCTGGATTTCCGTGAAACGTGGTCGACTCAGAACTCTCGACCCCTTTGTTCTTGACCTCTTTTTCTGCCTTCCTAAGGATTTCTTTGGCGGACTTTTGCTATTCGTGTTCGAGTTGTTTGCGAATGTCTGGACCGCCCATGGTGCAGAGTGGAGAAACCACAGGGACGAAATAAAGTGTAGCTTTGTACTTTAGAGCAATTTCAGAGGCAATCTCAATGGCTTGCTTGCATGGTCCGAGCCATCTGTGGCGACAAGGATCCTTTTTGTCAATCCTCTAGATCCTCCTTCCCTGAATCCGAATCTCGGAAGTGTCCGTTATTCTTGGGACCTCGCGAGTGCCCCACTCCAATTTCAACTCCATTAAGGCAGATGTGGGTGGATTGTCAAGGAAGGATTAGACCCATGAACTTTTTGTTGATTTTTTGATTCATCCATTTAGAATGAGAGATTGCAACCCTGAGGATTTCGTATGCCTGGGCTCGAAAACGTTCTCGTTCTTGCGATCCTTGTCGGGACGATTCTGCTTTTTGTGACCGAAAAGCTTCGCGTTGATTTGGCCGCATTGTGTGCACTGCTCGCGCTCCTTGTTTTGGGCTTAATTGAACCCGGCGAAGCTCTGTACGGCTTCGCCAACCCTGCCACCGCCACCGTAGGCGCGATGTTCGTGTTGAGCGCAGGGTTGGTGCGCACCGGCTTTGTAGATTGGCTGGCCCGGCACATCGACAGGTTTGCTGGGAAAACTCAAAACCAACTGATTCTGGCCTTGTGTCTGACGATTGCTGTGCTCTCGGCATTCGTCGTCAACACCGCTACGGTGGCGATTTTTATTCCGGTTGCCATTGCATTGGCACGAACCCGAAGGATCCCTGTTTCTTAT
>CAYGBK010000121.1:0-14444 GCA_964348095.1 uncultured Thermodesulfobacteriota bacterium | reverse complement strand
CGGGAATTTACCCTGTCGGCAGATGAGCCTGAAATGCTGTGTGGAACCAATACGGCATGCAACCCTGTGGAGATGATCCTTCAATCGTACGGGGCGTGCCTGACCATAGGTTATGCCATGAACGCGGCTGTGCGCGGCATTGAGATCGAAGATATCAACATTGATCTTGAGGGGGAGATTGATCTCCCTGGTTTTCTCGGCCTCGAGCCTCCGCCAGAAACTGGCATGGACAGGCTCCCCGGGTTCAAGAATATCAATGCCACGGTAAAGATCAAGGCGAAGGCAGACGCCAAAACACTGAATGAACTGCATGAGCATGTTTTGAAAACATCGCCTGTAGGAGTCACCCTCACACGGCCTGTGGCAATACAAACAAAGCTCGAAGTGTCATAGCAGAGAGGACCCACATCCCAAAATGTGAATAGAAGCTCCCCTCGGCTCCTGGGCTTGAGAGTGGGAGGTTTTTCTTACGCACAAGGATGGGGGAGAGCCTTCGGGCTTGAGAATTGGTCGATGTGGCTTCTACGAGGGGCCACGAGACCGGATGAGACGTAACGATTTTGGTGCTGTCACGTCGTCTCGACAGGCAGTCGCCTGCGTCACTTCCTTAGACCTGTAGCTGATGAAACTGGGAAAGGGCGCTCTCCACTCCTCAAAAATTTTCTTCAATGACCCGGTAAGGCTGATGGATCAGGGCTAAAGGCCGAAAATGAGACGCTAGACCATCATGGTCAGGGGACAAAGGTTAATCGAAAACGCTTTTCTTGGAGTCGTGATGCTCCCCCTTTAGCCTTTTACCCTCTGCCTCTTACCATCGCTCTTAGAGCTTGCTTTCCTCTGTCCGAGAATGTGCTCTGGTAGAGCTGTCACGAAATTGTCCCAAAGCCATGTGGCTACCGCCCCGTTGAGACCCAACCCCTAAATCTGCAACGGCGACAGACGTCAAAAAACACTTGATTTCTATACTACGATGTAGTATCCAACGAGGACTGGGACTCAATTTTCATCTTCTTGCCTGACCACTACGACGGACCTGTATCCGAATACCGAGAATGCTAACTCCGAGCGGTTCCGGCAGAGACCGTAGAGGATGGCTCTGTCCTCTCTATATGTCATTGTGACCTCGATCGTCATGAGAAGGGTTTGGGTGGGGTTGAGATGAATGCGGCTACCATCATACAGAATGGGGTCGAAAAAAACCCTGATAAGGTTGCCATCATCTTCGAGGATCGAAAGATAACCTACGGAGAATTGGACAGACGCATCAATCGGGTGGCGAACGGACTTCTTGGATTGGGACTCACCCAAGGGGACGTTGTCTCTCTTTTCCTTCCGAGTCTACCCGAGTTGATCATCAGCTATCTCGGTATTGTCAAGGCCGGCATGGCCGTCAACGTCGTCAACGCCATGCTCAAGGACATCGAGGTAGAGTATATCCTGAAGGATTGCCAGCCAAAGGCGGTCCTCCTCGATAGTAGAAGGTCGGGTATTATCGATCGTGTCAAGGACAAGGTCGATTCCCTGAAACTTCAGATCCTGGTTGGAGAGGAGAAAAAGGAGAATTGTCTGGCCTATGAGGATCTGGTATCACAGGCCTCTGACCGATTCAGTCCGTATGACTGCAACGAGGAGGATCTCTGTCACCTGATGTACACCTCGGGCACGACAGGATGGCCCAAGGGGGTCATGGCGACGCATCGAAACATTTATAATAATGCAACCGAGTTCGGAAAAGCCCATTTCAACGAAAGAGACACCATCATGGTGGCGACGCCAATCTTCCATTGCTGGGGATTGGTCAATGGAACGTTTGGAATGCTTTCCCGGAATGGGACTGTCATAACCGTCGAACGGTTTTATCCGGAGCGGGCTCTAGCTGACATAGAGAGGCTTCACCCCACCGTCTTCATTGGTGTTCCGCCCATGTACAATCTCCTAGTCAAAAGCCGGGAACTTCCAGAGCGGAACGTCTCTTCGGTCAAATACTGCCTGTCGGCAGCCACAAAGATGCCGGTCGAACTGATCAAGATGGTTGAGGAGAAGTTGAAATGGCGGTACGCTGAGGCTTGGGGACTGACAGAGGTCTCATGTGTTGCCACGACGGCTCCGGTTCAAAAGACCAGGATTGGGTCCTGCGGTTACGGCATGGGAGATACCAAAATCAAGGTGGTCGACGAAAAGGGCCAGGAGGTGCCTCGAGGTGAGCAGGGAGAGCTCCTTGTAAAGGGGACGTGTGTGACCAAAGGGTACCTCCACAAGCCAGAAGCCACCCGGGAGGTCTTCGACAAAGATGGATGGTTCCATTCAGGGGACATTGCGGTTATGGATGAGGACGGGTATGCCTTCATCGTGGATCGAAGTAAGGACATGATCAATGTCGGCGGTGAGAAGGTATTTCCGAGTGAAGTGGAAGATATCATGTTGACCAACCCGAAGATTAAGGACCTCGCCCTTGTCGGTATCGCCGATGAACTAAAAGGCGAGGCTGTGAAGGCTTTTATTGTTCTCAAGGAGGGCAAGGCCGGAACTGCTGAGGAAATCCAGGAGTTCTGCAAGGAAAGGATGGCACCCTACAAGGTGCCTACCGTGGTCGAGTTTGTCGAGGAGATCCCACGGAGTGCGTCTGGAAAGGCGTTGAGACGGCTGCTGAGGGAGCGAGAGTCGGATCAAGGCAGCTAATGTTAGGAGCGTAACTCCAGGGCGGGAGGGTTCCCCACAGATCGATTGCGTCACCTTAAGGAGGAGATGGTAGATGAGAGAGGTTCTCACCACATTGAAAGACGCCGCCGGAATGGTCAAAGATGGTGACCTGTTCACCACAGGGGGGGCGACCTTTCACAGAGCCCCCATGGAGATGGTCCGGGAACTCGTTCGTCAGGGGCGGAAAGGCCTCAACATTGTCGACCGGGAGCCAGCCATCGATTTTGACCTGCTGATTGGTGGAGGCTGCGTGTCTAAGATTAGGGCCGGTATGCTGGCCTTTGAGGTCTTTGGCCTTGCTCCCAATTTCCGTCGAAAGGCTGAGGCGAGAGAGATTGTGGTCAAGGAAGGCGCCTGCCAGCCGATTATAGCTGGGCTGCAGGCGGCAGCCATGGGGCTTCCCTCTCTTCCTGTAAAAGGGCTCCTGGGTTCAGATGTCCTCGGGGTGAGTGAAATCATCGGCGGCTACAAACAGGTTGAGGATCCCTTTACAGGCGAGCAGATGGTCGCGGTCCGGGCTATTGAACCCGATGTCGCGATTATTCACGGTCAAAAGGCGGACAAATACGGCAATGTCCGGATAGAGGGGCCTCCCTACGAAGATGTGATCAAGGCGAAGGCGGCGAAAAAGGTGGTTGTCACCGTGGAGGAGATTATCTCGAATGAGGAATTCCGTAAGAACCCAGAGGCAACAACTATTCCCCACTTTCTCGTTGATGCCGTGGTGGAAGCACCCAGAGGAGCCTATCCTACCTCCTGCTTTAATTATTACGACGCAGACTATGACCATATCCAGGAGTATATGAAGTATGCCAATGAGGATCGGTTCGAAGAATATCTTAAAAAGTATGTCTACCGAGGGGGTCAGTCATGAGTTCAGGCGGGACGGCAAAAGTGGACATACCCGATATCTTGATATCCACGATGGCCCTTGAAATCAGTAATTACGATACGGTCCTTCACGGTGTGTCATCTCCCCTCCCAGTCCTGGCCATGTCGGTAGCACGACGCACTCATGCCCCCGATATGGCATATGTCTCCGGTGCTGGTGGCGTTGATGCTGAGGTCGAGCAGATTTTCCCGTCCTCTTTTGATCCAAGACTCAATCGAAGGTGCGTGGGGTATTTTGGCCTTCATGAGGCCTTCGAACTGGCTCAGCGCGGAGATCTCGACATGATGTTCCTAGGGGCGGCACAAATCGATTCCCATGGAAACACCAACCTGAGTGTTATCGGGGACATCGATCGACCCAAGGTCCAGCTTCCCGGCGGAGCGGCAACAGCTTTTCTCATGCCGATTACGCCGAAGGTCGTCGTATGGATTACTCGGCATTCGGGCAGGACTTTTGTGGAGACAGTGGATTTCGTCACCGGGCAGGGCTATGACCACCGGACAGAGGAGCAGAAGAAAAACGAGTTGGTGGTAATCACCAATCTCGGGGTTCTGGATTTCAAGAATGAGGCTCGACGAATGCAACTTCGATCAGTTCACCCGGGTGTCTCCGTCGATGAGATCCAGGAAAAGACAGGCTTCAAACTGATCGTCCCGTCACACGTCCCCGAGACGGCTCAGCCAATTCCACAGGTTTTGGAGATCATCCGGCAGCTGGATCCAGAAGGGGTACGGTGGACTGAATTCAGGTAAGCTAGAGGTGCGATAGCTGGGGTGCTGTTTACCGGCTCTGGAGATCCCTGAAGAAAAGGAGGTGATAAGAAAGTAGAAAACGATTTCTTTTCCCTAGAAGATTCTCTCTTACCTAAAAGGAGGTGCTGTTATGAGGAAGAAAATAACTCGCAGGGATTTTTTGAAGGTCTCTGGTATTGCTGGAACCTCTCTGATCGGGGGCCCTGCGCTTCTGGGACTCAGTCGTGGACCGACGAGAGCCTGGGCATCGACGGATCCCATAAAGATCGGTGGAATCTACTCCCTCTCGGGCGTCGTTGCGGCCTGGGGTCGGGCAGCACGGATGGGGTCCAGTATGGCCGCCCAGGAAATCAATGAGGCTGGAGGAATCCTCGGAAGAAAGGTAGTGTTGAAGTTCGAAGATGACTCGGTCAACCCCGAAGTGGGGGCGCGAAAGGCCAGGAGACTGGTTCTCGATTGGGGAGCGGACTTTTTGCACGGTTTCAATAGCAGTGGTGTTGCTCTGGGTGTAGTTCCTCTCCTGGAAAAAGAACTCAATCGGGTGTGCCTCATTCCGTGTGCGGCCTCTCCAAGAATAACGACAGAGGCCTTCAATAAGTACGTCTTCCGAGTCCATCCCAATTGTTATCAAATCGGGGCGGGTTCTGCGGCCATCGCCGCGGAAATGCCCTATAAGAAGTGGACTGTGATCGGACCTGACTATAGCTACGGCTGGGACTCCTGGGGAGCCTTTATCAGCCATCTGACCAACAGAAGGTCGGATGTCGAAGCGATGCAGGTTCAGGCATGGCCCAAATTCGCAACAGGAGACTACAGCAGCTATGTCACAAAACTCTTGGGAGCCAAACCAGAAGGGGTCTATTCTTCTCTCTGGGGTGGGGACTTCGTCACCTTTGCCAAACAGGCAAAGCGTTATGGGTTTTTTGAAAAAGTGGGGGCCTTTATGACTCCGGCCGGGCTTGCCCTCGATTCTTTCAGTGCCTTGGCGACAAAGCGAGGCAAGGAGTCAGAGATGCCCGAAGGTCTCTATACCGCGGCTCACGGATACTGGTTTGAGCATCCTGCGACCCAGAAGAACAAGAAGTGGGTTGAGGCCTTTCAGGACAGGTATGGTGAGCCGCCCCATATTGTTGCCCATGACGCCTATGGCCTCATTTACGTGTACAAGAAGGCCATTGAAAAGGCGGGAACCATAGAATCCGATGCGGTGATCACGGCCATGGAGGGAATGAGTTTCGAAACCCCTGGCTATTCTAGGGTTATTCGGAAGGAAGACCACCAGGCCATCTCCGATGTTCCATGGGGTCAAACGGTCAAAGCACCCGAGCTTGCAGGGTTTCTCGGCGCTATGCGGATCAAAGATATCAAGGATTCCGCGGGTGAGGAGATCATTGAACCCATTGAAAGCGTCTTGGAGCGACGGGCGAAAAAAGAGCCGGCGTCGTGGATGAAGTTCGTCGTAAAGGGCTGAGGGTTTTCCGCCGAGCCAGTTCGACGATTTAGCCTGAGAAGGACCTTCCCGCCGACCGATAGGCGGCGGGAAGGTCTTCTCGGATTCGCACGGGGGACGGGTGGATTACTACACCTTTGTCATGTTCTTTCTGAATGGATTAACCAGTGCGATGACGCTCTTTATCATTGCAGCGGGGCTCTCATTGATCTTCGGCGTCCTCGGGATACTGAACCTGGCTCATGGATCCCTGTTTATGGTGGGCGCTTATTTTGCTTTTCAATTTACCCATTGGCTCGGGAGTTTCTGGTTGGCCTTGCTTCTCGCACCGTTGGTCTGTGCAGGGGTCGGCGTCATCATCGAGAGGTTTTTGATTCGGCCCGTTTATGGCATTCACATCACATTCCAACTTCTCCTTACTTTTGGCATCATCCTGCTCGTGACAGATCTCGTCAGGCTTATCTGGGGCGTGTCTTACCGAACGGTATCTGAAGCCGAGGTTCTTATGGGCGCTGTAAACGCTTTCGGCGTAACCTATCCCAAATACAACCTGTTTGTGATTCTGATGGGAATACTTATTGGGATTCTCATCTGGGTCCTTCTGTCAAAGACAAGAATCGGAAAGATGGTGCAGGCAGCCTCATCTGATCGGGAGGTGGCCAACGGATTGGGGATTAACGTTCCAAGGGTTTACACCGTTGTCTTTGCGTTCGGTGCGTGGTTGGCAGGTCTTGCGGGCGTGTTAGCGGCCCCATTGAGATCCCTCATGCTGGAGCTGGACGTTCATACGATTGTGGAAGCCTTTGTAGTCGTGGTGATAGGGGGCTTGGGATCTATTCCAGGGGCTCTGATAGGGTCCCTTCTTTTGGGCCAGCTTAACGCTTTTGGTACCTTGTATTTTTCTCGGTACGAAATGGCCTTTATGTATGTTCTCATGGCTGTTGTCCTGATCATACGGCCCCACGGGCTACTGGGGGAGAGAGTCGCTTGATGGAAGCTCGCCGGGAGAAGGACCAATGGAAAAGGGCAGATCAATTATGGGGGGGGAAAAACAACGCATTCGTGGTGGGCCTTGCCCTTTTGGTTCTCGCTCTGTTGCCACTGTTCCTGTCGGATTTTCTGGTGGTCTTTGCGACGGAAATGCTCATCATGGCACTCTTTGCCCTTAGCTTCAACCTCTTGTTCGGTTATACGGGTCTCCTTTCTTTTGGGCACGCCGCCTATTTCAGTATAGGGGCCTACACTGCGGGGCTTATTCTGTCCCATGTCACTCCGTCTCTCCTCTTGGCGTTTTCAATAGCGATTGCTTTTTCCGTCCTTGCAGCCTTCGCCATAGGCTTTTTCTGTGTTCGGCTCGATGAGATCTATTTTGCCATGCTTACCCTGGCTTTCGGTATGATGGTCCATGCCCTCCTGTGGAAATGGGACAGCTTGACAGGTGGCGCCGACGGACTGGTCGGCATTCCGAGACCCGAGATCAACCTTCTCATCGCAACGATCGATCTCTCCTCAATACCGAGCTACTACTACCTGACCCTGGTGGTGGTGGGAGTCAGTGTTCTTATCCTCTGGATTATCAGCCAGTCCCCTTTCGGCTTGGTGCTGAAATCGATTCGCGAGAATCATGAGAGGGTGGAGTTTGTGGGGATTTCCATGCGGCGATATAGGCTCGGGGCCTTTGTGATTTCAGGGCTTTTCTGCGGCGTGGCGGGTGCACTCTTTGCCCCTTTTGAACGATCGATTGCCCCTGATATTGCCTTCTGGACGAAATCGGCGGAGCCCGTCTTCATGAGTCTTCTAGGTGGGACGAAGGTGTTTTTCGGTCCTGCTGTGGGAGCCTCGATATTCATGTATTTGAGAGAGATAATCTCTGGTTATACCGAACTCTGGATGATCTATCTCGGGGCAATTCTGATTAGTTTTGTGATTTTCCTTCCCGGAGGCATTCTGGGATATATTTCCGAAAAGATGGAGGCTGCGAAAAGGGACACGACTCAAGAATGAAAACAATACTCCAAACAGAGAATCTGACAAAGAGCTTTGGCCAACTTATGGCGGTCAACAGGGTGGACATCGAATTCAGAGAGGGTGAGTTGACGTCCATAATTGGTCCCAACGGAGCGGGGAAGACCACCTTTTTCAATCTAATAAGTGGCAAATCAAGGGCGAATGCGGGCAAGATACGTTTTCGGGGAGACGATATCACCGGACTCGCCCCACACCAGATAGTGAAGAAGGGGATAGGCCGTATCTTCCAGATTACGAACCTCTTTCCCGAATTGTCCGTCTACCAGAATATCCGGGTTTCCGTTTTGGCAAGAATGGGAGAGAGCTCTCGGCTCTTCAGCCTTGACAGGAAGCTTCGCCATGTCAACGAGGAGACATCGAGAATCCTCGAATTGATCGGCCTTTCAGACAGGAGAGACGTCACATGCAGCGCCCTCTCACACGGGGATCAGCGACTTGTAGAGACCGGGGTTGCTCTGGCTCTCGAACCGAGATTGCTTCTTCTCGATGAGCCGACTGGGGGCATGGGACCTGAAGAGACCGATGAAATGGTCAAATTTGTGCGACGCCTGAGTGAGAAGCAGAGGATTACCATCATACTCGTTGAACATGACATGCGAGTTGTCTTTTCCATTTCTGACAGAATCGTTGTCATGCATTCAGGGAGCGTCATCGCCGATGGGAAACCCGATGAGATTAAAGAAGATGAGAGGGTAAAGGCGGCCTACCTGGGAAGCTGAAAATGCTGGATGTACGAGACATCAATACATTCTATGGGAGGAGTCATATCCTCCAGGGTATATCCTTGAATCTAAAGGACGGGGAAGTTGTCTGCCTTTTGGGGAGAAACGGTGCGGGGAAAACCACAACGATTCGCTCCATCATGGGCTTTACCCCGCCAGCCTCGGGGACTATCGAGTTCAAAGGGGTTCTCATTTCGAAGAAGCAGCCCTTTGAGATCTGCCGGATGGGTATCGGATATGTCCCTCAGGACAGAAGGGTATTTCCGAAACTCAATGTTCAGGACAATCTCGAGGTAGTCGAGCGGAAGGTCGCCGGGGGATGGGAGGTGGCACGGGTTTTCGAAACTTTTCCCATTTTGGAGCCATTGAAATCGAGAAAAGGACGGCAACTCAGCGGCGGCGAACAACAGATTCTAAGCATAGCCAGGTCCCTCATGACCAATCCGAGCCTGTTGCTTCTCGATGAACCCTCCGAGGGATTGGCGCCCATGATTATGAGAACGATAGAGGAATTGATCCGCGAGGTGAGCAATACGGGGATATCGGTTCTATTGGCCGAACAGAACGTGGTATTCGCTATGAAAATCGCCACCAGAGGTTACATAATCGACAAGGGGAGGATTCTACACGAGGGAAGTACAGAGGAACTCAAAAAAGACGAGGAAATTGTCGGGAAATACCTCGCCGTTTGAAGCTGACACCATCAGGTCCCCTGGCCTCATAAGCTTTTCTGAATCCTTGTTCAGTTCTTCCCCAGGGTCCTGGCGGCCTCCATAAACCAGTCAACCGTCTCCGGAGAGGCTATGCCGGGCACCTCACAGCCTGTTGAGAGAATGTAACCGCTTGTCTTCCCGACTACCTCTAAACATCCTCCAACGGCCCGCTCCATATCTTTCCTGCTACCGAGGGAGAAGAGGTTGGTGTTGATATTCCCTATGACCACACTTTTTTTGTCCGCCACACTCATCGCCCTCTCAAGATCGGAAGGGTCATCGATACTGAGGTTTGAGGCACCTGTTGCCACGATGTCCTCCAGAATCGGATCGGCGTAACCGCAGATATGAAATCCAATGAAGACCCGTTTCTCCCTGAAGTGATCGACAATCCGCTTATGATGGGGGAAGATGAATTCCCTGTACGTTTGAGGAGAGATGAGGCTGCACGATGCCGGTGCCTCAGAGTATGAAAGCCCGACGCCCTGGTCTCTGACCGCCTCTCCAAAGGCAATGGCCACCTCGGTGGTGAACGTCATAAGTTCGTGGACGAATTCCTTGTCCTTCCAGCTGTCTCGGAGGAGATCTGTCGCCCCCCTAAGCCCGACAGCGATAGACCAGGGCCCGGAAGTCACACCAGATACCGGGCATTCCTGTAACTGCCTTTTTGCTTCCCTGCAGGCTTCCAGGTAATTGGGCATTCGGGCGTCTTTGTATGGGTTCGGCACGGAGAGTCCCGCGAGGTCTTTCTTCTCGGCAAGGGAGAGGGTCTCGGACACACACATTCCATCGTGGGGGAATTTGATCTTGTTACCCAGGGCTTCTGCCTCCATCAGAAGATCGCCCATCATGACGATGATGTCAGGCTTGAAGCGTTCGTAGGAGGCCACTTGAGCCTTGACGAAGACCCTAGAATCGGTTAGGAACTCCTTGATGGACGCTCCAATAAGCTGAGCGTTGAACTGACCGGTTATTGGATAGGCAGGGATGAAATCTCCCAGTTCCCCCTTGAAGGCGGCGGCGACCCGTTGTTTGCCTGTCATGTCAAACTTCACCCTCCTCGTGCCCCGTGTGATTCTTGTCCATAGATGCGGTAGTATAGAAATAAAGCCGTTTCTGTGTCAAGAGACTGTAGACCAGGGTTTCTCACCGTGAATTGTCGGGAACAGGTGTCTGTTATAAATGGATTTCTCTCTTTTTTCAATTATCTTCCTGAATGGGATCGCCTATGGGTCGCTACTCTTCCTGGTTGCCTCTGGATTCAACCTGGTGTTTGGTGTCCTCAGGATCTTAAACCTGGCCCATGGCTCCTTTTATATGGTGGGCGCTTATTTCACCTTCCAGTTCGTCTTCTCTTTTAACAACTTCTGGTTAGCCCTGACTCTTGTCCCCCTTCTGGTCGCCTGTGTTGGTGTCGCAATCGAGTATTTTCTTCTTAGGCAGGTCTATCGCCTTGAGATCACCTTCCAGCTCCTGATAACCTTTGCTTTTGGCCTTATCCTCGCCGATGCCGTGAAGATTGTGTGGGGGGCCTATTTCAGATCCGTCCCCAGCCCTGACATTCTCTCCCGGTCGGTCGTCATATTTGGCAGAATGTATCCCCTCAACAATCTTTTCATTATTATCTGTGCTTTTCTAGTTGTCGTTATCATGTGGTATCTGTTGAATAGGACGATGCTGGGATGGCGGGTCAAGGCAGCATCCCAAAATGGGGAACTGGCCAATGCCCTCGGCATCAATGTACCCCTACTGTATACGGGAGTGTTCGGTTTGGCGGCTTTCCTTGCGGGATTGGGAGGGGTCGTAGCAGTCCTCAATCGCTCTCTGACCTTAACCATGGGTTCGGATATCCTCGTGGAGGCACTCGTCGTGATCGTTGTCGGAGGGCTCGGGAGCTTTTGGGGCGCTCTCTTGAGTGCTTTACTGCTGGGCGAGGTCCATGCCCTTGCGACGATGTTCGCCCCCAGGTTGGAGCTTGTCTTGTTGTTTGCTCTCATGGTATTGGTTCTCATGATTCGTCCGAGGGGACTCTTTGGAGGAAAAGCGCCACCATTTATTCGATGGGAGATATTGAAGATTGACGTGAGGAAAACCGTCTCCCGCGGCTTTCCCCGTGCCTCGACCGTCACCTTCCCCCTCTATGTCTTTCTTATACTCGCCGTCTTTTCGCTCTTCATCGGACCCGTCTATTTGACCGATTTTCAGATTCTCTTTCTCAATGAACTATTGATTCTGGCTTTATTCGCCTTAAGCTACAACCTGGTTTTGGGTTATGGAGGAATGCTGTCTTTTGGTCATGCCGCTTTCTTTGCCCTTGGTTCCTACACGTGCTCGTTCATCCTCCTCAAAATGACCCCGTCCATGATATTGGGTTTGTTGGGGGCTTTTGCCGTCGGTGGTATGGCGGGGTGGGTGATGGGGTACCTGTGCAAGAGGGCGAATGAGGTCTACCTGTCGATGCTCACCCTGGCATTCTCTCTTTTGGTCTATGCTTATCTGGTGAAATACGTGTCCGTTGTCGTGGGGGTTCCCCGTCCACCTATTGAATTTTTGGGAATCGTCATCAATATTTCTTCTGCCTATGGGTACTATTATTTCACCCTTGTCGTCGTCACCTTTTCCGTTCTCGTACTTTGGAGGATTGTTCGGTCCCCATTCGGGCTGACTCTCCGCGCACTCCGGCAGAATTCGAGTCGAGTCGAGTTCTTAGGCATTCCCAGCGCCCGCTATCGTTTAGCGGCATTTGTCATATCAGGGGCCTTTTCAGGCGTTTCCGGAGCACTCTTTGCGCCATTTTTGAGAATATCCCATTACCAGTTTGGCTCGTGGACGAAATCCATGGAACCCATATTGATGAGTCTTCTCGGAGGAACTCAATCCTTCCTTGGGCCAGCAGTCGGTGCGGTAATCTTCACGGGCCTTAAGGAGGCACTATCGACCCGTTTTGAGCTTTACTGGATGATGATACTCGGCATCTTGCTCATTGCTGTCATCATTCTCTTTCCTGAGGGGATCGCCGAGTCGATTAAGCGGTGGTTTCATTACAGAAGCTCGATGGAGCGGGGATGATTGAAGACCACGGGCAGGCAATGCTACGAGTTGAGCATATTCGAACCTTCTACGGCCGATCCCAGGTACTGGAGAGCGTCTCTCTGGCCCTGGAGGAAGGCGAGATAGTCAGCTTACTGGGGCGACAGGGTTCAGGGAAAACGACTATTCTCAAGGCCATTATGGGGATAATCCCGATCTCTTCGGGCAGAATCGAGTTCTGTGGTGAGGATATTACGGGACGACCTCCTTATGAAATCTGTCGTACGGGAATTGGCTACGTTCCTCAGAACAAGGAGATATTTCCAAGTTTGACGGTTGAACAGAACCTGAAGGTCGTTGGCGGGGGGGCGCGAGGGCTCGGATGGGATATCGGACAGGTTTATGACATCTTCACCGATTTGAAGGCGATTAAAGATCGCTATGGCTTGAATCTAAGCGGTGGGGAAAGGCAGCTGTTGGCTATTGCACGAGGACTTATGGTTAATCCACAACTAATCCTTCTCGACGAGCCATCTATAGGGCTGTCCCCGGGTGTGCTTGCACGAATAGAGTCACTGTTAAAGGAGATTTCCACCCAAGGGGTATCGATTCTCATGGCCGAACAGAATGTCCGGTTTGCCACTTCCCTAGCGAACAGAGGATATTTAATCGATAGAGGAAGAATTCAGGAGGACCTCGAGAAATGGGAGGCACTCAAAGATCGGCCGGATCTCCCCGTGTGGGAGCACCTATAGTATTTTCGTCGCCAGGGATTTGAGGGAGATTTGAGCCTATTCTTCAATGATCTCAGGTAACCAATCGAGCTGCTTTAACCATGCTTTCGACCTTTTCCCGGACTGTTTCTCGATTCAGCATCCCCAATCCGCAGTCAGGCGCAAGCATCAGCCGTGTTGGATCGATGTGACCCAAGGCCTCTTGTATCCGACGAGAGATCTCCTCGACAGATTCCACTTGGGATCGTGCAATGGCAATCACACCTAAGATAACCGTACTTTTTTTGAACCTCTCTAACAGGGTGAGGTGATTATGTCGGTAAGCGTCTTCAATAGAGAGGGCATCAATGTGAGCCTCATCGAGAGGAGTTGCCAATCGAGGATAGACTGTCGGATCGGCTTTAGGATAGTCATCGTTATCCACTCTATCTGGATACCCGCAACACAGGTGGACAATCCGCTTCACCCCTTCCGGTACTCCATGAAAGCACCGTTCCAGGTTTTCAATTCCGTAGGACAGCGCTCTCTCGGGCTCTCTGACAAATACCGGTTCGTCCACCTGAATCCATCGACACCCTGCATCTGCCAGAGCCCGAATCTCGGAATTCAAGGCCTCTGCCAGGGCACGGCCTAACGTCTGTTTATTGCCGTAGTAGCCATCTGCCACCGAGTCTGCGATCGTCAGCGGTCCGGGGACGGTTATCTTCACAGGCCGGTTCGTGGCGGACTGGGCAACCCGCCAATCCTCTTCCAGAAAGCGATTCATGGCTTGGATCGGCCCCACGATTGTCGGCACAGCAGCTTTCCATGTTCCGGACCGCATGATCTTATGAGTTAGGGTGGAGAAGTCAATTCCCTGCAAATGACGACAGTGATAATAAATGTAATGTTCCCTTCGAATCTCCCCGTCTGTGGGAATGTCAATTCCCAGGCCCACCTGCTCTCTCACCACCTCTCGGGTTGCCCTATCCAATAACTCCTGCCTTTCGCCGGACGGAGGGGACAAGAGACCTTCATCACCCCTTGTCAAACCGCTCGCCATGGCGTTGCCCTGTCGAGACCGATCTGGCAGTGATACATATTCTGGTTTCGGATATGCTCCGATCGTGGTTGTCAACAGAGGCATGTGTGTTGGACTTTCCCAAAGCTCCAGAGGTCAACCAGGGTTTGGGTGAGGACCTTTTCGACCTGTGGAGGATTCTTCTGTCTTGGGGCGCCGGGTGCAGAGGAACGGGGTCAGTATTGCCCGCACCGTTGCGAAATCACTATTCTCAGCTTTTGTCTGATGAAAGCGGACTTCTATGGAAGTACCAGTTTCTCTCGCCCGCTCTCCCCCACAAGAATCTGCGGGGTATCGCTCGAGCTCTCAGAGGTCGCAGAGTAAGAAAACTGATGGACCATGCTTTTGGCCTAATTTTTTGAG
>CAYGBK010000120.1:0-37475 GCA_964348095.1 uncultured Thermodesulfobacteriota bacterium | reverse complement strand
TCCCACCTCCAGCTCGTCAGAATCCCCCAGGGGAACCACAGGAAGGTCATTCTCAGCTTCAATCTTAATGAGAGCCAGATCCGTCTTTTTGTCACTGCCGATGACCTCGGCCTTGTAGTTCTTCTTGTTGGACAGGGCAATGATAATCTCCTTCGCATTTTCAACGACATGGTTGTTGGTGACAATGTAGCCTTCCTTGTTGATAATAAAACCAGAACCGAGCGATCTGGTCTCAAATTCCCGGGGCATCTCCCCGCCGAAGAACCGCTCCCAAAACTCTCGAAATGGGTCTTGTTCTCCAAATGGGGACGGACGACCGCGAAAGAAGGGATGTTGTTTCACCACCTGGGTGGTGCTGATGTTGACGACTGCGGGTTTTAGTTTTTGGGCCAGTTTTGAAAAGGTCTCGCTGTTGATTCTGACTGTTCTATTGCGATCACCACCATCCAGGGTTGTCCACAGGGGCTTGCTCCATCCAGTTGAAAAGAGAAGAAGTATGGTCAGTGTCGCAATGATTATTGCAAATCCTCTCCTTTGCATAGATCTTGGGCCGGTTGTCTTCACGGTAATTCTCCTTTCTATCGTCTTATCCTCGAATCTGTCTCGTTCCTCACGGAGTGATCTTTTTGTCCCAGGACCGGCCACGCCCAGCAAGCCGATGGGAAATGGACCGGCCAAGAGCGCTTCGATCAATCCTTTTCCTCGGTCTCCCCGAATTTCTCAAGATTTTCGGCCAGTTCTCTGAGCTTTTGGTCAACAAGGTGATTGAGGGTGGCTTTTTCGTACGTGCCGTCGCCCCTCTTCTCTCCAGCCTTCATGCCAGTAAGAATTTCAATTCCCTGATCGATGGTTTTGACGGGATAGATATGAAACTTTTTTCCTTGAACCGCCTCGATAACGTCTTTTCTGAGCATCAAATCCTCTATATTCTGATGAGGTATGATAACTCCTTGGCGTCCTGTTAGTTTTCTTGCCTTGCAGACGTCAAAAAAGCCCTCAATCTTTTGATTGACCCCACCGATGGGCTGAACCTCCCCTTTCTGGTTGACCGAACCGGTTACAGCGATATCCTGCCGAATAGGGATCTCTGAAAGGCTTGAAAGAAGTGCATAAACCTCGGTTGAGGAGGCGCTATCTCCATCGATACCGCTGTAGGATTGCTCAAAACAGAGACTGGCAGACATATTAAGGGGTTTGTCCTGGGCATACTTGCCTCGAAGATACCCGCTTAGAATATAGACTCCCTTGGTATGGATGGGGCCGCTCATTTCTATTTCACGCTCAATATCAATGACCCCAGCTTTTCCCATTGCTGTTTTGGCCGTGATTCGTGAGGGTCTTCCAAAGGTGTAGTCACCCATATCGAATACGGACAAGCCATTGACTTGTCCCACCACTTCGCCTTGCGTATCGATCATGATCTGCCCGTCCTGAATCATTTCTTGAATTCTCTCCTCTACAAGATTGTGTCGTTCCATACGGTTTTGGATGGCCAGGTCGACGTGTTTCTCCTTAACATGGGCACTTCCTTCCCCCTTGGACCAGTAACTTGCCTCTCTGACGAGGTCAGCAATCTGATAAAACTGTGTGGAGAGTTTCTTCTGTTTTCCCGCGAGACGGGCGCCGTATTCCAACACGCCGGCTGCACCTGATCGATCGAAGGGTTTTAGATTCTCCTCCTGGCAGATTTTCTTGATAAAACTTGTATATTCGGTGATGCTGACTGCATTTCGGTCCATCACCGTATCGAAGTCGGCTTTGGCCTTGAAGATCTTTTTGAAATCATCGTCGTATCGGTACAAAAGGTGATAGGAGAGGTCGTCGCCGATCAGGATCACCTTTAGATTGACATTAATCGGTTCCGGCTTGATTGAGGAGGTTGTGAAGAGGAAAAAGGGGTCGTAGGCTTGGATTTCGACACATTTGGTTTTGAGTGTTCTCTTGAGGGCAGGCCACACACCGGGTTCCAGGAGGGCGTCCTTGGCATTGATAATAAGGTAGCCTCCGTTGGCTCGAAGAAGGGAGCCTCCTTTGATTTTCGTGAAATCCGTCCGCCAGAGCCCGGATCTATCCATCATGCGCTCAACACTGCCGAAGAGGTTTCGATAGGTCGGGTAGGTTTCCTCGACAATTGGTGCCCCCTTGGTACTCGAATTGTCGACGAGTACATTGACCCCGTACTCGGTAAAGGAGGTCTGTGGTGGCGTCAGGCCAGGAAGAGCCTGTGTTTCCTGTTTTTCCTGAAAATCCGATAGATTGGCCAGAATATGCGTTTGAACCTCATCGAGATATTCATGAACCTTTTCGCTATGGAATTTTTCTCGAATCTCGGCAATTCTTTCAGCAATGAGCGGCCTAACCATGTCTGTTTCAAGGGCCCTCAGTTTTTCAATGAGCTCCTTTTCACTTTTCCGGGTCTCCTTGATGATCTGCTGCAGTTCCTCCATGAGCTCGGGGAGTCTCGTTTTGATTGTCTCAAACTGCCCACCTGGGAATTGGTTCTTTTCTACAAGTGATTCTAGTTGATCGAGATTCATGGGGTTCCCTGCAATTACGGGAAGGATGTCGGGCCTCGTGTACGGGCCCATTTGGATCTGCACCAATGTGAAGCCCTCACTGGTGATTTTCTTCTCAAAACCCTTGAATTTCTTTTTCTGAATCTCTCCGAACTCTTCCGTCAAGGTTTTTCTTCGCGTCTGGTATTCCTCGCTCTCAAGAATCTGTGGGATGTTCCGTTTCAACGATTGTGTGAAATCAGCCATCTCATTTTTCAAAACCTTGCCCTGACCGGCTTCAAGGGTTAACACCCTTGGGTTGTCCGGCTCTTTGAAATTGTTCGCATAGCAGATGTCCCCAGGAATTTTCTTCTCCGTCACGACACTTTCAAGACAGCATTTCAGTGCCGATGTTCTGCCTGATCCACCTTTTCCGGTAATGAAGATGTTGTACCCAGAGCTCGGTATGCGCACTCCGAAATCTAGGGCCTTGACTCCTCGAGCTTGTCCAATAATCGTTTCACATGCAAGAAGATCCTGAGTCGTCTCAAAGGGTAGGCTAGCCGGGTCACATCGCCACCGGAGTTTGTCGACAGGGACTTCTTCAAAACTCTTGACCTTAGGCATGATTCCTTCCTCCCCCGTGACAGAACCAATTGCGAAAGGGTGTGGTAACGTCTGAGAATGGTTTCCTAACGACTGTATTGAAAAAACCTATAATAACACAGACATGATTCTCAGCTCTAGTTTTTTCTTTCCAGGTGTTAGTCTAGTTCGATTCACGAAAGAACAGCATGGTCAGTGGTGTCTGGACGGCTCTAGAGCCAGCAACACCTTGCTTTGCGGTTGATAGAATAGCCACCTGAGGGACATAATGCGGGCCAATCCAATGGCATTCTCGGGTCTTTCTGCCCTGGTCTATTCCGGATTTGAGGCTGACAATCCAACGTTGACCCCGGCAGGCACTTTTAGAGACTGAGAAGACGGAACACGACGTGGGTCATATGCTTTTCAACTGGCTCTCGTACTCTTCAAGGAGGGCTTGTGCGTCCTTCTCTAGGGCGAGAGTTTTCTTGTACTGGGTGAGTTTCTCGACCGGCCTTTTTCTAAACCACCGCCAGGGAAACCTCCTATATCTCATATGCTCCTCTATTCGACTCTCTATGTATCGAATACGTTTTCGATGCCCTTCTCTCAAAACACGACATCGAAAAAGGACGAGTTGGCGGACCAATTTCCATCTCGACCTGTCAACCAAAGCCCCCTTTGAGATCTTCAAGAGTTTGACGGCATCTCCAATATTGTCATGATCGAGTGATCGAAGCGTTTCATGGAGGTAAAAGCGTGTAGGCAAGGCGCCTGTTTTCGCGAGTGATTTGCCCAGTAGAAGTTTTCCGATTCGAATCAGGATTCCGAGGCCTACCATATTGGATCAAGCAGTCTTGGCGCGCAGGCCCGCCTCCATCAATTTCAGAAAGCTCTCCCTGAGTTCGGGGAGATCCACAGTAAGCTCATCGATTCTCCGCAGAATGCGCCGGTAATCATCGTCGGGCTCAACATCGATTCCCTTAAGAAGTCTCACGGTCGATTCATAGATCTTCCTGTCAATCCGGATCAATCCGAAGCCAGCGCCGATGATTTCCAGAATTCCATTCACAACCTCGAATCCTGTGACCTCACGAATGGCAATCTCCACCCCGAGACCGACAAGAGCACCGACAAGCGCTCCTGGGACGCTCAGTTTTCTATCTTCCACTGTGTATTCCTCCCTGCTAGACCAGTTTTCAATTTAAGAGGGCACACCTCTTCTGAAGGGGATTTCCTTGAATCTGCCTATCGATCCTGATTTTTCTCAGGTTTTTGCTTTCCCAAATCCACGGCGAGTTTTTCGGCATGACCGATCATTTCATTGATATACTTGTTCTTTTCCTGCAGTCTTTTTTCAAGGGTCTTTTTTTCCTGCCGAAGTTTTTTGACCTCACCGCTAGCAAACAGAGATTGTACCTTAACGATTATAAGGGTCGCAATGATTCCGCCGATAAACCCAAGGGTAACACCGATATAGAAAAGGGTCTTTGAGTCCATTTCAATCCCCATCACGGAATTGTCATGATTCTTATCATATTTGTGATTCCGGGAATACCGATTGGCAGCCCGGCTGTGAGGACAATTCTGTCGCCAGGCTTGACGATGCCCGTCTCCTTCGCCTTCCTCGTTGCTTTTGAAAGCATATCATCTGTGTCACGGAACCTGGTCACGAGCAGCGGAATAACTCCCCAGGAAAGGGCAAGCCTCCTGATTGTGGCGTGGTTGGGACTGAGTGCGATGATCGGGTGAAGGGGTTTATGTCTTGACACAAGATGCGCAGTCAACCCCGACTCCGTGGGAGTGATGATTGCCTTGGCGTCAACTTTTCTGGCCAGAAAGCAAGCGCCTAGACTTACGGCATCTGGAATTTGTTCCCGGGATAATCCGTCAATGCGTTGGAAAGAATCATAAGGGAACTCCTGCTCGGCAGCCCTGGCGATCTTCGCCATCATTCTTACAGACTCGACAGGATAATTCCCTGCTGCAGTCTCCTCGGAAAGCATAAGGGCATCGGTTCCGTCAAAAATGGCGTTTGCGATATCTGTCGCCTCAGCCCGGGTCGGTCTGGGGCTACTCACCATGGATCGAAGCATCTGTGTGGCGGTGATCACGGGCTTTCCCAAACGGATAGCCTTGCGAATAAGCATTTTTTGCACCATGGGAATCCTTTCCAATGGCGTCTCGATTCCGAGATCCCCACGAGCAACCATCGCCCCGTCCACCACATCTAGGATTTCATCGATGTGATCCAAGGCCTCGTGTTTTTCGATTTTGGCTATGATCGGTATGGAGACCTTTCTTTGATTCATGATCTTTTTGACGGACAGGGCATCAGAGGCTTTCCTCACGAAAGAAATGGCGACCACGTCGACGCCCCGGTCGATGCCAAAGTTGAGGTCTTCCCTATCCTTTTTGGTCAGTGCCTGAAGTTTAAGGGTCCGTGTGGGAAGATTCACCCCCTTGTGAGACGTCAGTGTTCCTCCGATAATAACCCGACACGTGATATCAAATGGACTGGTTCTGATTACGGACAATTGCAAAGTTCCGTCGGCCAAAAGGAGGGTATCCCGTGGCTTCACCTGCCGGGGGAGATCGGAATAGCTAACGGAGACTTCCTTTTCCGTGCCCAAAACCTTTCGGCTTGTCAGAATGAAGTTTTCTCCAGTCTTAAGTTCTATGAGGTCGTTCTTGATTTTCCCAATCCGGATCTTGGGTCCGGCCAGATCCTGAAGGACGGCAACATTCCTCCCTTGTTGCCGTGCCAGTCTTCTCACCCTCCGGATGATTTGGCCATGTTCCCGGTGCGTGCCATGGGAAAAGTTGAGACGTACCACATCCATTCCAGCCTCGATCAGGCGGGTTAGGGTCTCTGATCGGTTACTCGCAGGCCCAATTGTACAGACGATTTTCGTTCTTCTCTTCAATTTCAATGTCCTGATCCTCGTAGTCAATGCTAATAAAGGCAACCCCGTAAGTCAAGATTGATGAGGTTGTCAAGGAGCTCCCGATTCCATTGATCTTCGACGAACTCTCGAAATCCAGACATTGACACTCTCCAAAGCCTCCTGCTAATATAGGTGGAAAACCACAAATGGCACGGGTCCCAGGAAAACAATCGGTCCGATGGAGCCAGGACGTTCTCATCTTATAAAGGGATTTGTTTTTTCACTTCTTTTGTCCTCCCTATTTCTCTTTACGTCAAACGCAAAAGCTAACCTGGAATACGCCAATCAGACTGGCAAGGACTGTTTGTTTTGCCATCGAAGCGCCGACGGGGGACCGGAATTGACGCGTTCCGGTGAAGCTTATCGAAAGGGTGGGTATCGATTCCCAATCCCTGATGAGTCCTTGGGAGAGGCTCCCTGGTATAGACAACTTCTATCCATTGTCATCGGCTACCTCCATCTTGCGGCTGGTGTTGTTTGGTTCGGTACGATTTTCTATGTCCACATTATCATAAGACCGGAGCGGTTGACCCAAGGTCTTCCTCGGTCTGAGCTGATTCTGGGATGGGTGTGCATTTTCGTTACAGGCCTCTCGGGAGCCATCTTAACCCTCATGAGAATCAACAACGTCGAGCAACTCGTCACAACGAGATTTGGCATTATCCTGTCCATCAAAATCATCCTCTTCTCTCTCATGGTCGCAGTCGCGGTTGTCACGACTTTTTTCATCCGAGGGAAATTAATGGAGAGAAAAAGGCAGCAGAAAGGAGACCATGACCATCCAAGAAACCTCTCCCATACAGAACTCCTCTCATTCGACGGAACCGGTTCGAGCCCCGCTTATATTGGTGTCGATAAAGAGGTCTATGATGTGTCTGAAAGTCCCACGTGGAGGGGCGGACGGCACATGGCTCAACATTTTGCAGGGCGAGACCTTTCCGAGGCCCTTCTGAGCGCTCCTCATGGTCGTGAGGTTCTTTTGAAGTTCAAAAAGGTGGGGAGAGTCTGGGAAAGACCAATAGAGGCTCACCTGCCGGTTACGCCTGTTCGAAAGACTTTTCTCATTTTAGCCAAGTCTGCCCTTGTGATCTCTTTCCTCATTCTATTCTGTGTTGCCCTGTGGCGGTGGGGATGAACGGGTCCGTATTCTGCAGCGGCCTCTATCATGACGCGTTTGATGTCGACGTAAATATGGGATTCCCTTCATCTACCGTTCAAAGGGCAATTCTTCTGAGAGGGGAAGGTTCGCCTGGATACTGCCAGGCAGGGCAAAGCCTCCGGACATGACCGACTTGATCGCGTCTTCCATCCTCAATGTTGACGGGAAAGTTTTCTCTTTCGGAACGAGGAGCATATAGCCTGAGGTAGGGTTCGGCGTTGTGGGAACAAAAACCGAAACAAAGGCTTTTCCCTGGCCGTCTGCTATTTCGTTTGTGGCAAAACCGATGGTGTAGGAACCTGCCTTCGGAAATTCCACGAAAACCGCCTGGCGAAAGGTTTCTCTCCTCTCAGGAGAAAAGGCTATGGTGAGCTGCTTGGCTGCAGAGTAGATACTTTTGGCCAGTGGAATAAGAGTAAAGAACCGCTCTGTCAGATAGGCAAAGCCCCTCCCCACCACGTTAGTGGCAATAATGCCTGCCACGTAAATCAGAATGAGAAAGAAAAGTACCCCGAGTCCTGGAATCGTTATCTCTCGCTGAAAGAGATGGCTTAGGATTTTTGCGATCGGCTGAGCAAAGATTCCGTCGACAATTCTAAAAGAGAATTGGAGTGCAAAGAGGGTGATCCCGACGGGTAAAATCAGGAGAATTCCGGCCACGGCCTTGGCCCTGATATGCTTAAAAACGCTTCTCATGGTATGCCTCCCCTTGGGTTCATGTGGGAATCCTGGGCTTTTCGAGAACAACAAAACGGGTCATACAGGAAAGTTCGTACAGGAAAGAAGCTAATCACGAGTGAATGTCCCACCTTAGGCCTCTGGGGGAGAATCTTATCAGATACGATTGATGTGACGAGCTTTCGATCCTCCCAATACAGGAAAGTGAGATGAATGGTTCACGAAGATGGATAGAGCCGGTGGCGGTTTCTTGTCATTGTCATGTAGTCCTTAGGCTTTCTCTTGCTCATCTCTCTGATTCCTCTCTATTATAGACGAGAGCATTGGAAAAGGAAACCAAATTGACATGTTAGGTTGAATCGTCCCTCACAGGCGTCAGGACAAAATTGAAGAATTTCATCAGATGTGGTAACAAATGGGGACGTTTTGGCCAACGACCATGCGTGGGCCCGTAGACTCGATACGACTCTGGAGAAGAAAATGAGAGGTGTCCAGATTGGTTTGATCGGCTTCGGGACTGTGGGATCCGGAGTTGTGAAGGTTTTAGAGCAAAATGGGACGCTTATCGAAAGGCGGCTCGGAAGGCCTTTGATCTTGAAACGGATCGCCGATCTTGACACGGAATCAGACAGGGGCGTTTCTGTCGAGCACATCCAGCTGACCAGAAATGCTGACGAGGTGATAGAGGATCCAGAGATATCCATTGTGATTGAACTGATTGGGGGCTTTGAGCCAGCGAAAACGTTCATACTGAAATGTTTTGACAACAAGAAGCACGTTGTTACGGCCAATAAGGCGCTTTTGGCAATGCACGGAGCGGAGATTTTCAGGGAGTCCCGTCGCCATGGAGTTGACATCAATTTCGAGGCCTCAGTAGGAGGTGGTATCCCGATTGTCAGATCTCTCCGGGAGGGTTTGGTGGCCAATCGAATTGCTTCATTATTCGGTATTGTTAACGGGACATCGAACTACATCCTCAGTAAGATGACCGATGGAGGGGGCGAATTCGAGCAGGTTCTGAGGGAGGCCCAGGAAAAGGGCTTCGCTGAGACTGACCCCTCAATGGATATCGATGGAATCGATCCTGCTCACAAGCTTGCTATCCTCGTTTCTCTTGCCTACGGTGCTCGTGTCCATTTTGAGGAGATTTACACGGAGGGGATATCGGGGATTTCCCCTCTCGATATTCAGTTCGGCTTAGAGTTCGGTTACAAGATAAAACTCCTGGCGATTGCGAAGGATGAGGGCGGCCACGTGGAGGCGCGGGTTCATCCCACACTCGTTCCTCTTGAGCATCCCCTTTCCACCGTGAATGGGGTCGATAATGCGATATTTGTCACGGGTGATGTTGTGGGTCCTACAATGTTCTATGGGCGGGGAGCGGGGCAAATGCCCACGGCAAGTGCCGTGGTAAGCGATGTCGTCGAGCTCGCCCGGAATGTGCTTTTCAAGTCGCCAGGGCGGGTCTCCACCCTATCGCACCAGAATCGGTACGTCAAAAAGATCGGAATTAAGGATATTCGCCAAGTCATAACTCCTTGGTACATGCGTTTCACGGTGGTTGACAAGCCCCGCGTTCTTTCCAAAATTTCGGGGGTTCTCGGAAAAAACGGGATCAGTATCGCAGCGGTCCTCCAGAAGGGCAGGCAGGTTCGCGAGGCTGTTCCGGTGGTGATGATGACGCACGAAGCAAGAGGGAAAAATGTGATTCGAGCTTTAGGGGAGATCGATCGGCTCCCTATTGTCTTAGATAAGACTGTGAGTATCCGTGTTGAGGACAGGCTTTCTTGAGGAGAGCTCGATGACTTGGGACGGCGTTATCAGGCAGTTTTGGGATTTTTTGCCTCTTCAAGAGGAATCCTGTGTCGTTTCTCTCCATGAAGGGAACACCCCGCTGATTTTCGCCAATAGGCTCTCAGAGGCCGTTCAGGCTGAAATAACGCTATTTCTGAAGTGCGAGGGCTTCAACCCAACGGGATCTTTCAAAGACCGAGGGATGACCGTCGCCGTCTCAAAGGCACTTGAGGACGGAGCTCATTCCGTTATCTGTGCCTCTACAGGTAACACGTCGGCTTCCGCGGCAGCCTATGCCGCGAGAGGGGGGCTGGAGGCTGTCGTCTTGATTCCTCGGGGTAAGATCGCTCTCGGGAAACTGTCACAGGCCATGATGCACGGTGCCAAAGTGATACAAATTGAGGGAAATTTTGATGAAGCCCTCAAGATTGTTCTCAGAATCTCAAAAGACTATCCCCTAACCCTGGTGAATTCTCTTAATCCCCATCGAATCGAGGGTCAAAAAACGGCAGCCTTTGAAATATGTGATTGTCTCGGGGATGCCCCCGACTATCATGCCCTTCCTGTCGGAAACGCCGGGAATATCACCGCGTATTGGAAGGGTTACCGCGAGTATCATGAGAGGGGCTTGGCAAAGAACCTGCCGAAAATGCTCGGCTTTCAGGCTGAGGGGGCGGCTCCGATTGTTCGGGGGGAAGCAGTGGATAGGCCGGAAACATTTGCAACGGCGATTCGCATTGGAAATCCTGCGAGTTGGACGGCCGCCGAGGCAGCCAGAGATGAGTCTGGAGGACTCATCGATATGGTAAGCGATCGTGAGATCATGGAGGCATATTGCCTGGTCGCGCGGACTGAAGGGGTCTTTTGTGAGCCCGCCTCAGCCGCATCAGTTGCTGGTGTCCGTAAACTCAGCCACCAGGGTTTTTTCACAGGAGGGGAGATAGTCGTTTGTACCCTCACGGGGCACGGGCTGAAAGATCCTGACTCAGCGATTGAAGCAGCTGAAAAGCCACTCTCTCTCCCTCCTAAAATGGACAAAGTTTTGACAGTCCTGGGTCTCTGACCACAAATGCCATTACATTCTCGATCAGTTAAACTCAACAAAGGGGACAGTCCTCCCCCCTCCCATTCTGACCCTCTCTTTTGATTCATGACGCTTTTCGTCATACACCGGCTCGCCCAGACAGAAGGGCAGTGAAGATAGCTACTTTGAAGGGGGTGAACCACGCGACGGTGTGTGCGGTCAAGCCCTGTTCAACTGCTCCTGGGAAGAGATCTGGAATTGTCCGAGCCCATCGTTCCACCAAGAGTCGTGCTATTAATGGGCCGATGACAGGGACGAAAACGTCTGGACCGATTGCAAAGCATCTTTTGTCCATGGATCCATTCCTCCCATGGTGAACGACTCGTTGCCAGTTGTCCTCAATGTGCTTGGGCAAGAACAATAACCCCTTCCTTATTCTGTGGGAGACCCAACTGATGAGAAAAGACTAGGTCTTGATGCCATGATGTGCCATGGGCAAGTTACTTTGGCCTAGGTGGTTTGAAAGAAGACTCATATACTCTTCGTTATCAATAGTTATTGAAGTCCTTGATTTCGAAAAGAAGTTGATTATCACCCGACTTATGATATATGTTATCTTTCTAAACGCTTGGTTCTAGGGGATTTGGAAGAAGATGAAAGCCCTTATTGAGAGGTATCTCAGATATCTCTCCATCGAGAGGTACTTTTCCGATCATACCTGCAGAGGGTATTTCAACGACCTTTGCCAGTTTGAGACATTTCTCAGAGAAAAGGGTCTGGCGATTGCCCCTGACAAAACTGTGGATGTGGGAAAGGTCGACCACGTCATGGTTCGGGCTTACCTCGCGTCCCTGTATAAGAGGAACAAGAAAAGTTCCATAGCACGGAAGGTGGCCTCGATCAGGTCATTCTTCAGATTTCTTGTCAGAGAAAGGGTGATTCTATCCAATCCAGCTCACCGGCTTCATACACCGAAGCAAGAGAAGAACATTCCCGTCGCCCTTTCCGTGGATGACGCTTTCAGGCTCGTAGAGTCTCCGGAGAGTGTTTCTCCCAGCAATATGAGGGATAGAGCAATTCTGGAAACCCTTTACTCGAGTGGTATTCGAGTCGGTGAATTGGTTGGGCTCGATGTGGATGGCGTCGATCTTGACTTAGCCGTTGTTCGTATAATGGGTAAGGGAAAAAAGGAGAGGATAGTTCCCCTGGGATCAAAGGCCGTTGCGGCCTTGAAATTATACCTAGAGCACAGGGGACGCTTTCAGAGGGAGAATGGGATTGAGAAGGCTTTATTCCTAAACGTCCACGGAAGGAGGCTTACGGCTCGCAGTGTCAGGAGGATTGTGGAGAAATACGCCAAACGCTGTGGTCTATCCAAGGGGATCTCGCCTCACAGCCTTCGGCACACTTTTGCCACCCACCTCCTGAATGGTGGCGCAGACCTGAGAGGGATTCAGGAACTTTTGGGACACGTGAGCCTCTCAACCACCCAGAAGTATACGCACGTGGGGATTGACAGGCTCATCGAGGTCTACGATAGGGCCCATCCAAGAAGTTGGCGAAATAAGGGGAGACGAGAAATCAATGACCAGAAGTGATGCTAGAGAAAGTCGCATCCCGAAAGGGACGACCATACTCTGTGTTCGGCACAAAGGACGCGTGGTCATGGCTGGCGATGGGCAGGTCACATTTAACAATACGGTCATTAAACATTCAGCAATAAAAATCCGGAAGATGTTTCATGACAAAGTCCTAGCCGGGTTTGCTGGTGCAACGGCCGACGCGTTCACATTGTTTGGGAAGTTTGAACAGAAGCTTGAACAATACCAGGGAAACCTCATGAGAGCTGCCGTGGAACTGGCAAAAGACTGGCGGACCGATAGGATTCTAAGACGGCTGGAAGCCTTGTTAATCGTGGCAGACAAGGAGATTTCATTGATTGTTTCTGGAACTGGTGATGTGATAGAGCCGGATGACGGAGTTGCCTCGATCGGGAGTGGCGGCCCTTACGCCTTGGCAGCAGCCAAGGCCCTCGTTCGTCACTCTAACTTGGATGCCAAAGCGTTGGCAGAGGAGGCTATGGGTATCGCGGCGAGCATCTGTGTATATACAAACGATCGAATTGTGCTGGAGGAGCTCTCATAGATGGCTGTTTTTACCCCTCGAGAAATCGTCTCTGAACTGGACAAATACATTGTGGGACAGAACCAGGCTAAACGAGCAGTTGCCATTGCTTTGAGAAACCGTTGGCGCCGGCAACAGGTACCCGGAGAGCTCCGAGATGAGATTTATCCCAAGAATATTGTCATGATCGGCCCGACCGGTGTGGGGAAGACCGAAATTGCCAGGCGGTTGGCGAAGCTCGCTCAGGCTCCTTTCTTAAAAATCGAGGCCTCGAAATTCACCGAGATCGGCTATGTTGGACGAGACGTTGAATCGATGATTCGTGACCTAACGGATCAGGCTGTCAACATGATCAAGGCAGAAGAAACCGAGAAGGTTCAATTGAAGGCACGTGAGGTCGCCGAAGAAAGGCTCCTTGACATCCTGCTGCCACCAGTTCGGAGAACGAAAACGGAAGATACCGGAGACCTCGATGAGCCGGAAAAAGAAGAAGCCAGCCAGATGGATCCCGAGCTAGCACGGCTTGAGGATGAAAACTCAACCCGAGAAAAGCTTCGGAAACTCTTGAGAAGCGGTAAACTCGATAGTCGCTATGTCGATATTGAGACGGCAGACAGAAGTCTTCCCATGGTTGAGATTTTTACGGCCGCAGGCTTCGAGGGGATGGACATCAATATTCGGGATATGTTGGGAAACATGCTTCCTCAGAAAAAGAAGCACCAGAAAGTGAAGGTTCCAGAGGCCCTTGAAATATTGACACAAGAGGAAGCCCAACGGCTTGTGGATATGGATAAAGTCACCAAGAAGGCTATAGAAAGGGTCGAGCAATCGGGGATCATTTTTCTCGACGAGATTGACAAAATCGCCGGGAGAGAGGGGACTCGTGGTCCGGATGTCTCTCGGGAGGGCGTTCAACGGGACATACTGCCCATAGTAGAGGGCACAACGGTTGCAACCAAATACGGAGCGGTCAAAACCGATCACATCCTGTTCATCGCTGCTGGAGCCTTTCATGTTTCTAAGCCCTCCGACCTCATTCCCGAGTTGCAGGGGCGTTTTCCGATCCGGGTTGAATTGGATTCACTCAGTAAAAACGACTTCATACGCATTCTTACCGAGCCCCAGAATGCACTCATAAAACAGTATGAAGCCCTCCTCCAGACCGAGGGGATCAGTCTGGTTTTCATCAAGGACGCAATTGCAGAGGTCGCAGAAATCGCAACGGTTATAAACGAAAGGATGGAAAACATCGGGGCCCGCCGCCTATACACAATCATGGAAAAACTCGTCGAGGAGATTTCATTCGGTGCCCCGGAGATTCCCGAGAACAAAATAAACATCGATGCCGACTACGTTCAAGAGAGGCTCAAAGACCTCGTTGAGGACGAGGATCTGAGCCGCTACATCCTTTAGAAATATGACGTTTCGCCCATGGACGTGCGAAACAAATTCCAACACGGCTCGACCCAGAAAAAGAGCACGGTTTGGGATATGGGAGTTTCTGAGATTGAGGGGGGGTCCCCACTGGTTCCCGGCGAAGCGCCTTGCCCGGGTTTCGTATTTCGAATTCACATGTCGCTGGTCACCGTGTTGTCGTCTCTTGCAGACTATGATTTTGGACCATCTTGGTTGATCTATCAGGGCGGCGATGGAAGATCTTATCGACAAAGCCAAAGTACTTGTAGAAGCGCTTCCTTACATCAGACGGTTTTATGATAAGACGATTGTTGTCAAATATGGGGGAGCTGCTATGGCAAATGAACAACTGAAGAGCAGCTTTGCCCTGGATATGGTTCTTCTGAAATACATCGGGATCAATCCTGTCGTCGTTCATGGAGGTGGACCTCAGATCGGGAAGGTTCTTGCTCAGATGGGTATCGAGTCGAGATTTGTCAAAGGCATGCGGGTTACCGACGATGAAACGATGGATGTGGTTGAAATGGTACTTGTGGGAAAGGTAAACAAAGAGATTGTTTCTCTCATTAACAGGCATGGGGGCAAGGCAGTGGGGCTGAGTGGAAAGGATGGGCAGCTAATCACTGCCCGAAAACTGAACCTGACAGATCCTGATAACGAGAATCCTCCCGAGATTGTTGATTTGGGAATGGTCGGGGAGGTCGAGTCGATCAATCCTGGTGTGATTCGAACGCTGGAAAGTCAGAATTTCATTCCTGTCATCGCGCCGGTCGGTGTGGGGACCAAGGGCGAAAGTTATAACATCAACGCAGATACTGTTGCCGGGCAGATCGCGTCGGCTCTAAAGGCGGAGAAGCTGATTTTGCTGACCGATGTAAAGGGCCTGATGAATAGTCAAAAAGAGCTGATTGGCTCGATCGATGTGATGACTGCCCGCAAGAAAACAGAGGCTGGCGTTATATCCGGAGGAATGATACCAAAAGTTCAGTGCTGCATCGATGCCCTCAGCGATGGGGTCGAGAAGACCCATATCATTGACGGTCGTGTTGAGCATGCAATCCTCTTGGAAATCTTTACCGACGGAGGAATTGGCACGCAGATTCTGCTAAGCGATGCCTCCTGAGTCGGGATTCGGAGAGAGATAGGTGCCATGAAGAAGGATTTTCTTTCGCTTTTCGACTGGTCAAAAGAGGAAATGGATGAATTCTTGGCCAGTGCCAAGGCGCTAAAAGAGGATCAAAAGAAGGGGACGTCCCGGTCTTCTCTACGTGGCAAGACCATTGGTATGATTTTCGACAAACCGTCGACACGAACGCGGGTCTCATTTGAAGCTGGGATGGCCCAGTTGGGAGGACAGTCAATCTTCTTGTCTGGGGGAGAACTTCAACTGTCCAGAGGAGAGACCATTGCCGACACGGCCAGAGTCATGTCCCGTTATGTGGATGGTGTGGTGATTCGCACGTTTTCTCACAAAATGGTTGAAGATTTTGCACATCATGCAGAGGTCCCTGTTATAAACGGCCTGACGGATCTGCTACATCCTTGTCAGATCCTGTCTGACCTTTTTACTCTGACGGAAAAAAGAGGACAATACAAAAACCTATCGATCGTCTACGTAGGGGACGGGAATAATGTTGCAAATTCGTGGATAAACGCGGCTGCTCGTTTGGGGTTTGCCCTCACCCTTGCATGTCCGGAGGGATACCAGCCGAACAAGGGGATTCTTGCGAGGGCTTTTCAGCAGGAAGGATCGAAGATCAGGTTAATTGAGGATCCAGGCGAGGCCGTCAGAGGGGCTGATGTGATTTACACGGATGTGTGGGCCAGCATGGGACAGGAGGCGGAGGCCGGTAAGAGGGCCGATATCTTTGGGCCCTTTCAGGTTAACCAGCAGTTGGTGAAAAAAGCGGACAAGAAAGTCCTTGTCATGCATTGTCTCCCCGCCCATCGGGGAGACGAGATCACCGATGAGGTGATAGATGGACCCCACGCTATTGTGTGGGATCAGGCGGAAAACAGGCTTCATGTTCAAAAGGCAATCCTGGAGCGGTTGCTAAAACAAAAACCTTAGGGAGGTGCGAGAATGGGTAAAGTATTGGGAATCATTATCGGAATCGTTCTTGTTGTTCTCGGTGTGTGGGGAATTGTCGAATGGTGGGCCTATTTCGTCAAAGCCCTCATGGCGGCAGTCCCTGCGTTACTCATTGTGGTGGGGGTTGTGTTGGTGGTCTTCTTTGTCTCGGAGATTCGCTCTTCTCTCCAGGAGAAGGCTGAGATGGAAGCCTCAACTGAAGGAGAAAAAGAAGAGGAAAAGACTTCCTCAAAAAAGGAGGAAGAGACCTCTTCGAAAGGGGAGCCTGGAGAAGAGAAATGAGTCAGGATGTCGAGAAGGTTGTTCTGGCTTACTCAGGCGGACTCGACACGTCTGTTATTCTTAAATGGCTCCTCAATGAATACGGTTGCGAAGTGATTGCTTTTACCGCCGATATAGGCCAGGGTGAGGAATTAGAAGGTCTATCCGACAAGGCGATAGCCACAGGGGCGAGCAAGGCATATGTCGAAGATTTAAAAGAGGAGTTCGTCCGTGATTTTGTCTTTTTCGCCATCAAAGCCAACGCCATCTATGAGGGGGTCTATCTGCTTGGAACATCCATTGCGAGACCACTGATTGCAAAGAAACAGATCGAGATTGCGCGGCAAGAAGGCGCCGACGCTGTGGCCCACGGTGCCACAGGTAAGGGGAACGACCAGGTGAGGTTCGAAATCACCTACCTCTCTCTTGAACCCAACATCAAAATCATAGCCCCGTGGCGAGAGTGGGATCTTGGATCTAGGGAGGCACTGATCGACTATGCTGAAAAGAACGGTATTGCTGTCCCGGTAACGAAAGAAAAACCTTACAGCGTCGACCGCAATCTCCTCCACATAAGTTTCGAGGGTGGTATCCTGGAGGATCCATGGTTCGAACCTCAAGAAGACATGTTTGTCTTGTCTGCCTCACCACAAGGAGCGCCTGACCACGCAACCTATTTGGAAATCGATTTCGAACAAGGGGCTCCTGTAAGGTTAGATGGGGAAACCTATGGGCCGGCTGAACTTCTAGAGAACCTCAACCGGGTGGGAGGGGAGAATGGCATTGGTCGAGTGGATCTGGTTGAGAACCGATACGTGGGGATGAAGTCCAGGGGCGTCTATGAGACGCCCGGGGGGACGATTCTTCATGTGGCGCACAGGGCTCTGGAATCCTTAACCCTTGACCGAGAGGTCATGCATCTTAAGGACAGCCTGGTGACTCGGATATCGGAACTCATCTATTACGGTTACTGGTTTTCTCCAGAAATGGAGGTCCTTAGAAAAACCATTGAGGAGACGCAGGGCGATGTGACCGGAACCGTTCGCGTAAAACTCTATAAGGGAAACTGTACCGTCGTCGGGAGGAAGTCAGAAAGATCTCTCTACAGTGGCGATTTTGCTACCTTCGGGGAAGATGCGGTGTACGATCAGAGAGATGCCGAGGGCTTTATACGCCTCAATGCTTTGAGATTACGGATTCGAAGACTCCTGGGACGGTGATTCAATTAGGTGATGGACCCGAGGCATTCGATTGAATGCTAGCCATGGGAGAGTGGCACACAGGACCTCGGGGAGCAAGAGCCCGGTAGAGGTGGTTATACGGTCTGTCTTGAGGCTTGGCGAAGAGCGGAAGTGGTTTGGGTTTGGTCATCGATGAGGCAATTCTTGATGTTGCCCCGTGGCGTTGTTGGAGTGAGAAGTCCACGGGGCAATTACTCCGAAAGGATGAGGATTGCCAGTTTCAATCCCAGCGGCTAGCTTTCTGTCTATCTAGAAGGATGGCACCGTAATGGAAATGGGCACGGCTGTGACGAATCACTTAGATTCTCGGCCATCATAATGGGATGGGAGTCTACCGTTCCCGTAGGACTGGAGTATAGGGGAATGAAGGAACGATACGATCCGAGACCTATCGAAGAGAAATGGCAAAAATACTGGGAGGATAAGAGGCTCTTCCGGGTCACTGAGGATCCGCAGAAAGAGAAATTCTATCTCTTGGAGATGTATCCCTATCCCTCGGGGAAGATGCATATGGGCCACCTCCGCAACTACTCTATCGGCGATGTTGTTGCCCGTTACAAAAAGAGGAAAGGGTACAACGTGCTTCATCCAATGGGATGGGATGCCTTTGGAATGCCAGCGGAGAATGCCGCAATTGAACACGGCGTCCATCCAGCGAAATGGACCTACCAGAACATCGACACAATGCGGGATCAGCTCAAAAGAATGGGGTTTAGCTACGATTGGGATCGGGAACTGGCCACATGCGATGTGACATACTACCGATGGGAACAATGGCTTTTTCTAAAGATGTATGAGAAAGGACTGGCCTACCGAAAGCGTTCTTATGTCAATTGGTGTGAACCGTGCCAGACCGTTTTGGCCAATGAGCAGGTTGAGGCAGGACTTTGTTGGCGGTGTCACAGTGAGGTGGTCCAGAAAGAATTGGATCAGTGGTTTTTGGGGATCACGAAGTACGCAGAAGAATTACTCGGCTACCTCAAGAAGTTGCCTGGATGGCCGGGGCGCGTTTTGACCATGCAGGAAAACTGGATAGGCAGAAGTATCGGCGCGGAAATTCAATTCCCTTTTGAGGACTCAACAGACGCCATCACAGTCTTTACGACAAGACAGGACACTGTTTTTGGGGCAACATTCATGACCCTTGCTGCCGAGCACCCCCTAGCCATTGAACTCTCTAAAGAGACCCCCCAGGCTGAATCGGTCAGGAATTTCGTGGAGAAAGTCAGGAGGCAGGACAGAACAGTAAGATCCTCTGAAGACATCGAAAAGGAAGGTGTGTTTACGGGGGCTTACTGTTTGAACCCGATGACAAAGGCCAGCATTCCTATCTATGTTGCGAACTTCGTCCTGATGGAATACGGCACAGGCGCGGTCATGGCAGTTCCCACTCATGACCAGCGGGATTTTGAATTTGCCAAGAAGTACAATCTTCCTCTCATCGTCGTCATTCAGCCCCCTGGTGAGGAGATCCGTGAGGAATCAATGACAGAAGCCTACGAGGGGGAAGGGACACTGGTTAATTCTGGCCCGTTCGATGGTATGACCAGTCAAAAAGCGAGAGAAGCTGTCAACGAATTTCTGGAGAAAAACAAGCTGGGTAAGAGGAGCGTCAATTATCGTCTGAAAGATTGGGGGATCTCCCGGCAGCGATATTGGGGCGCACCGATTCCCATCATCTACTGTGATCAGTGTGGGATTCGGCCTGTCAAAGAGGAAGATTTGCCTGTAGTTCTTCCCTACGACGTTGAAGTGACCGGTACAGGTGAGTCCCCGCTGGCGTCCCTGTCCTCCTTTGTTGAGACCACATGCCCAGAGTGTGACGGACCCGCCCGGCGGGAAACCGATACGATGGATACTTTTGTTGAGTCTTCGTGGTACTTTGAACGGTTTGCTTGCCCGGATTACGACAGGGGGATTCTGGACAGGAAGCGTGTCGACTATTGGATGCCAGTCGATCAGTATATTGGAGGGATAGAACACGCAATCCTCCATCTTCTCTATTCTCGATTCTTCACCAAGGTTTTACGAGATGAGGATATTGTTGGCGTTGACGAGCCTTTCACACGGCTACTGACTCAGGGCATGGTTTGTAAGGAAGTCGTGCGATGCCCAACCCACGGGCTTCGATATCCCCACGAAGTCAAGGCAGGACGCTGCACCGAGTGCGACCGATCGGTGGAGGTCGGTGGAAAAGAGAAGATGTCCAAATCGAAAAGGAATGTGGTCGATCCCGAGGAAATGATCGAACGTTATGGTGCAGATACGACCCGGCTCTTTTGTCTTTTCGCGTCGCCTCCCGAAAAAGACCTAGACTGGAGCGACCAGGGGATTGAGGGGTGTTCGCGGTTCCTCCATCGGGTCTGGCGAATCGTCTTTACCCACCTAGACACCATCCGAAAAGCCACCCTCCCTGCACCGGGAGACGTCTTTGAAGGAGCAGACCAAGAGTTGCATCGGAAGACCCATCGGACCATCAAAAAAGTCACCGATGACATCGAGCGGTTTCATTTCAATACGGCCATCAGCGCTATCATGGAATTGGTCAATGCCATTTACCGGTTCGAACCGAAAACCGAAGCCGCCCCCTCTGTCCTGCGGGAAGCCACAGAAATGACCGTTCTTACACTCTCCCCATTTGTGCCTCACGTTGCCGATGAACTTTGGCGGACTCTCGGAAGAAAAAACAGTATCATCAAGGTGGCATGGCCTCAGTACGACCCAGTCGCCACGGCCGACGAAGAGATGCTTGTGGTCATTCAGATAAACGGGAAGCTCCGAGACCGAATGACCGTTCCCGCTTCCTTCGGTGAGGAGGAACTCAAACAAGCCGCTCTCGGCCGGGAGAGGGTTCTAAACTTCACAGAGGGGAAGCAGATCAAGAAGACCATCGTTGTTCAGAAGAAATTGATCAATGTTGTTTGTGGGTAATACGGGGCGAAGCTGTGGCCAGGAATCATTCTGGAGAGTGGCGACCGTGGATCTGAGGAAATGGAATGTTCTGATCGGCTTTGTCTTGTTCATTGGCCTTTCGGCATGTGGCTATGGTCTTCAGGGAAGAAATACATCTCTCCCTCCCGAAATACAAACGATCACAATCCCGACAATGGTGAACCAAACCCTGGAAGCTGGGATTGAGAGCGTCTTCACCGAGGCGGTGATAAGGGAGTTCAATCTGGATCGACGTCTAAAGGTCGTACGGGAAAAGCATGCTGACAGCATCCTCACAGGAAGTATCCAGGATTTTTCGATTTCATCGATTTCATATGACACCGCGGGTCTGGCACTTGAGTATAGAGCTCAAGTGACGGTTGGTTTGATCCTCAGGCGAGTCGATACACGTGAGATCCTCTGGGAGGCTCCCGCCTTAAGAGAACATGATGAATATAGAGCCAGTTCGGACGTTCTGACAAATGAGGGTCGTAAAGAGGAGGCCATCGAGGAGATCGCGAGGCAGCTGGCTGAGACCATTCACGACCTCATCGTGGAGAGATTTTGAAATCTGAGAGATTCTGAACCTGCTCGCTACCGGTTGATCGATGAGTACCCCTTATGAAAGCCATTGAGTTGGAAAAAGCACTCGATAAAGGAAAAATTCACCCTCTCTATTTCCTCCACGGTGATGAGACCTATCTTATCGAACGGGTTCTGCAGCGTATTCAGTCCATGTGCCTCGCCGGAAAACTCAAGGATTTCAATTACGATCTGTTTCTTGGAGGGGAAACCGCGCCCGACCGAATCATTGATGCGGCAAAGACGCTTCCCATGATGGCCCCATGGAGGGTCGTTGTCGTCAAAGACGCCCACCTTTTCGCACCTCAGCAGGTAAAGGCTTTTCTCCCCTATTGTGAGAAGCCGACGCCCACGACGTGTCTGATCCTTATCGGCCAAAAGACAGGTCACTGGAAGGGACATCTCAGGATGATTGAAAAAGAGGGAAGGGTTGTCTTGTTTAGCCATCCCCCCAGCCACGCGGTGAGTCGATATATCGTTACCTGGACGGGAGAGATGGGTAAGACGATATCCCCGGAGGCTGCCGATGTCATGGGGGAGATGGTTGGAAATAACCTGAGCGAGGTTTATCAGGAACTCGACAAGCTTGTGTCATATGTTGGGGAGAGACAGGAGATTGGAGTCGATGACGTTGAGACTGTAGTCTCCCGTGTTAAGGCCCATACGATTTTTGACCTGACCGAGGCGATGGGCATGAGGAACAGAACCGGTGCACTCCGGATCCTGAATCAGATGGTTGAAAGCGGAGAACCCCCCGTGAGAATCCTGACCATGATTGTAAGGCAATTCCGCCTGATTTGGATGGCCAAGGAGATGAGATCCCTCGGAACAGGAGATAGCGACATTGGGAAGTCTCTGGGCATACCGAGCTTCTTCTTGCAAGGTTTTCTTGCACAATTGAAGAATTTCACTACCAGGGAACTCGCTACCGGCTATCGCCGGCTCTTTGAAACCGATATGGCCCTCAAGAGTCGGAACACATCAAAGAAGGTTTTGCTGGAAAACCTCGTGATCTCCCTCTGCCATTGAAAGCACCCAGGCTCAATGCCCTGGTTTTGGGTTACGCAGTGAAAATGCCCTTTGGCTCGTTAGCCGAAATTCCTAATTCGTTCACCGGCTCGGTCCTGCGGATTCACCCCTGAGGTGGGTCACTTCGTCCTCGGGACTTGACCTGAGGGCTTGAAACAATGGCGGACGAGTTGACATGGGGGCATTCCATTCGATCGCTGTGGGGACACGCCCTTCGCCGAGACCAGTAGCCCCAATGATCCCTTGATCCTTGAGAACCGTGTATCGAGATTACGGGATGGAACCTGGTGATGAAGTGTTAAAGGCCGAGTAGATGAGGATGGATGGCTCGACTGACTCGGAGAATAAGAATCTAATGTTTTGCTATGAGCTCTCTGAATTGCTCTATAGGTTCAGGCTTTCCCGAGGGCATTGAATTCCTTGGTCAGCCTGGAGATTTTTCGAGATGCCGTGTTCTTGTGAAGAACTCCTTTTGATCGTGCTCGATTGATTTCTCGGATAGCAGCGGAAAGTGCCTCCTTTGCCTTATCCGCATCTTTGGCCTGAACAAGTTCCCTGAGCTTCTTCACGCTAGATCTGACCAATGATCTCGTGTGGACGTTCCTTGTCTGGTTTCTCTCGTTTTGCCGAATTCGTTTGAGAGCCGATTTATGTGTTGCCAACACTAGACCTCCACGTCGGGTTGTAAGACTGATTTTTCTAACATTTTTGAATAGTCAGTGTCAAGCATTTCAGGGGACAGAATTCAAGAATCAGATGTCGGAGACCGAGGGGACAGGCGTCGGAGTGAGAACGTGCCAAATCTGAATTGTTCTTTATCAAACGGGTCGACACGGGGGCATTCAGCTTTCTTTTGTTGTAATCGGACATGATAGGGCGGACGGCACGAACTGGATCAGGGCCAAATCAGGACGCCCGGTCGTGGGGGATTCTGAACCTAGACTGCAAGAAGCATCAGAGGTTTGACAGGGGGCGGCTCAAGGATAGATCGTGGGATGAAAGGCCTCATGGTCTGTGAGATCCGGGATGTCTGAAAAAGAAAAAATTGCAACAGCCACAGGGGTTGTTGGAGGTGCCACGTTCCTTAGCCGAATTTTGGGCTACCTTCGAGATATGGTGATCGCCTATTTCTTTGGGGCGGGCCTCGCAACCGATGCGTTTTTTGTGGCCTTCAGAATACCTAACACGCTGCGGCGGCTATTTGGTGAAGGGTCTCTGACTGTCTCCTTCATCCCTGTTTTCTCGGAGTATATTGAACATAAAAACGAGCGGGAATGGCGCGCGCTCGTCAACTCAGCATTTACATTCCTTTTTCTTCTCCTTGCGATTGCTAGCGTTCTCGGTGTTGGCCTGGCCCCATGGATTGCTCGAGTCCTCGCCCTTGGATGGAACGCTCCAGGAAGAATCGAGAGTCTCTATCTGACTGTTCCCTTGCTCCGGGTTGTTTTCCCCTATCTATTCTTTATCGGCCTCGTGGCACTTTCCATGGGTGTCCTGAATGCTTTGGGCCATTTCGCTGCGCCGGCCTTTGCGCCGAGTCTTCTCAATATTTCCATGATCGCCTGTGCCTTTCTACTCTTCCAGCGCGTGTCTCCGCCGGTCATGGCTCTGGCCATTGGTGTCCTCGTGGGGGGAGTTGCCCAACTTCTGTTCCAGATCCCTTTTCTCATGAAGAAAGGTATCTGGTTCCAGCCGAATTTTCATTTCTGGTCTCACCCGGGGATCAGACAAATCGGCGTTCTGATGCTTCCCGGAGTCATGGGAACGGCGGTTATCCAAATCAATGTTTTCGTAAGCCAAATCCTGGCGACTTTTCTAGAGACGGGAAGCGTCTCGGTTCTCTATTACTCTTACCGCTTGACAGAATTCCCTCTGGGCATATTTGCTGTAGCTGTTGGGACAGCGGCACTCCCAAGTTTTTCTCGACTCGTGACCCAGAACAGACCGGAAGAATTCCGTGACGCAATTGACTTCACGGTTCGGCTAGTTCTCTTCCTGACCATACCTGCCATGGTGGGTTTGATCGTTCTGAGGGTTCCAATCATTCAGATTCTCTTTCAAAGAGGTCGATTCGATTTTGAGAGCACCCTTATGACAGCCCAAGCACTTTTGTTCTACGCCGTCGGATTGTGGGCTATGGCAGGCGTGAGAGTTATCGCACCTGCCTTCTATGCGCAACAGGATATGCGGTCTCCAGTCAAAGCCGCAATCCTTGCCCTCATTGGCAACGCAGTACTCGGCGCTGTTCTGATGGGCCCTCTAAAGCATTCCGGCTTGGCCCTGGCAAATTCCCTGGCGGCAACACTGAACTTCGTTTTCTTGATCGTCCTTATCGTGAGAAAAATGGGATCACTTGACTGGTTGAAAACCTGTTGGTCTGTCCTTAAAGCCCTTGGAGCCAGCGTGCCGATGGGCCTGATTGTTTTTCGATTGAGCCGTTTGGGGGAGTGGGGTGAAGCAGGGTCCTCCCTCAAAGATCTGGCTGTTTTGGTGATCTGTATCTTGGCAGGTTTCGGGACGTATGTTGGTGTGAGCCTGATTGTCAAGTCCGAAGAGGCGCTTTTTTTGATTTCAATGATGAAGAAAAGGGTTAAGGGAGTATCTGATATATGAGATCTGTGATCTGCGCTACGGGATTCGGAATATATCATATCTCCTATCGCACATCCCATGTCTCAATTCGATGGATCGAAAAACACTATCCGGCCAGAGCAGGGAACACCCCTTTGCCTCTGAAGACCGCATCCTTTCCGAGCATTTCCTCGATTCGCATGAGCTGATTGTATTTGGCCACTCTCTCTGATCGAGAGAGAGATCCTGTCTTTATCTGTCCCGCCCCCACAGCGACACTAAGGTCGGCGATCGTCGTGTCCTCAGTTTCCCCGGAACGGTGAGATATAACCGTCGTATAGCCGGCCCTTTTAGCCATTTCTACGGCGTCAATGGTTTCGGTCAGTGTACCAATCTGATTCAGTTTTATGAGAACTGAATTGGCAATGCCATCCCGTATCCCCTGCGCGAGGCGTTTCGTATTGGTGACGAAGAGATCATCCCCGACAAGCTGGACCCTCTGCCCCAGCCTTACTGTCATTTTTTTCCAGCCTTCCCAGTCGTCTTCAGCCAGGCCATCCTCTAAAGATACGACCGGATACTTGCTGATCCAATCCTCATAGAGTAGGATCATTTCGTCGATTCCCTTGGGGTTGCCTCCCTCTCCAGCAAGCACATACCGTCCTTTACGGTAAAACTCGCTCGCCGCTGCATCGATGGCAATAGCGATGTCGTTTTTTGGTTTGTATCCTGCCTTTTCGATCGCCTTGAGGATAACCGCGAGAGCCTCTTCATTCGATTTCAGGTTGGGAGCGAATCCTCCCTCGTCTCCCACAGCGGTAGAATCACTGCGTTCTTTGAGGATGGTTTTGAGCGTGTAGAAAACCTCTGCTCCCATCCGCAGGGCCTCTGAGAATCTATCTGCTCCGAGAGGGACGATCATAAATTCCTGGATGTCGACATTGTTGTCTGCATGTCTGCCCCCATTAAGGATGTTCATCAGAGGGACAGGCATCTGGTTGGCAAAAGGCCCGCCGAGATAACTGAAAAGGGGAAGTCCCAGAAAATCCGCGGCGGCTCTCGCACACGCGAGAGAGACTCCGAGAATGGCATTGGCTCCCAGACGTGATTTGTTTTCCGTTCCATCCATCTCCACGAGTGTTCGGTCGATGGAAACCTGATCGAGGGAATCTAATCCAACAAGTTGGGGACCGATCTCCTTGTTGACGTGCCCTAGCGCGGTGAGACAGCCCTTGCCCATGTAACGTTTTTCGTCGCCGTCTCGGAGTTCCAGGGCTTCGTGTTCCCCTGTGGAAGCTCCTGATGGAACAGCCGCTCGTCCCATGGCCCCGCTTTCGAGTATGACATCAACCTCGACGGTAGGACTGCCTCTAGAGTCGAGGATCTCTCTTGCCTCAATTCCTAAGATGGCAGACATGGCGTATCCTCCTCTTGTCACCATTTGTCCGGACTACATCGCCACTGTAACACAGGCCTAGAGACGGATTAGGCCTCTATCAAGGAGTCAGAGAGGACACAGTGTCCCACTCTCCGGGTTTGTTTGCCTAAATATTCCGACAAACAAAAAGCCTCCCAGCCTCTTCGAGGCATTCTATGGAGTAAGGATTGACACATTTCGGCCAATTGCGAATTGTGCGAGACGAGATATTGATCGCGGGTTCGGACTCCATTAGCCCCTCGTATTCTTGCCCGTTCCGTTCGTCATTCGAGTTCCGAGATAAATGTACTGTAAGCCGGTTAGAATCGTCGTTCCAGCAGCCGCTAAGATCATTCCCGATACAATACCTGCAACAGAAGCCTGCATCTTGGAAAAGAGTGCAAGGGCAATCGTCAAAACCTGAATCACCGTATTGACTTTGCTGAATGTTGTCGGTCTGATTTCTGGCCTACGGTCCATGAGAAAAAGAATGATGAATCCGAGGGAAATGATCACATCTCGTGTGAGGACAATGACGGCAAGCCAACTGGGGATGGTTTTGAGGATAGCCAAAGCGACGAAAGCAGAGGTAAGCAAGAGTTTGTCTGCAATGGGGTCAAGGTACTCCCCCAGGGTCGTTTTTTGGTGAGCGATCCGAGCGATAACACCGTCGATTGCGTCCGTTACTCCGGCGGCCACGAAGATGACCAATGACCATCCGAAATGCCGGTTCAGTAGGGAAATCACGAAGATGGGGACGAGAAGAACCCGCAAGATTGTGAGCGTATTTGGAATGTTAAGCATGGAGTACGGTTTTTCTTGATTTCTCTTCCTATCAACAAGGACCTACACGGACAAGGCAAAAACGGTTACGGTGCCCGCGGTCAGTTGCTGGAGATCAATTGCAGATTAATGGGGTCAGACTCAAAACTGGCAACCGATACTATCATGAGTCCTGTCTATCCGAATGGCGCATGTTCCCTCCCGGCTCGGCACCTACCCACATCAATTAGGATTGGCCAAAGGGGTCGATCAACAGCTGTTATCCACTACGGGGTGGAGTCCGCCATTTCTCCTCTGTAGATATCTTTGAACGTGGCAAATTGCTTCAAAAAGGTCAGGGACATTGTTCCTGTAGGACCATTCCGTTGCTTGCCGATGATGATTTCTGCGACACCCTCGTTTGAGGGATCTTCCCTGTAAAGCTCCTCCCGATAAACAAATAAGATCACATCGGCATCCTGTTCAATGGCTCCAGATTCTCGAAGGTCTGATAATTGGGGCCTCTGCCGTGGTCGTTCCTCAGTGCGACGACTAAGTTGGGAGATGGCGATAACCGGAATGGAGAGTTCTTTGGCAAGCGCCTTAAGAGACCTGGAGATTTCCGAGATTTCCTGCTCTCTTCTCTCAACCCTACCCCTGCCCTTCATCAATTGGAGATAGTCAATGATAACGAGCCCCAGGTTATGCTCTGCCTTCAGGCGCCTGGACTTTGCACGAAGTTCCAGAACAGAGATTGCAGCCGTATCATCGATAAAGATGGGAGCGTCCGACAGGTTTCCAGCGGCAAGGGTTAGCTTGGGCCAATCGCTTTCTTTGAGAAAGCCGCTTCTCAATTTCTGGGCCTCGACCATGGCTTCTGAACACAGCATCCGTAAGGCAAGTTGCTCTTTGGACATCTCCAGAGAGAAGATCGCCACAGGAGTTCCGGCTTCAACAGCCGAATACCTGGCGATGTCCAAACAATAGGAGGTTTTTCCCATGCTTGGCCGTCCCGCCACGATGATCAGATCGGATTTTTGGAATCCCGTTGTCATCCGGTCGAGATCCCTGAACCCTGAAGGGACTCCCGTGATGAGTTCCTTTTTTTCAAAAAGCTTCTCTATGGTCTTAAAACTATCCTTAACGACGTCTTTCATATGGTAGAAAGAGGGTCTGATCTTGTGCTCGGAGATTTTGAATATGGCCTGTTCGGCGTCGTCGAGGAATGCGTCGATGTCTCCACTGTCCGTGTAACTCTGTGTGACGATTTGTGTGGCTACATCAATTAGTTTTCTAAGGGTCGCTTTTTCTTTGACAATTCGAGCATAGTATTCAATGTTGGCTGCGGTGGGAACCAAGTCGATAAGAGAAGAAAGATAGGAAGGTCCCCCCACATTATCCAATATGTCGTTCTTCTTCAATTCATTGGTGAGGGTGACTAAGTCAGCAGGCTCGTTTTTCTCGGAGAGATCCACCAAGGCCTGGTATATCCTCTGGTGAGAGTCCCGATAGAAATCTTCATGGGTCAGGATTTCCAAAACCCGATTAAGCGCACTGTTTTCAATGAGAATCCCTCCCAGAACCGATTGCTCTGCTTCGATGTTCTGAGGAGGAATCTTGTGGTTAGCCAATTCATTCATGGGGCGTCTCCAGAGAACAATGTGCTTTTCACTCTTAAGGGGTTTATCCGTTGGACTTCGATTGAACCTCTCGGTCTCACTCTTTTACTACCCATACCTTGAGATTTGCCGTAACTTCAGGGCTCAATTTGACAGGAACCGTATAGATTCCAAGACTCTTGATGGGTTCTTCTAGGAGGATGTTTTTCCGTTCTACGTTGAATCCACTTTCTCGGAGGTTTTGTTCGATCTCCATCGATGTGACTGCCCCGAACAGCTTTCCGCTTTCACCGACAGACTTGGAAATGGTACATGAGTAATCTTCAAGGCGCGTGATGAATTCTTCCATTTCTTTCGCTGATCGATCGAGCCGGTCCTGAACGAGGCGTTTCTCGTGTTCCAATGCGTTAATTTTCTTCGACGTGGCTCGAACTGCTTTTCCTTTTGGGATCAGAAAATTTCGACCGTAGCCATCTGCGACCTTTACGAGTTCCCCCATTTTACCCAGTGAGGGGACGTCTTCCAAAAGAATCACCTCCATTTTGATCTCCTTTCTCACCATGCGCAGACAAGTGGTCACGAATCCTTCTCGTAAGCGGTGACTTTGGGTCTCAGTTTTCTGAAGTTAACCCACATGTCGAAGAGACCTAACGCCGCGACGAGAAAAAAGAGAAACTGGAAGATTCCGATCATTATATAACCTATCACACGGAGTCCAAGAGGAACATTGTTTTTTTTGAAAAAGAAGGAGACAATGGCAAGGCCCTGCAGGAAGTAAATCGCTATGAGCAGAATTACGGTGTTGATGCCGACTGTCGCAAGGGACGGTACCTTTGTTATGATCAGGAAGCCTCCAAGTATTCCCCCCCAAACAAAACTATCCGGGCACGTCCACGTGGAGAACGCAGGTGTCATGGTCATTCGGTAACGCCCAGATGCACTAACGGCCATGATCCGTGTAAAGAGAAATGTGTTTACCATACCTTCAAGCCACATGGTCAGAATTAGAAGGGAAGGTAGAATCCGCAGAATGAATTCTGTCAATTTCTCTGAGATCGCCAAGAGAGACTGATTCTCCCCGTTTTCAAGGGGATAGATCTGTAAGATGGACCGGCCTGTTTCCTGAATTTCCCCTCGTACCCATTCAATGGGATTCACAGAGGCGACAAGTCCGTAGAGAATCACCAGAAAGGTCGCAGCGACCAGCACGAAAAGGGAAGAGAGAGCGATAGCCCGGTCCCATGGCAGGTGTTTTCGGACCAGGTAATGATAAAGGAGAATTGCCAGGAGACCGAACTCAGCGAAAAAGATTATTCCCGGACCTGGCCCGAGTGCTATCGCAAGGATGGAGGTCCCGATCAGAACCGACAGAATACCCGCCCCCAAGCCCCAAAGGCGGGACAAGACCATAATCGGAAGAGGAGTGAGAAGACTTAACACAACCCCAACAACTGGCACCATAAGAGAAATCAGAAAGATTAGAACGGCTGTCGTCGTGCCGAACAGGGAATGGAGGAGGAACCGCTTCGTGTCCATTTCCATCAACCCACAAAACCAACCGGATTATCTCGCAACAGTCGTGAAGGGAAGGATCGCTATATTTCGCGCTCTTTTGATGGCCGTGGTTATCTCGCGCTGATGACGGGCACAGTTACCTGAGATGCGTCTGGGAATGATTTTTCCCCGGTCTGTGACAAAGTAGCGAAGAACCCTGTGGTTCTTGTAGTCGATAATAAGGCTTTTGTCTGCGCAGAAACGACAGACCTTTCTCCTATGAAAAGTCCGTCGGCGGTATCCTCTCGCTCGGGTTGCCATCTCTACCTCCACTTATTAAGTCAACTTAAGGTCTCAAGGCCTCTTCGTCTTTCAGGGGGTATACCCTCTCTGCAATGATTTCAAGTGTTTTCTTTTTTTGTCCTTCTGCAGTTTCCCAGCTGCGGCTCTGGATTTTCCCCTCCACAAGAACCCAGCAACCCCTTGTAAGGGAGCGCCATTGGGGCTCTCCATCTTTTTCAAAGGCGATCACATCAATAATCTGCGGGTGGCGGGCCTGACCGGACCTCCCATCCGGCCTTATCCTGAGGGAAAGCTTGATGACCTGAGAACCGTCCGGTGTATACCGAGAATCGGGATTCTCAGCAAGATTTCCAATAAGGATCACCTTGTTGTAGAATGTCAAGTATCGGTTTCCTCTTTTTCTCCTCTCTCGGGCTCTTCTGCCGGTGGTTCTGTCTCGGGAGGACTATTGCTCACGGCTTCTTCCGGCACGGCTTTTTCTTCCTCAGGCTTTTCGATTTTCTTTTCCCTTTCAGGCTCGGGCTGTTTTTCTGGCTCCGAGGTTTTCTCTCCAGCAATCGTCTGTGCGATCTGCTCACCCTTTTCATCGAGCCTCACCGTTTGATGCTTGAGAACAGCATCCATAAGACGGAGGTTCCTTTCAAGTTCGGTCAATACCTGAGGAGTCCCCGCGAAATGGAGGAGAACAAAATGGCCCTTGGCCATCTTTTTGACGTCATAGGCGAGTGTCCTTGTCCCCCATTCGTCGACGCGTAAGACTTCCCCCTTAAGGCCCTGGATGATTTCCTTGACCTTTTGGATGACTCCCTTGCTATCCTCTTCTTTCAGGTCGGGGTTGATGATAACGATGGTTTCGTATTTCCGCATCAGAAGACCTCCTCTCGGGTTATAGTCCTAAAACTGTGTTTAGAACAAGGAGAAAGGGCGGGAACCGGGCTACGATCTCATGTCGGATCTGAGCCTACCAGCAATGTGGGGTCTGGATACCTTGACACGTACTTTTTCTGCTATCTCCAGGGTAACAGTCGATTCTGTCAATCCAGTGATCCGACCATGAATGCCTCCCTGGGTCATGACCATGTCCCCTTTTTTCAAGCTGGAAAGAAGGGCCTTTTGTTCGTCAGCCCGTTTCTTCTGTGGCCTAAACAGGAGAAAATAGAATATGAGAATTAAGGGAACGATCATGAACAGAAAACTCAAACCGCCCCCCTGGGCCCCCTGACCACCCTGAGGCGCCATTGCATAAACCGTCTCGATCAACAAAACCACCTCCTCTTCGTATTTCTTAGCTCCAGTGACTCGCTCACGACGGGATTCAATCTTACCATAACTTTCTCTGTTTAACTAGTCTTCTGAGCTTTATTGTTCGTATTCCACTCTCGGAGGACATCAGCCGCAAACGTTTCCAAATGATTGGCCGAGATCGCCTTCCGAATCGCGGACATGAATTCCATATAATAAAACAGATTATGGGTCGTATTTAGCCTGTTTGAAAGGATTTCTCTCGCCATGAAAAGATGGCGGAGATACGCCCTCGAATAATGTCGACACGTGTAGCATCGGCAATCCTCGTCGACAGGTCGAGGATCATGAGCGTATTTGGAATTCTTGATTGACACTTTACCAAACCGGGTAAACAGGAGGCCGTTTCGGGCATTACGGGTGGGCAGGACACAGTCGAACAGATCTATGCCCATCTTGACTGCCGACAGAATATCTTCAGGTGTCCCAACGCCCATGAGATAATGGGGTTTCTCATCTGGGAGTTTGGGCCCGATGTGTGCAATGACTGCGAACATGGTGCTTTTGTTTTCTCCCACACTTAGCCCGCCGATTGCATATCCATCGAAATCGAGCTCGATTAGGTCGACAAGGCTATTCTCCCGAAGGTCGTCATACATGCCACCCTGAACGATGCCGAAAAGTGCTTTATCAGATGATCTGTCCACTTTTCGACAACGCCTCGCCCACAAGGTAGTCAATCTGAGGGATTGTAATGTCTCCTCCCTCGTTGCTGGGTAAGGCGTGCACTCGTCGAGGCACATCATGATGTCTGATCCCATAGATTCTTGAATCTCGATCACCATTTCGGGTGAGAGGGTGTGCTTGGATCCGTCGATGTGGGACTGGAAAGTGACCCCCTCTTCTTTTACTGTAACCAGTTCACTGAGACTGAATATCTGGTAGCCACCGCTATCAGTAAGGATTGGGCGGTCCCAGTGCATGAATCGGTGTAACCCCCCTACTTGCCTGATGGTTTCGTGCCCAGGCCTGAGGTAGAGATGATAGGTATTGCCGAGTATGACCTCAGTCCCCAGGTCCAGCAGATCCTCGGGTGTAAGTGATTTGACTGTTGCCTGGGTCCCAACCGGCATAAATGCTGGGGTATGGATTTCCCCATGGGGGGTCGTGATAACCCCGGCTCGGGCATGGGTGCGGCTATCTCTAGCGGAGATGGTGAATTTCAAGGTAGTCGATCTCCCCGAACGTCGCCTCTTGCCAAGGGGCTCGTCTCTCTCTCTCCATGGTGAATTGGCGGCTTGAGATACAGGATGGTAATTTCAAGTACCAGAATCCAAATGTCAAATGAAACCCCAATGGGCGAAGGTCAAAAAAATGAAATCCGGTTCATGACTAGGCAATTGGTAATTGTTAGGACCGTCAGGGTCTGAGTGCCTCCATCAGCCACCAATTCACGTTTTGCCTTGCAACATGTGGCATTCACGCGGAATTTGAGCCTTGTCATTTCCATTTCTACGTTATCTATGATCTGAATTCATGGCCCTTCTCGATGACTGACGAATATCCCGTGATCACCCATCTTCATACAATCATCATGGCATCGCCATAGCTGTAGAATCGATATTTGCACGCTATCGCTTCTCTATATGCCCGGAAAAGCAAATCCTTTCCCGCAAAGGCCGAAACAAGCATCACCAGGGTCGACCCTGGGAGGTGAAAGTTTGTTACGAGAATATCAACCACACGGAAACGAAATGGGGGATATATGAAAAGATCTGTTTCTCCGTGTCCTGGAACAACGCGGCCATGAGGATCAATCGAGGATTCGAGGGCCCGAACGGTGCTGGTGCCTACGGCGATGATTCTTCCTCCCTTTTTTTTGACCCGATTAACTGTTTCTGCTGTCTCGATTGGGATCTCAAACACCTCTTCGTGCATGTGATGCTCTTCAATTCTGTTGGTCCGAACGGGCAGAAAAGTTCCGATTCCAATGTGCAGGGTAAGGGGTTGGATTGAGCCTCCGGCCCTGTGGATTTCTGATATGAGGGGCTGGGTAAAATGAAGCCCGGCCGTGGGTGCTGCAATAGCCCCTTCCTCTTTGGCAAATATTGTCTGGTACCTTTCTCTGTCCTCCGGTAGGTCGTGTTCGTTCGTCCTTTTTATGTAAGGCGGCAAGGGCACCTGACCCACCCGGTCAAGAACCTGTCTGAAATCTTCCTGGGAGCGAAAGTGGATGTGACACACTCCCCCAATGGTAGACACAACATGGCCTGTCAAGGCTGTGTGGAAATCGATAACTGACCCTGGCCGAGGGGGCTTTGAACTTTTGACGAGGCAGTTCCAGACCTCCTCGTTGGGTGCTATCGATTCGATGCATTCGGTCAAAAGAACATCAACCTTCCCACCCGTTTGTTTTCGCCCGAGAAGTCTCGCCTTGATAACCCTCGTATTATTGATTAGGAGCAAATCTCCTTGGGATAATTCTTTTACGATTTCGAAAAACAGACGGTGAGTCCTCCGACCACTCTGGCGATCCAGAACCATGAGCCTTGAATGGTCTCTCTTCTTGGAGGGATGTTGAGCGATCAGGTGGGGTGGAAGGTCATATTGAAAATCGTCGATGTCCATGACGCCTAGACCGCATCCCCCGTGGTTTGATGTGGTCGATTCAGATTCGAACTTGACCCCTCAGCTCAGTGGAAAGCAGGGGATTTGTCTTGGTCTCAGAATGTTGGCTTCCAACTGTTCTCACAATCTCTAGGAGTTGTGAAAATCGAGATACTAAGTTACCAGACTCGGTTTTCAGACGCAAGTCCGGGAGTCGGGGGTGGTGGCCGTTCTTCTCTTACCATGGAGTGGGTGGGGGTTATTAGGTGGGCTCTCCTGTGGATAGAAAGTGGGTTGTATTTCCTCCAGCAGGCACATCGAAGTCTTTGCAAGATGGATGGACAAAGTTCGGAACTCCCTGGATGGGTGAAACAGACCACTGGTCCGCGGGTTTCATTTCAAGAGGGGATTGCCATTCTCCTGAGAGAACTGTCAGAATTGACCATCAGTCAGTTGCCGGAGCAGATGTCTGCCGCAGGGAACTCTGGCCAGGGGAGATACGATCTGTCAGTGTGGCAAAGGGTCTGGGGCAGCGTGTTTTCTGTCTGGAACTTGCAGGTATGTCTGTATCTGCCGATCAGGAAAGGAGAGAATTGCCCCCCCTGAGAGGGAGAGGGTGATGTGATATTTCTGTCCACAGCTGCACTGACCGAAAAACTCTTTACAGTACACAATAACCTCTTTGACTCGCGTTAGATTAGCGAACGGCTCCCCGCATTGGGGACACATGACTCGTTCTATTGTGGCACCCTCCTTATTTTGAAGCCGAGATGGGGAAAGAAGTTTTTCACCTCGGGCAGTGGAGGAGATAATCCTTCCCGTAGAATAGTATCCACTTAAGATCATGCCCGGATAGGCAGCTACACCTTTTCCAAGGATGGTCCCCGGATTTGCGGTTCCGTTGCAGCCGATTTCAGTATTATCGCCAAAAATCCCACCAAGCTTCTTCATCCCCGTATCATAGCTCTTCCCATTTACTCTGATCGTCACAGAAGGTGTCTTCGTTCTCATCTTGGCATTGGCCAAGATCACCCCTGCACCGAGGTGACAATTATTGCCGAGTATGCTGTCTCCGATGTAGGCAAAGTGGTCTGCCCTGACATTGTTTAGGATTATCGATCTAGTTACCTCAGTTGCATGGCCAATGACACAATTATTGCCAACAATCACATTCCCCCTGATGTAAGCTCCTTGACGAATCTCGCAATTGTCGCCTATGATGGTTGGGTCTTTTATGTAGGCACCGGGTTCAATGACCGTATCATGTCCCACATAGACATCGTCCTCTATATGAAAGCCGTTCGCTTGAATCCCAGAGGTGTTGGGATCCATGTGCTCACGAATGTAGGAATCCCTTTTGTTCAGGGCTTCCCACACGTAGCTAGTCCCCTCGAAGAGGTCTGAGAACGACACGTCGACAAGGTCGAAGAAGTTTTCCACATCAAAAATAAGATCATCATTGCTCGCCATTTTTCCCTCACTATGTCTTACCCAAAACGGTTTGTCATAGATTCTTGCTGTCTGAGACGGCGACCATAAAAGGCCTCGTTTCGACGCCCTAAGACCCTTTAGAGAGATCAGATGAATGGGGAACGGCAATTCGAATGCCAAAATGAAATTTTGATCTAAATATTTGTAAATAAATAGGTTTCTTGAATAGCTAATTATGAAATAAACAGAAAACAGAATTCTTTTTCACAAAATTCCCAAAAGGAATCTCAACAATCGACCTGAGTTTCCCAATTGTGCGAATCTGAAGCCCTCGACCAGGAAATTGTAAATTCTTTGGAATAACCAATGGAAAACACATGAGGGGCATGGATTAGATCGAGATTCGCACTCGCTTTGATGAGGAAATTCTGTTGGTTCTTTGGCTGTGAGGGCAAGGATGATCGATGAATTCCGATCGAAAATCTGCTACGAGGTGAATGTGAACGGATTAGATTATTTCAGTCAGCTCCACATAAGAGAAAGAATATTCCTCTTCATTTCGCACTCTTTCCTATCAGATACGACCGGTTTTGATCTCCTTTCCATATTCTCAAAAAGCAGAAATGCCAGATATTGGCAAAATGTCTAGAGTTTTGAGCCAGGAATGGGATCGAAGGGTTACATCCGTATCATGCCTGAGAACCTCCGACTCGATAGAGACTTTGACGGAAGGGATGACTGGAGAGATTGGAACATAGGTGTTTATTTCAATCGCAAATCAACACATTTAGAGACCGGCAAGGCTGTTGATTTCAGTTAGCTATCAACACACCGATGGTATCTCCGAATTCAAATGGCAGGCAAGACATTAAAATGGGGACACATACCATACAACCCTTCTCAATTCTTCCCTCTTGAAAGTGAGATTTGACAGAATATCCTGGTCTGTCCATACTTATTCTTGAATCGTCGTTTTTTTAACTAATAAGGGCGACTTAGCAATGTCCGCAGGAGCCATTTCTCCGTCGGCCTTAAGTTCATTTAGATCCCGGAATGCTTCGGTATAAACATGGGCAACAAATTGAGAGCAAAAATATTTGTTTTCTTCTCTTCTCTCATCTGTTTTCTTAAACTTCCGAATAAATAAAATCTTTATAGCAAACCAAACCGTTCTCAAAATCGCATAGCGTTTACCCAAATCTTCTTGTGCAATTTTCACCATATTGCAGCGGACATAATCTGGAATTTCTTTTTTACACTGAAACCATTCCACAGTGGCCTTATATCTCTCCAGGCTGCGGCTGATGGGATTGGTGATGACTCCGCGTCCTATTGCCTCAATGACCATCAAACGATCATTCCACCGGGCGGCAATACCGGCGTGGGCATAAGGCGAGTCAGTGACCCATTGTACTAATGTGGGGACGATTCCTGAGGTAAAGATTCCCTTTCCTTTGTACAGCAATACATCTCCATCTTTGATCTGTTTGCGAACTTCGTTATACTTTGCCATAGCTTTCATCTCTCCCCCCCTTTCAAACCGAATCCTATAGCTTAGATGGTTTGATGTCTTTTTAGAATTCTAAGCATATTTTCTCAAGCGCATTTTCAGTCGTGTTAGAGTATTGACCTCCTGGGTAAGGATTGACTCATTCTATCCAAATCTTCGT
>CAYGBK010000119.1:0-7090 GCA_964348095.1 uncultured Thermodesulfobacteriota bacterium | reverse complement strand
ACGCGTTACTCACCCGTGCGCCACTTTACTCTTTCGCCGAAGCGAAATTTCTCGTTCGACTTGCATGTGTTAGGCACGCCGCCAGCGTTCGTTCTGAGCCAGGATCAAACTCTCCAGTTAAACTTGAGAATTTTTGAGGACCCAAAACCCCGTGACTCCCTATTCGGTTTTCAAAGAGCGACAACACTTCAGTTTAAATTATAATAGAAGTTCGTTTTTTGTCAAGATTTTTCAACGATAGGAGACCAAAAATATATTCTTCAAAGCTCAAGGTGTCAAGTAGAAATCCACGAAAGCTCCCTCACTTTTGCTTTTCCTTTGTTGCTGAGGCTCACTTTCCACATAATTGCGTGGTTGAAATCGTCACTTCTTCACCCGTATGCGGTGAATTCTCTTTTTCCCTGCTTTGAGAACCAACACCCCGTCCACGAGAACGTCTGTGGTAATATTTTCGCCAAAATGAGCGATCCTCTTGCCATTGATATAGCCTCCTCCCTGGGTGATTAGCCTCCGTGCATCACTCCCCGACCGCGACAGTCCAACCATTTGAAACAACTCATACGCTGGAATTCCTTTGTCCAAGGCGTCTCTTTCTATCACCGTGGTCGGAATCGATGCCCTGGCAGCCTTCACATCAAAATCCACGTCAGCATGCGCTTTGTCTATCTCGTGAAGTTCGCTCGAGGGCAGAATCCAAGGGTCTAGAACTCTTTTCCCGAAGCCTGCACTCGAAGATTTCCAGGCGGCTGTGGAGCTTTCTCGACCATGTGCAATGCTCGTCGCTTCAAATGCCAATACTGCTTTGGCAGTATTGAGCTGAACCTCCTCTTTTTCCCCAATTCCTCGGATCTCGTCCATGGGAAGAAACGTAAAGAGACCCAAAAATCGCTCAACATCTCTATCATCGGCATTGATCCAATACTGATAGTAGTCGTAAGGAGTCGTTCTCGTTGCATTTAGCCAGATGGTTCCGCGTTCCGTTTTTCCCATCTTATGACCATCGGCCGTCTCGATGAGGGGCGAAGTTAACCCGTGGGCTTGCTTCGCCTCGAGCCGCCGGATGAGATCGATGCCCGCCACAATATTCCCCCATTGGTCACTTCCACCCATCTGGAGAATGCAGTCATAATGTTTGAATTGGTACCAAAAATCGTATGCTTGGAGACATTGATAGTTGAACTCAATAAAAGAGAGACCCCGCTCAAGTCCCGCCCTAATTGATTCATAGCTCAGCATCCGATTGACACTGAAATGGACACCAAAATCTCTCAGAAAGGTTATATAGTTTAACTTGGTGAGCCAAGATGCATTATTGAGAAGCAAGGCCCGATTGTTGGTGAAATCCAGATACTGGGACAATTGGGTTTTGATGGATCTGGCATTTCTGTTGATTGTTTGCCTGGACAAAATTTGCCGCGCCTCAGTCCTGCCACTCGGATCTCCCACAAGGCCGGTTCCACCTCCCATCAGCGCTATGGGCCGATGGCCTCTCCGCTGCATATGGACAAGGAGCATGATCTGCACGAGGTTTCCCACATGGAGACTTCCAGCCGTCGGATCGAAACCAATATAGCAAGTTACTGGCCTTTTCAGCGCCTTTCTCAAGGCCGTCTCATCCGTAACTCCATCAACGAAGCCCCTTTCCAAAAAGACATCAAGGACGTTTTTCAAGGATTCCCCCTCTACTTATTCAGAGACCTATATTTTTCCAGGTTTCAGAAATCCGCGAAACAACTCTGAAAAGAGAAGCTCACCTGGGACATGTCCGCTGTTTATTGTCCGTGGTTCGTTTGATCGAGGATTAGAACTTAGGAATTTGACAAGGTTTTAGGAATAGGCGCGAGGGATTTCATTCCCGACCTGGCGACTTGCATGTATCGCTCAAATTGACCACTGACAACCGACAACTGACAGATCCAGAAATAGCTTTTGAGCCACGAGAAGCGATCTTTTCAAAGATCTCTAAGAACTCTGTTTTTCAAGGTGTGGTGAGAATCACTTTGCATAATCTACTGCTCTCATTTCTCGAATGACTGTGATCTTGATCTGGCCGGGATAGGTGAGGTCTTTTTCTATTTTTTTCGCGAGGTCGTGGCTGAGAACCACTGCATCCTCATCCGAAATCCGCTCATTCTGGACAATCACTCTGACCTCCCTGCCCGCCTGGATGGCGTAACATTTGTCGACCCCTGGGAAGGACTTCGCAATCTTCTCAAGGTCGTCGATACGCTTCACGTATGTCTCCAACATCTCCCTGCGCGCACCAGGCCTTGCTCCAGACAAGGCGTCCGCAGCCTGAACAAGGGTGTCTAATAGGGTCTCAGGTTTCTCTTCGTCGTGATGGGCAGCGATTGAATGAACGATGCCACTCGATTCTCCATACTTCTTGGCAACTTCGGCCCCAATTCTTGAATGTGAGCCCTCCACTTCATGATCGAGGGCCTTTCCAATGTCATGGAGCAGCCCGGCCCGTTTTGCCTGCTTTACAGGAAGTCCAAGTTCCGAAGCCATAATCCCGCACAAGAATGCTACCTCGAGGGAATGCTGGTAGACATTCTGCGCGTAACTTGTGCGGTATTTGAGACGACCGATCAGTTTGAGCAGCTCAGGGTGGATACCATGCACGCCCACATCGAACGTCGCCTGCTCTCCTGATTCCCGAATCGATGCCTCCAATTCCTGTTCGACTTTTTGCACAATCTCCTCGATGCGAGCGGGGTGGATTCTACCGTCGCTTATTAGCCTTTCCAGGGCAATCCTCGCAACCTCCCGTCGAATAGGATTGAAACCGGAGAGAATCACTGCCTCAGGAGTATCATCGATGATCAAGTCCACTCCCGTCACGGCCTCCAGGGCTCGGATGTTTCTTCCCTCTCGACCGATAATCCTTCCTTTCATCTCGTCACTGGGCAAATTAACGACAGAAACGGTCTTTTCTGTCACGTAATCGCCAGCATAGCGCTGAATTGCTAAGCCAACGATCTCCTTTGCTTTCTTATCCGCGGTCTCTCTCGTTTCATCCTCGATTCTCTTTATCTCCTTTGCCGCCTCGTGTTTCGCCTCGCTCTCCATCGACTCCAGGAGAAGCCGTTTCGCCTCTTCAGCAGACATCTGAGCGATGCTCTCTAGCTGGGCCCTCTGTTTCTCCTGAAGATCTCGGTACTTTTTCTCTTGCTCGCCCACCAGCTTCTCCTGCTGGGAAAGGCTTTTTTCCCGTTTGGAAATCTCGACTTCCTTGAAATCGAGAAGTTCAACCTTTTTTTCGAGGTTCGCCTCCTTTTGCAAAAACCTCTTCTCTAGGTTCTGGAGTTCCTGCCGCTTCTCTTGAGTCTCCTTCTCGAACTCAGCTTTCGCCTGGTAAACCTTGTCTTTTGCCTGTATTGAGGCTTCTTTCTTAATCATCTCAGCCTGTTTTTCAGCTTCCTCGACCATCTTACCGGCCTGTTCCTCCGCCGAGCCAACCCTAGCCTCGGAAAGCCTCTTCCGAATCAGGAAACCCACAAGGAGGCCGACCAGTACGCCACCCGAAATCAGCAAGAGGACAATGACTATAGAGACGTTCAATGTAGCAAACACCTCCTTTTGGATGGAAGGAGCTAGAAGCTATGAAATGAGGTTTAGGTGGCTTTTACAAAACAGGTAGGGATGGGGGGCTGGAAGACCACTCAGCTGGAATAATCTATGCTCCAGGGATTTATCCACAAAGGCGGTACGATACGTCTTTCATTCGTTCATCGCAAACCACACCTGAAGACTATTGAATCACGGGATTCAAACCCGAAAAATCTTACCGCTTGTTGACGAATGTCCGTGGAATGGCCTGACATTGGCCTAATCCCCTATTGTTTTATATCCCCAGTATTCGCAATACTACCTGATTTTGAATCTCACCCACCCAAACAACGGCTTCCTACCGAAATCGAACCGGTTTCCTAGCTCGTGTTAGTCCTCCCTTTAAGAGTATGGACTAGATCTGTCTTTCGATCACATCAATCAGGTTTTTTGATCGATCTTCTACGTCCCTGATATATTTCCGTTCCTTGTTCCTTTCACGAAATAAGTCGTCGGCAATGTTGAGAGCGGAAAGGATGATGACATTCAGTGTCGACACGCTCTTTGTTTTCTTTTGAACTTCCTCTATCTTCCCATTCAGGTAGCGGGCTATGTCCTGTATGTAAGCCTCATCAGCATCGGTTTTGATTGTGAACTGAGAATTGGCGATCGTCACTTCCACTAGTTTGGCCAATACTATTCCCCCACTTAGCGGTGGAGCTTTTCAAGTTGAAAAATAAGCCCGTCAAGCCTCTGTCTGGCCTCCTTCTTCTGGCTGCTAAGCTCCTCAAGCTGCTCCTTCAAATTGCCGATCGTTTCCTCGCTCTGATCTAGCCTGGCGGCAAGATCATTTCTCTCTTTTTTCAGCTTCGAGAAACGCTCAACCATCCTGTTGACCGTTTTCTCTAATCTTTCAAATTCACTCTCAACCATGAACACTTAAGTAACTATAAAAGCTAAAAAAATTTTATGTTCTATTCGTCTAAAAGTCAAGCGTTTTCTCCTTCTTTGTCGGAAAGGAGAGTCAACAGGTAGGCCTCAATAAGCTCATCTAGGTCACCATCGAGAACTCGGTCCGTGTCACTGATCACCAGCTGGGTCCGGTGGTCTTTCACCATCCTATATGGGTGAATGATGTACGACCGAATCTGGCTTCCCCATGCGATTTCCTTCTTGCCGCTATGCATCTGCTCCATTTCTTGAGCCTTTTTCTGAAGTTCCTTTTCGTAAAGCCTTGCTCGAAGGATCTTCATGGCAGTCGCCTTATTCTTGTGTTGAGACCTCTCGTTTTGGCACTGAACCACAATACCTGTTGGAAGGTGAGTTATTCGGACCGCTGAATCAGTTTTGTTGACATGTTGCCCCCCCGCACCGCTAGACCTGAAGGTATCGACCCTTAAATCCTTTTCATCTATCTCTATGACAATATCCTCGGCGGCTTCGGGGTAGACGAAAACGGAGGCGAACGAGGTATGCCTTCTCCTGCCGGTGTCAAAAGGAGAAATCCTGACCAGGCGGTGAATCCCAGTCTCTGCCTTTAGAAATCCGTAGGCATACTCCCCGTCGACGGTCACGGTCACATTCTTTATCCCGGCTTCTTCCCCAGGAAGAATAGAGACGATCTGAGCCTTGAAATCCCGCCTTTCAGCCCACCTGAGATACATCCTAAGAAGCATCTCAGACCAATCCTGGGCTTCCGTTCCCCCGGCTCCAGCGTTGATCTCCACGATCGCATTTCGCATATCCTCGTCTGCTCCGAGCGTACGCTGAAATTCAAAACGACGGAGTTCTTTCTGAAAGTCCCTCAGGCGGGAATCGACTTCTTTGGCAGCCTCCTCGTCTTTTTCTTCGTCCGCCAACTCGAGAAGAATTCGAATTTCTTCGAATTCTTTTGCGAGGCCTTGCCAGTCCTCTATGGTCTTAATAAGGGCGGTCCGCTCTTTCAAAGTCACCTGGGCTAATTCACTGTCATCCCAGAAATCCGGCCGAGCAATCCTGTTGTCCAGTTGACGGACTTTCTCCTCTTTGCCAGATATGTCAAAGATGGCCCCGAAGAGCAGTTATCCGCTTCTCGCTCTCACCTATTAGATCTAACATATCGCCCCGAACTACCATTTCCCTAACTCCTTTTCCAGTTTTTCTCTAAGAAAGGCTTGTTTTGTACCACTGGATGGCCTCGCGGAGTCCCTGATCGATCGTGAACCGCGGTTCATATCCCAGCAGTTTCCTCGCCTTGCTGATATCGGCTAGTGAATGACGAACGTCGCCAGGTCGAGGACTCTCGTATATCGGCCGATCCTTCTTATCCAAGAGACCAGCGGTCTTATGATACAAATCGTTTATGGCGATTCTCCTCCCGGAAGCGATGTTGAATACCTCCCCGACAGCCTTGTCTTTCTGGCAGGCAATGAGATTTGCCTGAACACAGTCTTTGACATAAGTAAAATCCCTGGACTGTTCCCCGTCACCGTAAATTTTTGCCCGCTCTCCTCTGATAAGGGCCTGCGCAAACGATGGGATGACTGCGGCATAGGGTGAATCCGGGTCTTGACGGCTTCCGTAAACGTTGAAATACCTGAGGACAACCGTTTTCAGGCCGTAAAGACGGCAGAACAAAGTACAGTAGTGCTCTTTCACGAGTTTCGAGACCGCATAGGGAGAGCACGGGTTTGGACTCATCCCTTCATTCTTTGGGAGTACCTCTGAATTGCCGTATATCGAAGAGGATCCTGCACACACAAATCTTCTTACGCCAGCCTCCTTGGATGCCCACAGCATGTTCAGGGTGCCAGTCACGTTCGTTTCGTTTGTTGCCACTGGATTCTCAACAGACCGTGGAACCGAGCAGAGGGCAGCCTGATGCGAGACAAAATGCATCCCCCGGACCGCTTCCACGCATGCCTTCCGATCCTCCACGCTTCCCTCTATCAGTTCAATCTTGTCGAGGAACATCTCAAGATTCTCTCGCTTACCCGTAGAGAAATTGTCGAGGACTCTAACAGTCTCACCCTTTGCAACCAGTTCCTCGACAATATGGGATCCGATAAAGCCGGCCCCACCGGTTACTAGATATGATGCCATTGCATTACCTTTTGCTAAATAAGGAGATGGCCTTCAAGAAAGATTCCTCTTCGCCGCTGGATTAAGGTTAAAGGATCAAGGCCCAAGGTTAAAGGCTAAAAGCTTTGTCTTACACCTGTTCTTCTCTTCGCTTTGGCCTCGGCCCTGTCGTCTTTTGCCTTTTGCCTCGTTCCTTTGTCCTTGTTTCTATGACCTTTTACCTTTTTCCTTGCGCCTTTCACCTGTCTTCATCTCTTGTAATTCTCCTGCTCACGACAGAAGAGCAAAACTTAGGCCTACGACACTTTCAAAATAGATGCCACCACCTCACCCACATCCGCAGGATTCTCCACGGTCCAAATCCCTGCCTCGGCGAGAGCACGGATCTTCTCTTCGGCTGTTCCTCTGCCTGCGCTTATGATGGCTCCTGCGTGTCCCATTCGCCTGCCAGGTGGAGCCGTTCTCCCCGCAACAAAGG
>CAYGBK010000118.1:0-2712 GCA_964348095.1 uncultured Thermodesulfobacteriota bacterium | reverse complement strand
CATTGAATGGTCCCAACGGGACTCGAACCCGTGTTTTCGGCGTGAGAGGCCGATGTCCTAGGCCACTAGACGATGGGACCCAATAGCGTTTTACATTACTGCTCAGTGGAGAAAACCCTATCTGAATGGCCGTAAATAGTCAAGACCGGCCATTCTGTCTTTGTGACATTTTTTCAGAGTCCCTGCCGTACTGCGTCAGTTATTCCTAAGTAGAAACCACTTTGGCTTTATTTAAGCACCTATAATCATTGAACAATCAGAATCCTGATACCTTGGCATAATTCCTGCTTGATTCCTCTGAGCTGTCGTAGGAGGAGGAAGGGATCTTTGAATAAAGATCTTTGAGTAAGAAAGGAGAACCACCATGAAGAGATTTCTTCTACTCCTCTCATGTATTTCAGTGCTAGCCTTCGCAGGCAGTGGCTGGGGCGCAGTCTGGTACGTAGGGTCCAACGGTTCAGACGGCGATGACGGCCAGAGTTGGAACTCCGCTTTTGCGACTATCCAGAGAGCCGTGGATGCGGCTGCAGAAGGTGACGAGATCTGGGTTCTAGCCGGAACCTACGTCCTAAACGAGACTGTACGTGTCAACAAGGCAGTAAGCCTATATGGCGGATTTAATGGATCAGAGACCGAATTGGAACAGAGGGATTGGCACAACAATATCACCACGGTGGACGGAAACAATGATGTCCTCTGTTTCTCAGTCTCGGCGGATTCGCGGATAGACGGTTTTACGATTCGAAATGGATACGATTTCTACTACGGTGGCGGCATTCGAAATATCCGCTCATCCCCGACTATCGCCAATTCCACCTTCTATATGAATCGTGGAGGCCGCTATGGAGGCGCAATCTATAATGACTCCGCCGCCTCACCTACCATAATCAATTGTACCTTCTATGGCAATAGTGCGGACTACTATTATGGTGGTGCCATCTACAACTATCGATCTTCTCCGGCTATCATTAACAGCACATTCCATAAGAATACGGCCCGTCTCAGCGGTGGAGCTATCGCCAATTTTTTCGGTTCTTCGCCGACCATTACCAACACCACGTTCTACGACAATAGTGCAGGTGGCTCAGGTGGCGGAATCTGGAACTTCTCCAGCTCCAATCCGATAATTACCAACACCATCTTCTTGGGGAACACCGCTCCTGATGGACCAGAAGTGTACAACGGCAGCCTAAGTTATGCCGACGTAGCGTATTCAAACGTCCCGGGAGGATACCTCGGCGCCGGCAACATCGATGCGGACCCGCAATTTGTTGACCCTGACAACGGAGATTTTCACCTTGTCGAAAGATCTCCTGCCATTGATGCGGGCGATCCGGATGCGCCCTCTCTCCCGGAGACAGATTTCGAAGGCGATCCGCGGATTGTCGGTCCCGCACCTGACATGGGTGTGGATGAAGCTCCGGAAAGAGGCGATGACTTACAGGAATACGTCCTCTACGCCAAAGACAAGGTAGAACTGAAAAAGATCTCCAGTTCTCAAGGTAATGTTGGATCCAACAGGAAGATCAAAATTGAACGTGGGCGATCCAGGACTCTCAAGGGAGACCTTCGATCTCGGGGGAAAGTCAAGGTCAAGGGATCGATCACGGTTGACGGCGATGTCATTAGCAACGGTGCGATTTATGGCGACGGCGGGTTGCACGTGATCAACGGCGGTACTATCACGGAACATGCAGATCCAGCACTAGAGTTAATCGATTTCCCCGAGTTGAGCTTTACCGCCGGAGGAAATGACATTAAGGTCCGAAAGAGAAGGTCTCTTGGCCTCGATCCTGGTTCGTACGGAAAGGTTCGAGTGAAAAGGAAAGGTGTCCTTAATCTGTCGAGTGGTGAATACTATATGAGAAAGTTTGAAATCGACAGCCGTGCCTCTGTGGTGATGGATGTCTCCAAAGGCCCCATTGTCGTCAACGTGGTGAACCAGTTCGATATCGATTACCGGGCCGAAATCAAGGTGGAAGGTGGCTCAACAAAGGATGTGGCCATCAACGTTTTGCACGACCGGTACATCAAAATCGACTACCGGGCTAAAGTGCGGGGCACCCTCTATGCACCGAATTCCAAAGTCAAGTTAGACGATAAGAGCCAGCTCGAAGGCGCGGTCCACGCGAGGCGAATTTCGATGGACAGAAAGGCGCGTTTCAGTCCGCACGCTGAATGAAACGTCCCCCCCGAGTCCAGGGACGATTAGTCGATTAAAGGCAGGATCAGTTCTGATCCTGCCTTTTTCATGTGATGTGCCCGCCTAAGGAATGAAAGGACAGGCAAAGAAATTGTACGGGCATTCATCGAGAACTGAGCTATTAAAAACTTTCTCAAGTATGAAAAAATTTTAGACTTATCGGACTCAGTGATCTCTTCATGTTACAAAAAACCTAATTATTATCAAACACTTATATGAAATTGTATGAGTTTATTTACTTGGAATGCTTCTTGCTCAAACACACCTGTCGGCTCTTTTGAGCCGTCTGAATGGGTCAGAAACCATGTTGATAGAGAACTTGTTATCGCAATACTTGGACCGTGAAAACAAAAATTCTTGAAAGGTATCGCACTATGAGAAAGGGATTCCATTTATTTCTATCGCTCGTTCTTTTGACCCTTCCGCTTGTTCTAGGAGACCTCGAGACTGCCCATGCAGGGGTGGCGGTTGACAACGTTTCCACGGGAACAACCGATGCTACGACCATT
>CAYGBK010000117.1:0-30569 GCA_964348095.1 uncultured Thermodesulfobacteriota bacterium | reverse complement strand
ACATAAGCGCCAATGAGGGTCAACTCACCCATGGCCAGGTTCAGAACGCCGGAGCACTTGTAGATCAGCGTCCATCCGAGAGCCACCAGGGCATAGATTCCGCCCAACATGACCCCAGTAGAGAAGAATTGCAAGAAAAGATCCATTACCGAACCCCCTCGCCTGGAACCTCCTGGATCTTCAGATCGGTCTTGATGTGTGAGACCCGGCCGTCCTCATAGGTGATGGTCGTATCCATGTGGACGGTATCAGAATCTGAATAGAGGCTGTCGACAATATCGCGATACCGCTTTTCAACAAAGGCTCTTCGGATCTTCCTAGTTCTGGTCAACTCCTCGTCGTCCGCGTCTAGCTCCTTGTAGAGATTGACAAATTTCTTAATCCTTGCAGCTGATGGAAGGTCCCTGTTGACGTGGGCGACTGCTTCTTTCAAAAGCTGGTAGACTTCTTCCTTTTGGGACAATTCCGGGTAGCTCGTGTAGTTGATCCCCCGCTCCTCGGCCCATTTCCCTACCGTGGTGTAATCGATACAGAGAACCCCTGTCACATAGGGCCTCTGGTCCCCGATAATCCACGCGTCTTTCAGAAAAGGACTGAACTTGAGCCGTGTCTCTAGATATTGGGGTGAGGAGATCGTGCCATCGCTGAGTTTCATAATGTCCTTGGTTCGATCGAACACCACCAGATGACCGTCGGTGTCAATGAAACCCGTGTCCCCGGAATGAAGCCAGCCGTCTCTGAGAGTTTTGGCCGTTTCTTCTGGCATTTTGTAGTATCCCTTGAAGACACTGGGACTCTTGGAGATGATCTCTCCGTCCTCGGTTATCTTCACTTCGGTTTGGGGAATCGGCTTTCCAACCGTGTCAAACTTTATTTCCCCGTCTCGGTGGAGGACCGAGATGCCTGCAATCTCTGTCTGGCCATAAATCTGCTTCAGGTTGACACCGATGGCATGAAAAAAACGAAAATGGTCAGGGCCCATGGCCGCTCCCCCGGTGTAACAATTCCTGATTCGAGAAAGGCCCAGATGATCCTTGAGTTTCTTATGACACCAGATGTCAGCGAGGGACTCCAGAAGCCTCCAGTGCCAAGGGACAGGCTCTCTTGCAAATTCCAGATCCGCCACATGATAGCCGATGTTCATGGCGAGTTCATAGGCCTTTCGCTTGATCCACGAAGCGTCGAGGTATTTTACTTGGACCGTCCGTGTCATCTGCTCATAAAGACGGGGTGGAGCAAACATGACATGAGGGCCGATCTCCCTCACGTTTTCCTGGGCCGTTTCGGGCTCCTCAGGGAAGTTGATCGTGAAACCCACCTGGAGTCCGCAGGATATGGACATCATCTGCTCACCTATCCACGCAAAGGGGAGGTAGGAGACGAAATCGTCGGTCTCATGGCAGGGGTCGACCCGCATGAGATTCTGTCCCATCGTGAGCATGTTGAAATGCGTCAGGAGAGTACCCTTGGGGAGGGCGGTGGTTCCTGACGTGTAGAAGAGAAGACAGATGTCATCGCCGTGGCCTTCGGCTATCATCTCTTCGAAGAGGTTGGGTTTCTCTTTCTCCAGATCCATTCCACGCCTCTGAACACCCTTGAGATCAATCAGCATGGCGTCATCGTAACGCCGCATGCCCTTGGGGTCATCCCAGATGACTTGCTTGAGCTTTGGACATTTGTCCCGGATCATCAGGGCCTTGTCCACCTCTTCCTGACCTTCAGCTATGTAAAACTTGGCGTCGGAGTGATCAACGATATACTGGACCTCGTCCATTAGGCAGTCCTGAAACATCCAGACACCTACCGCGCCGGCACACATGGCGGCCATCTCAGCCCAGAGTCCCTCAGGACGGTTGTCTCCTATCATGACGACCTTGTCTCCTCTTTCCAATCCAAGAGACACCATGCCGAGACAGAGATACTTCACGTTTTCAAGGTAATCTTTCCATGTGATGGGGCGCCAGATGCCAAACTCTTTCTCCCGCATGGCGACCTTGTGGTCACCGTACTTCTTGGCGGTTTGAAGGAGTAGCTTTGGAAGCGTCAGTTCTGGGGCAATCTCAACTTCGCCTGGACGGCTACCTTCTGCTGACGTAGAGTTCAATCTCTTCAACCTCTCCGAGATATGCCTTTATGACTTCCGGGTGGTTTTGAATTTCACCGGGGCTTCCTTCGGAGATTTTCTCGCCGAAGTTGAGGGCCATGACCCGGTCGGAGATATCCATGACCACGCCCATGTCGTGTTCCACGAGTATGCAGGTTGTCTTCCATCTCTTTTCTTCGTTGACGTCTAAGATGAATCGGGCCATGTCCTCGACCTCCTCTAGATTGAGCCCTGCCATGGGCTCATCTAATAGCAGGATCTTCGGGTTGAGGGCCAGGGCCCTGGCGAGTTCCACTCTTTTCTGCAGCCCGTAGGGAAGCATTCCGGTGACCCGATTTCGGATGTGTTCGATCTCAAGGAGATCGATGATTTCTTCTTCTATGAATTTCCTGGCTTCCAATTCCTCTTTGGCCGTCTTTCCCACATAGACGGACCCGCTAAGAACGCCACTTTTCAGATGGATATGGCGACCCAGTCTGATGTTATCGAGCACCGTCATACCGGAAAAAAGTTCGATCTTCTGAAATGTTCTGGAGATCCCCAAGGCGGCCCGGTGATGGGGCGAAAAACGGCTGATGGTCTGCCCGTCAAAGATGATTTCTCCCTTTTGAGGATGGTAAAGGCCATTGATGCAGTTGAGAAGGACGGTTTTGCCGGCCCCATTAGGGCCGATGATAGAGAATATTTCGCCTTCATTTACGCCAAAACTCACACCATAAAGGGCCGAAACACCACCGAAGGCCATGTGGAGGTCCTCGACGATGAGAAAATGGGTGTTTTTGCCTGTCACCTCGCTGGAATCATCGCTCATTGGACACATCTTCGCTCTGCCGCGGAAACAAAGTAGAATCCGCACGAGCTACTTCTAAATATAGGAAAACATGAGGGATTGTAGAGGACGCTTTTTGAGTCCACATCTATAGCAAAGGTGGTGTTCTTTGTCAAGTAAAATATTCGCAGTTTGGGGTGCACTCTTTTTGGTTGACATCCTGGCCCGCCTATATTAAACCGAGATAAACCCTGGATGGCAGCGTCTGACCTTCGATGTGGAGGATCTCATGGTGAGAAGGATACCCACCCCGCGCAAATGTCCGAGGTGCCTTGAAAATGGCAAGGAGACGTACCTGGAGAAGGAGAAAAGGCGTCTTGGATTCCGCTGGAAATACATTCCATGGTACGGCGTTGAATTCTACGACTGTCCCAAGTGCGGTGCCACCTTCTCAGGTGGACAGCTTGAGGAGGAGAGAGGAAAGGCGTCGGCCTCGAAAACCTAAGACATTTTCTTTGTCAAAAGAGTGTCGAATTGATCGGGCCATAGGGCACAACACTGACCTGAGGCCACAAAACTCAAAAACTTATTGACGTTAGAGGAACTTCTGAAGTTCCCTGTCTTCCCCATAATCGTAGCACGGTAGAATAAAAGATCAGTGAAGAATAGTAGCGGGCAGATTGGTCGTCACGATTCTGATGAGTCTGTTTCCAGGATAATTGAGCGTGCCCGTTAGGACAGAACGACCTCCTTCCAACCCGCCATCCTTTGCCGTCATCCTTACGCCCCGCGGAGCGGGGCGCTCCTTTCACCTTTTTCCAGACACTGGCTCTCTCAGTCGGGGGATTGTCTTTCAGCTGTGTACAGGACGGCTAGGATCTTGGTTGGCCGGTCTTCGTGGCATTGGACCCGGTGAGGAATCGTCGAGTCATAGTAAATCGAATCGCCAGGTTGAAGCAGGTCGGTGTGCTTTCCAAGGATAACCTCCATGTCTCCTTCAAGGACATAGATGAATTCCTCCCCTTCGTGGGTTGAGAGGGTCTGCGTTTTTACCGTGGCAGGTTCCAGAGTCACCATGAAGGGTTCCATGTGCCGGTTTTTCTTATCGTATCCGAGGGATTCGTATGAGTACCCGTAGCTGACCCCTTCCTTTGAAGCGAAACGGGAGACTTTTTTTCGTTTATCCTTGCGAATGATCGAATAGGGCTGGCCAGACGCTTTTCCAAAGAAATGCCCGAGCGGAAGTTTCAGGGCCCTTGAGATCGTAATGATCGTTCCCAGAGAGGGGGAAACCAGATGGTTTTCCATCTGCGAGAGGAGGGCCGTTGAAAACCCTGTCAGATCAGCCAAATCCTTCAGAGAGAGCCCCCGTTCTTCCCGTGTGGCCTTGATCCTCTCCCCGACCTTTATTTCCTCTGTGTGTTGGCCTTCCATCAGATCTCCTTGAGTGAATTCGGGTTATTCCGGTCCCCCCCTTTTGACAGACTGCCGCCCTTTTTTGATCGCCTCCACATTGGCCGGTATCAGATGATGATGCCTCCCATCGAGGACATGCGGGAATGCCATCTCAATGGATTCCTGCTGAACGATCCCGGTTTTCTCGACATAGGCCCCCAAGGCCACCATGTTGGCCAGCTTGGCATTTCCGTTCTCGGCGGCAATCTCATTGACGGGAACGGTGAGGCAGTCAATGTCCTTGCGGGTGAGCTCGCGCGGGTCTATCAGGGAACTGTTGAGGATCAGAAGCCCATTTGGTCTGATTCGGTCTTGGAATTTTGTGAGTGAGGGTAGGTTCATGACAATGGCTGAGGTGGGTCTGCCCACGACAGGTGAACCGATCGGCTTGGATGAGATGACGATCGTACAATTCGCCGTTCCGCCTCTCATCTCGACGCCGTAAGCGGGGAGGAAGGTGACATTCCTTCCCTCAGTCATGGCGGCATAGGCCAGGAGATTTCCAATAAGCAGAATCCCCTGTCCGCCAAAGCCTGAAATGATGACATCGTGGTACAACTTTCCTCTACCCCACTGACAAAAGGGATTTCACAGGTAGTCCGGCATGGTCCTCTCCTTCAGCACGCCGAGCGGGAAATAAGGGATCATCTCTTCCTCGACCCTTTTGTTCGCATCCAGGGGGTTTAACCCCCAGTTTGTTGGGCAGGAAAGGAGAATCTCGACGAAGGAAAAGCCCATATTCTTAACCTGCATCTCGAAGGCTTTCAACACAGCTTTTCTGGCTTTCATAAGATTGGCTGGTTTATCCACGGCGACTCTGGCTACAAAGGCGGTTCCCTCCAGGGTTGCCAACATTTCGGCCATCCGGATTGGATAGCCATCCTGGGTGAATTCTCTGCCATAAGGGCTGGTTGTCGTTTTCTGTCCCAAGAGTGTGGTTGGCGCCATCTGACCACCGGTCATGCCATAGACCGTGTTATTGGCAAAGAAGATGGTGATGTTCTCCCCTCGATTGGCCGTATGGACAACCTCAGCAATGCCGATGGAGGCGAGGTCTCCGTCACCCTGGTAAGTGAAGACGATCCGGTCCTTCCTAGCTCTCTTCACTCCTGCAGCCACGGCCGAGGCTCTGCCATGAGGGGCCTCCAAGACGTCCACGTCGAAGTAGTCATAGAGAAACACTGAGCACCCGACGGAGGCGACGCCAATCGTTTTCTCTCGGATGCCGAAACGGTCGATTGCTTCGGCGACCAGTCGGTGGGCGACCCCGTGGTGACATCCCGGACAGAAATGAAAGGGGACGTCGATAAGGCTCTCCGGCCGTTTGAAGACCTGTTTCATTTTTTACTCCAGTACTAATGAGAGGCGGTACCGTCCCACTTGGAAAATGGAAAGAAACGCATGTCCTCAGATGAGGTTTCGGTTTCATAAATTCAAAACTCGAATATCCCGCCCGTGGCGGGAAACAAATCCTAATACGAAATGACAGAAACACAAAATATGGGTTTTGAACATTGGGGTTTATGATCTTGAAATTGTTTCTTATTGGTCCCGACGGGACGCTTCGCCCGGATTTCGTGCTTCAAATCTAGTTAACATTAGCCGAATTACACCTGCATCCCTAGTCGCTGACCCCTGGCCCCTGAATAGACTTTCTCTATCTCTTCTAGAATCTCCTCTGGCGATGGGATTGAGCCAGGTGGTCGTCCATAGAAGTGGACCTTTGCATCCCCGGCTACGGAGAGGCTCACATCCTCTACCATCTGGCCGGTGTTAAGCTCAACAGCAAGAAATTTCTTTATCTTCCGGGACGCGTCAAAAAACGTTTTTTCTGGAAATGGAAAGACCGTGATGGGACGGATCAAGCCCAACCTGAGTCCTTTCTCTCTTCCCTCCTCAACGGCGGTCTTGGCAATTCTGGCCATGCTCCCAAAGGCCGCCACGGCAAGTTCGGCATCATCGAGGTTTCGAATTTCAACGAGGACCTCTTTTTCCTTTATCTTTTGATATTTCTTAAAGAGCTTCCAATTGTGCTCTGTGAGTTCGCCGTCCTGAAGGTAGAGGGATTTCAGGCGGTTCGCCTTTCTACCCGTTGCGCCCGTCAGAGCCCACTTCTTTGGTTTTTTCTTCTCCTCGTTTTCTTGCTCTTTGACCAGGGGTTCTTTCATTTGGCCGATCAGGGCGTCTCCCAAAACCATGACAGGTGTCCGGTACCGGTCGGCGAGGTCGAAAGCGAGTTTCGTGAGGTCATAGATCTCCTGCACCGACGAGGGGGCCAAAACGACCGTTCGGTAGTCGCCATGTCCACCGCCTCGTGTGGCCTGAAAATAGTCCCCCTGGGATGGGGCTATTCCACCGAGGCCTGGGCCGCTTCTCGACATATTGACAATAACACCAGGTAGTTCACTTCCAGCCATGTACGAGATCCCCTCCTGCATCAAGGAAATCCCTGGGCTCGATGATGAAGTCATGGCGCGGGTCCCGGTTGCAGCGGCTCCCAGGAGCATGTTGATAGAAGCAATCTCACTCTCAGCCTGAATGAACTCGCCGCCGACCTGTGTCAAATGCTTTGAGAAATACTCCGGAATTTCATTCTGCGGGGTGATGGGATACCCGAAATAGAGAAGACAGCCCGCATCAATTGCCGCCATGGCGACGGCCTCGTTTCCTCGGACAAAGAGTTTTTCAGCCACCTTTACAACACACCCACTCAGCGTGATTGACTATTTCCAGACATCAATCGCCACATCTGGACAGATTTGTGCACAGATCGTGCACCCTGTGCATTTTTCAAGCTTTGAGATCGTGGCAAAGGTATAACCCTGCCGGTTTATCTCGGTCCCGATAGATAGGAGTTCCTTCGGGCACACAACAGTGCAGAGGCAGCACCCCTTGCACCTTTCCTTTTTGATCTCAATTTTTGCCATACCGGTTCGCCAATCTTTGTGACAAGGATTCTTGGGCAAAACGCCAGACAGGGACCGTTAATGGTTTCGGATAGTTAGGGAATCAAATAATAGACAGAAAACACGTTGATGTCAATAGGTTGTTGGGAATGGCAACGTGTCCTCTGCGCTGACCCTGGGTTTCATAACCGATGGGACTTAATGTAACATATGGGCTGCAACGATTGCTAGGGTTCAGGGACCCCTGTTGGATTGATCCCGAAGCGGGAGACTGCACCGACAGCGCGGGAGCGTCTTTGCATGAATAGGGAAGCCCAGGAGAACTGACAGAGAATTGGGAGAGGGTTGATCCCTCTGACCGTTTACGGTTTAACTTGTGAATCCTGTTGCGGTATAATAGTTCTTTGCGTCGTAGATAGGGGCGGATAGAGCTCCCATCGAGTGTCACTGACATGACCGGTGAGGGTATTTCATCCTTATTCCAGGGTTGGCCGGGTCACAGACTCCTGATTTCTGGGGCTGGACATCGTCCCGATCAATACGAAAAGGCAAAAGGACTTTTAAAGGTATGGCTGGAATGAAAATGACGATCACAGAAAAGATCCTTGCTGATCATGCGGGCCTGAAAGAGGTTTGCCCTGGCCAATTAATCAATGCAAAGGTGGACCTCGCGCTGGGCAATGACATCACGGCACCGATAGCGATAGAGCAGTTTCGGAGGGTCGGTGCCAAACGGGTATTTGACAGCGATCGAGTGATTTTGGTGCCAGATCATTTCGCCCCGAACAAGGATATTCAATCGGCGGAGCAGTGCAAGATCCTCAGGGAGTTTGCCCGGGAGCAGGAACTGTCCCAGGTCTTCGAGGCGGGCCAAGTGGGGATCGAGCACGCACTCCTCCCTGAACAGGGGCTGGTCTTGCCGGGGGATTTGGTTGTTGGTGCAGACAGTCATACCTGCACGTATGGGGCATTGGGCGCTTTTTCCACAGGTGTGGGAAGCACGGATCTGGCCGCAGCCATGATCACGGGGGAACTCTGGTTCAAGGTGCCTGAGACGATCAAGTTCATTTACAGGGGAGAGCGAAAGCCCTGGGTGGGTGGAAAGGATCTGATCCTCTATACTATCGGTCAGATAGGGGTCGATGGGGCCCTGTACAAGGCCATAGAGTTTAGCGGCGAGACGATCGACCGTCTCTCCATGGAAGGACGCTTCACCATGGCCAATATGGTGATTGAGGCGGGAGCAAAGAATGGGATATTTCAACCGGATAAAACAACTGAGAAGTATGTGAACGGAAGGGCGAAACGGAAATATCGTCTATACACAAGTGATGAGGGGGCTGCATATGAAGATATAAAGGAGTTCGATGTGTCGACGATAGAGCCCCAGGTTGCTTTTCCTCACCTTCCAAGCAATACACGAGGTATCAGTGAGGTGGGGCGGGTCTTCGTCGATCAAGCCGTTATCGGCTCCTGCACCAATGGGTGGTTAGAGGATTTGCGGTTAGCGGCCCAAGTACTGAAAGGGCGGAGAATTTCACCGAACACCAGATTGATCGTCATCCCGGCCACGCCTTCAATTTACAAGCAGGCCATCGCGGAAAATCTGTTCCATGTCTTTCTGGAGTCCGGTGCGGTGATTAGCCCTCCGACCTGTGGACCGTGCCTTGGCGGTCATATGGGAGTGCTTGCGAAGGGTGAGCGGGCGATTGCCACCACCAATAGAAACTTTGTGGGGAGAATGGGGCATCCAGAAAGTGAGGTCTATCTCTCGAACCCGGCTATCGCCGCTGCCTCGGCGGTCCTGGGGCGGATTGGAAGCCCAGAGGAGCTGAACTGATTTAATGATCTTCGAGGTTTATGGAGATTCCTTGTTCCTGAGCGGCGTTTGCGGAAGCGATAATGCCAATACGTTCCGGCCTTCTCTGACTATCTTTGGTGCCCATGAGTTCACCACCGTTAGGAGGACGAGGATAAAGGCCAAAGGTTAAAGGATAATCGATTCGCACGTCTTGGTTTTCTCTCCTTTTTCCTTTGTCCCTTATCCTATTTTGATTAACCGTTTTGCCCTGAGGGGTGAACGGGAGAGCTTGGGAGCGAAGTGACAGAGGGATCTCCATTTAGAAAAGTGAGAGGTCCAGAAGACCACAGAGCTGTGGAATTCAGTTTCTCAGGAGCCACGAAACTCAACCGCGGGTAGATTTGACAAAGGAGAAAGCTGCGATGAGAATCAAGGGAAGGGCGTGGAAATTCGGCTCGAACGTTGACACTGATGCGATTATTCCCGCCCGTTATCTCAATGTGACCGATCCGGAAAGCCTGGCCCGACACTGCATGGAGAATGAAGATTCAAATTTCGTGACAGATGCAAAGCCCGGGGATATGATCGTTGCGGGATCAAACTTCGGTTGTGGCTCTTCACGGGAACATGCCCCAATTGCTATTAAGGCCAAAGGGATATCGTGCGTTATCGCCAGGAGTTTCGCCAGGATATTCTACCGAAACGCCTTCAATATGGGACTTCCAATCTTGGAAAGCGTTGAAGCGGCCGATGGGACTGAGAATGGCCATGAAATCGAGGTAGATCTCTCAAAGGGAGTGATCAGGAATCAGACGACAGGCCAGAATTACAAGGCCGATCCTATCCCTCCCTTTATGCAGACGATCATCGATGACGGCGGGTTGATGGAACATATCGCCAAGAGGAGGGGTTAGATGAGTAAAGGATTCAAGATTGGAGTCATTCCAGGAGATGGGACAGGGCCAGAGGTTATCGCAGAAGGGATAAAGGTCTTGGAAGCGGTCGGTGAAACAAAAGATATACGGTTCAATCTCGTCCACTACGATTTCGGCGGAGAACGTTACCTCAAGACAGGGGAGGCACTCCCCGACTCGGCCATCGACGATTTTCGCCAATTGGATGCTATTTATCTGGGAGCCATCGGGCACCCGGATGTGCAGCCTGGAATTCTAGAGAAGGGAATACTCCTCAATATGAGGTTTTCCCTGGATCAATATATCAATCTTCGACCGGTGAAGCTCTACCCGGGAGTCGAAACGCCGCTGAAAGACAAGGGTCCAGAGGACATCGATTATGTCGTTGTGCGGGAAAACACCGAAGGGCTTTACACCGGTGCAGGAGGTTTCCTCAAAAAAGGGACCCCAGATGAGGTGGCGGTTCAAGAGTCCATCAATACTCGGAAAGGGGTGGAGCGGTGTCTCAAATACGCCTTTGAGTATTGCCGGAAGCGAAACAAAAGGAAAAAGCTCACCCTCTGTGGCAAGACCAATGTGCTCACCTATGCCTTTGACCTCTGGGAGAGGGTCTTTCGTGAGATCGGTGAATCCTATCCGGATATCGAGAGAGACTATGCCCATGTAGATGCGATTTGTATGTGGATGGTCAAGAACCCGGAGATGTTCGATGTGGTCGTTACCGACAATATGTTCGGAGATATCATTACCGACCTCGGGGCAACAATCCAAGGGGGAATGGGAATCGCCGCCGGGGGGAACATCAATCCCAATGGGACGTCCATGTTTGAGCCCATTGGCGGATCTGCTCCAAAGTATACAGGTAAGAATGTTATCAATCCTTTGGCCGCCATCATGGCCGGTCAGATGATGTTGGATCATCTTGGGGAATTTGAGGCCGCTGGCCTGGTCGAGCGTTCAATGATAGCGGTTGTGCAGAAGCACATGAGGAGTCTTGATGTCGGGAAAATGGGACTCACCACCACTGAAGTCGGGGATTTGGTGGTGAAGTACATCCGCAGCGATTTAGGATCTGAGACGTGAGATATGGGATCTGAGATGTCAGTAAAGGCGAATCCAAAATCCGCAATCTCAGATCTAAAATCCGAAATCCAAAATCCTTTGAGTCTCTGCTCCTATCGGGGTGATACCGTCTCTTCACGGATCCATCCGAGGTAACTATCGAGGCCTTTCACGATGGGGAGGGCAATGATTTCAGGTACGCTGTAACTGTGGAGGTTTTCGATCCTCTCCTGCAACTGCTCAAATAGTTCTTGGCGGGTCTTAATGATCAGGTAAGACTCTGGCTCATCACAGATTTCCCCTTCCCATCGATATATGGAACGTACCTTGGGAACCAGGTTGACACAGGCAGCAAGCCGCTCCTCGACCAGGCTTCTGGAAATGGTCAGACCCTCCTCTTCAGATCCCACTGAGACAAAAACAACGACAAACTGATCCATAACGGCATCTCCTTTGTGATTCGTCCTATCCCAAATTCTTCGGCTGTTCACTTGATCTATGCTGCTTTCACGTAACTCTGCCTGTAGCGTTTTCGAAAAGTATCGTGAAGAACTCGGTTTTCTGGGAATACTGCCTAGCGTCTTCCTTGCCCTATACAGGGTTTTGATCTTTGTTAGATGGCAGGAATCACGCTCGTCTTCCGGCCAGTTTGCCTCGTGTTATCATACTTCTCTTTGCAAGACAACAGCCTTTGTCATATCTCGGGTATTTGTAAGACCTTGACGCGGACATTTTTTCAGTTCTGTTCAGGTTAACGGAAAGCTCCTTCAGTTCTGGGGTCAGGTCGACATGGGGAATTTAGTTTTTTCTTGACAATTGTCTGATGATTTTATTATCTCGTACTATCGGGCATTGAGAGACCGAGGGTCATAAACCGGGTTGCTGAGTCTAGCCTTTTCCGTGTCGTAGCCAATGGTTTTATGAATAAGGAGTCTATTCGGAGATTAGACCGGGCCAATGAGATGGTCTCCTATGCCCTATCGGTGGGGGGGAATGGCAGGTGAAAGGGCAGTAGAACTGGCGAGAAAAGATTCATCGCCCAGGAGCATGGCGAGGGGCTCGACGTGAGGAGAAGATTGGAGGATCTTCTCGACCCGAACAGCATACTGAACTCCGTAAATATTCTCCTATAAGAGGGCCCTTCTTTTTGATCGTTCGGGGGGCTGCCGGAACAAGAGTAGGGGAGGAATTGTGATGGAACCGCTCTGGAGACCGTCTGAAGATCGAGTGAAGAACGCCAACATGACCCGGTTTATCCAGGATGTGAACCGAAAACACGGTAAGAAGTTTGAAACGTACAGCGAGCTGTACCGGTGGTCTGTGGAGAATATTCCCGATTTTTGGGCAACCATGTGGGAGTTCGGCGAGATCAGGGCTTCCAGAGGGTACGACGCGGTCGTCGAGGACCTAACTCGGATGCCTGGAACAAAGTGGTTTAGGGGGGCACAGTTGAATTTTGCCGAAAATCTCCTGAGACACAGGGATGATCATCTCGCATTCATATTCAGGGGGGAAACCCAAAGATCGGCGACAATGACCTATGGAGAACTCTATGATGCCGTGGCTCGTCTGGCAAAATCGCTCCGCGAGATAGGGATCGCCCCGGGAGACAGGGTTGCTGCGTATATGCCAAATATGATTGAGACGGCGGTTGCCATGCTGGCCGCCACGAGTATCGGCGCGACCTGGTCTTCCTGCGCGACCGACATTGGAGCCGGTGCAGTCCAAGATCGCTTCGAGCAAATAGAACCCAAGGTTCTGTTCACGGTCGATGGATACTTCTATAAAGGGAAGGCCTTCAGCGTTCTCTCCAGGGCGGCTGAGGTTGCACAGGGAATCCCTTCAATCAAAAAGGTCATTGTTGCTTCATACTTAGAGGAGAAACCTGACATCGATCAGGTCCCGAACGCCGTCTTCTGGGATGATTTTCTGTCACAGGAGAGAGGGCTTGAGATTCAGTTCGAGCAGTTACCCTTTGATCATCCTGTGTACATCATGTTTTCCTCTGGCACAACCGGCAAGCCAAAGTGTCTAGTCCAGGGGTCTGGCGGAATCCTCATCAATCACCTGAAGGAACTGATGCTCCACACAGACTTGCGAAGAGAGGATGTTCATTTCTTCATAACAACCTGTAGCTGGATGATGTGGAACTGGATAATGAGTTCCCTGGCCATAGGAAACACGCTTATCCTGTACGATGGGAACCCCAATTTCCCAGAGGCAGGTGCGATGTGGAGGCTGATTCAAGACGAAAAGGTAACGATGTTCGGTACCAGCGCGACGTACATCAGTTTCATCAGAAGCCAAGGACTCGAGCCTGGGAAGGACTACGATCTGTCGTCGCTCCAAGAAATTTGGCAGACCGGTTCTCCTCTCTCACCGGAGGGATTTGAGTACGTCTACAGGGAGATAAAACAAGATCTGTGGTTTAATTCGAGTTCAGGCGGCACTGATATCAATGGATGTTTTTGCACCGGAAGTCCGATCAATCCCGTCTACGCCGGGGAGTTGCAGGTTCCCGCATTGGCCATGAAGATAAATGTTTACGATGAAAAGGGCAATCCCGTGGTCGATCGTGAGGGGGAGCTTGTCTGCGAGGCTCCGGCCCCGTCAATGCCCCTTTACTTTTGGAATGATCCGGATAACCGCAAGTACAAAGAGGCTTACTTCAATGTCTATCCTAACGTGTGGCGTCATGGGGACTATGTCAAAATCAACAGCAAGACCGGTGGCCTCACTATCTCCGGCCGTTCTGACGCCGTATTGAAGCCTTCTGGAGTTCGAATCGGTACAGCGGAGATATACAACCAGGTGGAAAAGCTAGAAGAGGTTGCTGACAGCCTGGCCATAGGGCAGAACTGGAAGGGAGATCAGCGGATCATCCTCTTCGTCAAAATTGCCCAGGGGCATGGTTTGAACGAAGATCTGAAAGACAAGATCAAAAAGACCTTACGTGAAAAGGCATCACCCCGGCACATACCCGCCAAAATCATCGAGGTTCCAGATATCCCCTACACCCTGAACATGAAGAAGGTTGAGAGCGCTGTTACCAACCTGATTCATGGAAGGCCGGTCCTTAATCGGGATGCGCTGATCAATCCAGAATCACTCGACGCCTATCAGAATCTACCAGAGCTGCAGAACCCATAGCGAGATCTGCCGTTTCGCAATGCTCCCCGGGGGATATGACGCCTTCCGAGAAGGTAGCGTGGGCTAGCTCTGCAGAGAGAAGGACAGCCTAAACGCAAGTGTCAACCCACCAGCAAGCTGCTCAGTGTCGCTCTAGGGACTTAGCAGTGATGACTGGTCGAGGTTCCTGCACAGAATATTCAATCAGATATGATAAGACGGAGGATGGGTCTGCTTGAGTTCTCAAGAATCTTGTTCGTTGTCTTTTGGGAAAGGGCTTGGGCGAGTTTGCCCTTCCGCCTCTCTCCTATGATGATGAGGTCGATATCCTTATCATCGGCATACCGAGCGATGACTATATGGGGCGGACCGATTGCGACTTCTGTCACGACGTTGGTAAAGCCAGCAAGTTGTGACGTGGCGTAAAGGCGAAGCCGTCTTTCCAGCCGTCCCTTTGCCTCCTCACGGGCCTTGTCGAGGGAGACATGGGGAGTCGAGAACCCGGACGCATCCGCGGCCTCATGAATGGCGTGAAGTAAGTGAAGTCTGGCGCCGAGGTTCTTGGCGAGTTCAAGAGCGTAGGCAACACAGGCTTTCGATGGGTCGGGAAGATCGATAGGAACAAGGATGTTTTTAATTTTTTCCAGGGAATACCTCTTTGGGTGAAGTGTCAGAGATCACTGCATCATATTCATGAACGAACTGGTTGTCAACTCTTTTGGAGGTTTACCCAAAAACCTCTCCCCAGAGTATTCAATTTGCCCTTTCCGTTAGCACTTAGAAATCCTTCTTTCATTTTTCCGTTAGGCTTTCTGGGTCTCTGGCTCTTCTGAAGATTCAATCCTTCCTTGATTCGAGCAAAGCCGCTGAAACTGTTTCTCCGTCCAGCTAGAAAGGGTTGGAGGGTTGACTTGCCAGGGCAATCTGCTAATATGAGTTTGAAGGGTGCCAGTTTAGGCCAATTTCATGAATTGGCGGGAGGAGAGGCATGGCTATTAGATTCCAATGTCAATGTGGGAAGGTGTTGATGGCCTCGGACGATCAAGCCGGACTCGAGGGGCAGTGCCCGGCCTGTGAGCGGGTCGTCACAATCCCCGAATCGGGGAACCTCGACATGGCGGGGATCCTAGACAATGAAGAGCAAGGACAGGGGTTCTCTCCGGTGCCGCCCGAGGAGGAAACATTAGAAGAGAGCGAATCAGACAGTATCAAAGGCTTGGAGGATCTTGAGAGAAGCCTGGAAGACAAGGTCGAAGATCAGCAACCGAAGTGGAGTTCGGGCCGGTCATCACGGTTTGTCATGCTGACGAGTATTGTTGTTGTTTTCCTCGTTGCCGTTGTTGTGTTTATAGTCGTATTAGGAGACCGGGAGGCCTCGCAGGAGTCGATCATCATTAAGAAGATGCAGATTGCAACGGAAACTGAAGAGGAAGAATTCGGTTTGCCGGTGGGTGCAAAATTAGAGGAGGGTGGCACCCAGCCTTTGGAGCCCCAACCCCCCACCCTAGTCGGAGCCGAGGGTGAGTCAAGCGAGGAGGGATCGACCGAGCCATCGGTCGTTGTAGAGACAGAAGCAGAACCTGAGGCGACGAAAGAAGAGGTTGTCGCCAGCATCCAACCGGAAACTCCCCCAGCGGGAAAAGTCGCACCAGCTGGAGCCTACACGATTAATTTGGCCTCATTCAAGCTAAAGGAAGGTGCAGAACGGTATGTCGATCAACTGAAAGAAATGGGCATCGACGCCTTTGACTGGGAAATTGATCTTGGTCAGAAAGGAAAATGGTTCCGCGTCTCTGTGGGGAGCTTTACAAGCCGAGAAGAGGCGAATGAATACGCCGTTGAACTCAAAAAGAAAGGAATATCAAAGATTTTCATTACACAAGTTCCAGGCACGTCATAATAAACAGACAAAGACCTGCTCTTTTTGTTGCAGGAGTGGAAACCATTTGCGCCAGCCTATCTGGAAGTCCTTCCGGATTTTTTTTTTGCGTCGATGGTTTCTCGGTTAGTGGTCGGTCTCGATAAACTTCAGACTTTCGCTTAGATTAGGCCTCATATGGAGCCGGGCAGGGCAATTTAGGAGGATCTCACAGAGGGCGTGAAGGGGGAGGGGAGTTTTCTCAAATTCATTGGAACCGCTGGAGCCCGATTTGTGGTAATAAAACAACTGAGGGCTTCAGGGGGGACGTGGATTTCTTCGGGCAACACAAATCTCCATCTAGATCCGGGCCCCGGGGCTCTTGTGAGGTGTCTGTCCAGCAGGCCTCGATTGGATCCATCAAAGCTCGACGGAATTCTCCTGTCCCACAGGCATCTCGACCATTCAGGAGACCTAAACATCATGATCGAGGCCATGTCACAAGGGGGATTCAAAAAAAGAGGCATCCTTTTTGCTCCCCATGATGCTCTCGGAGAGGGTGGAGTCGTTTTTGACTATGTCATAGAATATCTCGAAGATGTCCAGGTTCTGGAGCCCAATCGGACGTACCGCCTCGGAGATCTCGCTTTCTCCACCGGTGGCGCTCACGGTCATACCGTCGAAACTTACGGCTTCAATTTTCGCTTCCCCGAGGTTGAGGTCTCTTTTATTACCGACACCCGGTTTCATCCTGACATCCTTGATATGTATACAGGTCCAATAATGGTGATTAATGTGGTCAGGTTTCTCCCCCTCGACAATGCCAATATCGATCATCTGTCTATACCTGACGTCAGGCGGATCATCGAGAAACGGAGGCCACGCTTGACCGTGTTGACTCATTTTGGAATGACCATGATCAAAGAGAAACCGTGGAAAGTGGCCGAAAAACTCGAAGAGGAGACCGGGTTGAAGGTCGTGGCAGCTCGTGATGGAATGAAACTGGATCTTGCCGACTTTGCCTGAATTGCAGCAAAACTATGGCCATTAGGTAACAAGAGGAGAAGCTATGAAAGGGTTGAGATGGGTTGCGACTGTTTTGGGCCTCATTGCCCTGCTCGGGTGCGCAGCTGGGAGGAAGACCGGGTCCATGGATTCTGCCGAAAAGGCAAGGGCGCACTATGAACGGGGTGTCTCTTTGAGTGGTGAGAAGAGGTTTAAAGAGGCCCTTTCGGCCTTCACGAAGGCAGTGGACATCTACCCCGACTACGGTGCTGCCTATTACAACATGGGAATCATCTACCATGAGTTAGACCTTGCTGATGATGCGATCGCCGCGTATAGGAAGGCCATCGAAATCGATCCTGAAGATGTAACAGCTCGCAATAACCTCGGTAACGTCCTTATGCGGCAGGGACATTTGAGTGCTGCCATACGTGAACTCGAACAGGCGGTGAAGATCGATCCCACTTACGGGCTGGCGCGCCATAATCTGGCCTTGGCATACTTCCTTGCCAGAATGTATCATCGGGCCAAGGACCAAATCGATGCGTTGAAGGTCCTGGGGATTGCCCCCGATCCCGGTCTCGTCGAAGCTGTGGATGCCGCTTTGAACCCGGGGAGAGGTCCCGCAGGAAACGGAGAATAGTCGTTTTCTGGAGAGATTCCCGTGATCAATTTAGATATCAAGAATGCCTCCGAGACGCTCAATATCCTGAGATCCAAGAAGGACTACACCCCGCCCTTCGAGATTGTCGGCGAGTACCGACTGATCGATACAGGGGAGTGCCCTGAGGCGACGGTCAGATTACGAGCTCATGGTCGTGAGATGCATGAGGCGGACACGGGCGTGGGTCCTGTCGACGCGCTGGCAAAGGTTCTGAAAAAATCGTTGAAAACCATATTCCCTGTCATCAGCCGTGTGAGGCTGGTCGACTTCAAGTCACAGATTTTTGATTCCAAAACGGGTACGGCGGCAAAGGTAGAGGTTGAAATCATTTTCAGCGATGGCGGTGATGTATGGCGGGTCATGGCATTTTCGGAGAACATCAACAGAGCATCATTCCTGGCCTTGATAGATGGATTTGAGTATGCAATTCTGAATTCTGAGTCGGAAGGGCCTTCGGGAAAAAAGCAGTAAGTATCGTTTGTCGCTAGATCTTCGGCTTCTCCGGATGCTCCATTCATTCCGATGCAGTGGCGTAAACCCGATTCCCCTTGAGAACCTTTACCACAATCTCTCGCCCAATGAACCCAGTCTGGTTTTTATACTCTTGAGCTATCCTCCGGGCAATCTGTCTCACCTTCGCTCTGGAAGCATACTTTTCGGGAGGCAAGCGCACCCAGATCTGCCAGTCTGATTTGAACTCGATGAAAGTGACGGGAACTTCGTCGAGGGCCCAGTTTTGGAAGTCGATCTGTCTCTCCTCAAAATCCGGGGGTATTCCGACAATCTCAATCAGTTTCCGGAAGATCCACGTCTCCCTGTCTCCATGAGCCGGTTCATCGGCCTCTTTGTCGAGTTTAATCTCCTCCAAGGTCTCTTCGTCGATGTTGATCTGTATCCAATTCTTCTTCGCTTTGACAATTGGGAAACGATCGCCTTTCTTCACCCTGCCAACGATCTCAAAGCTGGTCCCAGGTCCGCTCCGGACATTGACGATAGGTCCTTTTACCACGGCCTCCTGAGAGAAGGCAAGGCGGTGGCCCAGCAGGAGTATCGAGACAGCGGCGAAGAGCAAAGACCTCCGCACGATGCTAGATGTCACGCTTCATCTCCTTGGGTGTGAGAATTTTCAGCTCAGGTTCCTCGATGACTACATGGCTCCCAGGGGGAACGGAGTGGGTAAGCCACACATTTCCACCGATAATTGATCCGGCCCCGATGACCGTATTCCCACCTAAGATGGTGGTTCCCGAGTAAATGATCACGTCGTCTTCGATTGTGGGATGCCGCTTGTAACCACGCTTGAGAGAACCGTTAGGATCTGTCTGAAAACTATGAGCGCCAAGGGTTACGCCTTGGTAAAGCCTCACATTGTTGCCGATTTCGGTTGTCTCCCCAATAACAACGCCAGTGCCGTGGTCGATAAAGAAATTCTCCCCGATTCTGGCTCCGGGGTGGATATCGATCCCCGTAATACTGTGGGCATATTCTGTCATCATCCGTGGGAGCAGTGGGATAGACCGAATGTGGAGTTCGTGGGCGATCCGGTAGGTTGTAATGGCGATTATGGCCGGGTAACTGAAGACGATTTCATCGAAGCTTTTTGCTGCCGGATCGCCGTTGTAAGCGGCCTTGACGTCCCCTGCAAGACTCTTTCTCAGCCCAGGAATCTGCTCAAGAAAATAGAGTGCTTCAGCCTGGCTACGGTTGAGACAATGGGTACAGATAATCTCACTTCGGTGGCACTCATGACGAATAGCCCGTGCTATCTGGTGAGAAAGCTTCTCAAAAACGACATTGACTTCACTTCCGAGGTGGTATGTTAGATGGTTCCGGTCGATTTCCTGGTTACCAAAGTAACCCGGGAAAAGAAGGTCCCTCAGGTCATCAATCAGTTCGATGACCGATTCGCGGTCCGGGATGGCTACCGCGTCGATGTGGTCGACCGTTTCCTTATCATGACAGCTTTCGACGATGGCATCAACGATTCGGGGAAGCTGATCCCGAAAGTTTTCTGATGTCTCAGCCGGTAGATGGCACGCTTCATCTGTGACAACAACGCTACTTTTCGCTCTTTTCGACATCGAACTCTCCGCAAACATCAAAATTAAAGGGCGTATGTGATGCTATAGTTTATGAGTCATGTTTTGTGTTTGTCAAGCTCGGGCGAAGGAATCTCCTGATTCTTAAACACCATGACCGACCATTGAAGAGGCCTGGACCAGAATTCTCGAGATCGTTATCAGCCAAAGCCGGGTGGGTGTCACCGCAAGAAAAGACGTTTTCCTCACCATTGAAAGGGGTCGGTCCGTGTGTCATAATAATGGGCGTTTCTCTCTATTTTGTTCCCAATTGTCGATTACGTCCACACGGGATTCTCTTTACTCTGAAACAGACCTCAGCCGACGATTCTCCACAGGTGGTCGAGTGGATTGAAAAAACGGGGAATAGACCAGTTTACCAAGGGCTTTCTTGCCGAGGCCTGGAGAGCGTGATCCGTCGTGATCAAGGACACCTACTATTCCGTTAGAAAGAGAGTCGTGCCCCAAGGGGACGTGGTCTTCGACATCTCTCGGTTCAGAAAGAAGAAAGCGGCCATCAGCCCTCTTGCGCCGAGCCAGGACCTTCTCCGTGATTGGAACGAGGACAGAATTGTATGGAAAGAATACGTCGAAAGGTACTATCAGGAGCTAAAAGCGAAAAAAGAGGTGGATCCTCTGATCGGCAAAATCGCCGATTTGGCCGCCCACGAAGATGTCTGGCTGGTCTGTATGGAGAGGGAGTATCCCTGTCATCGGTTTTTGGTCAAAGAGGTTATCGAACGCATTCTCGTTGCACGGGGAATACTCGAGGAGCCAGAAGACTACAGTGAACTCTTCGTCGTATACAAGAACCTGACCCGCTCTGAAATCAAGGGCATGAGGGAGCGCAGAAAGAAATCGGGATCTGACGGGTGAGTGAGAGGAGGAACTGGAGATTGGATGGTTCGACGGTCATGAGAGTCACGACGGAGGAGTTTCTTCGCCGTTTTGTTTAACGTATTCGATAAATTCGTCCATGAGCTCTTTCACGACGTCGGGGATATTTTCATACTCAATACCCATGCCCCCAGGTCGATCGCCCGGTTCGGTCGACCACGCGACCCTGCCCTGGATGCTTCCCAGCCTGACCGGAATATCTGTAAAAGAGAACTCTAGCCAGATCACGGTCCCCTTTGGAAGAGGCGAGTCGGTTTGGACAAAACATCCGCCCTTGCTGACGTTGGCGGTAACGGCGGAGAAGACCGTGGCAACATTTCGACAGCTCACGTGGACCTGGAAGCCGTAACGGGGATGTTGCCGTCTATCTTCAACAGCTTTCTCTGCCCTATTTGACCTGACAATTCTCGCATGTGCCATAATAAACGTCAAAGATTAGCAATTTCCCTGCCAAACGACAAGGCACAGGGAGCGCCACACGTCTGACCATCCCATGTCGTTGCTCATCTGCTGTCAGAAAGTATGTCCTCGATCATACGGCTATTCACCAGGCAATCCAGGGGAGGTCGGCGAGAAACGATATGGAAACTCGATTTCAATTCTGTGCCATTCGGCGATTCCTCCCATCAGGGGTTAGCTGGGCCTTCACGACCAGCAAAAATCTTGACAGGGTTCCTGACTATGATAGTCTTTTGCCGAGCGAGTGGACAGGGCGAAAGAAGAACGAGAGATCTCTGATCGATTCTCATGGAAGAGCTATTCACCACCCGGGATATTGAGAGACTAACTGGCCTGAAAGCAGGGAGAATTCGCTATTGGCGAAGGATTGGTTTTATCAGACCAAGCTTTCATAAGGAAGAGGGACGGTCCTGCTACACATTCGCAGACGTTGTTTGTTTCAAAACCGCCAAGGATCTCTTGGACGGGGGGGTCTCTCTGAAGAGAGTTCGATCGAGCCTGAAAAAACTGGGACGGATCCTCCCATCCATTAGACGCCCTCTGGCCCGGCTTCGGATCGACGCCGATGGAAAAGGAGGGGTGGTGGTTCGCCATGAAGGAGTTCGATTTGAGCCCCAAGGACAGATGTTGTTTGAGTTTCCCCGTGAGGAGGGTACAGAGAGTTCACGGATAAAATCATTCCCTCTCAGCTCTGACGCCCACTATTGGTTTGAAAGGGCATGTTCCCTGGATTCGATTCCTGCGACCCTCGATCTTGCGATCAACTCATACCAAAAGGCCCTTGAGATCCGACCGGATTTTCCCGACGCCCTGACAAACCTCGGGAACATTTACTACCATCAGGGGGCGATAGACAAGGCTCGGGAGTGCTACCAGAAATCAGTCTCCTTCGATCCGAATCACATCGCCTCTAATTTCAACTTGGCCAATATTCTTGAAGAGGAGGGGAGCCTCCTTCAGGCGATTTTCTACTACAAGAAAGCCCTCGTCGCGGATCCTCTATTTGCCGATGCCCATTTCAACCTTGGCCTCGTCTATGAAAAGCTGCAATTGAAAAAGCGAGCACGACCCCACTGGAAGAAGTTTATCGACCTCAACCCCCATTCCGAGGAAGCAACCCTGGCGAAGAAGTTTCTGGAAGAGTAGGATATGGAGGGCTGATCACCGACAGCTGGCGACTGACCGCCGACAGGTTGAAGGAGGGTAGGCCATGAAATCCTATCGCAAGGAGCTGTGGTTCAATGTGCCAGAAAGACGGGCCTTCATAAACATAACCCCCCAGGTCGAGGAATGCCTGAGAGAGAGCGGAATCCAGGAAGGCCTAATCCTCTGCAACGCCATGCACATCACGGCCTCGGTCCTCATTAACGATGACGAGTCCGGCCTTCACCATGACTATGACGTGTGGCTCGAAAAACTGGCCCCTCACGAGCCAATCTCGCAGTACAGGCATAACCGGACGGGTGAGGACAACGGAGATGCCCATCTCAAGCGCCAGATCATGGGCCGCGAGGTGGTTGTGGCGGTTACCGAAGGTAAGCTCGATTTCGGGCCATGGGAACAGATCTTCTATGGCGAGTTTGACGGAAGGCGGCGAAAACGGGTGCTCGTGAAGATCATCGGTGAGTAACTTGCCGAACTATTATAAACGCTGTATAAGTAAAAAAAAGGGGTCAGGGATCAGTAATCAGGAGAAAAAGATCAAACATCCGCACAAGAAAGCCGAGAGCTGACCCCTGCCAACTGACAACTGAGGTGCTGCCTCCTTAGCTCAACGGCAGAGCAACTGATTTGTAATCTTAGGCCCCATCTCCTGGGGCCTTTTATTTTCAATGGTTCCAGCGGGTTAGGGTTTTGCTTCTGTGCACCGAAGTGCATAAAAATGCATGAAAGTGAAGCAATCCGTGTACCATTTCGTCTACCACTCTCCCCTGTTGAACAACTCCATGTTATCACTGTAGGACACCAAACTCCAGGGTGATTTTGGCTTTCCCCCTGGTCAGGTTGGTCAGGAAAAGGAAAGCTCTACGGTGAGGGCGTGGAAGGTGAGAGGGGTGGATCTTGAGCCATTGGATTTACTTAGAAAACAGGAATGCATTTTCATACCTCTAGGGTGCCCTGCAGGGCATGATAGTTGCGTTGGAATTATTCAATGACCGGGGATGGGTCGAATTTGGCTAGTCCATCTGAAACAAGCTAAGACAAAGGTAGAACCAATAGGGCTGGTAGGACTTCAAATAGACTATTCAGATCCACACACTTCACCTTCGATAACCCTTGATCATCCGGGCTTAGGACCTGTGCCTCCATATTCCAGAGTTGGCAATGAGGATCGAATTCCGAACGACCGCTTTACGAATCATTCCAATTCAGACAGCAGCACTTCGGGGATTACCCGGACAGATCGACCAGCCGTAAATCTGCATCAGATAGTTATCTCAGTCCCTTGAAGACTTGCCTTCAATCACACCCGAAAGAGAATTTTGAGGGATATCATTTTTTTCTTGACTTTTTCTCAATAATCTGTACTTTCATCATGATTATGAACATACAGTCAGAATCTGACACCCCATCAGAAAGCGAGTTATTATCACTGTTTATCACTCAAATTCTTAATAAGGAGGTCTAAAATGAACCGGAAAATTTTACTAAGGATGTTGATTTGCTTCTCGCTTGTATCTGTTTTAGTACTTTCCACCCCACTACTTGGTAGTGCTAGTGAAAGCAAGAAACCAGTTAAGGTAGGTGTTGCCACCACTATAACTGGTCCTCTAGCGGACGACGGACGACATCACGTGAGGGCGATGGAAATGGCAAGAGATAAGATTAACGCCGCCGGCGGACTGTTAGGGAGGCCTGTGGAACTTGTAATAGCGGATCTTGGCAACTATACGCCCACCGAGTTAGCAGCTGTTCGTGACACGCTGAAGGCAGCTGATGTGGATGTAGTAAACTACAACTGGACGGTATACCCCGCAGTTAGTAAGTATCTGATGCAAGTTGGTGTTTTAGTGATGCATCACGGATGGGTAACTGTGGACTGGAAGGCGTGGTATGACGTTAAGGATACATTCCCGTACTGGATGACTCTGAATCGAACTGAGGAGGGCTATGGTGTGCCTTATTTCCAGGCGCTGACTAATCGCGAGATGGTCACTTGGGAATTCCCAAATAAAAAGGCAGCGATAATGGTGTCAGACTTGGACTATAGCGTAATACAGGCAAACTGGTGGCGAGAGGAGGCGGAAAGGGCTGGTTGGGAAATAGTCCTCCATGAGATTCATCCAATTGGGAACGTGGAATTTGGAGCTCAATTGACCAAGATAAGGCAAGAAAAACCTGCCATCGTATTTATGTCCAGCGTTATCTCCACGGAAGTAATAGCCGCCTTTACCGACTTTTTGGAAGACCCGATAAACTCACTTTTTGTCATCACATGGGTAATAAACAAGCCTGAATTCAAAGCTGCGTTCGGTGAAAAAGGCAATGGAGTTTTAGGTACAGTACCAGGTTTTCTCTTCGTTGATAGTGAATACACAGGGCAAAACCCAACATACAGAACGCATTATAAGAAAGGCAAGGCTATTTGGGACGAGGCTGTTAAAAGGTACGGAGAGCGGCCATCGTTCCAGACATTCTGTGCAGATGACTCATTCTGGGTATGGGTAGAAGCTGTAAAGCGAGTCGGTGATGTTCGCGATTTTAATGGAATCATGGAAGCGATGTTTGACCATCCCTACATTGGGGCAACTGGAACGTTCGGGTTCGACCGTGAGACCCACGCTCAAGACTATGGAGTCGATAAGCTACCAATTGGCTACTATCAAATGCAGGGCGGAAAGGTTATTAGTCTGGCAGTAGGAGCGGGAAAGAACGTGGAAAAGGTTACCGATTTCCAAGTGCCATGGTGGATAAAGTAATAGAGATAATAAGAGAGGCGGTTTAATTTTACGCAGTAGTCAAATAAGGGCAGTATGAAGTATCGACATGGTGAAAGGGGATAGGTACCTCATAAGGGTACTTATCCCCTTCGTATATCTAAGCAAAACTGCCGAAATGGGTTTAGTTTACGTAACTGAGGGTAGTCGTTATGACCGCTGAGCAGGCAGTAAACTTAGTCATAATTGGAGTTACACTTGGTGCCGTGTATGCCGTCATGGCTTTAGGCTTAAGTTTCATTTATGGCATAACAAAAATATTCAATTACGCTCAGGGAGCATTCTTTACCTGGGGAGCCTATTTTGCCTGGATGCTATCAATAGGATATTTGCACTTACCTTACGCCGCCGCGGTTATTATTACCGTTATAATTATGTTCCTGTTCGGTCTTGGCTACGAAAAAGCTTTTATGTATACCCTCCGTCGCTTCCCACGATGGGATATGACTGCGATTATTGTTACTTTAGGCTCGGCTTTGTTATTAGACAACCTAGCTTTGGTGCTCTTTGGTGGTCGAGGTAAAAGAATCCCCTATTTAATCGATGGAAGCTTCACCCTAGGTGGTTTTGTAATAACTAAGCATGAGATGGTCACATTGGTAGTCGCCCTATCTATAGTGTTTCTCCTTATCCTTTTCTTGGGGAAAGTCAAGGAGGGTATGGCGATGCGAGGGGTTGCCCAAGACATGATAGGCGCACGGATTGTAGGCATACCAATAAACAGGATATTTAGTTATGCCTTTGCAATAGCAGCAGCCTTGGCCGGAATCAGTGCTATTCTTCTTGCCCCAAAGATTTTAGTATATCCGACCGTAGGCTGGTTGGTTTTTGTAAAGGCCTTTGTAATCATGGTATTTGGTGGGGTGGGCAGTATTAAAGGAACTGCTGTCGCTGCCTTTATTTTGGCAATGGTAGAGGCTTTTGTCACATTTTATGTCGGCGGCATTTGGGGAATGCCTATCTTCATTCTTGTGTTGGTGATTATGTTAACCATTAGACCGAGGGGGCTGTTTGGGACGTGGTAGTTAAGATGAGTAAGAAGCCAGCTTTATTACTCAGTGTGCTGTTGGTTTTGGGACTTCTCCCAATTGCTTTGCAGGGTAACGCACGCATTTTGAATATTTTGTCCGCATGCCTTATGTGGGGGGTAGTAGCTTCAGCGTGGGATCTCAGCATTGGATACGCTCGCGTGTGGTCTTTTGGGCACATCGCATTTTTCGTTATCGGTGGTTACACAGGGGCCATGGTGGTAATGCACTTCGGGATACCACCAGCCGCTGCAATCCTACTCGGAGGTGTTGCCGCAGCTATAATCGGTTTGCTAATTGCCTTGCCCTGCCTTAGACTTCATGGCATATACATAGCTATGGTTACCTTTGGCATTCATCTAGTCATACCGACTTTCATCCTGTGGGGTCGTAACTATACTTACGGGGCTACTGGTTTATCCGGCTTTGCTCCTCTGCAACTAGGGCAATATACCTTTTCCAGTGATGTTCCAATTTTCAGTTATTATATTATTTTCGGCGTATCTAGTCTGTTACTCTTTATCATTTACAGGATTATCAATTCCTCGATTGGGCTAGCATTTGTGGCTCTCCGTGATTCGGAGCCCTTTGCCAAAAGCTCTGGCGTAGATGAGTATAAATATAAGCTTATTGTGTTTGGTATCTCCGCTTTCATAGCTGGCTTCATGGGTGCTCTTTACACTTCTTTCTACGGTACAATTTCTCCGTTCCTACTAGAAGTTAGTACTTTTCTTATGGTTCTAATCATGCTCATGCTTGGAGGATTAGGCAGGTTCCCTGGAGCAGTAGTTGGCGCTTTTGTCATCACTGGGCTAAGCGAGGCATTACGACCACTACTGCTGCTTCGTTTTGTTATATTGGGTGCAATAGTAATCGCGGTGATGATTGCTATGCCTGAAGGTCTAATGGCAATCCCTGAGAGGGTTGGGTCTTTTATCCGACGAACTTTTGGAGGAAGGCACGTTGAAAAAGAGGCGCCGAAAGGGCAGAGTGTGTAAGTAGGCAGACCAAAACAAGAGAGAGTGGAGGAAAGGTTTTTGTGGATATTCTTCAGGCCAACAAAGTAACTAAGTGCTTCGGTGAATTAGCTGCCGTTAAAGACTTAAGTTTTGAGGTGGAAAGGGGGGAAATATTTGGTATTGCTGGACCAAATGGTGCCGGGAAGAGCACTTTATTTAATCTTGTTTCAGGGTTTTATTCTGGTTCCGGAGGCATCATTTTCGAGGGTGAGAACATTCATGGGCTTAGACCATTTCAAATATGCCACAAGGGAGTGGCGCGGACATTTCAAGTTCCTACTCTTTGCTCAACGATAACGGTATATCAAAATATAAGGGTTGGAGCCCATTTTGGAGTGTTGAAGGGGAAAAGTGAGAAGGAACGAATAGACAGAGTAATAGACTTCGTCGGTTTACGGGGGAGGGAAAATGCTGTCGCCGGGAGTGTGGATCTTTTTGATAAAAGACTTACTATGTTGGCGACGGCGCTAGCTACGGAGCCCAGGCTATTGCTCATTGATGAACCGATAGGTGGCTTAAGCCCGAGGGAGGCCAGGGATTCGGTGGCCCTGTTTCAAAAAATCAACAAAGAACTGGGAATAACGATAATAATTATCGAACATTTGATGAAGGTCCTGGTAGAGGTCTCCCATAGACTTATGATTATGAATAATGGGGAGAAAATCTGTATTGGTCCACCTGATGAGGTAACCCAAGATAGGAGGGTTATAGAGGTTTACCTGGGAGATTGATTATGCTTGAAGTAGATAGGATAGATACTTACTACGGCGAATTTCATTCATTAAAGGAGGTTTCGCTCAACGTTAAGGAGGGTGAGCTGGTGGTGGTTTTTGGACCCAACGGTCATGGTAAGAGCACTCTGCTCAAGACTATCTGTGGCTTACTCACTCCAGCCTCGGGCTATGTAAAATTTGATGGCGAGCGAATAGACGGTATGGACACCGAAAAAATTGTCGGGATGGGCATGGTTTATATCGCCGAGGACAGGCATCTATTTCCCGATATGACAGTGCTGGAGAACCTGAAGTTGGGTGCTTATAGCGCCCATGCTCGACTCAAAGAAGCTGAGAATCTTGATTATGTTTTTCGATTGTTCCCCAGGCTAAAGGATTGGAGAACAAGAAATGCCTCGACACTGAGTGGTGGGGAGGCACGAATGCTGGCCATTGGGCGAGGACTAATGTCTGAGGCTAGGTTTCTCGCAATAGATGAGCCATCGCTGGGACTAGCACCTATGGTTAGACGTGATGTATTTAGAACGATTAAGGAAATCCATGAGGCAGGCGCTAGCATACTCTTGGTTGAGCAGAGCGTCGCCCAAGTTTCAGAGATGGCGGATAGAACCTACCTTATGGAAGATGGCAGGATAGTATTTGAAGGCAGCAAGAATGATGCCTTGAAGGACGAGCATGTAAAGGAAGTGTTTTTAGGTATATGAGAGTTGATAGTCTATCCTCTTTTCTGAGTGAGAAGTAGTGAATTGATTCATCTTCATCTGGCTGTGGAAATAATTGAACCCAGATAATGGGTGAATGACAAAAGGAACAATAGATCGATATCCAGATCGGATGGTTGTCGCGCCTGTCGCCTCTCAGCGATCATCGCTACTGTAGAGACAACCATGTTGCTGAGCGGATGGCCGATCATTTCCCAGCCACGCCACACTGCAAATAACAAGAAGGAGGCGAACTATGATCGATCCAAAGGTGAAGCAAGACGTTTTGGCTGCTATTGATGAAATGGAGGATGAACTAGTCCGGTTGGTTTCTGACACCGTGAAGATCCCCAGTATTAACCCGACCTATCCGGGAGAGGTATATGAAGAGATTCTCGGCGGTGAAACCAGGGTGGCCGAATTCCTCAAACCTGTTCTGGAAAGCCTCGGTCTCGAGACGGATATGTGGGAAGCCGAAAAGGGTCGAGCGAACCTCGTCGGTGTCTTGAAAGGCGGTGGAAGTGGAAAATCCCTTATCTTTAATGGCCATACGGACGTCGTTCCCCCCGGCCGAGAAGAAGATTGGACCAGTGCCGAGCCCTGGAGCGGCAAAATCTCGGACGGCAAGATTTGGGGTCGGGGTTCTTGCGACATGAAAGGGGGGAATGCTGCCGCCATCATTGCACTAAAGGCTCTTATCAATACCGGATATAGACCAAGGGGCGATATAATCATGGAATACGTCGTCGGAGAAGAGATGATGAACACCCCGGCAGGCACTGGAGCGGCCATCGATCGGGGCTACAAGGCAGATGCTGCAATTGTCGTGGAGCCATCGGGACCTCCCTACAGACTGGCAATCATTCCGGCATCCCCCGGGGTTTTCTACATGCGCGTCACCGTTAAAGGCAAGGCCGTCCACGCCTCGCTGCGGGATGAACTCGTCCGACCGGGTGGCCTGGGTGCGAGTGTAGGGGTTAGCTCGATCGATAAGGCCATGATTATCTATGAAGGCCTCAGACGGTTGGAAGAGGAATGGGGCCAGACCAAGAAACACCCGATGTATAGCCGTCCAGGCCATTTTACACTTCATCCAGGGGTTATTACGGGCGGGCCAAGCGGTGCTTTCGTCATTTCGGACGAGAGCAGGATCGAATACTCGATTTGGCATGCTCCGCAGGACCCGGAAGAGCAGGTGAAGAAAGAAGTGGAAGCGCAGATCGCCCGCTTCGCCCAAATCGACCCCTGGCTAAAAGAAAACCCTCCAAAGATAGAATGGCTCCTTTGGTGGCCTCCTTATGACGTGCCGGCAGATGCCCCTATTTGCAAGACTGCCGCCGCTGCTTATGAAGAGACACTTGGAGAGCCTGCCAAGTACTACGGGTTTGCAGCGGTTGACGATGCTGCTTTTCTTAATCGGGCAGGCATTCCAGCTATCTCCATTGGCCCCGGAAGCCTAGCGGTAGCTCATGCTGCCGATGAATACGTTGAAATCGCGGAATTAGTCGACGCTGCGAAGATCTATGCCCTGTCGATCGTAGACTGGTGCGGTGTCTGATATAAGCAAATGGAAAAAGATGATTTCCGGGTTGAAAGAGTTCCTTGATCTGCTCGACAAACGGAACGAATTGGTCAGAGTTTCAAAAGAGGTTGAATCCAGATTTGAGGCAAGTGGAGTCATAAGCAGAATCCAGGAAAGCATCAACAAAGCTGTCCTTTTTGAGAAGGTAGAAGGTTTTGGTTTACCTGTGGTCAGCAACGTACTGGGAAGCTATCAACGAATTGCAATGCTCTTGGGCAGTAGGCTCGGGAAACTCAACGGGACCTGGAACAGGAGAGGAAATGAACTGGAGCTGTTTGCTCCTGTACGGTGCGAGGTTGAGGGAGCCGACTATGTGGAATGCGGTATTCATGACATTTTGTCGCTCACGCCCGTCTGCCTGATCCTCATCTGCCACGATCCTATGCCGTGACTTTTCCTTAACGCTCACCACCATGGCTTTTGACCACAGCAGCTTAAGGTGGTTTGAAGCCTGCTCCTGCAAGCC
>CAYGBK010000116.1:0-71386 GCA_964348095.1 uncultured Thermodesulfobacteriota bacterium | reverse complement strand
ATCCTCATCCTTCCCTGGCACTGTGGACAGGTAAGGGGTCGACCTTCCCCGATTGAGTCGGGGACGGGCTTTGGATTGGTAGGTGATTTTGGGCTCTTCGGGAATGTCAGTCATACTTTGCTGAGAGCAACAGGTACGGATACTGTAGCGGGCGAGGTTCTTTATTGCACCTCCGTCCCCGGGATACATTGTTGGTCCACAAAAGAAGTTAAGCCGGGAATGTCGCCATGACCGCAGAATCTTGCTGAGGTCTTGATACATCTACCTCTCTCTACAAGCCATGAACGTCGAGTCAAGAGAGCTTCCCCAAAATCCTCCTGGCGATGATGATCTTTTCTATCTCTCTGGTTCCCTCATATATCTCTAAGACCTTTGCCGCTCTGTAGAAGCGTTCGATATCGTGATCGTTGAAATACCCATACCCCCCATGAAGCTGTAACGCTTCGTCAACAACTTTGACGGCAACATTGCAGGCGAACCATTTCGCCATGGCGACCAGTTTCGTATCGATTATGTCGTGGTCGACAGACCAACATGCTTTTTGGACGATCGTCCTGGCTGCTTCTATCATGGTGGCCATTTCGGCTATCTTTGATTGGGTGATCTGGAAAAGACCGATTGGTTGTCCGAATTGTTTCCTCTCTCTCACATGCTGGACCGCTTGGTCTAGGGCACCCTGAGCTAGCCCAACCCCATGGGCCGCCACATAGGCTCGGGAACGGTCAAAAAACCCCATCAACTGTCGAAAACCTTCGCCTTCCCGCCCGAGAAGATTCTCCTTAGGGACCTTAACCTCATTGAAGAAGACGTTGGCAGTGTCGGAGGCTCTCAGTCCCATCTTCCCTTCCATCCTGTCAGCCTCGTATCCCCCCCTTTCCGTTTCCACTATGAAGATACTGTGTCTCCTTGATCGTGACTCGGCTTCCGGGTTTGTCAGGCAATAAACCAGAAGGAAGTCGGCAAGGGTTCCGTTCCCAATCATCACCTTGCTTCCGTTAATGATGTAGAAATCCCCCTCTTTTCTCGCCGTAGTGGTGGCCGAGGCTGTGTCGCTGCCCGCATCTGGCTCGGTAATGGCGAATCCCATCATCGAATCCCCTGTGATCAGGGAAGGCAGGTAGTTCTTTTTCTGTTTCTGGTTTCCAAAGAGCAGTATCTCTTCTGCACCAAATGTAACCGAACAGAGTTGCTGTCCAAGTCCAGGATCTACCCTCCAGAACTCTTCGAGAATGATGGCGTGCTCGAGAAAGCCTAAGCCGGCCCCACCGTATTCTTCGTCGATAAACACGCCGATAAAGCCTAGCTTGCACGCCTTTTTCAGAAGGGAAATTGGAAACTCTTCTCTAATATCACATTCCCGGGCAATATCCCTAAATTCTCCTTCCGCGAAATCCCTGGCTGCCCTTTTGATGTCTTTTTGCTCATCGCTGAGTTGAAAGTCCATGAGAGGTGCTCCTGAGAAGCGGTTGGGAAACTGTTCTGCCTACCCTGTAAATAGCATAGGATGATAAGTCTCTCTTTGAGCCATGGCGTATATCAGACCACGCCCCAGCGATCGATTTTTTTCTTTTTTTGCTTTTCATACTCCTTCCTGTATCGGTCTCTCAGTTCTCTTTTCAATATCTTATATCCTCCACCCATCATGGGCATTTCCGATTTGTCTATGAAATCCACTGATTTTGGTTTCTTATAGGAGGCTAACCTTGAGCTGCAGAACTCTATGACTTCCTCGTCGGTTACCTCAGCACCTTCCTTGCGAACGATGACCGCTTTTACACTTTCGCCCCACTTTTCATCAGGGACTCCAATAACGCTAACCAGATCAACTGCGGGATGAGAAGCGATAACATCCTCAACCTCTCGAGGAGAAACATTTAGGCCACCCGTTACAATGATGTCCTTCTTCCTGTCTACCACATAGTAGAATCCGTCTTCGTCGATTTTCACGAGATCACCTGAACACCACCAACCATCCCTGAAATCCGTCGCGTTGGGTTGCCCCCAGTAGCCTGTGGCTACCCCTTCCCCTTTGACTGCCAGCTCTCCAATCCCGCCTGGCTCTACTTCTCTGCCTTTCTCATCGATCACCTTTGTCTCATATCCGAGGGAGGCCCGCCCTATTGATGTAAGCCTCCTTGACAGAGGGCCTGTGACTGCTACCTCCTCCGGGCGAAGTACAGTACCCAGGAGAGCTGTTTCTGTAGTCCCGTACAGTTGGATGAAATTTTCTCCCAAATACCTAGCGCCTTCTTTCAGCAACTCAGCAGAAATGGGCGCGGCCGAGGTAAACCAGTGCGCTATGCTTGAAAAATCGCAGGCTTTCGCGTCGGGATGCCTAATGACATTGGCGAGTAGGGTAGGACTGAACTGGGTGAAGGTGATTTTTTCTCTACTGATAATCTCTAAGACTTTTTTGGGGTCAGGACTACTCACCGTTAGGGAACATCCGCGAATTACCGAGGCGATGCTTAACCCTGTCCCTCCCGAAGTGTGGAGTGGCAGCAAGAGAAGCCATCGGGAGTAAGGATGGACACCTAATTCAGCCGCCCACATAAAAGCACTGAAGCTCCAGTTTCGATGGGTCAGGGGTGTACCTTTGGGTTTCCCTGTCGTTCCGCTAGTGTAAATGAGTGTAGCCACATCATCTTCCTTTACCTCGATTGGTGGCTCGTCGGATGTCCCCTGTTGGATCAGCCTGTCAAAATCATATTGACAGGATTTTTCCCCTCCTATTCCGATGAAGTATTCGACTGATTTTAGATCTGGTTTTATCGTTTCTATTCGAGTTTGATAGATCTCGGTGTCGACGATAAACCCTCTCGCACCGCTATCGTGAATCTGGTAAACAATCTCATCCTTCATATAGGTTCGGCCGATCGGCGCGATAATTATTCCAACCTTGGCAAGGGCAAGCAGGGACACAATATATCCCGCTCCCGTACCCGTTTGCACGGCCACTCGATCGCCCCTTTTTAGTCCCAAGGAGAGTAGACTGTTGGCCAAACGATTGACTGTCTCGAACAACTCGGGGTAGGTATAGGTGAAGCCTGCGGGAAAATGTTTTCCATATTCATCCTTGACGGCGGTTTTGTCTGTATAATTTGAGGCACTTCTTCTTAGCGCGTCTCCGATCAGCATAGCCCTCTCTCTTAACATAACAGATAGTTCTATATAGGAAATCTCCCTTGACCCCTGTCACCTTCCCCTCTAGCAAAAAACTCGATCCCCTCGTGGCAGGTTCTGTGCGCAACCCTACTGGCGATACTGACCAAAATCGACTACTGAAACTGGTTGGTTGCGCTGACGGTGTCTTCCGATCTGCCTCATTCCGCACGTACAATCATTCGACGGTAGGTGCTAGAGCAGTACAGACGCCCGGAAGGGTCGACCATCTGAAAGAAATAACCTATTGTGTCTTGTCCCCCTTTCCCAGCATCTTCTTCCTAAGCTTTTCGGTTTCTGCTAGGTTTACCTCAAGTGTCTTTGGGTCTATGATTACACCGTAATCGTTCTTGGCGCTTTCTATGGAGACCAGTTCGTCCCTTACGTCCTCTCTTACAGCGCTAATATCTCGTTTCAATGGATTGCCAACTCCAGCTCCCCCTTGGACATAGTCGATCGACTTATCGCCGCTCTGAAGCATGTACAGCATGGTTCGTCGAACATCCTCATGGCTTTCTTCCTTTCCATTTGCCAAAATTAGCCTTTTGGAATTGGGGAAGGGGAGTTTTCCACCCGCGATCGCAGGTGCGGGCGTGTAATCAAAAGGTTCAGCCGCATAGGCCAAATGGATAGGTTGGGGGTCCGAATCAGCAACCCAAATGTTGTCGACACCACAGCCACCGCGCCATTTTCCTGGTGCACCCGAATCTTTGGCCCATTCCCATTTTTCCCAAATGATCGGATAGATACTTTCAGCGACTTCTATCTCGGGGTAATAGAGTGTACCGCTACAGATCTGCGGCCCATTGGTTGGCCAGCCGTCGGTTCCCCATATTGCCCCAGCACCGCTCGAACAACCCATAAAGTCAGGGGTACCATATCCCTCCTGTCGTCTAGGATCTAATCCAGAGAATACCCAGTAGTTTATGGAACCCCAACCTGCCGGAACCTCTTCCGGAGCAGCCTGAGCCAGGGCAGACCAGACGGCCTCAATAATCTGCTTTGCCACAAAATTGGTACAGTTTCCATGAGTGGCCGGATATGTCGCGTGGGTGATTGTTCCCGGTTGGGTGACTATCTCTATGGGTCGGTAGCACCCGCCACACCGATATTGTATCTTTTTGCCCAAGGACGTCATCAGAGCCATATAGACACTGCTATAGGTATTGGCAATGGGGCTGTTAATGTATTGTTGGGACATGGGCCCGCTTTTGCTGAAGTCAACCGTCATCTCGCTTCCCTTGATTGTGAGATCGCAGAGAATAGGAGAGGCATATTCATTACCGGTAATCTCACTGTGATAGGTACCATCCGGTATCTTGGCGATCTCTTCCCGCATCATAAATTCACCGTATCCCAACAGGTCTTCGATGAACGTATTCATTACCTCTTCACCATAGGTGTCATATATGACCCGTGTTCGTCTCTCGCCGACTCTGGCTGCTCCAATCATAGAGAGCAGGTCGCCCCGCTGGGTTTCTGGAATCCGGACATTGGTCATAATCAAATTGAAGACATCCTTCCTCTCTTCCCCCCGCTCAAATATCTTGACAGGCGGAATCCTCAAACCCTCACCATAAATGTCGATGGCGCCAGGATTATACCCGCCAGGGACACCCCCACCTGTATCCTGCTGATGAGCCTTATTTGCAACCCAGAGGACATGTTTGTCCTTCCAGAACACAGGATAGACGATGCACCAGTCCGCCATTTGGTTTCCCGCATCAAGTGTATACGGATCATTTACGAGGAAAACATCCCCTTTATTGATGTCTTCTTTGAAAAACTCCTTTACGGCGCGGCTCGAAAAAGGTGTGGCACCAATGAGCACGGGAATATACTCCGCTAGCGCCAGCAACTCACAATCCAAGGTGAGGAGAGTTGTCGTAAAATCATGAGCAGAATAGTAGATGGGAGCCCTGGCAGTTCGCTCCATGTTCTTCCCCATTTCACGTGCAACTGTAAACATCGCAGAGACCAAGACACTAAAATCGGCTGGGTCTGTCTGTAGCTTGAAAGTACTTTTTTGAGCCATTTTTTTCCTCCTTTGCTCTTTAGCTATCCCAAATTCATCAAATAGTCGCCATACGTGGTCACTTCCAGTCTGGCGCTGGGAGGTACGACCACGGTAGTCGTCTTTTGCTCGACTATCGCAGGGCCTTCTACAGTATTTCCAACCTCCATCAGGTCACCATCATAGATGGATGTGGGTACAAACTCATGCTTCTCCTCAAAGTAAACGTCTCTCTTTCCTTTGACACATTTGCTCGCATCAGAAGACCTGAAAGTTATGGCTTTGCGAGTGGGGGTCACGACCTTCCCGTAGGCCGCAAGCCTCACATTGATCATTTCGGTCTCTACAATGTCTCGATACGCATAGAGTTCTTCATGCTTTTTGTGAAAAGCCTCGATAATATGATAGATTTCCGCTTCGGTTACCTCAGCTTCAGATATAGGTAGCTCTACCTCATGGAACTGGCCCTTATATCTCATATCGATTGATTTCCGATAGTACCTATCGGCGGCAGCGATACTTTCCCGTTCCAGGTACTGATCACCGACGGTCCTCATATCTTGGAAAGCATCGTTCAACGTCCCTGCATCTGCCTGACTGGTCTTGGTAACCACTGATCTTACCAGATCATGCCGCAGATCCGCTATGATACTTCCCAAGGCACAAAAAATCGAAGAGGTTCGTGAGATCAAGATTTGTTTAATATCTAGGGCTCGGGCTAGACTCGCAACATGCACTGGCCCTGCACCGCCGGCAGCGACCAAGGTATACTTTCTTGGATCTTCTCCCCGCTGGACTGAAACTGTCGAAAGGGCGTCGGACATACCATGATCGATAATTTTTCTTATAGCCTTTGCAGCCTCGATCACATCCATCCCTAAGGGATCCGCAATCTTCTCTTTCATTGCCTTCTGGGCAAGGCTGACATCGACACTCATTTCTCCACCAAGAAAGTATTCCGGATTCAAATAGCCCAGCAGCAAATCAGCATCCGTACTGGTGGGTTCTGTTCCGCCCTTGCCATAGCAGGCCGGACCGGGAAGGGCGCCTGCACTCTGAGGTCCCACGTGTAATACATTCATCTTATCTAACCATGCGATACTGCCACCCCCAGCACCGATTGTATGGACGTCGATCAGTGGAAGCCTCAAATGGTACACTCCAGCCACAGCGGTTTCTAAAGCTGTGCAAGGTTGCCCGTCTTTTATGAGACAGACGTCAAAACTCGTTCCTCCCATATCAATGGTTATAAGGTCTTTCAGTTTGAGTGGTTCTGCAAGATAGGCAGCTGCAGCAGGACCGCAAGCCGGGCCGGAAAGAATGGTTCTCACCGCTTGCTCAATGGCGATCTCCGGAAATATGACCCCCGCACTCGATTGAGTAATAAGAAGCTGCCCCTTGAAGCCTGATTCCTTCAGGGTTTCGACCAGATGCTTGAGGTACTTGGATAGATTCGGGCCAACGTAGGCGTTGAGCGTCGCAGTGCTCATGCGCCAGTATTCACGAATTTCGGGTTGGATATCACAAGAACTACAGACATATACGTCCGGGAGTTCTTCCTTACAGATTTCAAGGGCCCGTCTCTCATGGGCTGGATTCCTAAATGACCAGACGAAGCCGACCACCACCGCCTCTACCCCTTGTTTTTTGAGGTACTTGCATGCCTTTCTCACCTCGGCTTCGTTCAAGGGTGTCACTTCTTCTCCATTCCACTTTATCCGTTCTTCTATAGGCACGGTCAGGTACCTCGGCGCCAACGGTCGAGGAGCAGGAATCGTGTAATCATATGGGGTTTCCCTTATTCCAAAACGAATGCCCAAAGTATCTCGAAATCCTTTAGTACAGAGCAAACCAACCTTTGCACCGGACCACGTGAGGACAGTATTTGTACTAACCGTGGTCCCATGGCATATGCGTGTGACATCGCCCAGAAACCCCTTTAGATCCTTTCCCACCTCGGCTGCTATTTTTTGGAGGCCATCTATTACGGCAAGTGACGGATCCTCTGGTGTAGAAGGGGTTTTTACAATAATGCTCTCTCCTGCCTCATCAACGGAGATAAGGTCAGTAAATGTTCCTCCCGTATCAACTCCAACGACATATTTCATCTTCGTCCTCCTCCTTTTTTTCTGTTGATTCCTGCTTCAACAATTAAAGGGACCGTGCTGCAAGATGACCCTCATAAATCGCCTCATGAATGCCGCGAGGTTGAACACAATCACCAATCGCATACGTAGTCAGACCACTCTCTCTCAGTTCCTGATACAAACTTATGTCTGGCTTAAGCCCTCCCATAATGATCACATTGTCTGCCTTGATTTTAATTTTCTCCCCTAATCTGCCCAGATCCACCATAATGGCACCCTCATCGGTTACCTCTTGGAGGAGCTTCTGGGTCTCTGTTTGGACCCCTGCCTTCATGAGCCTCTCCATGAGAACAATGAAATGGGCAATTTCCATATCGTAACCGATCTGCCTCTGGCGCGTCGTGAGAACCACATCCTTGCCCTTCTCCCCTAAGGACAAGGCCAACTCGGACCCCAACATTCCTCCACCAACAATGAGAACGGTCTTTCCAACATCTTTGCCTCTCCATATATCCAATCCATCGACGACGTTGGGCTTGTCGATTCCTGGAACTTGTGGCATGGAGGTCTTACTTCCAGTAGCAAGGATAATCGCATCGGGTTTCTCATCGATGATTTCCCGGGCAGTCTTTTCTTTTCTTAGATTGATATCGACTTTCAATTTCTTAAGTTGATTGGAAAGGTAATCGATCAATGGTCTCAAATCGGTCTTAAACTCGGGTACTGACGCTTCTAGCAGGGCACCTCCTAATCTATCGCGCTTTTCAAAGAGACGGACCTTATGTCCCCTCAGGGCAGCAACCCTGGCTGCTTCCATACCCCCTGGGCCACCTCCAACAACTAAGACTTTTCTTGGTTGAGGGGCAGGATCGTTCTCCTCGTATTCTAATCGGGCAAAACGATCCTCCCTGCCGACGGCAACGTTCACTGAACACATCAGACTCTTTCCGCTCATAATCCCCTTCTGTAAACAGCCCTGGTTGCATCGAATACAAGGCCGTATCTCCTTAACTCTCCCCTCCTCTGCCTTCTTCACGAAGTAAGGGTCTGCAAGAAGGGGTCGAGCAAGCCCTATAAAATCTGCTTTCCCCTCTTCAAGTATACTCTCTGCCAGTTTAGGGCTTGTTATGGAGCCCGAGGCTATTACAGGCACACTGACTTCCTTTCTGACAGCCTCAGCAGCCCAGACGTTAAAGGCTAGGGGCTGATTTGAGGGGACGACCTGACAATGCATGGTATGATGATTTCCCCCAGAGATGTGGAAAACGTTAACCCCGACGTCCTCGAGCTCCTTGGCAAAGGTGATGGTATCCTCAATCATGACGCCTTTGTCGACGTATTCCGTCCCGCTCAGTCGGATTCCTACTGGAAAATCCGGCCCCACTTTCTTTCTCACATCACCGGCCACTTCAAGTCCGAACCGCATCCTCTCTTTCAAGCTACCCCCATACATGTCGGTTCGCCTGTTGGTATGGGGAGACAAGAAATTTGTTATCAGATAACCATGGGCCCCGTGAATCTCAACCATATCAAACCCCGCCTGCTTCACCCGTCGGGCAGCGTTACCAAAGGCCTGTACAATCTCGTGGATCTCTTCGATACTGAGTTCGGTTGGAATGACTCCCCCCATGGCTAACAGTTCTTCCCAAGGGACTCGGGACGGGGCCACCATGGGCGGGGTTCCGATGAACTTCTGCCTTCCGCAGTGCTCGATCTGCACGCAGGTTTTGGCCTCTGCTTGCTGCATCACTTCTGCAAGCTGTGCTAGCCCAATGATGCAGGCATCATCGTAGGCCCCTAGTTGACAATGGGCAGATATGCTAGCTTTGAGGTCGATATAGGTATATTCGACTATTATGAGTCCCATTCCCCCCTTTGCTTTCTCTTCGTAGAACCTCAATAGGCGCTCTGTCACCATCCCGTCCCGTGACGCGTACCCAGTGATCATGGGAGAAGAAACCACTCTGTTTTTCAGCTCCAAGCCACCGATCTTCCCTGGTTCCATAAGTTTTTGAAATTTTTGGCGTTTCATTCGATAAAGCCCCCCCTGTGGCTGAACACAAACCGACATAGCTAGCAGCTCTCGTTCCTTCGGCTTCCGGAATGATCAAGATTTCACCGGCAAGCTTTTGCTGCCAAATAGACAGAAACAACCTCTACATCCTAGGTTTTTCTGTTGGTAATGACGATTCGATGTCGAAAGGAGAATACCCCGACTCTACTCTCCCCACCCGGTGGTGAATCCCAAAAGAGCCTCGGGAGACCAGGTCCGAATCCAACCCGGCCTCCCTTACTCTCCTATCGAGGCGTCATCGTCTTCCGCCTTAAGCTCCTATTCACCGATATCTTTCTGATATTTCCCCTCACCTCTTGCAGAAATAATCCAATACAGAACAAACGCGAGGGGATAGGCAATGATCGATGGAGACGGAACTAGGTTCCACCAGAGTTTATCGAGAAGACCCACCACTACACAAATAGCGAATACCAGAAAGGCCATCGGATTCCAGAGTCTCATGGTAGTTGGGATGACCTCATATTCGGTCGGGATTTTTTTGGACCACCGGTAGAAGATGTCTGCGAGGGATATGACACAGGCAGTCCCCAAGGTCAGAGAGGCAGTCCAAGCCCAGTGCGTAATCCATTCGATGATACCAACGGCTAAGAGCAGAAGGCCGAAGATATTCACTAACACCACCCACCATTTTCTCCCGGGCTCCCACTTTGCAATGACCGAAAAGAAATTGGCTAAGTTCACCGAGGGCAGGTACGCGTTGATATATTGGATGTTCAGCTGGTAGGTTATTACGATCAATACGCCTACCCATCCCATGGCTATGGCAAAGGGGATCGACGGCAGAAAGGCTGTCTGGCCTGCAGCCTCGGCGCCGATTTTCGGGGTCAACGCCGCAATCATTGGCCAGACAAGGAATATTCCAGCTATAGGAAAAACAATGTGGCTAAAAAAGCCCTGAAAAGGGCCAATTCCTATCGCCCACCCTTTGCTCTTAACAAATCGGCCAAAGTTTCCTGCAGTAACCGCCCAGAGCCCGACAGCAGCCAAAGACCAGTCCAAAGCAGCACCAAATCCGCCTGGAATGATCCCTTTAGCAGACATGCTAATGGTTTTAGCCGCTGTGAAGTCTTGAACACCATAGAAGTAATAGAGGACATAAATCGTGGCGAAGATACCCAAGGGAACAGCGATGTAGTTCCAATATGCCAAGGCCCGATGCCCAAAGATAGGGACAACTATAAACAAGGGAAACAGCATGAGGTAGAACCACCAGATATTGCCGAGGGGCCACACTTTTTGAAACGCCACTGACATCCAGTGGGTCTCCAGGGCCCAGAAAGACATGAGGAGATACATCGCCAGGAGAGATGGAAGGAATGAGCCCGTCTGCCCCCAGCTGAACCGGGCTATCATGTCAAAAGAATAGCCTCCCTTCCATGAGACGTAGCCAAACACCGAGGCAAAGATGATAAAAACACCATAGGCAATCAGGGTAGCCAAAATGCCCAGCCATAGACCTGCGAACGCGACACTGAGGCTTCCGACCGCCAGATAATACATGCACATCGGTATCCCGAACATGCCAAACTGGGCGGCTGGGGTGCTCCTTATAAAGTCTGGTGCCTTTCTTAGGGCGTAGTCCTCCATGATCTCTTCCATGGAGCGCTTTGCTTCCTGACCGGTTGCTTCAGCCATAACAAACCCTCCTTTCGGATTAGAAAAACAATGCAAAGGAATACATCTTTAGTCATCACCTCCTTCCTCAGTTTTCAGGTCTATTTACTCACCTCTTCTCTTACCACAACAACTTTTTTTGGTAAAGCCATTTGATATCGATAGAGGATGATGCAGGCCGTGATGGATTGCCATGTTTAACCTGATAGGAATGATCGTTCCATTATGGAACGTAGAGCAGCTTTTGGTCAGAGACAGCTCAGATAGCCGTCTCTGGGGGAAATAGTGCTAAAGGTATATCTGGTTAAGGGAGGCAAGTGGCTCTGTAAAGGTTAATGCCGTCATGGTCGATGACTTTAGCCAAGAATTGGATACTCTTAAAGGTTGTCCTGTGAAAAACTATTACTCCATTGAGTGTGCTAGGTATCAAGCAACCTCGTATTCAAGACTGTCAGCTCCGTGTCGAATACCTCGGATAGATTGCCTGTGGTTTCTCAAAGACGAAAGCCAGGAATAGTAAACTGGTTCGGGATTCATCTTACCCATTGACGCTGTCTGTACGTAGTAGATGATATAATGTAAAGGAATGGATCGGGGAGGAACAGAAATGACAAGGAGACGAGCTGCCTTTGCGGCAGCCATCGTAGTGACCTTTTTTCTCGTTCAAGAGAGCTACCCCTTCGATCACTCCAAGTTTGACCACACACTCAGGCAGTATGTCGACGAAGAAGGACTGGTGGATTACAACGGCATTGCACGGGACAAGGATTTCTCCGATTACATAGAATCACTCGAATCGGCCAACGTCGACACGCTATCTCGTGATGGCCAGCTTGCCTTCTGGATCAACGCTTATAACGCCATCACCATCGACAAGGTGATCAAATGGAAACCCGAAAAGAGCGTTCGGGAGACCTTTGTTCCGGGAGTCTGGACGTCTACCAAATTCTTTACGAGCCGGGCGCACGTCGTCGCCCGCGAGCGAATGAGTCCGGACGACATCGAGCACGAAATCCTGCGGAAGAGGTTCAAAGATCCACGGATCCATTTTGCGATCATATGCGCCTCCTCAAGCTGTCCGAAGTTACCACGGTTTGCTTACAGGGAAAAGGATGTCCAAGATAAACTCGAAGAGGAGACGCGAAAATACATCAGTTCAGATCGGGGCGTTCGCATCGATCGTGCCGAAAATACGCTGTATCTGTCAAAAATTTTCGATTGGTTTGAAAGTGATTTTAATGCAAAATCTGGGTCTGTAATGAGCTTCATCCGGCCATACCTCAGGGAGGATGTTGTCTCATTTCTCCAACGGGAACCGAAAATCGATCACATCCATTACAACTGGGCTTTGAACGCCAAAGAACCCTTGAAATAGATGGGTCCCTGGGAACACCCCTGGAAGTGTCAATGATTGCGGCTCAAAGGCCGTGCTGGAAAACCCGTTAAGGCCAAAGGATCAGGGTCCAAGGACAAAGGCCAGTGGGAAAACGCTTTTCTTGGAGTTGTGATGCGTTTCTTTTGGCCTATTACCTTTTTCCTCTGATCTTTTCAATTAGGGCTCCCCGTGCGATTGTCTTACGGAGATTGTGCAGTCAATTTCCCGGCCCTCCCTTGACAAGAACTGGCAGATTCCCTATGGTTACTAAGAATTTCAATGCCTTGTTCAAGAGAAGAGATATTCATTTCCCGTGACTTGCGATTTCCATGGGCTATCTTATTACCTTCGAAGGAATAGAGGGGAGCGGCAAGACAACTCAGGCCAGGGGCCTTGAAAAGTTCCTACGGAATAAAGGCTGGCAATGCACGGTAACTCGCGAGCCGGGTGGTTGTTCGGTAGGTGACCAGATAAGACGAATCTTGCTGAGATCAGAAAATCACGAGCTCACTCCCCTGGGTGAGCTTTTCTTGTATGAAGCCAGCAGGGCTCAACATGTAACTCAAGTTATCGGACCGGCCCTGAGAAAGGGTAGGGTTGTTCTGTGTGACCGTTTCTGTGATGCGACTCTGGCCTACCAGGGGTATGCCCGTAAACTTGACATCAAAATGGTCGTCGCTTTGAATCGGCTGGCCTCTCAGGGCATTACGCCTGACCTGACCCTCCTGTTCGACTGCCCGGTAGAGGTGGGGTTGGGAAGGGCTTCCCAAAGGATCAAAACAAAGAAGCCCGCCGCGAGGGAAGATCGCTTTGAAAGAGAATCGATTGCTTTCCATCAAAGAGTGCGAGAAGGATATCTCCAAATCGCCCGGGACAATCCAGATCGGATCAGGGTAATCGACGCGTCTCTTAGAGAATCTGAAGTCCATCGGGCCGCATGTGACATCGTGGCGGCGAAACTCGAGGCGGCCATGGGAGCGGTGGGAGGGCAGGTTTAATCGTCGTCAGGGCGTGGGAACAATAGTTCCATACGCGGACAGGGGAGTTGGAACGCCATGGGTTTTGGAGAGATTATTGGTCACCGACGGCCAATCCGGCTGTTACAGAAATCGATTCTAAACGACCATCTCCCTCATGCGTATCTTTTTTTGGGGCCTCAGGGGATTGGAAAGAGAATCACCGCCCTCACCTTGGCCAAGGCGCTCGACTGTGACGATGAGAGCGGAGATAGCTGTGACAAATGTCTGTCCTGCCGAAAGATATCGGACTCCAACCATCCGGATGTCTTCGTGATCAGTCCCGATGGTCAGTTCATCAAGATCGAGCAAATTCGGCAACTTCAACGATCTTTGAGTTATCGGCCCTATGAGGGGAAGAAACGAGTCTGCATAATGGACGGCGCTGACGAGATGACGGCGGAAGGTGCGAATGCACTCCTGAAGACGCTTGAGGAGCCGCCCCCTGAGACCCTCCTGATCCTTCTGGCCACTCAAAAGGAATCGCTTCTGCCGACGATCGTTTCCCGGTGTCAGCAGGTGAGTTTTAGTTCTCTCCCTATCGACCAACTCACGGAAGAGTTGGCCACACAGCTATCCCTGGAAAAGAGACAGGCAAGGACTTTGGCAGAGCTATCACAGGGGAGTCCAGGACGGGCGCTTGAGATGTTTCATCACGATGTATGGGAAAGGAGGCCTAGTATCATTCGAGACTTGATTGGATTATCCTCTCAGAGCCTTCAGCACGTATTTGATATTGCGAAATCATTGGCAGATCGTGGGGAGGATCTTCCTCTTGTGTTTCCCGTTATGATCTCGTGGTACCGTGACCTGATCATTTGGAATGAGGGGAACAATGTCGACCAACTTATTAACCAGGATTTCTGTGAGGAGGTGAAAGAAAAGGCGGTGCAGATGTCTCGTCGATCTCTTATCCGAAGAATCGAGGCAATCAACGAGACTTCAAAAGCCTTGAGTCGTAACGCTAACCGGCAATTGGCCATGGAAAGCCTCATGCTCGAGTTAAGGTGAACCCTCCGCCTCTGCAACCTCAAAGTCTCGGGTTGTCTGGTAAATTACCGCCTGGGAAAGGTCGGCTAGATTCTTCAATTGAGTATTGGGTGTGGGTCATGTTCTTTACACCCGGTTTCGAGCCAAGATTGATACAGGGCGATTCGAATAGAGGGTAGACAAAATGATCCGGGTTGTTGGTGTTAAACTGAGTGACGGAAAGATCCATGATTTCGATGCATTGGATCTCGATCTCCAGAGTGGGGACTCAATTCTCGTCGAGACTGGGAAAGGGGTGTGTCTCGGCAATGTGGCCGTGGAGCCGAGAGAGAAAGAAAAGAAATCGCTCCGTAAGGCGTTGAAAAAGGTCACGAGAAAAGCTACTGAGGAGGATTTGATACAGGATCGAGCAAATCGATCCCTTGAGGAAGAAGGCTTCCAGTTCTGCCTTGAAAGGATCAAAGCCAGAAACTTGACTATGAAACTTGTCAAGGTTGAGTTTTTCTTCGATCGGAGCAAAGCCATCTTTTACTTCACATCTGAAAAACGGGTGGACTTTCGGGAATTGGTAAAAGATCTTGCTGCACGGTTCAAGACAAGAATTGAGATGAGGCAGATTGGGGTAAGGGACGAAGCAAAGATGACGGGAGGGGTAGGCCCCTGCGGCAGGGAGTTCTGCTGCTCAAGATTTCTCAGCAGTTTTGACCTGGTTTCGGTCAAAATGGCAAAGGAACAGAACCTTGCTCTCAATCCGACGAAGATCTCAGGCGCGTGTGGTCGCCTCATGTGCTGCCTTGCATACGAATATGAGACCTACTGTGGACAGAGAAAGGGGCTTCCTAAAGTAGGGAAACGGGTGACCACAAGCCACGGGGAGGGCAAGGTCATCCGGCAGAATATTATGAATCGAACAGTGACCGTTGAGCTGGAGAGCGGCACAGAAGTGACCATCAGCGCCGATGACGTTCAATTCCTGAAGGGTTGAAGTATGAACGAAACCCCAAGCTTCTTTGTAACAACGCCGATCTACTATGTGAATGCACCCCCCCATCTTGGTCATGCCTACACAACAATAGTGGCAGATGTTCTCGCACGATTCTATCGGCTGGCTGGCTACGATACCTTTTTCCTCACCGGAACAGACGAGCATGGCGATAAAGTCGTCCAGGCGGCCAGCGAAAAAGGATTAGCCCCCAAGGCATATGCGGATGAGATCAGCGGCCTTTTTCGAGCCCTATGGCCTCGCCTGAATATCTCAAACGACTATTTTATCCGGACAACCGACGAGGATCATAAGCGGGTCGTCAGATCTATCCTTCAAACAGTCTATGATAAGGGGGACATCTATTTCGGAGAATATGCCGGCTACTACTGCGTTGGTTGTGAGCGTTTTGTTACGGAAAATGAGTTGCAAGAGGGAAAGTGTCCAGATCACCAAAAGGAGCCAGATTTCCGGAAAGAAAAGAACTACTTTTTCGCCATGAGCAAATACCAGCAGTGGCTGATTTCTCACATCAAGGAGAACGAGGGTTTCATAAGGCCGGAGAGATATAAGAACAAGGTTCTCTCCGCCCTGGAGGTATCCCTTGACGATCTCTGTATCTCCCGGCCTAAGGAACGTCTTGCCTGGGGAATTCCCCTTCCTTTCGATTCTGGGTATGTCACATACGTCTGGTTCGACGCGTTGATCAACTATATTTCCGGTATAGGCTACCCCGCTGACCCGAGATTCACCAAATTCTGGCCACTGGCGAACCATCTGATTGCGAAAGACATCCTCATCCCTCATGGTATTTACTGGCCCACCATGCTCAAGGCTGCCGGGATCCAACCTTATTCGCATCTCAATGTTCATGGTTACTGGAACATCCAGGGGGGGAAGATGTCCAAGAGCAAGGGTGAGATTGTCAACCCTCTCGACTTGGAAAAGAAATACGGCCTCGACGCCTTCCGATATTTCTTGATGAGAGAGATGGTTTTCGGCCTTGATGCGAGTTTTACGGAGTCGGCCCTAGTTAACCGGCTGAATGCAGACTTGGCTAATGATCTCGGAAATCTGGTGAGCCGGAGTTTGGCCATGGTTTTGAAGTACTTCAAGGGGATAGTCCCCCTTCCTGGAAACTCGGAGAAACTGGATGAAATGCTTAGGAACAACGCGGCGAAGGCTGTCGAGTCCTTTGAATCAGACATGATGAATCTCGCCTTCCATAAGGCCTTGATCACGACGTGGGAATTTATCGGTCATGTGAACAAGTACATTGATGACACAGCGCCGTGGAATCTGGCAAAGAATTCGACCCAGCACCCTCGCCTCGCAACCGTTCTCTACAACGCTTTGGAATGCCTGAGGATAATTTCCACCCTCCTCTTCCCTTTCATGCCTCAGGCAGGAGAGAAGATCTGGATCCAGCTGGGAATGGAGGATACGATTCACCACCAACTCCTTAAGGACGTCAAGGATTGGGGAAAAATTCGAGTCAACCAGAAAATTCAAAGAGGGGACCCTCTCTTTCCCAGGAGAGAGCCTGCTGACAGCGATGACCAAGGCGGTTCACAGGATTGACAAGGTCCTTCGAAAGGCCTTGCGTCGGATGGATCTGAAAGACAAATTGGAGGGGTACCGGATCTGGTCCCTCTGGAGCGATCTCGTGGGGGAACAGATTGCGAGAAGGGCTCAGCCTGACCGGCTCAGAAACCGCATTCTTTTTATACGCGTCTCGAATTCGACCTGGATGCAGCAGCTTCAGACGATGAAGCCGATGCTCCTGGAAAGGATTCGGAAGACGATAAAGGGCAATGCCGTTAATGACATCAGGTTCTCACTGGGAGAGGTCGATCCGCCTGTTCAAGGCGCCGACCATGTGCCGCCAGAAAAACCGATGGAAATCGAACTGGGCTCTGAAGTGGAAGCACAGCTTGAGGGGATCAAAGATGACGAACTAAAGGTCCTCATGAGGCGTATCATACTGAAGCAAGCCGGGAAAAGGATGGGAGAGAAAGCGGACTAAGGGTCCAGGATAGGTCATCGACCACCTTTGTCCTTTCTCGCTGCCAGGAGGGCTTCCTGATAGACTTCCACAACCGGAATTTTGTTTTTCACACTCAGCCGGCGACAATCCTCATATTCAGGGGATACATGATGGATTTCTCCCTCCCGGTTCCTTGAGATTTTGACTTTCACACGTCCGAAAGGGGTTTCCACGGATTCAACCCGCCGCTCTAGTTTCTCTCTATTCACAGAGAAATAGCGAACGCCGATGGTTGTTGATTCCCTGAAAAAGGTCTCGACGATTCTGGCACGACTAGACTCCTCGCAGATCGCCCTGACTGTCGTCCCTGGGCGGTTCTTTTTCATCTGGATTGGGATAAATGACACGTCGAGGGCCCCCTGGGCAAAAAGCCTGTCCATGAGAGGTTCAAAAAACTCAGGATTCATATCGTCGATGTCTGTCTCAACCAGTATCACCCGGTCCTGGGGAAGGGGTGACCTACCCGTTCCGAGAAAGATACGGAGCATGTTGGGGATATTTCCGAGATCCCGATCACCCAGACCATAGCCCACTTTTTCTATCTCCATGTCAGGCATGTCCCCAAAACGGTCGGCTATGGCCATGATCAACGCTGCCCCGGTTGGCGTGACAAGTTCTCCTTCGACCCGTGAATCGTATACAGGAACGCCTCTCAGGAGTTCAACCGTGGCAGGTGCCGGAACCGGGAGGAAACCGTGGCGAGATTGAATCATGCCCCTCCCCAAGGGGATTCGAGAGGCATATACTGCATCGACGCCCAGAAATTCAATGCCAATAAGGGAGCCGATAATATCGACGATCGAGTCAAGGGCCCCGACTTCGTGGAAATGAACCTGATCAGGTTTTGTTTGGTGTATTCTACCTTCCACCTCAGCAATGCGGCGAAAAACCTCAACGCCTGCCTGTTTGATTTCCTTTTCGAGCCTGCCTTTTTCCAAAAGATTTCTGATTTCCCGGAAATTTCTTTCCTTGACAGATTTCTTTTCCGGCCTGATACGGATGTGAGTCCCTCGAAGGTGTGCCCTCTTCCCCACGGTCGGTACAATCTCAAAAGGTTCAAGTTCAATTTTTCCAAGGCCCTCTTCGATGATTTTCTGAGGTACCCCCAGGTCGATAAGGCCTCCGAGAATCATATTGCCACAGATTCCGGAAAAGCAATCGAAGTAGGCTATTTTCATAACAAGAATAATGAAAGTTGCTTGTTCCAGAGATTCTGCCTGGACACCACCCACGGAGAGAAAGAGGAGGCTCTAGGCGCGAATCAAGATTCTTTGATTAACCATTTTTAGTTTTGCCCTTGGCGGGATGTAATCCCGCCAAGAGCAGAGAGTCTTGGTTTGTAGTGAAGCCGAGCTTTAGAATCTTCGAAAAGCTTTTGAACAGCAAAGAGCGACTTTTTCGAAAACGCGGCATGAATTGGTTTCTGACTCTTCTAGAATCCTCTTAAAATCCTAACCCTTCTCAATCCTGACCCGCGCCCCTCCTTTGACGTCCTTGAAGACTTCAACATCTCCGATGGCCTTTCCGATGGGATTGACCGGACTTGCCGCCCGGATCTCTCCTGCCCTGCTTGCCGGAGTGGGTCCAAAGAAAATGCAGAAGGCGCTTCCTGTCGGCCAGTATCCAAGTTCCCCTTTTTCCATCTCGTCACGAGCCGTTTGTTCCAATTCTGCCTTTACTGGAATCGAAAAGTAGATTTCGTCGCCCCATGTGTTGGCAGCCTCCTCGATAGGAAGGGCGTCCCAGATCAGCTGAGCAGTTGGTGAGTCATTCAGTTGCGCTTCTGCTTTTAGATCGCCGATAAGGATGATGATTTTTCCGGACATGGTGGCCCCTTTCTTGGTGCCTACTCTAGGGGATCAAATTCGTTGTTCAAGGCCTCCTGAGTTTGTTCCATATCTGAAAAGAGAGCCTCAAGTTCCGTATTGAAACTGGTTAAAGGCCGTTTCCCCCAGCTTTGCGATTGAATACCAAGTAGAAGGAACCCCGTAACAAGGAAGAGATAGGGTGGTAGCTCTCTCATCAGCAGGATTAGACCCGAGAAGTGTTCGCTGCCTGTGAGGACCCGAAAAGCGAGCGATCGAAAGCTGTTAAGCAGCATGAGGGCACATAGTATGAGAAGGAAGTTTCGGGCACGGCGATCGGTTTCGTGAAGGGTGATGAAGTGCTTCTCCAGCGTGTTCTTGAAATGGTTCCAACTATTAGAGATAGCCTTGAGAATCTCATGTTTAACTTCTTCATCTCCATTATGGATCTTGAGGAGAGCCTGGCGGTGGCCGCGGAATATGATATAGCGACGGATAAGATTCTCTACATCAGCGGTGACCGACTGGTTTTTCCGGCGATTCTTAAACATGACGGCTCCCACGAGAATCATCAAAATGAGGGAGACAAGGGCATCGAAACCTAAGAAAGGGAAAAGGTACTCCTGAATAGGCTCAAAGACGTGAACCGCTCTCTCTAGGGTTGCCATAGTTTCTCCTACGATTGATTAAGCTGGCTATATATCCTGCACCGAAACCGTTGTCAATGTTGACCACTGCGATGCCTCCTGCGCAGGAGTTAAGCATGGCAAGAAGAGCCGCCACTCCTTTGAAGCTGGCTCCGTAGCCGATACTCGTGGGGACGGCAATGACAGGTCGACTCACCAATCCACCAACCACGCTCGGCAGGGCCCCCTCCATTCCCGCCACTACGATGAGAACATGAGCCCCGATTATCTTCTCTCGATGGTGCAAAAGGCGATGAATTCCTGCTACCCCGACGTCACAGATCATTTCGACGTCATTGCCCATAATCTGAGCGGTGACCATGGCTTCCTCAGCGACTGGAATGTCAGTCGTTCCCGCTGTAATGACGAGGATAGTGCCTTCCCCTTTTATTTCAATTGGTTTTTGGACAAGGGTTACCGCCCGTGATCGAGGATAGTACTCGAGGTCAGAGAAAAGTTTACGAAGGGCGGTCACCATGTCATCTCCGACTCGAGTAACAAGGACATTTTCTCCTGTCTCGGCCAAAGTCCGAACGATCGAGGTAATCTGGTCAGTTGTCTTCCCTTCTCCCATGACGACCTCAGGAAAACCACGTGGGAACTGGTGATCATCGACACGAGCGTCCCCCATGTCTTCAAAAGGTAACCCTCTAAGAGCTTCGACCGCCTCGTTCACAGTCCGTTTTCCCGATTGAACATCACTGAGGAGTTTTCTCAATTTGTCACTGTTCACAGTAAGTCACCCAGATTAAAACCCCGCAACGCAGTGTTGACGTATTGTATTACCATTTGGCGGAAAGTCAAGAATGTCCACTGTGAATTGGGGTTCACAGTGTGTTCGGAGAACTCCCTCCCCTTGGGCCACGAATGACCTGTGTTCGTGAATCTTCTGAAGAACTTTTCAGGTATCCACGTGACGAAGGTCCTTCACAAGGTGACCGACGAGCCATCTGCCCTGGGTATGAGCGGTCCCTATTGATTCAGCTGACATCTGCTAGGCAGCGGCTGAATTCTGGTTTTTGCGAAGGGTTGCTTTTTCGCCAATATTGGTCCATAATTGGTGGAAATCGAAGCTAAGGAACTATCATGATAGTAACGTGCGACTCATGCAACGCTAACTTCAAGGTCGACGACTCGAGAATTCCAAGTGAGGGGATAAAGGTTCGCTGCTCAAAGTGCAAACACGTTTTTATGGTGACACCAGAGGTCCCAGACGATTTTCTCTCGGAATTCAAGGACTTCGAGAATTTTCACAGAGATCATATCGAAACTGAGCATGCGGCAGGAGAGGAGACAGACGGGGCCCCACCTGAGCAAATTGCCAAGATTCCTGAAGAACCAGGGGGAGGGATATCTTTTGAGGAATTCATGGCCAAAGGAGAACCCCTTGATGAGATGCAGGAACCTGAACCCCCCGCCGAGGGATCGATTCCAGAAGAGTTCGCCCTACCGGAGCAACCCCCGCTGGAAGAGGTAGGTTTAGAAACGGCCGATTCCCAGCTCGCAGAGACCCTGGAGTCATCGGAAGTCGAAAAGGTTCCCTCTGAAGAAATCACATCGGAGATGGGAGAACCGCAGCTATCTGTCGAAGACTACTTCCGGGAAGAAATGGAGCAGGAGCCCACGGGTCAATCGCAGGAGGCGTCCCTCGACGCTTTGAAGGACAAGAGATTTGAGGACCTCGTTAAGGAAAAGGGATTGGAGAAGAAGCCTACTGGGCGACGATCTTCTTTCAGGACTATCCTGCTATTGATCCTGCTTCTCACCCTGGGTGCAGCGGCCTATTTGTGGTGGCAGAACCAGGGCGCATCAGTGAGCCTCCCCATAGAGATCGGACCTACCTTCAAGACCGCAGTGGGGAAGATATCTGACCTATGGGACGACGTCGTCGGCTTTCGAAAGGGAAGTTTGGAGCTGACTGGGCTTGAGGGTAAGGAGGACGAGATAGGCCAGCATCGAGTCTATATCATCAAAGGCGATGTGAACAACAAATCAAGGCGGGCCAGGCGGAGTGTGAAGCTAAGGGTTATCATATTGGACAAGGCTGGCAATAGAATAAAGGAGAAAGAAATCTTTGCTGGTAACGTCTTCACCCGAGAAGAGCTAGAAAAACTCTCGCCCAGGTTCTTCACTGGTGAGGAGATTCTCCAACCGAAGAGGCCCAAGGACATGGTGGTCGAGGCCCATGAGGCGATTTCTTTCATGGTCATCTTTTCCGGCTTACCTCGGGAGGGAAAAAGCTTCAAAGTCGAAATTCTTTAGGCCCCTAGGGGTTAGAAGTCAGTGGGGGAGGCCCACATGCCGCTGTCCAGAAAGATTGAGAGCGACGTACAGAATGCATCGAGAATCAGAAAGCTTTTTGAGCAAGGTCTGGATCTTAAGAAGATTCACGGTGAGATGAGCGTCGCTGACCTGAGCATCGGGAACCCGGTTGTCGAACCCCCTGAGGAATTTGTAGAAAAGATCTCCCACCTAATCAAACAGCGGGCTGGAATGCATAGATACATGCCGAATCTCGGTTTCTCATGGGTGAGGGAGGCCGTTGCAGAGTCTCTCGTAGGCGACGGGTATTTCAGGGACCTCGGTCCCCAACATGTGATGATGTGCGCGGGCGCGGCAGGTGGTATTAACGTGGTTTTCAAGACAATTCTCAACCCTGGTGAGAATGTCATCGCCGTTGCACCCTACTTTGTTGAATACAAATCCTATGTCGAAAACCACGGAGGCGAACTCAAAGTTGTCATGGCTTCGGATGACTTCTCTTTGGATGTGAAGAAGATCGACGAAGCGATCGACAGCAACACCCGGGCAATTATCATCAACTCGCCAAACAACCCCACCGGCTTCGTCTACTCGAAAGAGAACTTGTCCCAACTTTCAGACATGTTGCTCCACAAGAAACGCCCCACAGGGCAGACCATATATGTCGTTTCTGATGAACCGTACCGAGAGGTTGTATATGATGGAAAGCCGTTTACCTCAATCTCTTCCCTCTACCCTGATAGCTTTATGGTCTACTCTTTTTCAAAATCTCTCAGCATTCCGGGCGAGAGAATTGGATATGTCGCTATTCACCCGGAAATGCACGACGGCGAGACAATTATGAACGGTATGGCCATCTGCAATCGAATTCTCGGCTTTGTCAATGCGCCAGCATTGATGCAAAGAGCGATTGCAGGTGTTGGCGTTCGGGTCGATGTCGATTATTACAGGGTCCGGAGGGATAAGATCAAAAAGGTTCTTAAGGAGAAGGGTTATGAGTTTGCAGAGCCTCAGGGGACGTTCTATCTATTTGTGAAGTGTCTCGACGAAGAAGAGGCTTTTGTGGAAAGAGCGAAAGAAAGGCTTCTCCTCGTTGTTCCAGGTTCCGCCTTTGGGTATGCGGGGTGGTTTCGCCTCGCTTACTGTGTTGACGACAATACCGTCGATCTCGCCTGCACGAAGCTAAAAGAACTCGCCGAAGTCTATCACTCCTGAGATGTCAAGACTTCCTTGAGAATCTTTCGACCCTCTATTTACGACAACCCCGAGTAGGCCGTATTGACCTAAGAGGGGCTTGGTTTTCGAAGTCTTGGCGGTCTTTTTTTTTGCCAATCCCGCTTTTTTTTTCGAACCGCAAACAAGGAATCCCAGAACTTGAGATAACAACTATAGAAGGGTGCCGTCTAGATTTGAATCCTAAAACCTTTCAACCGTGAGAAAATGCCGGGTCCCAGGTGATATAGAAATGTTGGCAACGAGAACAAATGGGGTTGGTCTTGACGTGAATCTTTTTTCACATTCCGCTCGGTTCGATAGAGAAAGGTCGGCCCAATAGGCCCGGTCTGTTCCGGGAGATGAATTTCACGTCTTCACCTGCAAGGGTTCAGTTTTCTTGTGAAGGATGGCGACATGTCATTTTTTGCCTCCCTCTGTTGTTTTCCGGGGTGACGGTGAGGGCTCACACGGCTCAGTGTCTGATACGCTGCCTGTACAGCACAAACGACGGTTCCAGACGGCACGGATGATACGATCGTTTCAGGCGTCTGAGCCCAGGAAGGCCAGAGTCGTCCATCGCGTTGATATAGGTGTAGGCTTCCAACTCTCGGCAAAACTCGCGAAAGATATACGTAGCCGCGCCCCGGATGGCGGGATCTGCCACCTCGAGGGCAACCACGAACGTGTCGTCGTTTAAGGGAGTCCCAAAAGTGTATCCACCGATTTCTCCCTCTACGGTAATGACTCGACCAATCAGCCCCATTGCCTCTCCACCGGTGAGGGCCTGGAGATGATAGGATCTACTGTCTTCAAGCAATTTGCTTGCCACCGGATCGTGAGTCTTTTTCATCCGCTGCGTCTGCCATCGGTCGAACAGGTTTAGGGCAGCCGATTTGTCCAGGATTGAGTAGGGGCGATACTCCGTTGCTGGTCTTCGGGAAAAGGCTCGGCAGTCTGATCTTTTCCCATGAAATGCCCTTCCCCTGAGCTCTCGCAAGTCGGCCCTTTGGTAGACGTAGTCTGGATACCCAGGTCGGATGTGACACTCTGTCAGGCGCTCTTTGGGAATATCTGAAAGACTGAGGTTCTCTATTCTAGAGATCTCTGGACTGAGGTTATGCTGATCCATGAAGGCGAAACACTGAGGCAGGATGCTTCGAAAGTCGCCAGCCCCCAAGGGCGGCAGAGGCATATACACCGTCCCCTTGTCAAAAGCCCACAGACAAAGGAAGCCCCCGACGTTGCTCCACACAAGGGACGTGAGATCGGATGCCATGAATTGGATGGCAAATGAATGGGCTGCGAGTCGTGGTTTTGTCAGTCTGAGATAACTCTCTACCGCCAGCCGGTCTCCCAGTGTTAACGGGTGAGTTGACCGGATCGGAGGACCGGACAGGCCGACTCCCTGGTTATGAAAAGATCCCACGGCGGCATCGCTCGGAAAACTCCATGAGGTCAGACGGTTTGAGACAAGGAGTGCTTCTGATAACTCTTCGAGGCGGAAGAGAGGCAATACGTCGGGCTGATAGGGACCAACGAGGCGAGGGCCTCTTAGCACCGTCTCTGTCAGGAACGAGGAAGTTGACGCCTTCCATAGGTGGGTTGCGTGAGTTACGAGGTCTTCCATGACGTCTCGGGCATCTGTTGCCCGACACTTGGTGTCAATCCCGAGCCAGACTCCGGAAGAGGTGGGATCGAGCATCAGGGCATATGGATAAAGCCGGCAATCCAGAGGACGTTCATCGTAAATGTCGCAGAAGTCCGTTTCCGGGTTAAAAAAGGGGCATCGGAATCCGTTGTTCATCGGAACGGGAACCACCTGTCCCCCAGATGATGGCGGGGCAGGTCGGAACTGAGCAAGCGTGTTCCGGCAGACGGCGTCCCCGTCCATCTCCTCCGCTGTGAAAAAGGGGGAGAGGAAACTATCTCGCTCGGGGAACCGACAGCATACATCGCAACCGAGACAGATTTCACGCGGAATTGGTTGGGGAATCAGTATTTTTTCCATCTCATTTCATCATAGGTCATGTCGCGATGAATTTCGCCCCCTAAAGAATCTAGGGGAAAGCGCTGGGTTTTTCAAGGCAAGAAGGATTCTCAGTTTTCCTGTTTGATTTTCTACCCCATTTTGATATATTGACGAGAGAATATGCAGGGTTCCGCCTTGTCAAAAGAACAGGGAGGTGTGCTATGGGTAAAGGCACCGTGGTTATCCTGGTCATCCTTGTTGTCGCTTTGGGGGGTGGATTCTTCTATAGCAATCACAAATTGGAAAAAGAGAGTGGAGAAAAGGAAGGCCTCAAGACTGGGTATTTTATTGGATTTACGGATGCTAAGGATGGGAATTCTCCAAATACCGACAATCTCAAGGATAGACTCGTTGTCATGGGTGACTCGACATGGGATAAGGCGTTTCTTGCTGGAGCCACTGAAGGATATCGCAAGGGATATGAGGAAGGTAAGAAGGCAGAGTAACCCTGTTACGAAAGTGTTAGTCCCGACCACAATTTCACATTCTCCGAAACACCGGCCACACCGTCTTGAGAACCACCGTTTGGTCCATAAATCTGGATCTGCCTCTCGAACAACCTGAGACGAGAATCGACAATCGGGCCAGGGGTCTTCTTAGTGTAAGAGGGCTCCGACGGCTGCCCCTAGGGTGTCGACTTTCCTGTTATAGCTTGCCAATTTGCGAAGATTTTGCCTCTGATGTCTAACGCCACCTCCGGTCGGTCTGTTATGATTGCCTCTATCCTGTGATCATTGATAAATTTCGATATCATCTTTTCATTATTGACAGTCCAGACGAAGATCGGTTTACAATTCCTTTCAGCCCTGCCAAGAAACCCAAACCTCAACAATCTAAAGTGGGGTGCGAGGAAGTCTGCATTCACTCTCCTGGATCTTTTCATTGGAAATAGCTCAGAGAGCCTTGTCCTGAAGGGATTGTCAGGCCTCGGTTTCCCTAATAATAGGCCGGCTTTCACTTCGGGGAAATGATCCTTGACCGTTTTCAATGAAAGATCACTGAAAGAGGTAATGACAAACTCGTCTTCATTGAGATAGCGCGTTAAGAATTCAATTGCGCTGTTTTCGTAACCTTCTTCTTTTAGTTCCACATCGACTTTGACCCTGGATCTTGCCAGTTCCAAAATCTCATCTCCAGTCGGTACACGCGTTCCTTTCGACTCCGTAAGGGTTTTCAATTCCCGGTGTGTGAGCTGACTGATGGGTTGGTGATCGATGGTTCTATCATGACACGCAACGAAGACCCCATCTTTCGTCCTTCTTAAATCGAATTCGAGCATATCAACACCGATCCTGATCGCCGTGCTGAAGGATTCAATAACATCACCTTGGAGATAGGCAGCTGCCCCGTGATGAGCAATTATCATCGGTTTATGCATTGTTCTTCTATAATGGCATCATCCGTCGTGATCCAGGACTGGCGGGTTCTTTTTGGCATTGTAGCAGCTTGGATCCAAAAATCAAACGAAACGCCAAGAAAGCCTCCTGAGAGGGGACTTTAAAAGCCATACTAAAAGGTGTATGAGATAGGAAAATCCCGTGACCGATCGAAAAGGAGTGCCTCATGGTAATCGAGATGTCTTTAACAGGTTGTCTCCCTCCTATCCCGACGCCGTTTGACAAAGGGGGAAGAGTTGATCACGAACGGCTTGCCTCTAACCTGGAAAAATGGCAGACAACCGGTCTGACTGGGTTCGTGGTGCTGGGTTCTAATGGCGAAGCCGTTCTCCTCAAAGAGGAGGAAAAACTGGCGATCTGGAAGACTTCACGGTCTGTCATCAAGGAGGATCGGCTCTTTATTGCCGGCACGGGGTATGAATCGACCTCAGAGACGATCGAGCTCACTGAAAAGGCCGCCCGGTCCGGAGCCAACGCTGCGATGGTGGTAACGCCTCATTACTATAAATCCCAAATGAGCCACCGTGCCCTGGTGGCCCACTACACGACGGTCGCGAACCATTCCCCGCTCCCCATTATCCTGTATAACGTTCCCGCTTTTACGGGAATCGATATGACAGCAGAGACGGTTATTGAGCTAGGCCGACATCCAAACATTATCGGTATCAAGGAAAGCTCCGGAAACGTTGTCAAGATTGGACAGATAGTTGGTGCGTCGAGTAATAACTTCCAGGTACTTGCCGGTTCGGGAGGATTCTTTTTGCCTGCGCTGGTCATGGGCGCCACGGGTGGCGTCATGGCCCTGGCCGCTGTGGCACCTGAGATGCTAATCGACATGGTAAGTGCCTATGAGAAAGGTAATCTGAATAAGGCACGGGAGATTCAGAGCCGTCTTTTGCCGGTCAATGGGGCTGTCACGACTCGATTCGGAATCCCAGGGCTGAAGGCTGCATTGGACCTCATTGGCATGTATGGGGGACCTGTGCGCGCCCCATTGCCCCCCCTAGACGATGGACAGAAACAGGAACTCGTAAAGGTTCTCAGAGAAGCGGGGCTGCTGGAAGGTTAGATGTGGGCTAAATCGACTTCGACCAAGTTTCCATGAAAACCTGGGCCCCCTCCCATGTCGTTCTCCTCGTCTGAGACCAGCTGGTTTATCCCCGACCCCAAAGGACTGTGCTTATTCCACCATATTGATTCGGCGACGACGACACCTGGCACGACCCGTTTAGTGAGTTGAGCAAAACAGTGATAGGCCCCCCGGTCATTGTAAACCCTTACCAGGTCTTGCGAGCGGATTTTCCGAGGTTTGGCGTCGGTCGGGTGTATTCTAAGAGTCGGACGCTTTTCGATCCTCCTCAACCGGTCTGAAACGCCAAAAGTGGTGTTGAGAAAACTATGGGCAGGCGGGGTGATACAGTGGAGAGTGAACTTGTCGCCGGTCTGGACCGATTCACACCCCTCACGAGTGGGTACGTGAGTTGCCACCGGGGGAAAGCCCTTCCGCGCGAGAGTCTCGGAGTAGAACTCCACCTTTCCGGAAGGGGTGGGGAACCCATTTTCGAAGGGTAAGAAAGGCTTTGGTATGTTGAGTCGTCGTGGGTGACCGGAGGAGAGACCTTCAAAGGTGATTCCGGCCATATAAGGATCATCTTTTTGCAGGGCCTGGTGGATGATATCTTCTTCGGAATCGGAAAAGCAGGTCTCTTCAAACCCCATCGTCTCCGCCAAAAGCCTGAAAACTTCTAGATTGGATTTGGACTCCCCGACTGGTTTGATGACCGGCCTGGCCATCTGAATGTAGAAGTGACCGTAACTGGTGTACAGATCTGTGTGTTCGAGAAATGTTGTGGCAGGGAGAACGAGATCAGCGTAATCCGTGGTGTCGGTCAGGACCTGTTCGTGGACGACCGTAAAGAGATCTTTTCGTTCTAGCCCAGTTAAGACCTTTGCCTGGTAGGGGGCTACAGCAGCTGGGTTACAGTGGTAGACAAAAAGGGCTTTAACGGGTGGTTGACCGAGATTCAGTAAAGCTTCTCCCAAATGAATCATGTTAACGGTTCGAGGCTTCCGGGGTAAGAGATCCTCTCGTGTCAAATCTTTCCAATTCAAAGCGAATGCAGAGCCACTGCTGGCGAAGGCTCCTCCACCGGGAATATCCCACCCCCCGGTCAAGGCGGGAAGACAGGAGATGGTCCGGAAGGTCATGCCGCCGCTACTATGGCGTTGCATTCCAAATCCGATCCGGATCGAAGAAGGTTTGAGCGTGGCATATGCGACGGCAAGACGCCGGATCTCTGCCTCAGGGACTCCCGTTATCTGCGAGACCCTTTCCAAAGAGAATCGGGTGGACTCTTTTTCTAGAGCCTCAAATCCAACGGTTCTCTGTTCGACGTAGTCCTTATCATACAGGTTCTCTTCGATGATGACCCTTATCATGGCCATAGCCAGAGCCGAATCGGTGCCAGGCCTAATGGGAACATACCAATCGGCCATCCTACCTGTACGGTTCCGGTAGGGGTCAATTACCACCAGTTTGGCCCCTTTTTTTTGAGCCTCCTGGACAAAGGGCATGAGGTGAATGTTGGTCGTGAGCGAATTAATCCCCCAGAGGATAATCATCTTCGACAACGCAAAATCTTCCGAGTCCATCCCCAGGGACGTTCCATTGGAATAGGTCATCCCTTCGAGACCTGTTGTGCAGCAAATCGTTCGATCAAGCCTTGAGGCACCGAGGCGGTGGAAAAACCGATGACCCACGGTATTCCGATGGACTACCCCCATGGTTCCGCCGTAGGAGTAAGGTAGAATCGCTTCAGGTCCAAATTCATCAATGATTTTCTTGAACTGATGCCCAATCTCTCCGATAGCCTCTTCCCAGGATATGGCCTTGAATTTTCCCTCTCCCTTTCCCCCAATCCGCTTCAGGGGGGTCTTGATCCGAATGGGAGAGTAAACTCTTTCATCGTAATGCCGAACCTTATGGCAAACGATTCCGCGCGTAAAAGGGTGATCAGGATCCCCGGATATTCGCTTTATTCGCCCGTCTTCCACCTCTACCAAGAGGCTGCAAGTATCTGGGCAGTCATGAGGACAAGCAGACCGTTTCACTTCTCTCATGTGTTATCCTTTCTTGCCCTCTAGGCCCCGAATTTCTTTACCCGTTGCATATATCCCATCAAGAGGGGGATGACATCTTTTCCTTCTGTTTTTTCCAACGAGCCCCTCGGAAACTCACTCTCTAAGAATTTGCCAACGTGGTCCCTTCGAAAGCCAGGACCTTTTGACCAAATCACAATACCTGCAGGATCAGTCGTGTGGTCTCCAAGAAAAGAGGAACTCGTGTGGTCAGAAAGAACACAAAGCAGGGTGTCATCCGGGACATTTTCCATAAGATGGCGTATCAAAATCTCAGAGGAATCCTCGATAGCCTTGGTTTTTGCTTCTATGTCTTTGTCATGGCTGACTTCGTCGATTCCTTCAATATGAATCACCACAAAATCATGATCTTTGCGCAGCAGGTCAATGGCTGTCTTAGCCTTAGCCAAATAATCCGTATCTACATAGCCTGTAGCCCCAGGCACGTCCGGAACTGTCATGCCCGTAAGTCTACCAATTCCCTTTATGAGTCCGGTTCCAGCCACACATCCGGCGTTCATCCCCCATCTTGATCGGAAGCTCACCAGGGAAGGTGTTTCTCCTGCGCCCCTCGGCATTATCCCATTTGCAGGAGGCAATCCGCTCGCCACCCGGTCCTGATTAAAGGGCAAATCTTTGAGAACTTGATGGCTCTTCGTTACAAATTCATTCAAAATGTTCGCCATGTTCTCAGCCTCTGGAGTCGGTTTCAAAGGTTTTGCCGTAATGATTTTGGACTCCCCCTCCTCCAGCAGGTCTAGGTTGTCCAGCGCATCGGCCACCGCATTGTAGTTTGGATCCATATCTGAGATATCCGCTGAAATGTTGTAACCGCGGAACCGAACAACACATCGGTAATCCTGGGAATTGCGAAACTGGAATTCGACCTTTGGGTCAGACAGTTTGACCTGGTTTAGAGCCGATTCCAGTGCCTCGATCCCTTCACGGGGGTAGCCAGCCGTCCGATTTAGGAGCTTGAATTCGTCAGTGATGGTCACATAGTTACACCGAAGACAGACATCCCCAGGTTGGAGACCCAGATTAACACCTGCCACCTCGAGAGGGCCCCTTCCCGTATAGATCTCGTGGGGATCATAACCCAAGATCGCTAGCATGGCGGTATCTGAACCGACCAGAGCACCTCGTTCGAGAGCGGTAAATGAGCCACAGATTCCCTCTTTGGCAAGCCTGTGAAGCGTTGGAATCTTGGCTACTTCTAAGGGAGTCTTGTTCCCGAGTTCAGGCAACGAAACATCAGTGACTCCATCGAGGACGATTAGGACCGCCCTTTTTTTCTGTTTGGTCTCCTTCCCAATCAGGCCAAGAGGCGCGAACTTGAGGATTTGGATGTTCAGTTCAGCATACCTCTCTCGGATGATTTGCATAATTTCCCGGAATCGGTTATCGGCCACCTCAAACTTCGCGAACACGGGGATGAGGTTGTCTTCTTCCCGTTTCTGTCCATGAAAGATTCCCTGAATGTTGCAATCATTCTCGGAGATCGGCAACAACATCTTGATGAGTGTGCCAGGCTTGTCCTGAATCAGAGTTTCAAGTTCGATTATCATTTCTTGCCCCTTCTTCAGCCCGTCTAAATCTCTCAAATATTCCCGACCTAGGATCTCTCAGGCCTAATGAATCTTATGTTTTCGGTTCCACCAATACTTCGAAAGAAAACTGCCATCGGGTTGGTGAGGTGAATAGCAGGCGAAAGTTTATCAAAAAGGGTTTTAGAATTCTAGTACATCGATCGGTGTGAGCTAGAAGCCGAGTAGATGAGGAGTTTCCTCAATTTTCTGAGTCGGTCCTCTGGGCCCTCTCAGTTAGATGCTCTTGTTTTGACACTTTCGGGGCTCGCCGGTGGGGAAAGCCTACCACTTCCCGGTTCTAAGGGCCGGGCCTTCCCTTTCTCCTCCCCTCGGCGGGTGGCCCACCGCTTCCGTTGATGTCGCTCAGGGTCGCAGGGGAGCTACTTCCAACGATATCAAATCATAAAGGCAAATCGATGAGTTAGAGCAAGCTGTCTTGTGAAGACGGGGAGAGCCCTCGAATAGATGACTTGACAAAAGAAAAAAGACCTCGTATTTTTTATTTTAGAACGATGTTCCACAATGAGGAACAATAATGAAATCCGCTCCTAAACTCTTTTCCGTCCTCGAAAGCCTTTGTATTGAAGGAGATGGTGGTATCACTGAGCTCAGTAAAAAGCTGAGGCTGGGCAAGAGTTCAATTCATCGTTTCCTTTCTGTCTTAACCGAACTCGGTTACGTTCACAAAAACAGCGCTAATGGAAAATACGCTGCCACGCTAAAGCTCTTTGAGATAGGCGCTATGGTTAGGGGGAGAATCAGGTTAGTTCAGCTTGCCCGGCCCTACATGGAAAAACTCGGTAGGCAATTTCATGAAACGATCAATCTTGCTTTCCCCGAGCGAGGCGACGTCGTCTATATCGACAAGGTGGAAAGCGTGGAAACTCTGAGGATGGACCTGGCGATAGGAAGAAGAGCCCCAGGACACTGCACTGCCCTGGGTAAAGTGTTTCTGTCTAGCCTTTCAGAAGAAGATCTTCACAGATATTTTCGAAGCCAAAAGCTGATAGCCTGCACAGAAAGAACGATCACCTCTCCAAAAGAACTGAAAAAGCAGTTGGATCGTGTAAGAACGAATGGATTTGCGGTAGACGACAGAGAACTCGATGAAGGAATTCGCTGCATTGCAGCTCCAGTAAAAGATGAATCCGGCAAAACAATCGCAGCGATAAGCATCGCGGGGCCGAGCGTGCGTTTGACAATGAATCGGCTGAAATCCCTATCAGAACCCCTCAGGATGGTAACAGGCGATATCTCTCAAAAGCTGGGTTATGAGGGGTGACGTTCCTCGATCCACCCAATGCGCCGCTCGGCCGTCTGGGTTTTCTGGTTTCTTTGACAGGGATCAATCGATGGGGTTTTCGACGGCAACGAACCCTCCGAGGGCAGACGGCCGTTCTAAATCGAGGGATGAGGGACGGGGGAGTCTCGCGAGGGAGCAGATGACAGCCCCGGAGTTTTGGGTTTTTCTGATACATCTGACTTCGGATCGGAGCGTTCTTGTGGATGGGAGGCCTCGGCATTCATGAGGGTGAGAACCGAGAACCCCGAGGGGAGGTATGCCAATGGTTCAGAAATCTTTTCAGCCCGCTGGGATCAATCCGGCCTTAGTCACGCCTTTTACCAAAAATGGTTTCATCGATGAAGAGGCCTTTCGCCGGGTCATCCGGTATTGCCTTCCCGATGTGGACGGCCTGGTACCGTGCGGAACGACAGGAGAGTTCCCCTATTTGAGGCCGGATGAAAACAGAAGACTCGTTGAAATCGCCGTAGAGGAGGCCGGGAAGAAGCCTGTCATCGCTGGTACGGGAGCCGAAAGTACCAAGAAGGCCATTGATCTGACACGCGGTGCCAAGCAGGCAGGGGCAACGGCCTGTCTCATTGTGACCCCTTACTTCCTTCATCCTTCGGATAAGGGAGTCTACCAGCACTACAACGAGATTGCCAAGGCCGTAGACATCCCAATCATTCTCTACAACATCCCTCAGGTTGTCGACGCCTATTTGCCTCGGCGAGTCATAGAAGACCTCGCCGATATCCCCAATATTGTAGGCCTAAAGGATTCTTCCGGTAATCTCGCCTACACCATGGAGGTCCTAGAATACGCAGGAGACCGAATCAACGTTTTGGTTGGTCATGACGAGGTGGTTCTTAACGCGCTGGCAGGAGGGGTGCACGGGATGATCCTCGCCAGTGCCCAGGTCTATCCAGAAATCTGGCAGAGTGTCTGGGCTGCCCTGAGAAAAGGCGACCTGGAGCAAGCGCGACGCCTCCAGCGAAGGGTCCAAAAACTCTCGCGCATCTTCTGCCGGATGGGTGGAGGTGTGGCTGTCAAGCAGGCCCTCAGGATGCTGGGAATCGATGCCGGATTCCCACGTGCACCACTCAAGGCCGTGGGGGGTGCTCTGATTCATGAAGACCGGGCAGAAATCGAACTAGAATTGGAAAAACTGGGAAAGGTCACCCCGAGAGAAGTCGTTCACCAAATTCCCTCCGGTTCAATCGTTGATCGTTTCGAGAATGTTGGCCTGACGAGAGAGATCATCGAAAATTCTGCTATGAGATGCGCGAGTGGCGAAGCAGGTGAGGGGCTGGAAGCCGTTCAAATCGACCTTGTCTGTGGAACAAAGGAAGGTCCTATGGGGGAGACGTGGGCCTATCAACTGACCTATCCACGCCATGGCTATGAGGCGCTTACAACCATCTTGGAACCCAATCTAACTGTTCGGCCGAGTACCCTAATCATTCCGACCACTGAACTCAAGAACCTCCGCCAGGCCAATATGATCTATGGCCCTACCCAAAGCGGCGTCGCCAAGGCCATCGTTGATGGACTCATCCAGAGGGTAATTCCTGAGACGATTATGCACAGCCACTTGATGATTGTCCAAGCCGGGGTTGACCCCCTGGCTCTGGATCGGCAGATTTTGCACAAGAACGCCTATGCGGCAACAGATTTCGCTATTCGAAGTGCTTTCAGCGGGGTGAGATGATGAAAAGCAAGAAGACAGAGTGGTTCAAAGGGATCTTTCCGGCCCTCGTGACCCCCTTCAACGATGACGACCAGATCGACGACAAGGCCTTTCGCGAGTTGATCTCCTTTGTCCTTCCCCATGTCAATGGTGTGGTTCCGAATGGGACAACCGGGGAGTTCAGTTCGCTGAGCTTTGAGGAGAGGCAGCAGATCATAGGGATTTGCATAGATGAGGTGAGTGGCCGGGTGCCGGTTTTGGCTGGAACAAGCTGTCCAAGCACCATGGAGACTATGGAGCTTACCTGGTGGGCAAAGGAGGCAGGTGCCTCTGGAGCTCTGGTCTGTGCACCTTACTTTCAAAAACCCACCTTCAATGAGGTCTATGACCACTATCGGATTATCGACGAAGTCGGTCTTCCCCTGGTGCTCTATAATATTCCGCAAACCGCAGGCACTCACTTTCGATGGTGGACGGCCGAGGGTATGGGGCTTGCCTTTGACAACGTTATTGGAATCAAGGACTCAAGCGGCGACATGCCTTTCTTCATGGCCGTCCTGGAGAAGCTTGGGGGAAGGATTGGCATTTTTTGCGGTCACGATGAAATTGCGGGAGCCGCGATGCTTGCAGGTGGGGATGGGGCGATTCTAGCTAGTGCCAACCTTATTCCGGATATATGGCAGAAGATCTATCGGGCAGCCCAGAGAGGAGATGCGAAATTCGTCCAGAATCGTCACCGAGAGATTCAGATCCTCACGAGGCTTGTCGTCCGAAAGGGGGGGCCCCAGGCTGTCAAAGAGGGCCTCATGATGAGAGGGCTCAGGATGAGCAACGCCCGGCTTCCTATGATCCAGGGTGGTGAATTTGAGAGAGAGGATCACGAGGACATGCGGACACAGCTCTGCAACCTAGGGAAGATTCCCAGAGTCAAGAAATCCGTGGTCGGTACCAGCGTAGACGTCATGGCTACCGCCGAGACCCCGAAAAAAATAGAAGACCTTACCCTCTGCGTGGGCGAGGGGTTTGCTGGTCCGCCTCTTAGTGAAATCGCCCACATTGACCTTTTGCTGGGACGTCGGGACGGCCCCGTTGGGAAGGCGATTGAGAGGGCTTTGGGGGAGCCGCGGCCTGGCCATGAGCTCGTGATTATCAATGAAAGGCCTCAAACCATGCTGGTTCCCACTGTTACAATTCGTGGTGAGAAAGCCCGGCAGCTCGTTTACGAAGAGGCGGCGGAGGGCATCAACATGGCCATCGGGCATACCATCAACGAGGGGATTCTTCCGGAGATGCTCTGCGACGAGATCTGCATGATCGCCAACGTATTTGTCCATCCGGCAGCGAGCATCCGACAACGAGTCAAAATCAACAACTATAAGGCCATGCGAGGAGCTATCCGAAAAGCGATTGAAGGTCGACCCAGTTTGGAAGAACTGATTCGTGAAAGGGAGGCAGCTCGACATCCTTTTCGCTATGCGCCTTAGAAGCAGGTCAGGGATAAAAAGGGAAGAACATGTCTGAGTGGGATTTCCCAGTTTGAGGAGGACGTTGTTTGGCGAGGAGGATTGCCCATGAAAATTACGGATCTAAAAAGTACGATTCTTTCCGTTCCCTTTAAGAAAATGACCTTTTGGCCTTATGGCCGGTGGGAGGGAATGACCGTCGTCGTTATCGAGATTGAGACAGACGAGGGAATTGTTGGTTTTGGAGAGAGCGTTTGCCAACAAAACCCGGCCGAGGCGTTTAAGAGCTTCATTGACGGCTCGAGGCCTCTTCTTGTTGGCGAGGATCCATTCAATACGGAGCGAATCGCAAAGAAAATAGAGGGATTGGGAGGATGGGTCTTTGGTCGACACTTCGCGGGCTACGCCCTCGGTGGCATCGATATGGCCCTGTGGGACATCATTGGAAAAGCGTGTGGTCAGCCAGTGTATCGGTTACTGGGCGGCAAGATTCGCGACAAATCTGAGTGTTTCAAGTTCATTCCCCATGATAAACCAGAGATAATGGCCGCCGATGCGGCGAAAGCCGTTCGCGAGGGCTACCGGACCATCTACTGCAAATATACCAACATCGAACATTTGAGAGAGGCCATCGAGGCGATTCGCGGGTCAATTGGGAATGATCCGAAGCTCTGGGTGGATTTCAATGGGACCCTTTCACCTGGGTTTGCCGTGCAATTCCTACGGGAGATGGACAGATACCGCATCGATATTGCCGAGCAACCCGTGCTCGCAGCAAATCTGGAGGGGATGGCTTATGTGAAAAACTCCGTATCCGCACGGATTCTCGCCCATGAGAGCTCCCGGACCCTTTATGAGGTCATGAACGTGATAAAGAGGGATGCTGCGGACATCATTAGCGTTGAACCGCGAATGACCTGGGGGGTGATGGCAACCAAAAAAGCGGCGGCTGTCGTCGAGGCGGCTGGAATGCCTGTGATCATGCATTCTTGTGGAGAATTGGGGGTCGCAACGGCCGCCTTTCTTCATCTCATTGCATCGACGCCCAACTTCGTTTTGGCCAATCAGTGCATGTATGACTGGTTCGACGATGACTACATAAAGGGAGGGAAGTTCCCCTTCGAAAAGGGATGTTTGCGTGTTTCGGAAGCACCCGGTCTCGGGGTCGAGTTAGATCGCGACAAGATACAGGAGTACCACGAAAAGTACCAGGAGGTGGGAACCTTTCCTGTTTGTGGAGCCTCTCCTGATGAGTTGGCAACTGTTCCCGTTCCTCTGTGGCCATCGTACTGACGAGAATGATGTCAGGGTGGGGCTGTTCCGACTCCTTTCCCAAAGCGTCCCTAGAAGGTTCGTACTTTCTGCTAGAAGCATTCCGTCAGGCTTTCGGTCGTCAGTGGCCGGCACCATGGTGGGTGACTACAATGGGATTGAGAGGGAGGCGTCGATTGTCTCGTGAAAGGTATCGATCTGCGCGGGAAGATTCCTATTTGTGGCCGAGGAAACAGGGACAGCCAGAGAGGGATCGGGCCCAAGGGACGACAGGTTTCGCGGATAACCTGTGAGATACCTTGTGGAATTGAATAGTTAAAATGGCCCCGCCTGGAGACAGATAGAGGAGTTTGCCGATGAAATCCGCAGTGCACCGCCCGGTTTTTAGGATCTTATCTGACGATCAGATAGGGCTCATTCACGAGAAGACCCTGGCCATTCTTGAGGAAATCGGCGTTCGGGTGAGGCACAGAGAGGCGGTCGGGATTCTTAAAAAGGCTAGCGCCAAAGAAGAGGGAGATTCAGTTGTCCGGATTCCCTCGACCCTGGTTGAGAGAGTCTTACAGACGTCTCCCAAATCCATCGAGGTTTATGACCGGTCGGGAAATCTTTCGATGGTCCTGGATGGAGGACAGACCTACTATGGGGCGCCATCGGACAGCTTTTACATTCTAGATCATGAGATCGGAAGGAGACGCCAGTTCCTTCTTACTGATATCGAAAAAATTGCAAAGGTCGTCGATTTTCTGCCAAATCTAGATTTCATTCACAGCGCAGGCCTTCTTCCAAAGGAAAAACCCGAAATGGCCACTCGACTTGCTTTTAGCGAGTGCTTCAAGAATACGAAAAAGCCAATCTGTTTTCTCGCTAACGAGGCAGATTCATGCCGCGCTATTATCAATCTCTCCGTGCGGGTTTCTGGAGGAGAGGGGAACTTCCGAGCGAGGCCCTTTATCCTACATTACTCGGAACCTATCTCTCCTCTGCTCCATTCCGAAGAGGGAATCGAAAAGGTCCTCCTCTGTGCTGATTCTCATGTCCCTTTGGTTTATATGCCCTATTGTCTCATGGGAGGGACCGCTCCAGTGACCGTGGCAGGCGCGTTGGTGCAGTGCAATGCAGAGGTCTTGAGTGGTCTCGTCATTCAACAGCTTCGCAGTCCGGGAGCCCCTTTCATATACGGAACCATGCCTGCTCCAATAGACATGAGAACAACAACGGGTCTGTACGGCGCACCAGAACTTCACCTGGCTATAGCGGCCTCCCGAGAGATTGCACGACACTACGGCCTACCTTTCTTTGGGACGGCCGCAACAAGTGATTCAAAGCACCTCGATTATCAGAGTGTCATGGAGGGCGTTATGTCGTGTATGCTAACAGGTTTCAATGGTCCGGATCTGGCTCATGACGTCGGGTTCATCGATCACAGCAACATAATCTCTCCGGAGTTGATTGTGCTCACAAATGAAGTTATTGACATGGTTCGCCCACTAACCCAAGGTATAGCCGTCACAGAGGAGACCTTGGCCATCGAGGTTATTCGAAAGGTAGCGGTCAGAAAGAAAAGTTTTATCGAAGAAGAACATACGTACGAGCACTTCAGAGAGTTCTGGTATCCTGAGCTGCTTGATCGATCGATGGAAGGAGAAACTCCTGAACTAGGGTCAAAAGTGAAGGAAAAGCTAAAGACGATTCTCAGGGATCATCAGGTTGACCCCCTAGGCAAAGAGACTCTCAAGGAGTTGAAGAATCTGACGTCGTAGGAATTGCTAGAATTCGATCTTCATTCCTAGCTGAAAGATTCGAACGGTTAGTCGCAATTGACATCCGGCAAACGGCACCCTCAACGGAGCGGGGACTGGGTGAAATGCTAGCGTCGAGGTGCTTGGCGGTTTACCCCAATGGATAGCGGTGCAACCGATTAGGCCAACCCCATCTCTTTTTTGATAGCAGAAACGATCTCTTCACTGCTGGTTGAGGGGATGGTTGTGAGGAGGCCCTCTTTTTCATAGAAATCGATGAGTGGAGCGGTTTTCTGAGTATATGTGTCGAGCCGCTTAATAATGGCTTCTTCGGTCTCATCGTCCCGTTGGACCACCGGCCAGCCGCACTTCTTACATTTGCCATCTTCTGTGGGAGGTTTACTTTTGATGTTGTAGATCTCCTGGCAGCGTGGATTTGAACAGGTTCTTCTTGTCGTGAGTCGGTCCAGGATGACCGCCTCTGGAACATCGAGGTTCACCACAAGATCCAATTCCAGGTCAAGTCGCTTGAGGAGCTTTTTTAATGCCTCAGCCTGGGGAAAGGTTCGTGGAAACCCATCGAGAATAAAGCCTTTTTCACAATCAGGCTCCTTGAATCTCGATTCCATAATCCCCATGATGAGCGTGTCTGGTACAAGTTCGCCTCGCTCCATATAGCCGTGGGCCTTCTTACCCAGTTCTGTCCCGGCCGTGACAGCGTTTCTTAAAATGTCGCCGGTCGAAATCTGAACAGACCCGTCAAACTCCATTAGTGCCTTTGCGATCGTTCCCTTCCCAGCTCCCGGAGCTCCCAACAGGATGATTCGCATTGGGTTTCCCCCTTCTCATCACTCGTTTTGTTCTCTAACCCGACGCATTATACACTGTTTTCAAGCGAATTGGGATCGACTGGTTTGGGGATCGAGTTTTTTACGCCTCCATCAGGTTGCGGAGTCTCGGCCTCGCCCCTAAACAGAGTCCTGGCGAATTGACATCGGTGCCACCTTATGATTTTAGGTATTGGGTCTGTCCGATTGCCCCGTCAGACGGTGGCAAAGCCCGTGTTCTGGGAGATCCTACGAAGGGTGCGGTTAGGAGGTTTTGTCGATTCTGTAATCACGACCATCGGTTTTTTTTGATTCGCCCTTGTCTGTGTTTGATTCCGCCGATCTGAGAGGGTATCCTCGATAGGGGGATGCCCCTTCTCTTTGCCTGTTCACCCTAGCTTCCAGAGTCGGGGGATAATGGTGATCGAACTCGACGCAGGGTGATTTGCCGCCGCAGAAAGAACGAGGAGATCTGCCATGAGTAACTTGGATCGACTGAGGGTACCTGTTTTCAAGGCGGGTGGGATGCCCGACCTTGACACCCAGAAGTACCGTCTCCATGTCGCAGGATTTGTGAAAAAACAACGGATATTCACGTGGACGGAGATCAAGGAATTTCCCAGGTCAGCAGTCAATGCGCGGTTGACCTCAGTGTCGGGCTGGTCTGTGCGGGCCACGTGGGAGGGGATTCTTTGGCGAGACTTTGTCGGGGTTGTCAGGCCGACTAAGAGAGCCACCCATGCCACCTTTTCGAGCGTGGGCGGGACCTATGAGACTACCGTTGCCCTCGTTGATCTCGATCATCCGCGGGTCCTTCTTGTTTACGCCGTCGATGGGGAACCACTCGAAGGGGAGTATGGCGGGCCGCTTCGCATGGTCATCCCCAACCTATATGGATACAAGAGCTGCAAATGGCTCGAAACCATTACTCTGAGCGATTCAATGAAAGGTGGGTATTGGGAAGACCGCGGCTACACGCGCTCAGGGATTATCGAACAGGGGACGACCCTCGACCTGAACACGGGAAGGCGACGACCTATTCCAGGGGGAGAGGTGACGGAGTTTTAGTCGCCCTTCGCGCAGGCGAGAAATGGGAGCTCAGTGTGAGTCAAGATCCTTTCTCCGAGAAACCCGTCGCTTTGGTTCGCGATGTGCCAAACCGAGATCTCACAATTGTAAAGATGTGGGAAGGAAGGGAATGATGTGGTACGTCCGGCGGTGTGATGTGAGGGTTCGATTGCGGCTCCCCCTCGGCGAGTTTACCTCCAGTATTGATCATTAGCGATTCGGCCGGCAACGCTCACTTTGTAGTGTACTTCGAGAGGTGCAAGAAATTCCGGGTTTTTTTCGTGGACAGTAGCGATAGCCTGCCGGACGACGGCTGTTCCCTTCGGCGTCATCCTGCCCAAGGGCTGACGACATGGACCCGAGGGCAGCCCCAACCCATTCATGAGAGTCTTAATGGGTAGAGGGTTTCTAAATTTGCAAGGGACCGTGAACCCCTCGTAATCCTCCGTCGTTTTGACAGTAACAATCTTAAAGAGAGGATCCAAACCCTCTCTAAGCCTTTCGGCTTTTTCCATATCTCCCTCGTGAATGGCCCTCGTCATATCAGCCACAGCACCTGGAACCACATTCGATATGACAGAGACCACACCTGTGGCCATGATTTCCTGGCTCGTCATCATCTCATAGGTCTTATCGTCGTCCCCTGATAGAATGTCAAAATCACTACCGATTAGCCTTCTGGTCTTAACCATTCGTTGAAGGTCTCCAGTTGCCTCCTTGACCGCTCTCACGTTTTTGTATTGCCGGCTCAGAACGACGAGGTCTTCGACTTCCAGCTGTGTTCCGGTTCGACCGGGAATGACATAAGGGGTGACAAAGGTCTCAGGGAAGTTCTTGGCGACAACGCCATAGTATTCGTTTCGGAGTTCCAAAGAGCTGGGACCATTATAGTAGCAGTCCACCAACAGGACAGCATCGACCCCCGTTTTCACCGCGTGCTCCGTCCCCCGGAGAGCCTCCTTTGTTGAGTTACTGCCGGTTCCAGCCATGGTGAAGGTCCTGCCCGCGGAAAATCGGATGGTCTCTTCAATGACCTTGTCGTGTTCATTCCATTCCAGGGTGGGGGACTCCCCCGTGGTCCCTGTGGCAACAAGATTTACCCCTTGGTCCACCTGAAAACTGATATTTTTTTCAAGGCCCTGATAGTCTATCTCACCATTTGGAATCATAGGCGTGACCAGGGCCGTCCAGCACCCTCCGAACTGCTCCAATTTCATGACATCTCACCTCAACAGCTACCATGAGAGGTTGAATCCAAAATAACTAAATCAGTGTTTGAATGTCAATGAATTATTCTCGATCAGCGGGTGTCGAGTTATAACCAATATCTCGTGAGAAAGAAGACAAAATTTGGCATATCAATTGCAACAAGGTTAAAACATGTGGCACGTTGGCATCGATTTTTGACAGTATTTTGGCATCTCTTGACACGTAGAGGACACTTCCCATGGACCTTGCCGTTGATCTTGAAAAAAAATCAGCACCAGACCTCGATGAGGGCATCGAAAAGATTCACAAGCTCGTCGCCGAGGTAGAGAAGGTCATTGTCGGGCAAACTTCATCTATCTGCCGAATAGTGGTGGCCCTTCTTGCCGATGGCCATGTCTTGCTTGAAGGTGTACCGGGACTGGCTAAAACACTTCTGGTTTCAGCACTGGGATCGGCCATGGGCGCTGTGTTTCAAAGGATCCAAATGGTGCCCGATATGCTCCCAAGCGACCTCATCGGGACGTATCTTCTCGTTGGAAATCGGTTCAAACTTCAGAAAGGGCCTCTGGTCGACTGTCACGTCGCTCTGGTCGATGAAATCAACAGGGCCCCCGCAAAAACCCAGGCCGCTCTGCTCCAGGCCATGCAAGAGCGTCAGGTTACTGTCATGGGGAAGGACACACTTGAGCTGCCCGATCCTTTTATAGTCCTTGCCACGCAGAACCCAGTAGAACAGGACGGTACCTATCCGCTTCCTGAGGCCCAACTGGATCGGTTTATCTTCAAGGTCTTGGTAGGCTATCCTAGCCCAGAGCACGAAATGGATATTCTCACGAATGTCAATCTCGATCAGAGAGATAAAATCAAGGCTGTCAACCATGTCCTCGAACCCAGTGAAATCTGTCAACTCAGGGAAACGATCAAAAAGGAAGTATCCGTGGAACACTATGCCCATAAATACATTGTCGACCTGGTTCGAGCGACCCGTTTCCCAGGAGAGTTTGGCCTGAAATCACTTGAGGGATGTTTGAAACTTGGTGCGTCGCCTCGGGCAACCATGGCCTTGAGAGATGCAGCACGGGTTGAGGCCTTTCTGCACAACCGCCGGCATGTCTATCCTGAAGACATCCAGGCAGTCGCAAGAGATGTTTTCAGACATCGAATCTGTTTAGAATTTTCCGCCGAAGCCGAAGGACTGACTGTCGAGACGGTGATGCAGGAAATACTATGCGGAGTTCATATCCCGTGAAGGAGATTCTCTCGAAGATTGCGGAGGTTGATTACTACATACGATGGTATTCGAGTCGCCATGACCTTGGAATGTGGCCTAGCCGCCACGTTGGGGGGTCTGCAGAATTTGAGAGAATATCGGAATACGAGCTAGGGGACAACCCCCGGTCCATAAACTGGTCGGCCACCGCACGGACTGGGGGGCACCGAATCCTAAAGAACACCCGCCTGGCAGAAGCCAATGTCGCTGTTTTTCTAATTGCAGATCTAAGCCGATCTATGGATTTTGGAACGGTTCGGGTAACGAAAAGGCGATTGGCAGCAGAAATCTCGGCCGTTCTTGCACATGCAGCCTGGCGATGCGGCGACCGCGTCGGTTTTGTCGCTTATGGATCCGGAGTTGAAATTCAGTGGCCCCTTCGCAATCCTAAGGAGTATCGGCTTCTGATCCCTCAGAAGATCCTTGAGACCAAACCCGATGGGAATACGGGGGCGGGATTGCACCAGGCCCTTTCTCTGCTGCCAACTAAGAGATCGCTTGTATTCGTAATCTCTGATTTCCAGGAGTATTTTGACCTACTGGAAAAGGCTCTCAAATCAATTGCAGTCCTCCACGATGTCGTTCCCATTGTCCTTTGGGATCCGAGAGAAAAGACGCTTCCCGAAAGATGGTGTATTACGCCGATGAGAGACCTCGAGACTGGCAGGAATAGGACCATCTGGTTGGGGGGAACGAGAAAGAGGGCAGATTTTCAAAAGCGAGTGGAAGCCAGAGAGCAACGTTTGAAGGCATTGTTTCGCAGCCTATGTATGGATGGTCTCTGGATTCATCAAGAGACCGATTATGTTAGGGAAATAAGCAGGTTTTTCCTAGCTCGAAGGAGGGCCAATTAATTGAAGAAGTTGGTCCTGGCTACATCTCTTCTTGCTTTTCTCACTCTGGGAAATATCGTCCCGCCTGGAGGTGGTATACCGCCACCCGATGGGCCAAGCGATGATGAAAAGACGTTCCCCATCACCATCGACTTCGAGTGTCCGAGAAATTTCGGGTTTCATATCGGTGACGAAATCCCCCTGATAATCACCCTAGAAGCGAAGGAAGGGACGGTCCTCGATCTTGTCAACCTTCCTCAAGAGAAAGAAACCCACGGATCCTTTGAAGTGCGTGACCTAAAGGTCCGTAAGCGCCGAAAAGGAGGCCGAACTTTCTACGAGGTTCTCTATCGGCTCCAGTCTTTCCAACCTGCCATCGCTGTCGATAGGCTGAATTTCCCACCGCTCCGTGTCTCTTATGCAACCAAGGACAATTGGAATCGAAAAGAATCCAAGTATCAATATCAGAACCTCTTTGCACAGATCTTTGAGATTTTTGTTTCACGGACAGCCACCTATTTTGGTCCAATGAAGGACATAAAGGGCCCGGCTAAGGACAACAAACTTGCACTCTTGTGGAAGGCAACCATAGGAGTCGGTGGACTTTTGGTCATACTGGCTCTCTTTACGTGGCCTTGGGAGCTGATTAGAAACAGACGGAGGATTATTCTGGCGAGACCGGTAGAGACGCCGACGGATCGCGCCTTGAAAGCCCTTCAGCAAGCCAGGGACAATTGCTTCAATTACGACGATCATCGGAAGCGACTGTTTTTTGAGATGAACAGAATCTTGAGGGACTTTCTGGGAGAGGTTTGTGGCTTGAAAGCGGCAAACCGGCCTTCGATGGAGGTTGTTAAAGAACTGAAGGACTGTCCATTCTATGAGGAGCTCACAGACTTGGTCGCCAGGATTAACCAGGTCATCTATGAGGGAGATGCCCCCGTGGATGTGGAGTCCATTGTGCGGCAATTCAGTGGCCTCTTGGAGAAGGCGGACACGTCGACACCGTCGAGGGTGAGCGATGATCAGGCTGGCTAACCCGTCCTTTTTGTTGATAGCACTTATTTTCTTACCTCTCATCTTTTGGAGGAAAGTCGCTTATCTCGGATACTCCCATCTTTCTCTGCTGGAAGCGGACAGGGGATCGAGGCTCTGGCAACGTCTGCCGCAGTTTCTTGTTGCTGTGACCCTGAGTTTGCTGATACTCGGACTTGCCCGGCCCCAATGGCAGAGTGCTATCAAGCACGAAAGGTTTCTCGCCCGCGACATCATTCTCGTTATGGATCTTTCCTATAGCATGGAAAATACTTTCAGTTGGACAGGTGGACCGAGGAAGATAGAAGTCGCAAAAAAGGCAGCGCTCCAATTCATTGAAAAGCGAGAAAACGATAGGATTGGCCTCTTGGTATTTGGAGACGAAACTTTCGGAAGTTGGCCTCTGACAAAGGATCTGGATCTGATTTCGAAAAAGATCGACCGCCTTGGAATGACATTTTACGGTGGAACCAATCTCGCGCAACCTTTTATGAGAGCCACAGAGCATTTCAGAGAAATGGGCCAGTCGACGAACCGGGTCCTGGTTTTCCTGTCCGACGGTGAGGCCGGAATTGGAGAAACGAACAAAAGTATGATCGTTGCAGAGTTGAGGAAAATGGGCGTCCATCTGTATGTCGTAGGAATCGGCTTAAGGAAAGAGGGTAGTGACCTTCTGGAAATCGTGAATCTGGCGCAAGGGACGTTCCTTGAGACTGGATCGGCACAGGAACTAACGACTGCATTTGAAGCCATAGACCGCCTTGAGCCCAGCATAATCGAAGTTGAGGTCCAAGGAGAGAGGCAGGAACTCTATCCCATACCCGTGCTTGCGGCGTTGTGCCTCATGCTCATTTTGACATTCCTGCGCAATACCCTCTTTGTCGAACTCTGTTAGGAGGTCTGCCATGAGGGCCATAGCGTTTATCCGTTCGATCCGAATATATATTCTCATCATCGGCGGTCTGTGCCTTGTATACGGTATATATCAGAAGTTCTGGTATTCGGACTTGATAGAGGAAGCGGTGAAGGCGATAGAGACGAATCGGTTGGACCAACGGTACTTGGAAGAGGCCGGTGAAAGCCTGTTCGGATCAGAGGACTTGATCGCGTACAACATGGGGGTGAGGGCCTACCGGGCAAACAACCTGAAAAAGGCGAGTGAGTATTTCTTCGCCGTCATTCGCGAGAGCAAGAATCCCCAACGGAAGCAATGGGCTTACTACAATCTCGGCAACATACTCGTCCAGTTAGAGTTGCCAAAAAAGGCGGCCGAAATGTACCGTGAATCACTTCGACTCGACCCCACCGATTGGGAGAGCAAATACAATCTCGAGCGACTCTACGTTTTCTATCCGATGGCATTTCCTGATGAGCAGGGAAACGCCTCTCTGAACCAGGAACCAGGAGAGGACAAGAAAGACAAAAACCAGATGGGACGGTACGGCAAAGAGCAACCAGACATCTAGGTAAATATATGACTATTGAGTTTTTGAACCCTGACGCATTCTGGGGCATTCTTGCGCTCCCATTTATTGTGGGAGTTCTCCTTTGGGGGTTTCGCCGGAGGAAAACCATCCTGAAGGAATTCGGCAAAGTGGATCTCCTTGCACAGTTTTCCCGGCTCTCCTTTAACCGGAAAATCCTCTATCTCAGCCTCCCAACGGTGCTTTGCGTCACCCTTTTGGTCGTCACTATTGCACGGCCCAGCATAACCGGGAATTTCAAGAAAATCAAAGAAGGGGCTCTCGATGTGATCGCCATTCTCGATGTATCAAAGAGTATGGCAGCCGAGGATTCTGGTCCAGAGATCTCCCGACTTGATCTAGCCAAAGATGCTCTACTCAGGTGCCTGCCAGAGTTTGCTGGAAACAGGCTCGGCATAATCACATTTGCTGGGAAAAGCTTTCCCCAAGCGGAACTCACGGATGATTTTCAAGCGCTACGGTTTGTGCTGAACAATTGGGTCACAGTGGATTCGGCTCCTTCGCAAGGCTCCAATATCGGGGAGGCTTTGTCAGAAGCGGTGGGGCTGTTTGATGATGAGGATAAGAAGAAGTTGATCCTCCTGTTCTCTGATGGCGGTCATGTTCGTCCGGAGAATCTGGAGGGAATCCTTACGGACGTGAACGGACAGGATATTACCGTTGTATCGGTGGGTGTCGGAACGGTGGAAGGGGCCAAAGTTCCTGTATACGAAAAGGGCGAGTTTAGGGAATGGTTCAAGCTCCAGGGAAAAGAGGTTGTAACAAGATTGAATGAAGAGACGTTGAAAGAGATCTCTGATGCTACCGGTGGTAAATATATACCTCTAATCTCGGGAAGAGAGGTTCAGGAGGTTTTCGAAGACCCGGAGGTGATGGGTAAGGCCGTCCTTTCGGGGGGAAAAGAGATATTTCAAATCCCACTCGCCCTCTCTGTTGTCCTCCTTGGCCTCGGGATGTATCTCGAACGGCGGAGCGTGTAGTCGAGGTCATGTTGTTCGAGTTTCCTCTACGGAATCGAATTGTATTGAAAGCTATCCCCCAGGAGTTACTTGAATCAGGGATGTAAACCTCTGTAGTTTCAGCTCCACCTCAGCCTTTCCCTTAGAACGGATTACCCCACAAGGGTATCCCCCCCGGCGTAATCTCACTTGCCTGACAGAGGTTTGAATTCTATTTCACCTATCTACTCTGCGTAAACCGAAAAATAATTCTTGGGGAAACTCTAGATGCCAATTTCTTGACAGCTTTGGGGAATTAGGATAGATATAGACAGGAACATTCGCTGGGGGAGCTGAAAGGCTGAGAGATTCCCAAATTGCAGAGAGCAGAAGTTCTCGAACGAGGGAATGACCCCTTGAACCTGTTCGGGTAATTCCGACGAAGGGAAGGCAACCATAAAATGGATAAGAAGCCGTAATTCTGAGGTCGGGAATTACGGTTTTTTTGTTGTCGAAAGATTCACCACAGAGGCACAGAATGCGCAGAGAGAGTATCTTTTTTTTTCGATCCCAGAAAAGGCAGGATCGAAGAAAAAAGCTCAGCCTTCAGAAGGCTAGTCGCGGAAACCAATTCAAGAAGCTAGCTGTTAAAGTCCCTTTTTACGAGAATCCTTGATTCTCCCGAAGGCAGAGAGATGTTTTCATTGGGCGGTATCTCCCGCCCAATGAAAGATATCTTTTCCTCGGTGTTCTCTGTGTCTCTGTGGTTATCTAACGTCGACTTTGCCGCGTCGGAACAACGCCATCAGGAGGTCTACGATGAAAAGGATTCTGACCATAGCCGGTTCGGATTCAGGTGGAGGTGCCGGCATTCAGGCAGATTTGAAAGCGATTACCGTCTTGGGTGGATATGGAATGAGTGTGATTACCGCCCTCACAGCCCAGAACACAGTCGGGGTTCAAGCTATCCTCGATCTGCCTCTCGACTTCATCGAGAAACAGATAGATTCCGTGGTCTCTGACATCGGGGTGGATGCGGTTAAGACCGGTATGCTCTCCAGTTCTGAGGTTGTGACTCTGGTGGCCAGAAAAATCAGAGAACATGGCTTGAAGCGGGTGGTCATCGATCCCGTGATGGTTACCAAGAGCGGCGCCCCCTTGCTAAAGGAAGAGGGACAGAGGACTCTCCGTGAGGAGTTGATCCCTCTTGCCTCAGTTGTGACCCCGAACCTTCCTGAAGCGACTGTGTTGTCTGGGTTTAACGTGGACAATCGAGAGACAATGAGGCGGGCTGCCATGAAAATCCATGACATGGGTGCCCGAAACGTCGTGATCAAAGGGGGGCACCTGACAGGAGAGGTTGTCGATATTCTCTTTGACGGAAGGGATTTTCATGAATTTCCTAGCCTCAGAATCCCGACAAAGAACACCCATGGGACTGGCTGCACCTTTGCATCTGCTATTGCCACGGAGCTTGCCAAAGGGACCTCTGTTCGAGAATCTGTGCGTCACGCAAAAGCCCTCATCATATCAGCTATCCGTTTCTCTTTGTCCCTAGGGAAAGGCCATGGCCCCACGAACCCTTACGCGCACATTGCCAGAGAGGCGGACCGGTTTCGAGTCGTGGAAAGGCTGAAGGGAGCCCTCGAGAAGCTCAGAAGCAAGCACATAGGCCGACTCATTCCAGAGGTTCAGTCCAATTTAGGCTTCGCGCTGCCGTATGCGGAGAGCAGTGAGGATGTGGCCGCCTTTCCGGGAAGGATCGCCAGATTGGGAGATTCAATCGCCACCGTTTCAGGACCCGAGTTTGGGGCGTCCACCCATGTGGGGAGAATCATCTTAACGCTCATGAGACGCAATCCTGAATTCCGTTCAGTGATGAACATTCGGTTCTCAGAAGAGATCGTTTCAGCGTGCGACGCCGTTGGCCTCCAGGTGAGGAGTTTCGACCGGGCCGATGAGCCCAAACATATCAAGGAGAGAGAGGGGTCTTCGCTGGAGTGGGGAACGGAATTGGTTCTGAAGGACGGGATCGTTCCTGACGTTATCTTTGACAGGGGTGATGTTGGTAAGGAGCCTATGGTGAGGGTCATTGGCAAAAATCCAGAAGAGGTGGTGAGAAAGATCCTGAAAATCCAGAAGTATTTGAGGGAATAGGCTGTGCGAAAGAGCAACCGTGTTTTCATTTTCCCAGACCTTCATCTTTCGCTCACGTCGCTCAGGGAGAAGAGGATCCCCCCCACTGACTAGGAAAATCTTCACATACAAGCTGGTTGGTTTCTGAATTCTTGAGAGGGCTTGATCGAAGAAAAATGTGTTGACAAACAGTCGGGGAAATTATTTAATTGCACTGCCTTACGGACATAAAAGGTGGTGCCATTGGAGCTAATGAGATGTTGGAAGTAAGATCCTTGGATAAGAGTTTTGGGGGTCTTAAGGCCATAGATAACTGCAGCCTTGAAGTCAGAAAGGGCGCAATCACCGGGCTGATTGGACCGAATGGGGCGGGAAAAACGACAATGTTCAACGTTTTGACAGGGTTCTATAAACCCGAGAGAGGAGAGATTCTTTTCAAGGGCGACCCCATCGGTGGACTTCCGCCTCATGAGATCTTTCGAAAGAAGATCTGCCGGACCTTTCAGATTACCCGTGAGTTTGGGCAGATGACGGTTTTGGAAAACTTGATGATGGTCCCAGGGAATCAGCACGGAGAAAAGATGTGGAATACGTGGTTTCGACCGGGCCTTGTAAAAGATCAGGAGCGGCACATAAGGGACAAGGCTATAGAGGTCCTGGAGTTTGTGGAGTTGGTTGATCTGAAGAACGAATATGCGGGGAACCTCTCGGGCGGACAGAAGAAACTGCTCGAATTGGCGAAGACCATGATGGCCGATCCAGAGCTCATTCTTCTCGATGAGCCCGGAGCAGGGGTGAACCGGACGTTGATGAGAAAATTGGCCGATAACATCAGAGAGCTTTCTGCAGAGAAGGGTATAACCTTCTTGATCATCGAGCACGACATGGATCTGGTCATGAATCTCTGTAACCCCGTCATCGTGATGAGTGAGGGGAAGAAGTTGGCAGAAGGGTCGCCGGAAGAGATCCGGTCGAATGAAAGGGTCCTGGAAGCCTATCTGGGGGGTCAATACCGGTGACGGTTTTGCAGACAAAGAACGTGGTTTCCGGTTACGGTGAGGCGGACATACTCCATGAGGTCTCGGTAGAACTGCATGAGAAGGAAATTGTCTCCATTATTGGTCCCAATGGGGCCGGAAAGTCTACCCTTTTGAAGACTATTTTCGGCCTTTTGAAACCGAGGGGTGGCAAGGTCGAGTTGAAGGGTGAAGAGGTCACCGGGCTGAGCCCGGACAGGATCGTCCGCAAAGGAATGAGCTACGTCCCCCAGGTCGACAATGTCTTTCCGTCACTCACGATTCACGAGAATCTGGAGATGGGAGCCTTCATCAGGACCGATGACTACGGAAACAAGCTCGAGGAGGTTTACGAATTGTTCCCCCTTCTCAAAGAGAGGAGGGACGAGAAAGTCGGTAAACTCTCGGGTGGACAGCGGCAGATGGTGGCAATGGGCAGAGCATTAATGCTCGATCCCGGGGTGCTCCTGCTGGACGAACCGTCGGCCAGTCTCGCTCCGATCCTTGTCGGGATGATTTTTGAGAAGATTGTCGACATTAATAAGACAGGCGTTGCCCTCATGGTGGTAGAACAGAATGCCCGGGAAACGCTGGGGATCTCAGACCGTGGCTACGTCCTCGCCACGGGACGAAAGGTATTCGAAGATACGGGAAAGGCGATACTGGAGAATAAAGAGGTTGGCAAGCTGTATCTAGGGGGATAATAAGGTGGTCGAATTGGTCGTGTACGGGATTGTCCTGGGAGGTATTATCGCCTTGGGGTCCATCGGGCTGACCTTGGTCTATGGAATCGTGCGATTTGCCAACTTCGCCCACGGTGATCTTATGACGGCCGGGGCCTATGTCGCGCTATTTTTGGTCACCGGTCTTTTTGCTTGGCTTGGCGTTCCTGATACGGCTTTTGGCTCTCTTTCCTTCGGATGGCGAATGGCTTTTGCTTTTCCCATTGCCATGCTCTGCGTGGCCGGTGTCTCTATCCTCCTCGATCGTATCTTGTACCGGCCTCTTCGCCGGAAGCGGAGCGGCCCTGGTATTATGGCTATGTCCGCGTTGGGGGCCGCCTTCATCATCCGAATGATCGTGCTGATTTTGTGGGGTTCGGATTACTGGTTCTACCGTCCCGGAGTGATGCGTCCGGCCATTTTGCTTCCCCTCGGGGTCAAGATCAGGCCAGATCAGATTTTTCTGTTATTTGTGGTTTTCTTTCTGGTGGTCCTTCTCTACCTCTTTCTTCAGCGGAGTAAGATGGGAAAGGCCATGCGCGCGACGGCTGACAACATGGAGTTAGCCCGGGTGAGCGGGATCGACACCGAACGGGTGATCATATGGACGTGGGGCATCGGAGGCGCCCTCGCGGGGGCGGCTGGGATACTCTATGGCATCGACGTCCAATTGCACGGGGGGATGGGGTGGCACTTTCTCTTGCCCCTCTTCGCAGCCACGATCCTCGGAGGGATAGGCAACGTGTATGGGGCCCTTGTCGGGGGGTTGGTTATGGGGGTGGCCCAACAGGTTTCGACTGCTTATCTGTTACCGACTTATAAGCCTGCCGTTGCTTTTGTCGTTATGATCTTGATCCTCTTAATCAGACCTCAGGGGATATTCGGAGGAGGGCGTTCCTAATGGAGATCGGAGGAATCATTGCCTATCTGGTTTCCCTCGCGGTTATGGCTGGGATCTTTGCCGTTTTTGCCCTAGGCCTAAACATCCAGTGGGGATACACGGGCCTCTTCAACATCGGGATTGCGGGTTTTTTCTGCATTGGAGCGTATACCTCGGCTATGATTACGACCCCCATGCCAACAGGACTCTATGCCGAGTATGTGAAGCAGATTTTTGGCTTCAATCTCCCCTTTGTCTTCGGGCTTCTGGGGGCCGCGCTGGTATGCGGGGGCATCGCCTTTTTGATCGGCTATCCAACTCTCAGACTTCGGGAGGATTACCTGGCCATTGCCACCATCGGCATCGCCGAGACCGTTCGCCTGGTCTTCAACAACGAACATTGGTTGGCAAACGGCCCACGGGGGTTGATGGGACTTCCTCAACCACTCCATGGGCTAGTCGATCCCAGACATTACAATTATATCTATCTTATTATCGTATCGGCTGTCATGGTCGTCATCTATGTTGCCATTGAGCGAGTGATTCGATCGCCGTGGGGGCGTGTGCTGCGGGCTATTCGAGAGGATGAGGACGCCTCGGCCATGAGCGGGAAGGACATCTTCTCCTTCAAGATGCAGTCACTCATCTTCGGATCGATGATCATGGGCGTTGGGGGGGCCCTTTATGCCCACTATACCAAAGCGATCTCCCCGGATGTGTTTACCCCTCTTTATGGGACGTTTATCATCTGGGTCATGCTGATGGCTGGGGGGAGCGGCAACAACAAGGGGGCAATCGTCGGTGCCTTTGTCACTTGGGGCATCTGGATAGGAACAAAGTTTTTGACCGATTATCTTCCGTACACACTGAAGGCAAGGGCTCCTTATATTCGTTTTTTGATCATTATGATCCTTCTGGAGCTCATCCTCATTTACCGACCGCAGGGTCTCATGGGGGAGGAGAAGAGGGTATCGAAGATGATGGATTGACGGGTCCAGTCCCTTTGGGACTTTAGGAAAGAAAAGGGGGATCTTGCTGTGGCAGGATCCCCCTTTCCTTGATCCGAGAGAGATGGCACCTTATATGGGCGGAATGTCAAGTTCAATACGAACGCTGACTATTTTCCCATTCTGGTATCTCCAGACCTCAATCGGCGTGATAACATCACCGTTTTCGTCGAAGTCAACCGATCCGGCCGCCCCCTCATAGTTGATCTGCTTCCCCTGGTCGAGGAGCTCAAAGGCCTTTTGGAAGTCTCCGGGGATGATGACCTCCCCCGGCGGGTTGGCGACAACACGGAGCATGTTCCTCACATTCGTAGCGGTCATGGCCTGGCCCTTTGCCTTGGCTGCATAGGCGGCAAGACCAATCACTGCCGTGGCGTCATAGGCATTGGTGATAAACGGCAGAGGCGGCAGTCTCCCGAATTCTTCCCGATAGTCAGCGCTGAAGACAATATTGGAGGTCGTCAGAGCCGCACCAGGAGCGGTTCCCCATCGTCCTTCAACGTTTTTGGCTCCGAGCACTTTGATGAGATCTTCGGATTTGGTCCCATCACAGTAAAGGAAGTTCCTGAACTTGAAGAATTCGATGGCTTCCTTGATGTAGACCTGGGCATGTGCCGGGTAACTGAAGGCAGCGACAATATCGGGATTCCCCTTGAGGAGCTTTCTCAATTCGGCCGTATAGGACTCGGCAGCCTTTTCGTCATGGGGTACCATGGAAATGACTCTGCCCTTCCGTCTCTCATAGGATTTTTTGAACTGTTCCGCAAGGCCCTGGCCGTAGGGATTATTAACATAAAGAACTGAGGCTTTATTGCTAAAGCTTGCAGCCAGCTTCCCCGCGATCACTCCCTGAAGGGCATCTGATGGACAGGTCCGGAAGAGAAAATCCTTACCTTGGTCGGTCGGCAGAACCGTGATCAGTGGCGATGTGGAAGCAGGCGATATTTGAATGACCCCGCTCGGGATCGTTACCGACTCGGCCACTGGTACGGTGACACCGCTAGCGAGGGCACCGACGATGGCAACGACTCTGTCCACTTCGATGAGTTTTTTGGCTGCATTGGTGGCTGGAATGGCAGAGGTTTCGCTGTCTTCATGGAACAACTTGATGTCAAGCCCGGCCGCCCTCAATTGTTTCGCTGCAAGCTCCGTCCCATTTTTCAGATTCGGACCAAACTCCTTCAATGGTCCGGTCTGTGAAAGAAGCGTCCCTACGCGCAACTCCTCCGCAAAGGCCCCCGAGGCCAGAGCAAAAGCAAAAACACCTACAATCATCAACGAAAAAATCCTTTTCATAATAACCCTCCCTTCTTTCGTTACAGTTGTTCCTTATAGCTGATCCTCCGATCACCCCCTTTCCTATGATCTCATTGCGAGTTTGCACGAATCCTGTTTCTTTTTAACTTAAACCTTTTTCTTTTGTCAACAGAATATATTGAATTTTCTGAGTCTTAGCCTTTTCGGAGTAGGGTGTCGGCTCAATCCCCCTAAAGCGCCAACGAGGGGACCCTAGATGTCAAAATCCACATGCCAAATCAAATCCCACAGTCTAGGCGGTGAATATCTATATCTTACGAAGATTAGATAGTTACATATCTAGGGCGATCGACATTCCATCAACCCACAGAGATAATTGTTGTTCCCTGTTTCTTAGTTGGGCTTTGACATGTGACCTTTGAGTTTTGTCATTTGTCATTTTCATCAATTGTTTGTGTCTCCTCGGGTCGCGACCCATTGGTCCTCGATTTTCTCGGGAATCCTGGGGTTCTGCCGGTTGCCTTGATCTGATTTTCTGGTATACTTGCATCTTCCAACAAGCCAATGGTCAAAGAGGGATACCGTGAAAGAGAGTTTCAAAATAGCTAAGGCTAAGCGGATCGAGGAGCTTCCACCGTATCTCTTTGCCGAGATTGATCGAAAAAAGGCGGAGATGAAAAAAAGGGGGATGGACGTGGTCGATCTCGGTATCGGAGACCCCGATCTTCCAACGCCGGCTCGAATTGTCGAGGCGATGAGAAGGTCGATCGGCGACCCGTCCACCCATCGCTACCCCTCGTATCAGGGAATGTTAGAATTCAGGCAAGCGGTGGCCCGGTGGTATAATCGGCGTTTTGGGGTGGATCTGGATCCATCGAAGGAGGTGTTGACACTTATCGGTTCCAAGGAAGGAATCGCCCATGTTCCTCTTGCTTTTGTGGATCCTGGTGATGTGGTGCTCGCACCCGATCCCGGGTATCCCGTCTATCGAGTCGCTACGCTCTTTGCAGGCGGCGTTCCCTATTTCCTCCCCCTCCTAAGGGAGAACAGGTTCTTTCCAGATCTTTCGAGGATTCCCCCTGATATTTGTCAAAAAGCCAAACTTCTTTTCATCAATTATCCGAACAATCCAACAGGTGCTGTGGCTGATGAAAGGTTTTTTGGAAAGGTCGTCGAATTTGCCTCGAAGCACGAGATCGTTGTATGCCACGACGGGGCGTACACGGAGATCGCCTATGAGGGGTACAGACCACTGAGCTTTCTGCAGGTTCCGGGGGCGAAGGCGGTGGGAGTTGAGTTCCATTCTCTCTCCAAAACCTGCAACATGACGGGATGGCGCCTCGGATTTGTCGTGGGGAATGGAGAAGTGATAGAGGGGCTTGGAAAGATCAAGACCAATGTGGATTCTGGGGTTTTTGAGGCCATTCAGCGAGCCGGAGTCGAGGCGCTCGATCATTGTGAAGAGGAACTCGGGAAGATTCTTCCTGTTTATCAGAGACGCCGTGACTTACTGGTGGAGGCTTTGCGGAATGCCGGTCTAAGATTAGAAAAGCCTATGGCAACGTTCTACCTCTGGATCGACGTCCCCACAGGGTATACGTCCACCCAATTCACGACGCTGCTGCTGACAGAGGCCGGAATCGTTGCCACGCCGGGAAATGGATTCGGTGAGTCGGGAGAGGGATACGTCCGTATGTCACTGACCGTCAATGAAGATCGGCTCCAGGAGGCGGCCCGCCGGCTCAAGGAAATGAAATTTCGCCCTGTTCAGAAATGAGGAGTCAGAATTAGAGAGTCAGAACAGCGGGATCGGCTGATGACGGGATGAGGATCATGGCTCGTCGTCAAGGCTCTTTAGAAGTTGATCGAAGAGTCGTACCATACTGTCTTGCCCCCAGTCTCTGAGGCCGACTGCCTTTCCGATGATTTTCCCTGATCTGTTAATAAGGTAGGTCACAGGGATAAGCCGTACATGGAACCACTCCATCGTGTCACCACGAGGGTCATGAAGAACAGTAAACGTATAGTTGTGTCTTTCGATAAAGTTTTTGACAATCCTAATATCGGCCATATCCACCGAAACCGCTATTACGACGAGATCCTGGCCTTTGAAATGCTGGTGAAGCTTTTCGATAGATGGCATCTCCTCTCGGCAGGGTGCACACCACGTTGCCCAGATATTTAGAAAGACAATCTTCCCGTGAAGATCTCTCAGTCGAAAGGGACGGCCATTTATGTCTGGAAGGGCGACGTCATGGGTTTGCTTCGGTCTCTCAAAAAAGAGGATGTGGGCCTCTTCGAAGAGGTTGGAGAGCGTTTCTCCCTGACAGGCTGAACCAGTACCTAGGATTGCAATAAAAGTGAGGGAAAAAAACAAACACCGTCGATTCAAACCGCTCATCGAAAGGACTCTCGGGTTCTTCAGCGTTTCGGACTCGCAGGGACACACTTTTATCTGTCCCCGCTTTCAATTCTGCAAGCTGCATGCCTCCCCGAATACGTCGCGTGCAAAAAGGACGACTCGCTGAGAATAACGACCGACGTTGATAATTTTCTCCAGTGCCCTTCTTGCTTCTCTCGGCGATAAAACCTTCTTCGTAATGAGGAGAGAAGGAACCAAGAGAGCACTAACAAATGGAATGCTGAGGCTTCTGCAAACATTCACACCGTCTCTATCATCAATCAGAACACCATCCGGACCGAGTTGGTAAAAAAGGGCGATGACTTCTCTTTCACCACCCCGTGGGCGTTTCAAGGGAAGGCGTGGATCCTCTCTCACAGATTGGACGAGGAGCTGTCCCTGTTCTCTCAGGCCGTTGATCTCATCAGAACCAGCATACCCCCTTTGAACGCACTCCTGAAAGACCAAAGGAGGAATTATCACATGAAAGGTCTGGAGAAAGGGTCGGATTATGGATGACTTTGCAAGGTAGATGAGTGAAGAGGTATCCGCGACGAGAGACTCAGGCTGGAATTGAATGCCTGCCATAGATGCATATTATCCCTTTTATGGAAGGGAAACAAGGCGGTTGGTGGCGGGAGATAGCCCAATTTAAGATTCTGTCCTTGACTTATATTCACGAAGTGAGTATTCAATTACCAAGTAATCGTTGATCGAGGGATTCGATGAAGCTTCCTTTTGAATGTGCGATCTTGGGAGCCTTGATGAAAAGGCCAATGCACGGCTATGATATCCATAAATTCCTTTCTACGGCTCTCAAGGGCGTGTGGTATGTCGGAATGAGCAATATGTATAACATGCTGAAAAAGCTTGAGGCGCACGGGTATGTGTCGTCAACCATCGAGGCTAACGGAAACAGGCCGGCCCGAAGGGTTTTCAATATCACTCAGAAGGGGGAGAGCTTGTTCAAGGACTGGATCGCAAAGCCGGTCGACAATATCAGAGACCTGAGGGTGGAATTTATTGCGAAGCTCTATTTTCTGAGAGATCTCCGCCTATCGGGAGGAGTGAGGCTAATTGAGAGACAGAAGGTTGTCTGTCGCAAAATCTTGGATTCCAGTGAACTCTCAACCCCAAAAAGATCCGATTTCTTGCGGCTCCTTTACGATTTCAAGAGTTGTCAGATAAAATCCATATTGTCCTGGCTCGAAGACTGTGTCGAGTTCCTGAAATCTCCGTCAGCTAAGACCTAAGAATACCAGCAGGTTTTATCATGTTGATTCGAAAGCTTTTTGCTTTGGCTGTTCTATTGCCTGGTTTGTGTTGGTTTTCCCTGTGGACTGCATTTCCCGGTGAAGCGTTTCCAGCGGTCACAGAGACTCTCGAGGTCTTTGTTGGTTCTGCATCGCAGCCTGCTACCGAAGAGGTTGCCAGTCGCTTCGAGGAGCTCACAGGGATAAGAAGCCACCTTCACTTTGGGGGGTCTGGGAAAATGCTCTCTGAAATGAGGATTTCAGGACGGGGAGATCTCTATTTTCCGGGTTCTTCGGATTTCATGGACCTTGCGAAAAGAGAAAAACTCGTGCTTGAAGGGACGGAAAAAATTGTCGTTTATCTCATTCCAGCCATCAACGTCCCCGCGGGGAATCCAAAGGAGATCCATTCTCTCCAGGATCTAACCAGATCTGGACTTAAGATCGGCCTTGCGAGACCCGACACGGTGTCGACCGGTCTGTTGTGGGCCGAGATTCTTGAGGAGAGCGGGTTGTCCGACAGGGTAAGAAAAAACATCAAGGTCCATACCCCTTCTATCGCGAAGACAGTCCAATTGATTTCTTTGAATGTGGTGGATGCAATCCTTGGGCTGCGCGTGTTTACCTACTGGAATCCTGACAAGATCGAGACGATTCCTCTTCGGCCTGAACAGGTTCCCCGGATTGCATACATACCGATTGCCGTCAGTTCCCTCTCCAAGAAGAGAGAGACGGCTCAGTTATTCATTGACTTCTTGATAAGCGATGAGGGTAGAGCCATTTATAGAAGGTGGAACTACCTCGTCACCTTAGAGGAAGCGCGACGTTTTGCCCTTCCTGGAGCGCTAGTTGGAGGAACATGGAATCTGCCCGAAAGCTGGAAATAAAAAGCTGGTTTCCTTTCATTCTCTTCGGTGCCACAGGATTTGCCGTCACGATGGTGTTGGTGATCGTGGCATCCCAGTTCTTGTATACGAGTCCGATAAAACCGTTGCAGGCTCTCCTTGAAAAAGATGTCCAGTCCGCAATCATTCTTAGTCTTTTTACCGCCTCTGTTGCGGCGATCATAGGTCTGCTTCTGGCTATTCCGTCGGCTTATTTTCTGGCCCGATACGACACATGGGCGAAAAACATCATCGATGGGATCCTCGATATCCCTATAATCCTGTCACCCGTTGCCCTCGGGACTGCGCTGCTTCTTTTTTTCCGAACAGTGCCAGGAAGATGGATTGAGACGAATATGGTTCAGTTTGTTTTCGAGGTTCCGGGAATCATTCTGGCTCAGTTTTTTCTCGCTTTTGCCCTATCTGTTAGAGTCCTGAAAACGAGTTTCGAATCGGTTGATGTTCGCCTCGAGCAGGTCGCAAGGTTTCTCGGTTGCAGTCAGTGGCAGGCCTTTTCAGGTGTGACCCTGCCGATGGCACGAGGCGCTCTCATAGCGGCTTTCATTCTTTCTTGGGCACGGGCGGTTGGAGATTTTGGCGCCAGCGTGACGATCGCTGGGGCCGTACGGGGGAAGACAGAGACGATCCCTGTAAGCATTTACCTCAATCTTGCTTCCGTGAGAATCGAAAAGGCTGTGGCCTTGATGATAGTGATAGTCATACTGGCGGTAATTGTCCTGATAACTTTTCGCATGCTCGCCCGAAAGAAATAGCATGTCTCCATTCGAAGGGATTGAGTCTTGAGGCGGACCCTGAATTGAGCACAAGGCGTGAAGGAGAGACTGCTGAGCATCAGGTAGTCAGAGGGAGAGATTCATGATTTCGGTTCAAGATCTTTCTGTTCGTTTCGGCAAATTCACGCTGAAAGATATCGATTTGGAGATCAAGAGTGGGGAGTTTTTTCTTCTTCTCGGCCCCACCGGAGCTGGGAAGTCCCTGCTCCTAGAAACAATCCTTGGAATCAGACACCCAGATAAAGGCGAGATTATTTTGGATGGAAAGAATATAACGCACCTTCCCCCGGAAGATCGTCACATCGCCTACGTCCCTCAGGATCTGAGTCTATTTCCACATCTCAGCCCGCGAGACAATATCCTCTTTGGTGCTAAAGTGCGCAAGATAGACGGGGAGACGGTGGAGAAACGGTTGGAGTATCTTACGGACCACTTGGATCTGGACCACATTATGGAAAGACCAGACATCTCGACCTTGAGCGGCGGAGAAAAACAGCGTGTTGCTTTTGCCAGGGCCCTCATTACAAAACCGAAGGTTCTTTTCCTCGATGAACCCTTCTCCGCCCTAGACGCCTACATCAAACGTCGCGTCCAATTCCAGCTCAAACGACTTCAGAAGGCAGTAAACCTTACTGTGTTTCACGTGACCCATGATCAGGAAGAGGCTTTTCTCATGGCGCAACACATGGCCATCATGATCAAAGGACACATCGAACAGCGGGGTACACCCGATGAGTGCTATAACACGCCGGCTAACGAAAAGGTTGCCAATTTCCTTCTCATGCAGAATATCTTCGATTCGGAGGTCATTGACGTAGACCAGAAGAGAAGGTCTTTGAAATGCAGGGCCGGGTCGATTGTTTTCGATGTGGAGTCGTCCATATCGGTCGAAGTCGGGCAACCCCTTAAGCTGGGAATCCGGCCTGAGGAGATCCTGATTATCGCTCCAGACAAACCTTTGAGACCGTCTTTTCGCCTGAATCTCTTTCGGGTCACCGTTGATTCACTCTCTAACCTTGGGAGCCGAGAAATGGTTCGTCTGATTTTTCTTGAGGACCGGAGCCTCCATGTTGACGCCACGTTCAGCTACAAGCTCACAAAAAGCGTGAAGGTCAAGGAGGGGGATGTCGTTGACATCCATCTAAGGCCCCAGAGTTTCTGTATCCTCCCACCGAAGTGAAAACTGAAAAGCGGAATCCGAAAGTCAGAAGAGGGAAGTCAGAATTCAAATTATCAACCAGTATCTCGACGGGTCGATTGGAAACCCAGGCCGAGAGTCGTCATAGAACGATTTTCTTGCTGAGAAGGGAGAGCGAATGGACCGAGAGGCGATGCCCTCAGGCGGGTTTTCAGGGAAGCTCGATAGCTTTGGAGGATTTCTGGTCCGGGCCATGGTCATTCGGGATTTTGACTTTCGACTCCTGACTCCCCGGAACCTTCAGTTTCCTCCTCGCCCTCTTCTGTGTCGGCCGTGGGCATCAGGTCTTCTCGGTAAATGACTAGCCGATCACCCGGATGGATGGGGGCTCTCAGGTCAAGGCGGTTCCAAATGATGAGCGCAGCAAGGGGGACGCCGAATTGATCTGCAATGGAAGAGAGATTATCTCCCTTCTTGACCACATAGATTCGCTCATTATGAGAAGCGAGCCACTGATTCAATCGTTCCTCATAGCGGCGTTGAAAGCCTTTAGACGAGCCCTTGGGGATCAGGATTTCGTGGTTCCCTTTGGCGAGATAGTGACCTCGAATTTCAGGGTTCAAATCCTTAATCACTTTGAAATGGGTTTCTGCTGCTGCTGCAATAATCCGGATGGGCGTTTCTTGGGGGCTGTCCACCTGGATCCGGTCAAACGCCAAAGCCGGGTAGTAGTCTTCTTCCGAGAGCTTGAACCCGTATCTTTCTGGATCGGATAGAATCAGCTTTGCGGAAATAATTCGAAAAACAAAGCGCTGCGTTTCAAGGGGGAGGTAAAGACGGTAATAGTCAGTCGTTTGCTGTTCCAGGATTTCTGCCGTGATTCCCTCTTCCCCGAGATTGTATGCTGCGGCTGCAAGCGTCCAGGATCCAAACGACTCATGTAAGCTTCGGAAGTATCGGATCGCGGCCCGTGTGGAAGCGAATAGATTTCGCCTTTCATCGATGTATTCGTTGATCACGAGGCCATGCTTTCTGCCTGTGTCCGCCATGAATTGCCAGAACCCTATTGCTCCTTTCTTGGAGCCCGCATGAGGTCGAAGGGCGCTTTCGGCGATTGCGACGTATTTGAGATCGTCAGGCATGTTATCATCGCGCAACATCTTTTCGATAGGTCGAAGATAACGGCGGGAACGCTTGAGCCAGAGAATCACTTGGGGTCGATCCCAAAGAGAGAGGAGAAGCTCTTTTTCCAACCTCTCCCGAACCTCCTGGATTTCAATTGGAACCTTCTCCCCACAGAAATCCAGGGGACCATGAGACCGGACGGACGAAGAGAGGGAGGGGAAGGCGCTCGGTTCGAGGGATAGGCTATGGCTCGGTGCCAGCAGGAGGAGAACGACCCCAAAAGGAAAGAGAGCTTTGAGTTTCATAAGTTCTTCGCTTTCTAGATATCTTAAGATTTTCGACAAGGCTTGGCAAGTGAAGGTATAGGAAAAAGTGCACCGATTTTTCTATTGCCTTTCTGCTACCAACTCAATACAATCGTAACACTTTTTGATAGACGATTGTTTTTCGACCCGACCTATGGCATCTAGAAAATCGCTGGTCACTGGGGCGACTGGATTCATAGGAAGTCACCTCGTGGAGGCTCTCGTAGCGGAAGGCAACGAGGTGCGTTGTCTTGTCAGAAATGAGAGTTCCCATAGATGGATACAAGGACTCAATGTTGAGATTGTTCAGGGTGATTGTCAAGATTTCCGATCGCTCACCTCAGCCGTCAATGGCGTGGAACAGGTCTATCATGTAGCCGGCATAACAAAGGCAACAGATCATCATGCATTCTATCAGGTCAACGCGGAGGGGACGGAGAATCTTGTTCGGGCTTGTGCTGAAAGGAACCCAGGACTTAAGCGTTTTGTTTACCTTTCCAGCCAGGCAGCCGTTGGTCCATGCAAAGGAGATGGTCTGTCCACAGAAACGGATCCATGTCTGCCGGTTTCACACTATGGGTGGAGTAAACGCCGCGGTGAAGAAGCGGTCCTCAAGTTCCGAGACCTTTTGAATGTGGTCATTCTGCGGGCGTGTGCGGTTTACGGGCCGAGAGACCAGGATTTCTTGCCCTTTTTTCGATCCATTGGGATGGGGGTACAGATTGGTCTTTGGCGTATGGAACACCGGCTGAGTCTGTGCTATGTTAATGACCTTGTTTCGGCTTTCATCGTGGCCGGTAGAAAAGACCTTCCGAGTGGTGAGATATTCTTCGTTTCTGACGGGAACACATATGCCTGGCATGATTTGGGCAGCGCAATTGAGGAGGCTTTGGGAGTTCGAGCCATTCGGGTTAAGGTACCGGTCAGCGTGTTTCGATGGTCTGCCGAGATAGCGGATTGGATATCGAGGCGTTCTGGCAGACCCCGTGTATTTGGGAAAGAGAGATATCAGGAAATGGTTCAGCCGAACTGGTGTTGCGACTCCAGCAAAGCAATGTCCGAACTGGATCTTTCTGCCGCTTTTGATTTGAAGCGGGGCATAGCTTCGACCGTGGAATGGTACCGAGCTGAGGGATGGTTAAAAAGCTAGGGGATGGTGGCGATGGATATTCTTGAAAAATGTTTTGCCTTCAATGGCGTTGAAGAAGCACAGGCCAGCGGAAACTATTTCTTTTTCCGAGAGCTGGGCTCCCCTCAGGGTCCAGAGGTGATGGTAAATGGGAAGCGAATGATCATGATTGGGTCGAACAACTACCTTGGCTTGACGACCCATCCTCGGATCAAAGAGGCAGCCATCAACGCAATCGAGCAGTATGGGAGTGGGTGTACTGGGTCTAGACTCCTGAACGGCAATCTGGTGATTCACGAGGAACTGGAAGAGAAGCTCGCCGCTTTCGCTCGCAAAGAGGCCGCCGTTGTTTTCGCGACAGGTTATCTGGCGAATCTTGGAGGAATTGCTTCCCTGGTAGGCCGTCACGATCTCATGATAATCGATCAGTACGACCATGCGAGTATCATCGATGGGTGCCGCCTCTCTTTTGGGCGGGTGGTGAAATTCCGCCACAATGACATGAACGATCTGGAGCGGATTCTGAAGAAGGAGGCTGGTCAGGCCAAGCTGATTATTGTCGACGGCGTCTTCAGTATGGAAGGAGATATCATCAAGCTCCCAGAAATGGTCGAGTTGGCCAGAAAGTATGGCGCCCGGATTTTCTTGGACGATGCCCATTCGATTGGCGTCCTTGGCCAGGAAGGCCGAGGAACTGAAGAGCACTATGGCATGGAAGACGGTGCTGACCTGGTGATGGGGACATTCAGCAAGTCCCTTGCCGCAAACGGGGGTTTTGTTGCAGGACCCAAGAAGGTTGTCAGTTGGATCAAGCACCTCGGCCGTACCCAGATTTTTAGTGCAAGCCTTCCTCCGGTTATGGTGGCTGTGGTCAGCGCAGCTCTCGACGTCATCCGTGAGGAGCCTCAACTGCGACAGAGGCTCTGGGAAAATACGCGCAAAATGAAGGATGGGTACTGCGAACTCGGTCTCGATACTGGTGTGAGTGAGACCCCAATCATTCCAGTCCTTGTGAAAGACACCGCCAAGGTTTACGGCATGTGCAGGGCCCTTGCGGACCGAGGGGTTTTTGTAAATCCCGTTGTTAGCCCCGCGGTTCCTCCTGGGAGGGAGCTCTTGAGAACCAGCTATATGTCGACTCACAAAGAAGAGCACCTTGACACGGTCTTAGAGGAATTTGGGGAGGTCGCCCGAAGCGTGGGACTCATATGAATTGAAATTCGCTGTCAGGAGGGGAGAGTGGCTGAAGGGACGACGGTCGAAAAAGTCGTGGGAAAACCGGCGGTCAAGCAGTTCATTCGGTTCCCATGGACGATCTACAGGAATGATCCCCTCTGGGTCCCACCCCTGATCAAGGAACAGATGTTCATGTTTAGCCCCCGATACCCTTTCTTTGAGCACGGTGAGATCGAATTGTTTCTGGCCCGAAAAGGACAGGAGAGGGCAGGGCGCGTAGCCGCCATTCTCGACAGGCGCTATATTGATTTCAGTGGTGACAAAGCCGTCTTTTTCGGCTTTTTTGAGTCCATCAATGACCCAGACGTTGCACGGTCCCTCATTGATACGGTCAGGGATTGGGGCAAAGCCCGTGGGATGAAAACCGTGAGGGGTCCCTTCAACCCGTCGACAAACGATGAGTGTGGTCTTCTCGCAGAGGGTTTTGATAAGTCTCCGGTGCTGATGATGCCCTACAATCCATCCTATTACATCGATTTGATGAACGAATGTGGTTTGGAGAAGTGCAAGGATCTCTATGCATATGTCATTGAGGTGAGTATGCTTCCCGAAAAGTTGGAGAGATTCGCCAGCCGAATTTGGAAGAGGTTGCCAGATCTAACAATTCGTCCGATTCGGCTACGAAAAATGAAAGAAGAACTTCAGATCATCAGAGATATTTACAATAACGCCTGGGTCGATAACTGGGGATTTGTGCCTTTGACGGCGGCTGAGATAGATTTCCTAGCCACCCGATTGAAACCTCTCGTGATCGAAGACCTCGTTCTCATCGCAGAAATAAACGGTGAGGGCGTCGGTTTTGTTGCATCTTTTCCAGATTATAATCAGGTCCTCAAACGGCTCAACGGTAAGATCGGACTGACTGGCGCACTTAAGTTTCTCTACTATTCTAAGAAAATCAAAGACCTCCGAACCATGCTATTGGGCGTCAAATACGGCTATCAAAAGCGGGGCATCGAGGGGCTCCTTTATCTTGAGAGTTTCCAGAGGGGGCTCAAGAAAGGGTTTCAACAGAGTGAACTGTCATGGATCCTTGAAGACAATATGCTGATGCGTCGAGGGATAGAGATGTTGGGGGGACGGATCTACAAGACGTATCGTCTCTATGAAGGCCCTGTATCATAGGCGAAGGCCGTTCATACTTCCAAGAAGCTGATCGTCACTGGTCAGAGACTTTTTCCGACATGCCCCTAGGGCGAAAGGATCAGGGCCGCGGACAAAGGTCAAGCGAAAGGCGCTGTTCTTGGCGTTGAGATCCTTTTCCTGTAGCCTTTTCCCCTTTTTTCCTTGTGCCTTTTTAACGTTATCTTTGTCTTTTGCCTGTTACCCCTGTGCCCAGGTGGTGCTTTCTCGATTCTGTTGCCGTCTTATCAGGAGGCTTTCTTCGATTTTGGGGAGATAGACAACCCGCGAGCACCCTTCGCGATGCTTGAGTTTTTAGTTGTCCGGGATGAAAAACCAATGAAGCCCGAGGCCTGAGAACCCTTGGAATTTAGTCCGAAAGGATGGGAGAAGTGATGGAAAGGGAAAAGTCAAAAGACCTTATTTGCCTCGTCAGGGAAAGGACAGTCCTTTTCGATGGCGCTATGGGGACCATGCTGATCGCCGAGGGTCTGTCAGGCGGAGAAATATCAGAAAGATGGAATCTCGATAAACCCGACATGGTCAAGGCGATACACCGGCGCTATTTTGAAGCGGGCTGCGATGTGGCATTGACAAACACCTTCGGGGCAAATCGGTCGAAGCTTAAGAAAAAGAATCTGGAACGGGAGGTCTTCCAGTTCAATACCCTTGCGGCCAAACTCGCCAAGGGGGTGAACCCAGGAGACAGATTCGTGGCCGGGGATATCGGCCCATCTGGGGAATTGATTGCGCCCGATGGTAACCTCACTGCGCACGAGATGGAGGGGATTTTCGCCGAGCAGGCCGAGGCCTTAGACTCAGAAAAGGTGGATCTAATTCTTATTGAGACCATGTTCAGCCTCCAAGAGGCCGTGGCCGCGCTAAAAGGAGTTCGAACGGTTAGCCAGTGCCCGGTGTTTGTTTCCATGACATATGAAAAGAAGGACCGAGGATATTTCACCCTCATGGGAGAAACACCTGAGGTTTGTTCAAAAACCTTAGAGGACGAGGGGGCTGATGTGGTCGGGGCGAATTGCACTATCGGGAGCAAAGGGATGATCCCTCTCGCGCGGATCCTTAGAGACAGCACGACCCTCCCAGTCATTGTCCAGCCCAATGCCGGAAATCCTCAGCTGAAAGATGGGAAGACCATCTACGAACAGGACTCTGAAGATTTTGCCGAGGATATGGAGGCGATCGTGCGAATAGGGGTCAATGCGGTGGGAGGATGTTGCGGAACGACGCCGGAATTTATTTCCGCCGTCTGCAAACGAATTCTTGACGACCCGCCGCCTAGGACGTAAAGAGATTCATCTCCCTTGAAACCAAGGGCAGGACGATACCGCCGGCGGCGAAGACGTTGACTTTTGCTTTCTCCTGTGAAGCCGAGGCCAGATTCATGGCGGTTTCCAGGTCCTTTGCGTGTTTGAATCCAATCCTTGAAGCCTGTGCCTCGGTCACACGTTCGGAAACCAGAACGACTTCAATCTCCTTCAGACAGGCAAAATTCACCTGAATCGCGCAGTTGAAGTCCATTGGACTATTTGGAACGAAAGCCTTCCGTGCCCTCATGTGATCGATGACTGTCCTCATAGGATTTCCAGGATTCTGAGTCCGAACGAGATCGAACATTTTCAAAAAAGGCTCTGCCAAACCGTTCTCACAATTTGCAACGAGAATCAGCGTTCCTCCTTTTTTGGTCGTCATGACCGCTGGAAGGATGGGTTTGATGATCTGGGGCCCCTCCTCGTGTGGGTATGCGGAGGCAATGGTCACATCGGCTTGCTCGTCGAGTTCCAGACCATAGATTTTTCGGCACGCTCGAATCCCTGCATCGTGAGCCTTGAGTGGATGGCCTGAGAAAACTCTCACAGCTCGACCATCGGAGTCAACTAGGCAATCGATCACATAATTCAAACCCAACATCTCGCATGCTCGACAGATAAAATCATAGAATGGATTCCCGTCCACCCTGCCGAGGTAGGAACCCGGTTCCATCAAGGTACTGGTGTGGTGTTTTCGAATAGTATCATAGCCGCAGATGCCGGGAATGGCGATCTTCGGTCCGCCGCCAAATCCGGCAAAGGGATGAGGAATGTTGGCACCAATCCCAATCGTGAAGTCTGCTTTGGCAACGATGGGATTGATGTGTATCTCAATACCTTTCAGGGTGCCGATAGAGACTAGATCAGATGCCCAACTGTCGTGATTCGAAACTCGGTAATTCTTGAGGACCCATTCTCCAATCCGCCGCTCAAGCTTTTCCCCACTCATGGGTGGATGGGTACCGACAGCAATGACGATATCGATCTTTTCTCTCGACACATGGCAATCGTCCAGGGCCTCCAGCAGGGGCGGTAAAACTTCTCTTACAGGGGTTGGGCGGGTGTCGTCGTCTACGAGAATAGCCAACTGTGAGTCAGGGTTGACAAGATCCTTGATTCTCTTGGACCCGACAGGACTGTCCAGAGCGCTTCGCACCAAACTCTCTGTTGAAGACGCCGATGATGATCCTTTGGGTGGTGCCGACTGGCAGATGATCCTCCACGCCTGGGGAATCCTAAATTCCACCTTCTCACCTTTCACAACGATAAACCCATGGCGACTAGACGATCGTCTTCCCACCCTGAAACTCCAGAGAATAGTTCTTGTTCTCTTTTCGGCTGCTTCTCATGGACATTTGCCCAGGCCGTCACAATTGAAATGATAGCATAAACCCGAACATGTGAAAAAGCACAACATGGATGACCAGAATCTGTTTTCTCGGTCGAGACATAAGGAACGCCTCAGTCCTCACATAGAAGAACGGTCAGAAACGATCTGGAATGCTTTTCTTAAGTATCTTGATCGTTCGGTCAAAGGCGTCACCTGTCCTTTCCACGACCTCGCCCGAGTGTAGGGAGGAAATCCACCAGTGATCCCCGACGGAATCAATCCCATAGTTCAGCATAGCGGTTCGGAAATCGGTCAAAAGGACAGGGTCCTTTTGATAAAGCAGATTGTAATCGTAAATGCAGTGCCTTCGGTCACAGGCCGCCCCTTTTGGACACCGATGGTTCATCAGAATGTGGACGATCGAGTGTTCTCCATGGGCGCACCATTTTACACCATGGTGGTCGATCACATCGTTCAGGGTATCGCGGATTTTCTGAGCGTTCTCATTGGCTCGAGGAATTACCTCTCCTTGAGATATGATTCTTAGCGTCTCAATCCCAGCAGCTGCAGAAATTGGGTTGGCATTAAATGTTCCGGCGTGAAGGATTTTTTTCTTCCGGTTCCATTCCGGGTCGGCCTTGAATTCGAGATACTCCATGATTTCTTTCCTTCCAGCAACGGCTCCTCCCGGAAATCCTCCCGTAACGATCTTGGCAAAGCAAGAAAGGTCAGGAGTTACCCCATAGTATTCCTGCGCTCCCCCGGGTGCATATCGAAATCCAGTGATGACTTCATCAAAAATAAGAACGATGTCAAAGGTCTGAGTGAGTTTCCTCAAGCCCTCGAGATACTCACGATTAAGAGGGAAGGCCCCCGAAAACCCGCCTGATGGCTCAAGAATCACACCGGCCACATGGTGATCCTTCTTCAACTCGTCCTCTACTCTGTCCAGATCGTCGGGCGGCAATACCAGGGTGAGTCTCAGTAAATCCTCAGGGATGCCGCTCGAATGGGGAAGGTCGAAGGGCGGCACGATGCCGATGGAGACAGAATCGTGCCATCCATGATAGTGGCCTGCCAGACGGATGATTCTTTCCTTTCCGGTATAAGATCGAGCGAGCCTTAAAGCCATTAAAGTCGCCTCTGTACCCGAGGCTGTGAATCGAACCCTTTCGGCGGACGGGACCAATTCTACAATCTTTTCTCCCCATTCGACCTCCAGTTCGTGACACGCCCCATAATGGGCGCCACGATCCACCTGCCCGTGTACGGCTTGGACGACATGGGGATGCTGATGGCCGAGAATCAGAGATCCATGTCCCATCCAATAATCGATATACTCATGGCCGTCTACGTCCCATTTTTTTGCGCCTGAGGCGCGGTTCACATAGATGGGGAAAGGTTGGAGAAATCTGCCGTCATGGGTGACACCCGAAGGAAATATCTCGATAGCCCTGTGGTATAGCTCCTTTGAGAGTGAATGATTCTCTACGTACGCTTGCCTAAAATCCATTGTTCTATCCTCTTCTGATGCTATTCAGTGTGCCTTTGTAGCAATGGACTGGTGGGATGTCTAGCATCGTCTTCAAACCAGCAGGAAGCTCCAGCAACCGAGGAATCGCGTTTACAACTACCGAGGCTGTCGCGATGTCGCCGTGGATTCCCCCCTCGAAAACCAGTTTCACATCAGGTGTTCCCTCTATGTGAATGACATCTTTCGGATTCTCTTGTCCTAAGGACATGACCATTTCCAAGGTTATAACCTCTTTGTCATTCTGAAGCCCCCGTCCAACCTGACGCATTCCTCTCACATCCCCAGATTGGACTTTAATGGAAGGAGTTTCCACGGGCGTTTCAGCCACAACCGGTAGAATCTCATCAACTGTTTTGTCCAAATCCCAGCCGAGGCCACGAGCAATCATGTGGATAGATTCGGTCAATCCCACATGTCGAATCTGTTTTTCATGTCGCTTTCTTTCAAACTCCGCTAATTTGAGCCCCGCGCCGATTTTTCGCTGAAAGGGGAGTCGCCGATAAGATGCATCTACTATGTACAGACAGTGTCAAGGGGTAAGATGAATCCCAAACCAGTCTACTTCTATGAGGGTCACTCCTGTCAAGGAGTTTGATCAGTTGATTTGGTCGTAGCGTCTCTCCTCCGTGGCCGCTGGTTGTTTCGATGGGGTTGTTTTGGCTCGTGATGCCTCAGTTCATCATTGATTTCTAATCCGTGTGGGTTGGGCGGTTCGTTTAACGAGCAGGCCTGATAGTCCCCTGCCAACTTCTATCCGTGCTGACATCGTTAAGCCAGGCACCTAATACTGAATGCGCTTGGGTTGCGCTTTGTCGAACTCCTCTATGGACGCGCCCCATCTATATCCGCGGTACCGCTTCTGGGACCCAGTAGACTGACGAGCGCCTTTACCGACCCTGCGGTCTCTCTGCCCTTCGATATCTTGCCCTCGATGACTCAGGACCTTTGTCCCCATTATGTTATCGGTTTGAGGTGCGCCTCCTCTGGAATCACCCCGTCCTCCAGGTAGAGCCAAAGGTCAATAAAGAGTCTTCGAGCCATGGCAACAATGCCGATACGGCGCATCCGGCTCCCTAAAGTATGACTGACATTCCCGAAGAGCCCAAAATCACCTACCAATCCAAAGCCCGTCCCCGACTCAATCGGGGAAGGTCGACCCCTTACCTGTCCACAGTGCCAGGGAAGGATGAGGAT
>CAYGBK010000115.1:0-56882 GCA_964348095.1 uncultured Thermodesulfobacteriota bacterium | reverse complement strand
CCCTGATCGGGGGGAGATTCGGCCATTGCGCAAGGCGGGCATTGATTTCGTGGGGAGAGAGATTTTTTCTCCGGGCCTCGCCCATCCACGTTTTCGCTTCCCAGAGGTTTCTTAAAACGGGATTGTTCTGAACCAGGCTGTCGGCGTGGAAGTCTTGCAATCTTCTCAATGTAATTTCAAGATTTCCCTCCGGATACAGATCACCCGGTATGGGCACGGTACAGGTCGGCCCGATCTCTTCGATCACCTGATCCACATTTGCGGGGTCGACGCCCAGAGGCCTTTTCCTCCAGACAGGGCAATCCGGGCCGAGAAAGGGCGCCAACGCCAGAATCTTGAGAGGAACAAAAGGAACTTTCATGAGCACTCCGGAATTCGAGATATTTGCAAAGCCCCTCAAACGGTCAATTCGGCTGACGGGGTAAGCATAGTTCAACCCCAGCTAGTTTGTTAAGCAAATACATGATGAGTCGATGAGCAATGAAGACATCACTAACCTGGAAACCTTTTACGGAGGGCACATGGAAATCGAACGGGTCAGCCTTCTGGCGCAGGTTCTTCATGTTCTGCGAGACGACCCCCGCCCAAGAACCGAAATGTTGGCCCCTCGGGGCCGAGTGACAGCAGGCTATCGGGATCTAACGGTGCCTGAATGCCAACGGGTCGACCATTGATGGAAATCAAGCTCCGGCCGGTCAGATCCTTCACCCAGTATTGATTCTGATCAAAAAAAACCTGGGCGTGCCGGTCAAGGATTTCCGGATGGTCCAGGTTGAAATCGCAGCTCGGGTTTTTTCCGATCGTCACCGGGACTTCCTTAAATGAGCGAAGTGTGGGGCCATACTGAATGACGAGGGGAACTTGGACTTTTTCTATCGAGGCTACGGGTTCAGCGCCCGGTTCGGGTGCGGGGGCAGTTGGTGGTATTTTCTTCGCCGGTTCCATTTCCGGTTTCCCTGGAGCACTCGGTTGGGTGACTTTTTCAAACGCTTGCACGCCCTCTTCGATCCGGGCCAGAAAGCTTGCCTTGGGCCCGCCTTCCGCAAAGATCAGTACATCCCCGGATTTGAGATAGGCCTCAGTCACTCGCTTTCCGTTTAGGAAGGTGCCGTTTGTGCTCTGGTCGGTTAATTTGAACCGATTGCCCTCTCTGATAATGCGGGCATGTTTGCGAGAGATGATGGCGAGGTCCTTTGGGAACTGAACATGGCAGGAGGAATGACGGCCGATGGATATCTCCGACTCCAGAAATTCCTGAATCTCACCTTTCAGAGGGCCTTCGATATGCACAAGCTGGACGACAATAGCAGGCTTATCTGTCATATTTCACTGGGCCTAAGTGAAGTGAGGCGGTTAGAAAAGAGAGAGGTGAAATCCGTTACTCTTGGCTGCCCTTAGTTTTGCTTCGTTTTATGCTTTCCAGACGTTCTAAGAGGGTTCTCGCCTTTGTGAGATTCTTGTCTACATCTTTGTAGCTTGGGTCTAATGCGTAGACCAGTTCCCATTCTCGAATGGCATCCGTTAAATCTTCATCTCGAAAGTATGATAGCCCTTTATTGTAGTGAACGTCCTTATACATCTTCTCGCATTTTTGGATATTTTCTGTGCACTTATCACAATCCTTATCATATTGCAGCGTCACTTCGAATTCATCTCTGGCAGCCAGATAATCCTCTTTGGTAAATAAAACCAATCCCTGTTCAAAATGAGACTTTGCCAGGTATTCGCGTGTGACAGAATCCTCCTGCCGTACGTTCAAAACTTTGTGAAATTCGGCGATCGCCCCAGCGTATTCCTTGTTTTTGAAAAGTTCAATACCAAGCTCCCGGTATTGAGCTATCTGATCTTTTATCGTTATTTGCTCCTCGATGAGGCCTTCTTCCTTTGTTTCTTTCTCAGGGATTTCTTCAATTACCGTGAGACTTTCCGGTATCTTGGCCTCTTTCGTCACTTTAGCCTTTCCCTCCGCCCAAAATGGGACTCCTTCGACTTCAGGGATCTTAATCTCCTGTCCTACCTTTACACCGGTTGCGTCTTCTAGGCTATTAAATTCGGCAATGAGGTCGAACTTTTTGTAATCGCCGTAATACATTTGTGCCAGTTTTGAAAGACTCTCTCCCGGCTGAACGGTGTGAGTGACGTAACTTTTGACAGTCACGATTTCGCCAGGCATCGACTCAAGGGGTTCGCCAGTATCAGTCCGAATCACTGCTGGATCTGCCATAATCGGCATTCCTTCGATGACAGGGATCTTGATCTCCTGGCCGGCCCTAACCTTTGTGGCATCCTCCAGTTCGTTGTACTGCGCAATAAGATGAAACTTCCGATAATCTCCATAGTAACGTCCGGCCAATGTTGAGAGACTCTCATCCGGCCGAATGGTATGAACTATGTACCTTTTGACTTGCTCTATCTCTTTGCTGGCAGCTGTCAGCATGTCTTTTGCTTCCGCGTTTTCTGGGTTATATCTCAGGGCAGTCAGAAACTCCTTGCGTGCTGGCCCGTATTGACCCTTTCGATGGAATGTTAGACCGGCCTGATAGTGCTCCTCAGCCAATCTGCGGACTTCTTCCCCGATCTTTGTACTTTTTCCCTTGGCCAATTGGTCTTCGGGATTCACCGTGAGTGCAAGTCTGTATTGCTCCAAGGCGGCAACGAGATCGCCTTCTGCTTCGTACTTCTGTGCTTGTGCCATATATTGCTTGGCCAGATCTGCCGGACGTTTGGTGGCGGGTTTCGCGCACCCAACGACCAGGGCCACCAAAAGGACAACACCGATGATTCCTGTTTTGTTTTTCATGGCTTTCTCACTTTAGTGAAAGATGATTAATAGTTTTAAGTCTAGAGAGGAAGGTTTGCAGGTCTCTTTTCAAGATCTGATCCCTTCTCAAAGACATGGGGTTTGCAAAAAAGGGATTACCCCCTCTTCTGACAGACATGGCGATCTTGTATCCCGCCTGTCGGGCAATATTGATTGATCTTTGATCGTAATAGCCGAACGGATAAGCCAGGATATAGGTATCCTGCCCCAGTTTCTGATCTATGATCTTCTTGGAACCCTGGATCTCTTCTTCAACCCTGGCAATAAATTCAAGCTCGGTTTCCCCCTCCTTTGGCGTGGTGAGATCGCTGTGAAGTATGGTGTGCGAACCGATTGCGAAGCCGTTCGCTTTCATCTCTCTGAGCTGGTCCCAAGTGATGGCCATTCTGGAAACACCGACAAAACTCGTATAGATGAATAGCGTCGCTGTGAATCCGTATTTCTTGAGGATCGGATAGGCAATGGCATAGACAGAACGATACCCATCATCCATGGTGATCAACACGGATCTTCTCGGAAGTCCGTGACGATACTCCAGAAAAGCGAGGAGTTCTCCAGGGGTAACGACGTGATACCCGTTTTCCTTCAGATACCTCATCTGAAGCTCAAAGACCCGTGTGGGTGCACACAGAGGAGAATCGCAATCTTCGGCAAACCGATGATAGGTGAGTATCGGTACGGTCTGAAACCCCTCAGCGCTCAGTCCTCCCTTGTTTTTCTCTTTCAAAGGAATAACAACGGCATTTCCCTTACTGAAGTGACCTCCTCCATTGGCTTCCTCAATCATCCATGCCTTTTCCCTTCCCCCCAGAAACCTTTCAGCCAATTCAGGAGGTGTTTCATTCTTCTGCAGCCTATAGACAATGTAGTCTTCGGAGCGAAAAAGACCTTTCTCTGGAGTCTGGATGACCGCACGACGTGGTGCACAGGAGTAAAAGACCACCGTAATGGTAGCTATGAGTATTTGGAATAATAGAGATTTCGAGATCGTGGAAATGCACTTTACGCGACTTTGGCCAATACGGTGACGACGCACGTTAATTCTCCGAGACATATGATGGGTCGCAATATCAGAACCTGTTGACCAGCACGCGTTCGAGCGTATCGCTTGATTCATGACGGATACATATTGGCGTTTTCTTTTTACCACAGAATCTCCCCTTTTTCAAGCAGTTTTGAAGGAGGCGTTTCCCCAGTTTTCCAAGGAGATCCTGTTGTTCCTGAGGAACATTAGCGGAATCGGTAACATGCACCACTCTCATCCGTTAACCTGATGGTTGCGTGCACTGTAATAGACAAATGGTAAAAAATTCAAGTAGTTAATTTCCTTGACATTGCGTTCTTACCATAATAATCTATTCATGGGTAATCCAAAACTCCTGCCGGACTTTTCCAGATAGATCCACCCGTACCCGTGCAACCGGCGAAAACAAATGGACCGTGATCCCATAAACTTCAGGAGGGAAATTCTACATGGATTCTAGCCAGCGAAAGGGGACAGGTCTAAACACCCACCCATCGATCCTTACCCTGGTCCTCTGGCTGATAGCAATGCTCGTCACTTACTCAATCATCACTATCCAGATTGATCGGATAAAAGGCAGGATTAGAGAATCAGGAATCCAAATCACGCTTGAGTCTTCTAAACTTGTCAGCCTGCCGCTCTTAGAAAAAGATGTTCAGACAATTCAGAGGGTGCTGTTCGATGCCGCCAAGAGGTCGGGCGTCATTTATACATCGGTCGTTGATCATGAAAATCAAGTTGTGGCTTTCACAGGTGCTGAGCATCTCTTAACCGAGATGACAGGAGCGGCGCGTCCGATTGAGAAGGTGGCGATTTGGGAAGGTGAATTCGCCACCTATTCGAAAATTCTCAACTTCGCATCAGAAGTAACCTATGGCGGAACGAAAATCGGAGGAATTCTTGTTGGTCTATCAGCCACCGAGGCCTTTAAAATAAGAAAAAAATTCATAATCGTAGCTGTCTCAAGCGCCCTGATTTTATTGTCTGTAATTATCTTCGTAAATTTCCAAAGTGTCAGATCTATAGTTGGAAAGTTCCAAGATTTCAATCGAGCGAGTTCCGTGGTGGCTTCAATCTCGGAGAAATCTCGCGTCACCTGCCCATTGTGTGGAATGCAGAAAGCGCTGTCCTACAGGGTATTCAATCGTCGAGACCTCGATAGGCTTCTGATAATCGAGGCCTCAAAGTATGAGTCGGGTCGTGGGGAACCTTCAGGCTCGAAGGGTATTAAGTTGTCTGAACTCGCCAAGAGGGAAGATCTCTCATGGATTAAACGCCAGGTCGTATTCCGGTGCACCGAGATCATAAGGAAACTGGCCACATAAACCTGGAGGGTAAGGAGGTGTTCCATGTCTGTCGGCGAAATCGGTACCATGACGTTAGTCAAAGTAAAGGAATTCTCGATGAGCACCTTCATTAAATTCACGAAAATCATGCAGGGTATATCGAAATTAAGACTCATCGTGTATAGCCGAAAACAATTGGTTGTTTCTCTGGTGGTCTGGTTCGTTGCCATCGTTGCCGGCTATTTTGTCTATCAATTCGAGGCGACGCGCACGAACGATGCATTCTATCAGCAAGGATTGTCGGCTGCCCAGAGTCTTGCGACGAAAAGCGGCCCTTTTGTGTTAGAAAAAGATGTCTTGGCTCTCAATGTGGCAGTCAAAGAATTCCAGGAAATGGAAGATCTGAACTTTGCTGCGATAACCGATCATGAAGATACTATACTCACTCACACCGACAGCGAGATGATAAACCGCAAGTTTGAGTCATTGCAGAATCAGAGACCGATCGATACGATTGACGAAATCAGGATAACAGCGGGACTCTCGCCTGACAAAACAGAGGTTGTCGGCTTTTCTAGAAACATAACTTTTTCAGGTGTGGAGATCGGAAAGGTATACATCGCTCTATCCGCTACGCATCTCAGTCGAACCTTAGATCGGTTGAGGTTCATATACTTATCGGGGGCAATCCTGGCGACTATCCTGCTGGCCGTCGTTCTATTTTGGTTGAATCGCGTTGCGACGGCCAGGTCTTTGAAGGTTAGACAGGATATCGAGAGCACGAAGCGGATCGGCCCTTATTTTTTGCGTCGCAAGGTGGCGCGGGGAGGAATGGCCGAACTGTTTCTGGCAGATTATGTTCGTCAGGATGGTTTTCGACGAAAAGTGGCTGTTAAGCGGATACTACCTCACCTTGTGGAGAATCCGGATTTCATCAAGATGTTCACCCGGGAGGCCCGGTTGGCAGCCTTGTTGCAGCACCCGAATATTGTCCAGATCTTCGATTACGGAAAAATTGAAAACGCCTATTTTATTGCAATGGAATATATCGATGGCAAGAATTTGGGAGAAATCATCTCAGCTCACGATCAAGGTCTGCTTGTGGACCATGCCGTCTTCATTATTTCGGAGATCTGCAAGGGCTTGGATTACTCTCATAAGAAGCGGGATGACAACACCGGAGAACCCTTCAATATTGTCCATCGAGACATTAGCCCACAGAACTTGCTAATCTCTTATCAGGGTGAAGTGAAGATAAGTGATTTTGGAATTTCCAAGGCGCGGTCTGAACCGAGTCTAACCCAAGCGGGTGTGATTAAGGGTAAGCTGGCCTATTTGTCTCCAGAACAGGCACTGGGGGAAACAGTCGATCATAGAGCTGATATTTATGCCTTGGGGCTGGTCTTTTATGAAGCACTCACTGGGAAGAGAGTATATCGGTTTAGTAGCGATATCGAAGCAATTCGGGCGATTCCAAAAATGGAAATTGATCCGTTAGCGAATGCGATGCCCCAGATTCCGGAAGGACTGAACCGCATTGTCATGAAATGTTTAGAGAAGAGAAGAGATTTAAGATACCACGACGCTTCAGCTCTATATGCTGATCTGGCGGCATTTAGAAGGGAACTTAAAATAACGTTGGACGCTTCGGACCTTGCAGATTTCATGAAGAAGAGTTTCAAGGAGACCGGCAAATCCTCAAATACAAAGTAGACCCTAACCTGAGGGGGTCGACATGACCCAGAAGATTTTTTCCGGCAAGACGGATGTCGGTCTTAAACGTCAAAATAATGAGGATGCATTCGTCATAAGCCATGAGCTAGATTTCTGTCTTGCAGCCGACGGCATCGGCGGTGCTGCGGCGGGTGAAATCGCCAGCAAAATTTTTGCTGAAACAACTTTGGAAGTTTTCTCAAGGAATACCGATCGGTCCGAGGAGGCAATTCGATATCGGGTTCAGAAAGCCTTTAGCTCCGCAAATGAAAAGATCCTGGAGCATGTAGTCCAGAATCCGAGTCACGAAGGAATGGGCTGTACGGCCGAGCTCTTGGCGTTTTGTGATGAGGGCTTTGTTCTCGGTCATATAGGGGACAGCCGGACATACCGCTTCACGAGGGGACAGCTGGAGCAGCTGACAGAAGATCACACTCTCGTCCAACAGCAGGTCGGCCAGGGCCTGATCTCCTCGGAAAATCTAAAGCACCATCCACTGCGCAATGTCATCCTCCGTGCCGTCGGCCTGAAAGAGGAGCTTGCCCTTGATGTGCTTCGAGGGAAAACTGTTTCAGGGGATTTGTTCCTCCTCTGTTCAGACGGCTTAACCGATATGGTTCAGGATGAGGAGATCCGAGACATCCTGCGGTCCGATATCGATCTTCACCGGAAGGTGGAAAAGCTGATTGAGATGGCCAAAGTTGCGGGCGGCGAGGATAATATCACGGTGGTCTTGGCAGCCATTCCTTGAAGTGGTCGGACATCCATTCAGCCCTTTCGAGCCCCCCGTATCTACTATGAAGCCCTTCACGGGTGAATCTCTTCATAAGGGAATTCATGTTTGTGACATGGAAAGACGATTGGTGCACGATAAGACCGATAGACCGATCAAGACACCGCTGACAAATGCGTGAAGGACGTACGCTTGGCTAGTTTTTTGCTTCCCTTTTGCAAGTCTGCCCTATTTTTCTTGCCTAACTAAGAGGGTATTACTCGGATCATCTGGCCAGGAAACGGCCAGATGGTCTCGGAACAGATTCTTACACTATTCCTAGAGATTTGGCATTGTTTCTCTATGGTTTTCTCAAGTACCTTCTTTCTCTTCGTCTTTCTTCCTGTCGTGATTATTTGCTATTATTCGCGGCAGTTGCTGCTACAAAAAGGGCTGCGTAACACAATCCTTCTTTTTTTCAGCTACCTCTTCTATCTTTACGGTGCAGCAGGTTTTCTCCTGGTCCTTTTCCTATCCACGGCGGCGGACTATGTGCTCGGCCTTCTGGTCGATCGGAATATCCAGCACAAACGCCTGTGGTTAGGCCTCTCCCTGCTTCTTAACATCGGGCTTCTGGTCTATTTCAAATACGCTAATTTTTTCGTCGGAGAGTTGAATGGTGTTCTTGTTGCATTCAGATTTTCTCCCCTAGCATGGAAGGAAGTGATTCTGCCAATAGGGATTTCGTTTTTCACCTTCCAAAAAGTCAGCTATATCATCGACGTCTACCGTGGAAAAAGCCGCGCCCTCGGAAACTTCAGCGATTTCGCCCTTTACATCGCCATGTTTCCAAAGTTAATCGCGGGACCGATCGTCCGGTACAGCGATGTGGGCAGTCAACTTAAGGAACGTATGGAATCGTGGGATTTCTTCTACAAAGGTGTCGTGCGCTTCTGTTGGGGGTTGGCAAAAAAAGTAATGATCGCCAACGCCTGCGGCGAGATCGCTGACCTCATTTTTGGCCTCGACATCGAGGCGCTTGATACGAAAATTGCTTGGCTTGGGTCGATTGTCTACACTCTCCAGATCTATTTCGACTTCTCCGCATACTCTGACATGGCGATAGGCCTGGGCATGCTGTTTGGTTTTGAATTTCCAGAGAACTTTAGGCGCCCCTATTCTGCAATCAGTATCACGGATTTCTGGCAGCGGTGGCACATAACCCTGAGTCGTTGGTTTAAGGACTACCTCTATATTCCGCTAGGCGGCAACCGGCGAGGGACGACGAGAACGTACCTTAACGTGGCGGTCGTTTCCGTCCTGTCTGGACTGTGGCATGGAGCAAACTGGACATTTGTTCTTTGGGGGTTTTACCACGGTGTGTTCATGATTTTGGAACGCCTCACCGGCATTCGTGACATCCCCCCGGAGAAGTACCGTTTTGTGCGCCGAGTGATAACGCTGTTGATCGTCTCAGTCGGTTGGGTGTTTTTCCGCTCCGAAGGCATCTCCTATGCAATTGGATTTCTGAGGGTCATGTTTACGGTTTCCAATCAGCCCCTTTCCTATGAATTGAGCCGGGCATTGAACTACCAAAATGTCCTCTTTGTGATGACAGCCGTGACGGTGTTCTTCCTGCCCAGTGCGTTTTCGGGGGTAAACAGTCTCATCAACAGAAAAGACCCCATCCCGGTACTGGTGGGCGCTATAATGATCGTGCTGGTACTCATTTACTGTACAGCCCTTATTGTGGGGGGCTCGAGCAGCCCATTTATTTACTACCGGTTCTAGCGTCGTATGAGAAAGATCTTTTCGCTGACATTTGTCGCCCTTTTGATCGTCCCGGCTGTGGCTTGGGTTCTCGGCTTGGATTTCGGCATGAATATAGATCGCCGCGGACTAGAGCCTCCCCAGGTTTACGGTCGAGCTCTTCTCAAGAAAGCGTACTACCTGGCATTCGATCAATATTTCAATGACAGCTTTAACCTGCGAAGCCCGCTGACTTTAGCCAAGAACTGGCTGGACTATTACGTGTTCCGTACAACGGATTCACCGGATATCCACATCGGGAGGAATGGATGGCTCTATAGTCGCACGTCGATTCAGGATTACAGAAAAGAAGCCTGTGACGACCAGATGGATGTCGGGCGGTTGATTTTAGAGCTTCACGCTATTGAGAAAATTACTCAGGCCTCAGGGCGCCGGTTCTTTTACATTGTCGCTCCGAACAAATCTACCATTTATCCCGAGTTCGTTGGTTTTGTGCCCCAAAGTGATTTGTGTGATCGCAGCCGGTACGATCTGTTCCTCGAAAACATTGCTGCCCAACCACTACGGAGTTTCGTGAGACTTGACCAAGAGTTGAAGGAGGAGAAAAAAGGCGATGTCCTGCTGTACGATAAGACGAGCACGTATTGGAATTGGTTGGGTGCGCTGGTGGCCGCCGACCGTATCCGCCGGCAGATGTTTCAGGACAGTTTAGAGGAACCTCCGCCGGATTACAATTTGATCAGTATTGCCGGCACTGGAGATCTCAAAGGGCAACTGATGGGGTTATCTCCCCCTGATGAGGCTGAGCCTGTCGAGCACTTCGTCGGTTCTGATCGACAGGACCTTCCGCTTGGAATTGTCTACGGCGATGCTTTCATGAAGAATCTCCTCCCTTACGTGGTTCATATGTTTAGACAGCTCGATGTAATCCGGGCTGACCAGATACCGTCAACAAAGCACAGAGAAAACCTGCCGGCCTACGATTTCCTAATGATTGAGGAAGCCGAATCTGAGATAGGCTTGACAGAGATCGAACTCGACAGAATCTTCTCGGTATTCGAAGCCGAAGCCCATATCCCCGAAAGACGCTCGCTCGATCTGCAGAAGGTGGTCCCGGGTTCTCACATTTCATTGGACCCTAAGACAGAGGGGTTGGAAATAAAATCATTGGGTGTCCGGTCCGTGTTTGAAATCCCATCCTTGCCCGGTTCTGATCGTAAAATCTTCAGGGTGCTGAAGCTATCCGTTGAAGCATCACAACCGGACCTCATGAAATTAAGTTACACGAACGGCCTCCCTCACGTCGTCACAAAATCTCTCAAGCCGGGACTCACGGAAGTCTATCTGCCGCTTCCTTTTCAAGAATCACTATCTCTGCACATTCATCCAGGTGATAGGGCCGGCCGATTCCTCCTGCGCTCGGCTGAGATACTCGGATTTCTGAGCCGATCGGACATCGAGAGACCGTGGCAGGAAAGGTCCGCTTTCGCCGTCACGCCCCGAGAAGTCGAAAATGTCCTTTCGGTCCCGGAATCAGAGGAAATCCTATCTGGGTCGAAAACTGACGTTGATGTTCCAGCGGTCTCTAGCGAGGGAGTCGTTAACACCGCCCAATCCGACAGGGGCGATTCATGGGAGACAGAAGGGCGGCCTTCACATGAATCATCGCTCACGGTGACCGACTTTGAGGAAGGACGCATTTTCCAGCGACGAGGTCGGAGCGCAGACATTATCGTGTCCGGGACCTGGAGCGGCCCGCTGAATACGATAGAGGCGAGGGTTGTCCGGGACGGGACGCTTGAAGAGATCGTTCCGTGGACTGTGATTGACGTTTCGCCCCAAAATGGAATTTTTCTCGGGACCCTTCCTGATGTGCCTCAAGGCGGATGGTACAACGTACAGGTACGTGACAGCAAGAACCACAGGGTTGCAAGCAATGGGTCCAATAAATGGGGCGTGGGAATGCTGGTTGCCTGCCTTGGCCAGTCCAATATGAAGGAGTGGTTCTATACAGGTACGGCCCTGAAGGCACATTCTCTTCTTCGGAAGCATACGGCTAAAGGCTGGGCAGATTTAGGCGGGAGAGGCAATGCAGCTATAGCTTTTGGGAACATGATAATAGAACGGCTCAACATCCCGGTTGGGTTGCTGGATTATTCCAAAAACGGCTCGGGATTGAGAGAAGAAGCAGATTGGGGAACCGGCTACTGGGAAGATACGGCACGGGGTTCAATCTATAATCGCTTTCTTGCGGGGGTATCTAAAGCAGAAGGGGCGGTGGAATTTGTTGTCTGGATACAGGGCGAAGCAGATGCCGCGCGAGGAACGGTAACCGAGGACGAATATAGGACCTCCCTCGAGAGCTTTATCACAAATCAGGTCAGAGCGGATGTGGAGAACGGCTCGAATCGTGCACATTTGCCTTTTCTTGTCGTCATGATGATTAAACGGCCTGGGGGCAGAGACAAACCGCATCAAGCGATTCGTAACGCCCAGAAGTATGTCGCCGAGAACTTCGCCGAATCCTATCTGGCGGCAACGACCCTTGATCTTGAGAATCGCGGCAAGCAGCACCTGACACCCCAGGCGTATATGACTATGGGTCGGAGAGTCGCCCAAACGGTTCTCTACATCCTAGGGCAAGAGAAATACTACCGAGGACCTGAGGTGGCCGAGGTGAGACGTATCAACGACCGCGCGTTAGACATAAGAATTAAACATAGGGGTGGGACGGATGTCACACCCCTTTCAGGAATTTCGGGGTGGGAAGTGCTGGCAAACGGGACCCCGGTGCCTATCGCAGAGCTTTATCGCCACGACCCACAAACGATCAGGATTGTTCTCGAGCGCCCATTGGTCGGAGAAGCAGAGATTCGCTATTTGTACGGGGCTATGCCGGATGCGACCAAGCCTGTACTGGACAACTCAGCCATGTCTCTCCCACTTGAAGAATACCAATCTGAAATTCAATAGGACTGCCAAAAGTCGCTTTGAAAGGCTCTCAGAAAACTCACCGAACACAGGCTCCCCTCTTTGCCATGCGTACCTCAGTCTGAATCTTACAATTGTGGTTCTAATTGTGGGCTTCTTGCCTCAAGAGAATCGAGGTCAGGATTTCATTCCCAATTCCGTTTGTCTTCATCTGAACTCATCTAATGTCCACTCATCCATGCCACCACCTATCTGAACGATCTAGCTTGACAACATACGAGTGGCATAGTAAACCCCAGATGGAACATGATAGTGGCGGCAGGGAGGGGGTAGTAGCGATCCATTAGAGCTATTTTTCCCGAATAAATAAGAACCCAATCGAATGCTTCTGCTCCATACCGAGGGACTCGGTTATGTGATTTAGTGCTGTGCTGGTGGGTCTGTTTCTGTGCGAATTGAAGTCTTCTCTGTGGACTGCAGAAAGATGGCAATGGAAAAGGTCAACAGGAGGAGGTTCTGGCTAAATGAGGATAACTGTTTTGGGTGCCGCAGGCGCCATGGCCCGAAGCGCTGTGTTGGATCTGGTGGAATCCAGAGACGTGGAAAACTTGACTCTTGCAGACATAAACCTCAAGGCCCTTGAGGTACTCAAAGAATCCCTCAAGTCAAAGAAGATCTCCATGACCAGAGTGGACGTTACGGATCACGAAAACCTGGTGAAAGTGATAAAGGGATCTGATGCGGTCATTAATGGAACCGTGTACTACCATAACGTGGAAGTCATGAGCGCCTGCCTCGAGGTAAGGGCCCATTATGTCGATATGGGTGGCCTCTTTCACGTGTCGAGGAAACAGATGTTCCTCGATCATGATTTTAAGAGGGCCGGGCTCACAGCAATACTTGGCATGGGGAGCGCTCCAGGCATTGTCAATGTCATGGCGAGATACGCCTACGACCGGCTGGATACACTGGAATACGTCAGGATTCGAGACGGCATCGTGAATTTCACCAAAACGAATAGCCCCCTCGGGATTCCCTATGCCTTGGAGACACTTCTCGATGAATTCGTCATGAATCCATACATCTTCGAGAACGGGGACTGGGTTGAACTGAAACCTTTTTCTCGGCCAGAAGAAGTCGATTTTCCCGAGCCGGTCGGGAAGCAGACCACCTTTGCCACGCTTCACTCTGAGGTAGCCACGATTCCGGTCTCTTTCAAAGACAAGGGCGTCAAGGAGGTGAGTTTCAAGCTCGCCCTGCCTCGAGAGTTTGAGAAAAAACTCCGATTTCTGGTGGACCTCGGGTTTGGCTCGAAAGACCCCATATCCGTGGGCGAGGTAAAAGTGATTCCCAGAGACATTCTCCTTCCCATTGTGAGGGGACTGCCGGAGAGCAATGCGAAGCCAGACGATCACAAGGTGCTTCGGGTCGATGTGAAGGGTAAGAAGGAAAGGCAGGAAATCGAGTACCGGCTCGAATCGATTCAACATCCTTACGAAAAATGGGGCATGCGGTGTGGCTCCTTTACGGTGGGGTTTCCCATTGCCGTAGTGGCCAAAATGCTCGCCTCGGCTCGGGTGGAGCCGAAAGGGGCCGTGGGTCCAGAACGAGCGGTTCAGCCAGAGGCGTTTTTCAAGGAACTTGCAAAGCGGGGGCTTGAAGTGACTGTGACACAGAAACAGAAAGCCTACTGATTCGGCGGGGTTGTCAGAAAGCAGGTTTTTACGCCCTCGATAGAGCTCAAGCGGTGGGTCTAGGCCCAAGGAGTTTATGGAATCTCACTAGAGCGGATATTGACGGAAGAGGCCGGGGGGTCTATATGTTGTAAACTTCTGCTTGAAAAACACTAAATATAGTAGTAGACTTGGGTTGTCTTCCAGGAGGCATGGCATGTCAGGTCATTCAAAATGGAGTTCTATCAAGCACAAAAAAGGGGCCGCCGATGCGAAGAGGGGTAAGATATTCTCCAAGCTGATCAAGGAGATTATGATTTCTGCCCGTTTGGGTGGAGGAGATACTTCAGGGAACCCCAGACTCAGACAGGCCATTCTGGCGGCCAAGGCCGAGAACATGCCCAAGGAGAACATTGAGAGAGCGATAAAAAAAGGGACCGGTGAACTCGAGGGGGCAAAATATGAGGAGGTTTCTTATGAAGGATACGGACCTGGAGGCGCAGCCGTCCTTGTTGAGACCTTGACGGATAACAAGAATCGGGCGACTGCTGAAGTCCGACATCTCTTCAGTAAGTACGGCGGAAACCTTGGGGAACCGGGGTGTGTCTCCTGGCTTTTTGACAAAAGGGGAATCGTCGTTTTTGACAAGGACGAGGTAAAGGAAGAGACGCTCATGAATGTTGTTCTGGACGCTGGTGCTGACGACATTCGGGAGACTGAGAAAGAGTTCGAGGTCATCTCGGATTCTGAATCGTTGGAGAAGGTGAAGGAGGCCGTGGAGGATGCCCAGCTGTCCTACAGTTTTGCCGAAGTAACCATGTATCCTCAAAATACGGTCAAACTTGATGGACGAGATGCGGAACGGATGCTCAAGCTGATGGAAGCCCTTGAAGATTCTGATGACGTTCAAAAGGTATATGCCAATTTTGACATATCCGACGAGGTGATGGAGGAATTGAGCGGTTTGTAGGCACAGACACAGTCGGAAATAGGTTAACGAGAGGGCAGGGTGGCAGAGCGTCACATTAGACGAGCGATCGGAATTGATCCAGGCCTGGCGGCAACTGGTTTCGCCATTGTCGAGACAAAGGAGAAAGGAGGCCGTGCCTGTGAGTGGGGTGGCATCAGAACAGATTCACGGGATCCCGTGCCCTATCGGCTTTGCAAACTCTTCGATGCCGTCGGTGAGATCATGGAGAGATGGATACCAGACCTCATGGTACTGGAGGACGTGTTTGTGGTTGATCGTTTTCCCCGCACCGCAGTGCAGCTTGGTGAGGTTCGAGGCGTTATCTGCCTTGCTGCCCGGCAGAAGAACGTTCCCGTAGCGGAAATCAAACCCACGGAAATGAAAAAAGCCCTTACGGGCGATGGCTGGGCCACAAAGGATCGGATAGAGAAATCGATACGGCGGGTGCTCGGTATAGATGGTAAGATCGCACCCAATCACGCCTCTGATGCGATGGCCCTGGCCTTGGTCGGACTCTCCAGGAATGGATGGCTGCGCTGGTAGAAACGGTCCGGTGAGATATTTGGCCAGAGCCGTCTTGGAGTGTAAAGGTGATTCGTTATATCGAAGGGAAACTTCTGAAAAAGGAAGATGACCGTATTGTCGTCTTAGCCAATGGGGTGGGTTATGAGATTCTGCTTCCCCCGATAGTCAGGCGGAGTTTCAACGGCACGAAAGCAGGGGAGGATGGACAAATCGTCCATCTTCACATATCCTACCAGCAGAGCGAACGTCAACCAAGGCCTATATTGGTTGGCTTCAACACCGAGCCTGAAAAGGAATTCTTTGAAAGGTTCATCACCGTTGGCGATATTGGCCCTACCACGGCTGTGAAGGCCTTGATGGTGAATATTGCCCAGATCGCTCGAGCCATTGAGGATCGAGATGCGGAAGCTATTCAAAGACTGAGGGGGGTGGGACCGAGGACTGCAGAGAAGATTATCGCTGCTCTCCATGGGAAAGTGGGTAAGTTTGCCCTTATGCGTGATGACATGAGTCCCAGTATCCAGGAGACTGAAGATCTTAGCAGCCAGGTGGAAGATGTTCTGATAAAAGATCTCGGACATCGAGCCCCAGAGGCCCGCCGAATGGTGGTGGAGGCCCTCAAACGTAACCCGGGAATAACCACTCCCGAGGAGTTGTTCGAAGAGGTCTACCGAGGTGAAAAAGGATAGGCTCAGTATGGGCGAGGAGTCGCTGGTGGAAAAGGAATCTGCTGCTCCATCTGAGGAGAGGGACGAGGAGTTCTTAGATCTCCGACCCAAGAGTCTGGATGAGTATATCGGTCAGGGTCGTGTCATTGAGTCTTTGACAATCGCCATTGAAGCCGCGCGAGGGAGAGGCGATCCACTCGATCACGTGCTTTTTCATTCTCCTCCTGGCTTAGGGAAGACAACGCTGGCTCATATAATCGCCAGGGAAATGGCTGTCAACATAGTCACCTCCTCTGGCCCTGCAATCGAGAGAGGCGGAGACCTTATCAGTATTCTGACACATTTGGAACGGGGCGATGTCCTGTTTATCGATGAGATTCATCGACTGTCGAAGGTGGTGGAGGAATTCCTTTACCCTGCGATGGAGGATTATTGCATAGATTTCGTCTTTGACAGAGGTGCTCATGCCCGGAGCCATCGATATCGACTGGAACCCTTCACCCTCGTCGGAGCGACGACCCGATCAGGCCTCCTTTCAGCTCCACTGAGGGAGCGGTTTGGGATCTTCAGAAGATTGGAATTCTACACACCAGAAGAACTGAGCTGTGTGGTCGCCCGTTCTGCTCGAATACTGAACGTGTCGATCGATGATGAGGGAAGGGACGAAATCGCAAAGCGAAGCCGTGGGACTCCTCGAATCGCCAACAGACTTCTCAAGCGAACCCGTGATTATGCCCAGGTCAGGGGTGACGGGATCATCCACCCGACCACAGCCAGTCAGGCTATGGAACTAGAGGGGGTGGATGAAATTGGCCTGACGGATTTGGACCGTCGATTTATCGAAGCAATAATCCGCTTCTACCATGGAGGGCCGGTAGGGATCGAGGCGCTCGCCGCGACACTCCAAGAGGAATCTGACACCCTGGTGGATATGGTGGAACCCTACCTGTTGAAGATCGGATTCGTGATCCGGAGCCCTAACGGCCGAAAAGCAGGCGACCACGCCTATGAACATTTTGGAATACCGAAGCCACCAGGCAAGAAAAGGCAGTTGTCCTTCAACAAAATCAAGAAGATGGGTCCCACTCCCCCGTGACCTCACCTGAAGTGTTGCCAAACCATCCCGGCCGCGAGTTTAGACCAGCCCTGAGGGGCCGCAAAACCCCACTAAAACTACCATTGAGGCACAGCGTGGGAAGGGCCCAATCCTTTTCATTGAGTGGGAAGGTGCCACGGGACGTGGGCGTGTTGCCCTGTCCGTATCGTTTGGTTAGGCAAAAGAGTGATTTATCGGAATACGCTGTGGCACCGTGATGAGTTTTGAGATGACAGGTTCGTCAATTGTTAGGGCCTGTTCGGAAGGAGACCGACAGATCTTCGCACCTTGGCTCCTTGAGGGCTAAGGGAGAGGTACACCACTTTTCCCGATTCTCCGAGCTTCCCCAAGTCCTTGCCATTATGAAGAATCTTCAACCCTCCTGCATTTCCGATCTTCATCTCAATGTTCTTTTGACCCCGCCTCGAAAAGACCTCGCCAGGTCTTAAGAATATTTCTCTCGACGGTGCGAGATCGATCTGAATCTGAATCCATGTGTCTTCCAGCGCCGTGATTTCGAGTTCAATTCCACGTGGTGGTTCTGGAGGTGACATTGCGGGCTGTCGCGATGGATGAATCGGGGGAGCTGTCAGGAGAGCCTCTTTGCCAGGGGAGGGTGGCTGGCTGATGGTTTCCACTTTTTCCGTCGGGGGCGTGTCTTTGGATTCGCCCTTTGAAGGCGGTACTGGTTCAGGTTCGCGGACCTCCTGGGGTCCCGTGGTCGTCTCAATTCTCATGGGCTGTTGGATGGCTACATAGAGGAAGATTCCAAGGAGCAAAAGGATAGAGACTGGAAGGACGATGTATCTAAGACTCCATTGTCTCGGGGTTTCTTCCGCAGGCTTCTTAACTCTGGGTTCCTCTTGGGGCTTCAGGGAGGCTTCGTATCGGAGAATCACTTCATTAGCGTCCAGTCCTACGTATCCCGCATAGGCCTTCAGATAACCCTTGACAAAGACAGGCGAGGAAAGTGATCCAAGCCGGTCTTCCTCAAGGCCCCTGAGTATGTTCTTCCGGATTTTTGTTTTCAGGGATATTTCTTCTAATGAGATGCTGCGATACTCCCGTTCCCTTTTCAGATACTCTCCAAGAGATTCCATGGCCGTCCACCACGCAAGGGGTACTCACAAATCCCTAGTCCCCGCAAATGTTTACAATTATCACCAGATTGGGTGAGAGTCAAGGCCGAATACCCCGGACTGGATGGCTGGGTCATTCAGAGAGGCAACCGGCCAGGAAAACAAGTCTATTTACCTGATCAATTCCTAGTGAATCTGAGACCCGCAGCCCCCTGGAAGCGTCCGGACAGGGATCTGGTTCGAAACAAATCCTAAAACCTGAAATCTTAACGTCAGAACCATGGACGGATCTGAGTTTTCTTCTTTCAAGGTCTTACGAATGGTTAGGATGTCACCAGATTACCACCCTTTGGGGCGTGGCTCTGTACCCAACAAATCCCACATGACATGCGACCGATAGTGGTCCTGACGTCATCGGGGCAGATTACCTCATCCATATCCCATTTCATCGAGAAGCTTTGGGTTGTCGATCCAATCTTTCACGACCTTCACCCATAACTGAAGAAAAACGTGGGTGCGGAAAAACAGTTCCATTTCGCGGCGAGCTTGTGACCCTATTTTCTTCAGCATGCGGCCACTCTTTCCTATGAGGATAGCCTTCTGGGATTTCTTCTCCACAAAGATCACGGCAGAGATAGATAGGAGTTTTTTCTTCGGGTCATCTTTGAAGGATTCTATTGTCACACCGACTGAATAGGGAATTTCCTGGTGGGTATGTTGAAAAATCTTCTCCCTGATCATCTCCGCGGCCAGGAATCGTTCGGATTGATCGGTGGTCATGTCTTCCGGGAAGTACTGAGGACCCTCGGGCAGATGCTTCTGAATCGTCTCAAGAAGGACATCGACCCCGTCTCCCTGAAGGGCCGAAAGGGGGACAATCTCCTGAAAGGGGTGGAGATCCCTATAGGTGTCGATGATGGACAGGATGGTGGCCTTCTTGACCAGATCAATCTTGTTGATGATCAAGAATATTGGGGCCGGGGTGGGTCTAAGGCTCTTGAGAATCGCTTTGTCAGCCTCAATTTGAGGACGTTGCCCCTCTGTCATGAGAAGGATTATATCCGCATCCTTGCCCGTCTGTATGGCTTTGTGGACCATGGAGTCGTGCAGCCTCGACCGAGGCCTGTGAATTCCTGGTGTGTCATAGAAGACAAGCTGAGCATTCTCGAGATTCGTGATGCCTAGGATCCGACTCCGGGTTGTTTGCGGTCTGTCGGAAATTATGGCAATCTTCTCGCCAAGGATACGGTTGAGAAGAGTCGATTTACCCACATTCGGTTTCCCGAGAATGGAGATGAAGCCAGACTTGAATGATTTCATTGGAGGGAAATGGCTAGGTAATCAAACCTCGGTCTTCTAATCCGTGAGGAATCCATCGATCCATCAGGCACGTTTTTTCCTATGTCATTCACGCGATCAAGGCTTCCCTGAAGACCTCGTTGATGTTGTTGACAAAGACGATTTCAACGTTTTCTAAGAGATCGCTTGTTATGTCGTCCAAATGGGCCTTGTTTTTCTTTGGGAGGATGACCTTTCTTAACTCCGCTCTCAGAGCCGCATGAATCTTTTCTTTTACCCCGCCTACCGGTAGAATCTTTCCCGTTAACGTGAGCTCTCCGGTTATGGCCACATCGTGTCTGACAGGTTTCTCTGCCAATAGGGAGAGGATGGCTACCGCAATTGTCGCTCCCGCCGAAGGCCCTTCCTTGGGTACGGCACCTGCCGGGAAATGGACGTGAAAGCCGTGGTTGAGGAAAAGACTCTGAGAGATGCCGTGTTCCCTCGAATGCGTTCGAATATAGCTGAGAGCAGCTTGAGCAGATTCCTTCATCACATCGCCGAGGGATCCTGTTAAGATCAATCCCTTCTCCCCCTTGATTCTTGAGACTTCGACGAACATAATGTCTCCACCGTTCTCCGTCCAGGCAAGTCCGGTGGCAACTCCTACGCGGGCTTTTTCCTCCCTCACTTCTCGAAATATTCGCTGGGGGCCAAGAAACTCCTCCACCGTTTTTTCATCGATGGCAGGTCTTTTCTCCTTTCCCTGTGTCAATTCTCTGGCGACCTTCCGGCAGATTGCCGCAATCTCTCTCTCGAGGTTTCTGACACCTGCCTCCCGCGTATACTCGTGGATTATTCTTTGTATCGCCTTACGTTCAAAGGCGATTGGGTATTCACCCAGACCATTTTCCTTGATTTGGTGAGGAATAAGAAAAGTATTTGCGATTTTTTCTTTCTCCTTGTCTGTATAGCCAGGAATGTTTATGACTTCCATGCGGTCCCTTAGAGCAGGAGGAATAGGCGAAATGTCGTTTGCTGTTGTGACAAACATGACTCCCGAGAGGTCAAAAGGGACATCCAGGTAATGATCGATGAATGAGGAGTTCTGCTCTGGATCCAACACCTCGAGGAGTGCGGCCGCCGGATCTCCACGAAAATCCTGACCGACCTTATCGACCTCGTCCAGCATAAAAACGGGGTTTCGAGTACCGCTCCGTCTAATATCCTGGATGATCCTCCCCGGAAGCGCTCCCACGTATGTCCGTCGATGTCCTCTTATCTCGGCTTCATCTCTCATGCCACCTAAAGAAATTCGAATAAACCTCCTTCCCAGTGCTCTCGCAATTGATCGGCCAAGAGAAGTTTTCCCAACGCCAGGAGGACCGACAAAACATAGGATCGGGCCCTTCATGGTCCTTCTCATCTTTTTCACTGCCAGGTACTCAAGAATCCGATCCTTTACCTTCGCCAAATCGTAATGGTCTTCATTGAGGATACGCTCGGCCCGATTGATATCGAGATTGTCTCTGGTGGTTCGATTCCACGGCAGTGTGACCAGATAGTCCACATAGGTTCTCGAGACGGTATATTCTGCCGACGTTGGGTTCATTCTCTCCAGGCGGTTGATCTCCCTCTCAGCAACCTCCTCGATCCTCTTAGGCATTTCGGCAGCACGAGCCTTCTCTCTCAGTTCGTTGATTTCTGCCGTATGGGGATCATCCTCTCCAACCTGTTTTTGAACGGATTTCATCTGTTGCCATACCATGTGGTTCTTGGGGGCCTTGGCCATATTCTTGGCTAATCCCGGGGCGGCAGACGATTTGGCTTCCAGATCCTGAATCGACCTGCTCAGTAAGAGAAAGACTTTCTTGAGCCGCTCTACCGGGTCGATGCAATCGAGAATCTCCTGCTTTTCGGAAACTCCTACTTTCAAATAGGTTGCGATCAGATCTGCTAACCGACCGGGACTATATAGGTGGTCGAGGACCTGGTCGACCTCCTCGGGCAGCGGGTTTCCGAGGGATATGGAAAGCTTGAAGAGGGATCGGGTACTTTCGACAAGAGCCTCTGAAATCATCGATTTCTTCTCATTGTCCCGGGTCTCTTCGACATGAGCCAAGAGGAAAGGTTCAGAAGAAACGAGTTCTCCTATGAGGATGCGGGAGAGGCCTTCGACGAGGACCTGCACTCCCTCGCCGGGGAGCTTTACAACGTTAAGAATTCTGCCGGCTGCACCGACGGAATGGAGATCACTAATGTCCGGTTTCTCGGTATTCTCTGATTTCTGAGAAACAAACCCCAGGATATAGTTGGGTGAGATTGTGTCGAAGAGATCCACGAAAGGGTCTGAACGGAAAAAAAGCGGCAAGACCGAGTGGGGGAAGAGGACGATCCCCTTCAGTGGTACGAGGGGCAGTTTCTTCGGCACAGGAAATACCTTCGCCTTGTTCGTGTGTTTCACATCAAGATCTCCGTAATAACCCTCATCCCACCATAAGGGACTCCGTATGTTATATGAAATTGAAATTTCTGTCAACAGGGTGGTTATGCCTTCTAAAACACCCTCGATTCTGGCTTGACACATCGTCGCCTTTCCACTATACTCGACCTCATCAAAATCAAGGGTTTTCGAAGCGTTCACATCACGCACAGGTTATTTCAGTGGTGAGTCGACGTGCTTTCAGGACGACAGTCGAATCTGTCGACTCCACGCCTAAGGTGCTCACCGGGAGGTGTGAGAGATGAAAGCTATCGTAATCTTTTTCACCTTGATTATCGTGGCCACGGTTGCTGCCCCATTGAAAGGCGGTGACGAGCCAGAGACGAGTGCATCCTTGGAAATTTCTCGTGTTTATCCCATTGCGCCCGGAATCTGGTACCCAGGTGACCCGTTGCCGGAAAAACCGATGCGCTATTACAGGGTAAGGTGCTGGCCTGGGTGTCACCGTGGAAGTTCACACGGTATGTATCCAGAGTCGCCGTTGAATATGGATCCCATATTTCGGACCTCAACGATCGACCGCTGGCCATCTGCTAAGGTGGAGAAAGAATAACGATTCCCATCTTGACGATGGGCGGGATTTTTTTTTGATTTGGATGAGAGCAGATTCCAGTTCAAACTTGATAGTTGAAAAGTCTCCTGGCCCGTGCTAACGTATTGTCGTTCGGGATAAAGGACATCTTTCCGTGGTCGGAGTGAAAGGCGAATTCCCTGGTTTCTCTATGAACCAATCGAGGAGGCACCATGGCAGGGGTGAACAAAGTGATTCTCGTCGGCCGTCTGGGCGGCGACCCTGAGTTACGATACACGAATACCGGCACCGCGGTTGCAAACTTTTCTGTCGCCACCAGTACCAATTGGACCAACAAGGAAGGGCAGCGAGAAGAGCGAACAGAATGGCATCGGGTCGTGGCATTCGGTCGCCTTGGGGAGATTAGCGGAGAGTATTTAAACAAGGGCAAGCAGGTCTATATTGAGGGCAGATTGCAGACGCGCTCCTGGGAAGACAAGGACGGAAATAGAAGAAAGACGACAGAAATCGTGGCACAGCAGCTTCAGATGTTAGGCGCCCCTTCCGGAGAGCGGGTCCCCGCAGAGGAAGAAATCCAGACAGGAGGGGAAGACACCCAGGTAGCTGAGGAAGAACCCATCCCTGAGGACGATATCCCTTTCTGATCGTGTCCAGTCAAGCCTCGATTCTTTGATCGCCCACCAGAGTTGCAATCACGCACTTTGATTTGGCACCCTTCGAGACACGACCTCTCAGTTGCCCCCGTTTCTGACTTCCTCGAAGATCTCAATGATCTTAGGCGAGACGTATACCGGGTCGAGTTGCAGATCAGGATCGACTCTAAGGGCTTGCCGAAATGAATCCTTTGCATTGTCGGGTTGATCAAGAGCCACATAGGAATATGCGAGAAACCGCTGGGCCTTGGACATATCTTCCCTCGTCCCCAATCCTAGTGTGATCGCCCTCTGAAGATTCTTCACTGCCCCAGTATAGTCACCCATGAAATAGTCGCTCGTGCCTTTTTCCAGGAATTCCTGTCCGTCTTTTTTGGCGGTCCTGGATTTGGGCTGCGGCCGAGCTCGAGATTGACTCTGCCTGCTGATGATCTTTAGATCTGAAATCGGCAAGATCAATCGGGTTCCTGCCTTGAGGTTGACGGGATCCCTGACATTGTTATAGAGAGCGATGAGTTCCGAGGCATCGAAGTGGCCGTAATACTTTTTGGCAATGCTGGACAAGGACTCTCCCTTTTTTGCTGTATGGAGTATCTCAACAGGAATAAGGATCTTGGTACCAGGAGAAAGGGATTTTGGATCTTTGATCCGATTGAGTCGGGCAAGACCCTGAGATTTCCGTGCATCCTTTAGGTATCTTTTGGCAATCAGAGCGAGCGTATCCCCCTTCCTCACGCGATGGAGTCTCACTTCCGGGATGACTATCCTTCGGCCTGGACTGATCGTACGGGGATCGCTGATTCCATTGTACTCGATGAGTAGCAAAGCCTTTGCAGGGTCGCCATAATACTGTTTGGCGACAATGGCGAGATTTTCCCCCCTCTGCAAGGTATGAAAAACCTTGGCGTGACTCGCCGGCGCAAGAAGCAGTGACAGGGCGATCATCGCAGGGGTCTTTCTTAGTAGCCATATCGTCTTCAGGTTCATGATCCCATTTTTACGACAATTAGACGCTCTTCTTTGGGCTTTAGGTCAATCTCAATTGTCCTGGAGCCGAATTTTGAGTGGACGAAGAGGAGGCGGTGCTTCCCAGGGACCAATAGGATGGGATCTGCTGTGGGCGTGGTGAATACATATTTGCCGTCCACATGGACTCTGGCCCATGGGTAAGCCACCACTTTAAGTCGGCCGTAGTCTCTGGACTTATAGAAAGGGGTTTTTTTTTGAATCTGGTTAATCCATTTTTCGAAATCAACAATCCCGCGACTCTTCAACGGGCCATAGGCTAGAACACCAGCCACCACCATGGCTATGGCGACGGCCCATCTCCATCTTCTGAAAAGGATGAAATGCTTCTTCGGGGTTTCATGGTCTTCAGAGAACACCGTCGCAACGAACTGGGAAAGAACCAGATCTCTTTTGCTCCCTGTCTTGGGAAGGAATTTCTCAAGAGATATCTTCAGATCTTCCATGTTCTGAAACCGTCGCCGAGGATTCTTTCTCAGACACCGAAGGATAATCCATTGGAGGCGCCATGGGATATCACTGTTGATCATCTTCGGCCATTTCGGTCTTTTTTCGAGGATTTTCGTAATTACCCCTTCGTCGTCATCCGCCAGAAAAGGCCGGGTTTTCGTCACCAACTCATACATCACTATGCCGAGAGAAAAGATGTCTGATCGTTGGTCTGGTCGCTGCCCTTTGACCTGCTCAGGTGACATATAGGCAGGGGTTCCAATGGCCATACCCTTTTGAGTCAGTGTGGGCTCATGAGGTGTGTAAGCTATGCCGAAGTCTGTCAGCTTTACTTCGCCTCGACGGGTGATAAATATGTTACTTGGTTTGACGTCCCTGTGGACGATCCCTCGCTGGTGTGAATAATGTAAGGCATCGGCGACTCGAGAAGCGATCATCGTGGCGACCGGAATTGACAGAGAACCTAGCGATTGGAGTATTTCTTCGAGGTTCTTTCCCTCCAAATACTCCATAACCAAATAGAGTGAACTCTGGTCTTTCCAGAAATCGTAGATATTGACGATACTCTCGTGGGTGAGAGACGCAGAGGCCTTCGCCTCTCTCTTGAACCGTTCAACCATCTCCTGATCACGAATGAGGGAGGGCATCAGTTCTTTGATGGCGACTTTCCTTTCCAGGGAGATCTGCGTGCCTAGGTAGACCGTTGCCATCCCTCCTTGTCCGAGTTCTTTGATAATCTTGTAGTTTCCGATTTTCTTTCTCATTGTATTTAGGTCACAAAGGGTTTGACGGGTATGGTCCCACGTATCTTAGGGTATTTTGAGATGCAAATTCTATTCCTAAGAGATTGAACTTTCAAACGAATGAGGATATTCGCGACAAACTAGCACGATCTTCCGATCATTGTCAATCAATAGCTCCGAAGCCAGAAGCCAGGTGTCAGGAGTCAGAATTATGTCGGCATAAGCCACAAAGAACCCAGTCAACCCACAGGGTCATCCTCAATTCTTCCCGGTTGGTGGTGGACGCGTGTCGTCGGGTTTCCACGGGAAGACCGAATTGATGAGCATCCTGGAAGAGAATCCTAAATCGAAGAGTTTACTGTGTCATTTCTCAGTCTGTCCTCTCCGAACGGGCTTTTGACATTTCCCATACCCGATGATAGATTTGGGCTCTTATGAAAGAGAGGACAACCAGAAAGATTAAGGCCAAGGACGAAAAATCCTACCCCATTTACGTTCTCAGGGGGAAATTGGTCGTCCTATCCGGGTCGGACAAGGGGAAAACGACTATCGTCGATAGGCCGGAGTTGACCATCGGCACTAAGGATGACAACCATCTCGTTCTATCCGATCCGACCGTGTCAAGATACCACGCTGTTTTAAATGAATCCGCAGGTGGCTATGTGATCAGGGACTTGGGCAGCACCAATGGAACCTATCTGGATGGTGTGCTCATAAAAGAGGCCGTTTTGGAATTTGGAAGAATCATCACACTCGGAGAGACCGAGATAAAGGTTGTTCCATCTCAGGAGAGAATCGAGGTCTATCCAAGTTCAAAAACCGCCTTTGGCAATGTGTGCGGCCAATCCCTAGAGATGCGAAACATCTTCGGTATATTGGAGAGAGTTGCACCCACGGATGTGACCGTTGTCCTTGAGGGGGAGACGGGAACGGGAAAGGAATTACTGGCGAGGGCTATTCATGCCAACAGTGCTAGAGCCAAGGGTCCATTTGCAGTTTTCGACTGTAGTTCCGTGGCTGAAAACCTGGTCGAAAGTGAGCTCTTTGGTCACGAAAAGGGTGCTTTCACTGGAGCCGCATCTTTTCGCCAAGGCGTCTTCGAGATGGCACAGCATGGGACCCTATTCCTTGACGAAATCGGAGAACTCAGCATGGACCTCCAACCCAAACTCTTGAGAGTCTTGGAGGCAAGAGAGGTGAAGCGGCTTGGTGGAGGTCAGACCCGGCGCATCGATTTCCGTTTAGTTGCCGCCACCCATAGAGATCTAGCACGTGAGGTTCGAGAGGGGAGGTTTCGGGAAGACCTTTTCTACCGACTCTCAGTGCTAAGATTGCGCATCGCGCCGCTTAGGGACAGAAAAGAGGATATTCCCCTAATCACCCAATATTTGCTCCACAACCTATCCTCTGAATACAGGATCGCCACCGTCCCGAAGGTGGACAAAGAAACCCTTGAAATCCTGAATTCGTATGACTGGCCAGGGAACATACGGGAACTGAGGAACGTTCTGAGTCGGGCCTTGGCCATGGGAAGAAGAACCGTCATCAGGCCTGGAGATCTTCTTCTGTTGGCGGACTCAGAACCGTCAGACGAAAAAATAGATTCCCTTATCGGCAAGTCTTTGGAGGAGATCGAGCGGGCGGCCATCTCTCAAACTCTCAAGGCCCACCAGGGCAACAAGACTCAGACCGCCAAGGCACTCGGTATTGCTTACTCAACCCTATATGAGAAGATCAAGAAATACGGCGTCCACTAGCTGGTGGACGGTTGCCCAAATCACTCTTTTCGGCAATTTACGGCGGACAAAGACAAAGGTCCAAGGACAAGGGGCACGGGGAAAACGCATCCCGTGGCGGGGTGATCCTGTTGTTTGGCCTTTCACCCTTTTCCTTCTGCCTTCTCAGGTCACCTTTTGGTTCTTCCCTTCCGTTCGATGAGCTAAAGACTCATTCTATGCTATTGATTCCGGAGACCCGTATTCGATTTCCGAATAGTTCCAGATGGGTCTGCTCTTCCTTCCCCTCCTCTCCTCCGTCAGTCCTTAATAAAAAATAATCTTTAACTTCAAATGCTTACATTATGCTCTTTACGCAAGCACCCGAGGGCGGCCCAATGGCATGTCCATTGCTCTATAGTCCCCAAAAACTGAGAGGAATTTCGATGACATTCCCGTTCCAGCAGATTCAAAGTACCGTGAAGTTCCTGGTTCCTGAAGGGCTAGCAGGATGGAGACCCAGAAGGAGTGGAGACCAGTTAGGTATAGGATCGATCATAAACGATCGCTATCGAATAGAGAAACCTGTCCAGCGGGACGGGAATCGCAGCCTGAATACCGTCAGTCTTGTGCAGGATAGCGCGGTGTGTGATAGCCGCATCTCGAAACGGGAGGAGACTCACAGTCCATTCTGTATGTGCGGTGACCCCGAATTGGACGAGCACATATTTCAGATGGAAGTCGTTCCATGGAAACTAGAAACTCGGCTGATAAGGAGACTGCTGGAGATTTCCCATCCAGGGATTCTGAAAATCCACGACATTTTTTCTGTGCCTTCGACGACATACATCGTGTCTGAGTATACGTCAGGACCGACTCTCGATTGTGTGGATAGGATGCTCACCACTCACCAGGTTCGAATGTTTGGGATCTGCCTTGCCAAGACTGTTGAGTTTCTCCACCGCCAGGGGATTTCCCATGTGAATCTCGAACCCTCCAACCTCAAGCTGGTCAATGACGGGCCCATACTTATGAGTCTGGGCACAAGTGCACTTAGAGGAGACTTGTCTCGGGAGGACCTCGAGTGGGTCGATCGACAAGATTTCAGAAGAGTCCTGGAGACCCTGGAAAAGCTGGCGGCTGAGTATGTGGACGAACATGAAGACGACATGTTATGCCGTCTCCTGTTTGCCCTGGAGGACATGATCGAACGGAATGAACTTTCTGCAATTGATATTCTGGAAGCGCTCGGCCCAGCACGGTTTGAGTTTGACGAGAGAGCCCTGCCATTTGGCCCTGCCCCTCTCTCTGAATCTCGGGACAAGGAGCTACCTTTCTAGGCCAACACCCTCAGAATATATATCGTCGCATGCTGATATTCAGGAGCAACCCAGCTCCTGCCATAACAGCCACGGTGGATGATCCTCCGTAACTGAGGAATGGCAGGGGAACTCCCACGACCGGCATCATTCCCAGGACCATTCCCACGTTTATGAAGATGTGCCAGAAAATCATTGCAACAACGCCGAAGGCCGCGATAGTTCCAAAACGGTCTTTTGAACGAAGACTGATTTGAATACCAAGAAGAAGGACGAGCAAGAAGAGAATCAAGAGAACCGTCAGACCTAAGAAGCCCCACTCCTCGGCCAAGTTACAGAGAACGAAGTCGGTGTGACGGGCCGGGATAAACCCTAGTTTCGTATAGGCCCCTGCGAGGAAACCTTTTCCTGTCAGTCCTCCCGAACCAATAGCAATTTTCGACTGCTGAATATGATAGCCAGACCCCAACGGATCGAGGCCAGGATTGAAAAAAACAAGGATTCGCTCTTTCTGATAGGCCTTAAGGAAATAAGTCCAGATAAGAGGAAGGGCAGCCAGGCCGGTGAATGTGAGAATCAAAAAGGATATCATCCGAATACCGACGAAAATAAGGACTGAGATCAGAATGAGAAACAGAATTATTGCCGTTCCGAGGTCTGGCTGCAAAAGAATGAGTATCGCCGGGATAACCGTTAAGAGGAACGGCGTGACCAGATCCCTAATCAGATATCCGTCTGTCTTGGGATTCTTGCTGAAAAATCTTGCCAGCACAATAATCAGAGAGATTTTGACCCATTCAGAAGGCTGGAAGGAGATAGGGCCAAATCGAATCCAGCGCTGTACGCCCCCAACCATAAAGTGATAGATCAACAGGACTGCCAGAGGAATCAGGGAGCCTGCGAGAATCGCGTAGGCAAATGTTCGATAGTTACGGTAATCGATGAAGGCCACGAGTAGCATGACGAGGAAGCCCACAGAGAACCACATAGCCTGTCTCAGGTAAATGGGAATACCGGCGATCCGTTCACCGAGAGCCGCGCTGTAGAGATTGACCACACCGATAGCCGTAAGACAGAAAAGGAGGGTAATCAGCGGCCAGTCGATATGGTCTATGAGTCTCCGATCAATAAGATTGAGCATGGGTTCTTTCCTCGGAGGCAAGGCTTCCGGGTTCCGGCCTGCTTCTCTGGAGGGCTGTCTCAATGATCTTACGAGCTACAGGAGCGGCTGCGGTCGCGCCATGCCCCCCATGCTGGATGAGGACGGCGACGGCGATGCTGGGGTTTTGTTCGGGCGCAAAGGCGACAAACCACGCATGATCTCGATGTCGAAGGGGAATGTCGCCCTCATTTTTGGTGCCTTCCGATACTTCGAGTTTTACGACCTGGGCAGTCCCCGTCTTACCGAATACAGGAACCCCTTTTATTCTTGCTGACTTTCCAGTTCCTCTTGGGTCGTCGACCACTCCTCTCAGGGCGTCCTTCACGAGTTCAAGATTGTCCTTCGATACGGAGATGCGACCGGTCAAACGACTCCGGTATTCCTCGATGATCTTCCCTTCGACATCCTCCACGTGATGAACAACTTGGGGCCTGTGAAGAGTGCCTCCATTGGCAATGGCCGAAATCATATTAGCCATCTGAATTGGGGTCACCAGAACCGCACCTTGGCCAATGCCTGAAACCAGTGTCTCTCCCTCGTACCAGGGCTCACCAAACTTCTCCTCCTTCCATTTGACGGTTGGTATGAGACCGGGTTTTTCGTCGCCGAGTTCAATCCCTGTTATTTTCCCAAATCCAAATTCCCTCGCATGGCGGGCGATCCTGTCGATGCCGAGTCTCCGGGAAACTTCATAGAAATAGACGTCGCAAGACTCTATGATCGCTCTCCGAAGGTTTACCGTGCCATGCCCCCCCTTTTTCCAGTCCCGGTAGGTCTTTGTGCCGAGATTGTAGGACCCAGGACAGTAAATGGTTTCTTCTGGGGTAATAACCCCCTCTTCCAATGCGGCGAGGGCCGTTATGATCTTGAAAACAGAACCCGGAGGGTACTGGCCCTGAATGGCCTTGTTTTGTAAAGGATGGAAGGGCGTATTCAGAAGGCTGATCCAGTCGTCTTGACGAATTCCCGATGCGAAAAGATCTGGATTGAATGGGGGCGAACTTGCGATAGCCAAAACCCTCCCCGACTGCGGATCCAGAGCCACGGCAGCTCCGATCTTGCCATCTAACAGGCTCTCCATGGTTTTCTGAATTTCGAGGTCGATGGTCAGGACGACATTATGACCAGGCCGGGCAGGGACGCTGCTGAGAATTCCTATTTCTCGGCCAACGGAATCAACTTCAACTTGGCGCCCACCATCAACTCCGTGGAGAAAGGCTTCCCATCGTTTTTCCACGCCGTCTTTGCCAATGAATGCGCCCAATGGATACCCGTGGGATCGCATCTGCCTCAGCTCATTATCGTCTATCTCGCCAAGGTATCCCAGAAGATGGGAAGCCAGGGAATCGTAGTTGTAGGATCTCCTGGGAACTGCGTCAATGACGATTCCTGGAAGATCCATCTTGTGAGTTTCCAGAATCGCCAGGGTCTCCCTGGGAATGTCGGCCTTGACCAGGACGGGATGAAAAGGTCGACGACTGTTTCTATGGGTAATGCGTGAGTTTAGTTCCTCTCCTTTTAAGTTCAAAACCTTTCCCATTCTCGATACAAGGAGATCGAAGTCATCGATGTCTTCTGGAACCACAGAAACCTGAAAAGATGGACGGTTGTCGACGAGTATCCTTTTGCTCCGGTCAAGGATCATTCCCCGTGAGGCAGGGACCCGCCGAATTCTAATTCTATTGTTTTCGGAGAGTCTTGAGAATTCATCTCCTCTTATGACTTGCAGATACCAAAGGCGAAAGAGGATAAAGATGAAGAAAATAGAGAGGGCAATGAGAAAATACCGGTGCCTGGATCTCAACTCATCAATATGATTGGAAGAGAGTTTCATCCCTGCCCCTATGTCACGATGCTAGGATTCTGACTCTCTTGAGCACCATAAAACAGACCGGTGCAAAGAGAGCAGTAAACAGAACCGGCCCAACGATCAGTCGACCTAACGATGATGGCAGGATGGATAAGTATGATGTTAATCCCGTTAGGAACACAAGCATGACGGCTTCGACCAATGCCGCTAGAAAAACAAGTCCTATTTTGGCCACGGTGGATTCGAAGTACAAACGGCTTCTCAAAGCAATGACAAGGAAGAAGATAACCGTCATCGTGAGTGCAAAGAAACCCGGGGTGCTTCCAGCAAAAACATCCGTGAGACACCCAAGTAGAAATGCGAGCAACGCGCCGGAAAAGGGGGCAGAAGAGAGTCCAAGGCACACAACCAGTATCAGGACAAGATCTGGCTTGACGGGCAAGTGGGAAAGAACGGTCGTTTGAAGGAAAAGGGCGGAAAGTGCCGCCGCCAGATAAATCAGGACTGTTTTCATTGTCGACCTTTTACCGTAGACTCATCGGTTTGAAGAGTCATCCGTGTCTAAAATCACAAAGACTTCTTCCAACTTCTTGAAGTCCACAGCTGGACTGACCTCGACCTTCTGAAAGACTCCATATGGCTTTTTCTCGACTCGCGACACGGTTCCGACAATCAGGCCCTTTGGGAAACGGCCACCAAGACCCGATGTGATCACCCGCTCGCCGACGGAAATCTCGTCCCGTCGGGAGACATAGTTGATCTCACAGAGGTTTCGATCCTTCCCCTGGACAATTCCCCTGGCTCGGCTCGCCTGGCCAATTGCATCGACAGAAGAATTGTAGTCGGTGATCAGGAGCACTTTTGAAACATCCCGGGACGTATTGGTAACATGTCCCACAAGACCGGCGGCAGCAACTACAACCATTCCCTTCTGAACGCCATCGATTTCTCCCTTGTTGATCGTAATCGTCCGAAACCAGCTGGAGGCATCTTCACCGATGAGTTCTGCCGGCAGTGTGGGTTTGGGAATCTTCTCCTTGAAATTCAGAAATCTCCGCAACCGCTCGTTGGCGATAGCCATCTCTGCCAGTTCTGCATTTTCTCGCTCCAATTCAGTTAGGCGTTTTTTCAAGTGTTCGTTTTCTTCTCTTACGTGAATAAGTAAGATGTAGTTTTGGGCGAGATCCCTTACGGCGCGCATACCTGCATAATAAACTCTTTGAAAGGGAGAGAGAATCTCCATGAAAAGGTTCGGAAAGAGGGGGAGGTTGAAAGACTCACGGGAGCTCGAAGATATCATGATAAAGGAGGCGAAAAGAAGAACTAAAGCCAAGAGGAAGAGACGGTACTTTTTTGCAAATGTGGCGTTCTTTGGCCTCATCGATTAGAAAGAGATTGTGGCGTCTTTAAGAAGTTCGATGTCGTCCAAGACTCGGCCCGCTCCCATCACGACAGCAGAGAGAGGATCATCTGCAATGGTTATGGGAACGCTCGTGACCTCCCTGAGCAGAACATCGAGATTCTTCAAAAGAGCCCCTCCTCCAACGAGGATGATTCCCTTATCGACAATGTCGGCGGCCAGTTCAGGAGGCGTTTTCTCCAACGTGATCCGGACCGTCTCTACGATAGTGTTAATAGGTTCGACCAGGGCTTCTCTGACTTCTTCGGCAGTGATCTCTAAGGTTTTTGGAATTCCTGTAACCATATCCCTGCCCTTGACTTCCATTGATTCCGAGTTTTCATCCGGGTAGGCGGTCCCAATTGTCATCTTAATGACTTCCGCCGTTCGATCGCCGATCAATAGACTATATTTCCGTTTTACATACTGAACAAGCGCTTCATCCATCTTATCACCCGCCACGCGGATTGACTGACTGGTCACGGTGCCTGAAAGGGAGATAACGGCCACCTCGGTTGTTCCACCGCCTATGTCGACAATCATGTTTCCCGTGGCATCCTTGATAGGAAGATCTGCCCCAATTGCAGCAGCCATGGGTTCCTCGATCAGATAGATTTCTCTAGTCCCCGCGGATTCGGCGGACTCTCGAACAGCTCTCTTCTCCACGGGTGTGATGCCTGAAGGAACACCGATAATAACACGAGGACGGACAAAGGTCTTTCGATTATGGGCCCGAACGATGAAGTATCGGAGCATTTCCTCGGTGATTTCAAAATCTGCGATGACCCCGTCTTTCATAGGCCGAATTGCCACAATCGATCCCGGAGTCTTCCCAAGCATATCCTTCGCCGCTTTTCCGACGGCAACGACGTTCTGCTCCCCCCTTGAGTTTCTCTGGACGGCAACAACTGAGGGTTCTCTGAACACGATACCTTTCCCTTTCAGATAGACCAATGTGTTGGCCGTCCCAAGATCGATGGCCAAATCATTCGAAAATACGCCTAGAAGTTGGTTGAAAACCATGGGCCACTCCTCATGCGAGACTTACATGATGGGTTTGGTTGGGTATCCCTTTGTGACTTGCCCCAACGTTTAGCCAATGTGACCTAAATGTGCTATATTATCAAAGCAACCGAAAGAGATCAAGACCGTTCGTTTGGGCCATTTTTTGCGGCTCTTCATGCAAAGGTTTAGTCAAGATTTCCTATTCTCTATGGATAGGAAGATTCGGTTGTCCAACATCCTGCCTCTTGGGGTGAGGCAGATCGGTCTGTTGGACAAGATACATGTCCCTCCTCCGAGCCCAAGTGTAGGCGTCTGCAAATCTTAGACCAAGGAGAGAATGAATGCTGAGAGTAATTCGAAAACAAGCTCAATCCTGGATGATCAAGGTGCTTTTTGGAGCGATTATCATCGTGTTCGTCTTCTTCTATGGTTACGGCAGGAGATCTGGCAGGAGTACAGTCATTGCTGAAGTTAATGGAACAAAGATCACCGATACCCTTTTCAGGAGTGAGTACCAAAAGGCCTATGAGAATCTGGCCAGACTGTATCAAAACGTCTATCAAGATCAGTTCAACGAGGCAATGATTGACCGATTTGCGCTAAGGGAAAGAGTTCTGAACGACCTTATCGATGAGACGCTGATGACCCAAGAGGCTGAGAAACTCTCTATCCGTCTTAGTCCCCAGGAACTTCAGGCAGCTATCCACTCAACCCCCGCGTTCCAGGTGGATGGGAAGTTCAATTACCAGACGTTCGAGGCCATTCTTCGAGCGAATCAGGTGACCGTCGATGAATTCGAAGAGATACAGCGGCGGAGTCAACTCATCACGAAGCTGTCAGACCTGATAGGCGTGGGCGCAGTTGAAGTATCAGAAAGAGAAGTTCTGGATGTCTACACTCTCGAAAACGAAAAGATCAACCTCCATTTTATTAGGTTTAATCCGACCGACTACGAGAAGTCCGTGTCGATAGACGATCAGGAATTGGAGGTTTATTTTTCTGAGAATAGTTTCCAATTTGAAATACCTCCCAAAGTGCAGGTTCAGTATCTGGTTTTTGCTCCCGAGGACTATCTAGAGGCAGTCGAGGTTAGCGCAGACGAGATTCGGGAAGAATACGAATATAATCTTGACGAATACAGGGTTCCCAAAAGAGTCCAGGTCAGTCATATTCTCATTGCGAGAGAAGGGGAAGATAGTGAAAAGGCCTCGGAAGAGGCGAGAAAAGAAGCAGAGGAAATCTTGGACAAAGCCAGTAAGGGAGAGGATTTTGCCGTCCTAGCCGAGAAACATTCAAAAGATCCGGCCTCTGCCAAAAAGGGAGGCTCCATCGGATGGGTGAATGAGGGTTCCGGCGCTCCAGACTACGTGCAGGTTGCCTTTTCGCTAGAGAAAGGAGACATTGGACCCCTTGTGGAGAGTGACGATGGAATCCATATCGTGAAAGTGACTGACCTTCAGGAGGAAAGGGTAAAACCCCTCGACGAGGTGGCAGGGAAGATTCGATCTGAAATCGTCAGAACTAAAAGCCATCAGGCGGCCGAGGATGAGTCCCAGGAGGCATTCTTTTTGTTTTTCGAAACAAAAAACCTCAAAAGGGTTGCCGCTGAAAAAGGGAAAGTGATTCAGACGACGGGGCTATTTTCAAGAAATGAGGGATTAAAAGAAGTCGGGGAAAATCTGGAATTCAATAGTCACGCCTTCTCTCAGGGAGAGGTTCTCTCTCCCTTAGAAATTGGGGGAAAGTATTACATCATGACGGTAACAAAACGGGAGGATGCTCGCATACAGGCGTTAGAAGAAGTTCAGGAGAAAGTCAGGAAGGAGGTCCTTGGGGAGAAAAGCGTCGAGGCGGCGAAGGCTGCCGCCGAGGAGATATTGAAGGAGCTTAAGGCAGGCAAATCCCTGGTTAAGACTGCCCTAGCGAGAGGATTGACAGTGGAGGAGACGGGTCTTTTCGAACTGGGCAATCCCTATGTACCCAAAGTGGGGCCAACTCAGGTGTTCGGAAAGGAGATATTCTCGGTGTCGAAGGAACGGCCGCTTCTTGAGAAGGTTGTCTCTTCCGGAAAAGTCTCTTTCATTCTCGAGTTGAAAGACGACCAGAAGATAGACATGACGAAATTCGAGTCGGAGAAGGAAAAGATCAGAAAGAGGCTCTACGTAGAAAAGAGAGGGCAGATCTTACGTCAATGGCTCGATGGTATAAGAAAGAAATCCGAAATTAAAATCCAGGACGAGAACCTCGGTCTCTAGCGGTTTATAGACAACCCCTTACAGCCCCTTTTTCTGTCTCATTCTCAGCTTCGGGACCCAAACACCGAAGGAAAGCCGGTAAACAGATTCACCTCCCAAAAAATCGAGATGGTAGTGTTTTATTACTCCACGTCTCGTAAATGATTTCCCCTCTGCAAAGTATTTAACCCTAACTGGACATTCCCTGGTCTTGAGGAGGTTTCTGAGAACTTTTCGAATGTTCTCCCGAGCAAAGGACGACTCAATCATCATGCCGTCTTCGGACAGATTGGCTGTGGTCCCCGAAAATGTCCGTCTTCCTACCTGAAATGTGACAGGGATCTCGATCTCCTGCCTGTCGGAATTCCTCATCTCCCCCTCCACAGAAGAAAATCTTCGAGACCCACTTCTCTCCTTCTCTGCGGCAGGGACTATATCGTGGCGGTTGTCAGACCTAGTGCCATTAAATCAAATTCGGAGACAAAGTCAAGGAAATCCGTATGAGGAGGGTCCCCGGTTTCATGGACGTCCATGTCCCTGAGGGACATACAAAGAAGCCTCTATGCCAATCGGTTCAGCCTTATTTGGTTTGATGCACTTGAGTTCACTGACGTTACGAGCACAAAGTTCATGGCGAAAGGTTAAAGGATAATAGATTCGCACTTCCTGGTTTTTTCCCCTTTTCCCTTGTTCTTTGGCGTTTATCCTTTTCTTGAGTAAACTGTCCGGCCAACAGCGGGAAGAGGATCACCGCGAGAAGGAAGGAGCGAAGGGATGTGAGGGGTCCAACACCGAATTCAAAGTTGTGTTTGTACATGACAGCGGTAGTGATTTCCTTTTTTGAAAACTCTGGAGACTCCTCAATCGGTGTGAGGGTGTCCCCAGATGAATCTGCGGCTCGCTACGGGCAAACGAACCCCGACCGTTCGGGTCGTGTCAGGACTCTCCACCCAAGGTGGGTCTTCGCCATAGATTCATGAGCAAAAAAACATTCCAAGGAACGCCCGACGAGAGGTCGATGGGAGTCCCTCATGGAGGCCAAAAAGCCGGGAAACCTCAGCCTGAGGTTGTGGTTGACTCAGGGTCTGTTTTCTGGAAGAATAGCATTTCGATCATGGAAATCCGTATGCCCGCTGGTTTATGATTCATGCTAAGCGCACGTTACCTGCAAGGGGGTTTTAGATGGGCCGCGCTGATACAAGAAAAGTGGCAACAGATTGTACGCTCTGTTACCACAGTTGTGGAATGGATGTCACCGTTGTAAATGGACAGATCGTGAAGATAGAAGGTCTCAAGGACCATCCCTTGAACAAGGGCCTGCTCTGCCCCAAGGGAGAGAGGGCGATCGATTATGTGTACCATCCTGATCGTTTGAAGCACCCTTTGAAACGAGTCAATGGGAGTTGGAAGCGGATTGAGTGGGGAGGAGCCATTGCGGAAATAGCGGAAAAGCTCGCCCATCTAAAAGAAGAATTCGGTCCAGAGATTCTCAGCATCTTTTGCGGCTCCATTGGGGTGGAGAATCTTGAGATGATGGAAATGGCTCAATGGTTCAAAGGGGCATTTGGGACTCCGAACTTTATCTCTGTGGAAGGCATCTGCTACAGAATGAGGATTCGCGCGAGACAGATAACGTTCGGGAAGTATCCCGTTGAAGAAATGGACTCGAAGCTCTATCTCCTGTGGGGGCACAATCCTGAGCATTCCGATTTTCCTCTAAAATTGGCCATCAAGGAGAATCTTGCCAGGGGCTCTCAGCTTGTCGTTATAGATCCCAAAAGAATATCACTGGCTGAAAAAGCTGAGATGTATCTACCCATCAGACCGGGCACGGATGCAGCCCTTGCTCTCGCGCTGATGCATGTGATCATCAACGAAGACCTCTGTGATGACCATTTTGTGAGGACGTGGACGAATGGATTTGAACGCCTCATCCCCCACGTCCAGCCCTATACACCCGAGTGGGCCGAAAAGGTCACCTGGATTGGAGCCGATGATATCAGAAAGCTTGCCCGTCTCTATGCAAACGCGGAAAACGCCAGTATCCACCAGGGGGTTAATACTCAAGATCAGACGGCGAGCGGGACACAAACCAGTAGGGCCTTCGCCATTCTCCAATCAATAACTGGGAACATCAACAACCGAGGAGGATGGGTTTTCAGCCCGAGGCTTAAACTAACTGGCGTCGGCGTTGCAACGGATAAGATTCCAATAGGAGCCGAGCAGTATCCGATATTCTATGAGGTTTGGGGGAGGAAAAGCCCTTACGGCCAGGTGGTCTGTTTCCCCGAAAGCGTTCCCGATGTAATCAAGGCAATGATAGTGACGGGGGGCAATCCCGTTGTGAGCATGCCCGAGTCAACGGCATTTCGCAAGGCCTTGAAAAAGCTTGAACTTCTGGTGGTGCACGACCTCTTTATGACCGAGACGGCGGAGCTTGCCCATTACGTTATTCCGGCCTGTACCCATTTCGAAAAGAACGGATTGGCCTACAGTTATAATGTCTGCCACGGAATCCCTTACCTCATGTTGAGAAAGAAAGCCATAGAGCCGCTTTATGAGGGGTGGTCTGAGTTTAGGTTGTGGACTGAACTGGGAAGGGAAATGGGGCTGGATGCACATTTCCCGTGTAAAACAGACGAAGAATTAGTTCAACGTGAGATGAGTTCAACGGGCTTGAGCTACCAGGATTTGAACGACACACGCACATCGGGTGCCTATTACATGCAGAAGCAGTATGGCATGGAAGGGTTTCGGGAATTTCCCACCCCGTCAGGAAAGATCGAGATCTATTCCGAAACACTCGAGACGGCAGGGCATGATCCTCTCCCGACGTATGAGGAACCGCATCAGAGTCCACAAAGCGCCCCGGAGTTGGCGAGAGAGTATCCTCTAATTCTGACAACAGGAGCACGAAGCCTGTATTTCACGCACTCCCAGCATAGGAACATAAAGACGCTAAAGGAGAAGAATCCTGAACCCTTGGCTGAGATCAACACACAAACTGCTCAGAGGTTTGGTATAGATAACGGCGATCGAATTGTCGTTGAAACGCCAAAGGGTAAAATAAGGGTCAAAGCGTCGGTGACTGAGCGAATAGCCGAGGGGGTCGTCAGCGTTTCCCATGGATGGCCTGGAGACGCAAATACGAACATACTGACAGATGTCCTTTGCAGAGAGCCGATCATGGGATATCCCCAAATGAAATCGTTGCTCTGTTCAGTGAGAAAAGAGCAGGAATGAATGGGCTGCTGCGTCAATCCCTTTTGTCTCAGTCCATATTTCCCTTGACAGTTCCAAGGCGCGCTTCGGGCGGCTGAATTCCGACGGGCCACGTCATGTCAAGATTCCTCACCTCAGGCGGATCAAATCATACCAATAGTGGGAGACTCATAGGTGATAAACGGTTAAGAACCCTTCAAGGGATTCAAGCAAAAGCCTGCCAAGAGGTCTGCGTTGCGAGCCATTATGAGGACCATTAAGGAAAAGCGAAATCTCCAGCGTGGACAACCCAAGACATTGGCGAGCTGCTGTGTGCACTTCGCTCCGATTAGGAGGGGGTGATGGCTGAGAACAAGGGGCTCAAGGCCTTAGAGGGACAGGTTCTAGAAGAGGATCTTTGCGTTGGATGCGGTGCCTGTGCGTCCCTCTGTCCCTACCTTCGCTCCTGGCAGGGCAGGATTGTCAAACTCCATGATTGCGACTTAACCCAGGGGCGTTGCTTCGACTACTGTCCTCGAACGGAAGTTGATATCAATCGGCTGTACCAATCTGTTTTCGAGGAAGAATACAGAGGCCTTGATATTGGACCAATGAGGCGGGTCGTCGCTGCACGAGCTGCCGATCCCGAACTGAGGAGCCGTGCCCAAGCCGGAGGAGTTGTTTCGGCTTTGATGGATTTGATACTCAGAGAGGGATTCGCTCATGCGGCCGTCCTCACGGAAAGGCGGGCGAACCTACTTCCCGAAGGCCGTATCGTCCGTGATCACCGCGAAATATTGACCCTAGCAGGCTCAGGCTATGTGGCTGGGCCCACGCTGGAGGCCTTTAACAGGGGCTCCTTTGAGAAAGAGGAGCGCATCGCTCTGGTTGGCCTGCCGTGCCAGGTAACCGCTCTGACCAAAATGCGGGTCTCGAGCATGGACAGGCGACCGCCTGTGGACCAAGTTGTCATGGTGATCGGACTCTTCTGCACCTGGGCTTTGAGCTATGCCCCGTTTTTTCACTACCTCAACAAACGACTGGGTGACGCCCAGATTCGAAAGATGGATGTCACTCCGCCCCCGGAGCGATTGGTAAATGTGACGACCGATTCTGAGACATTTCACATTCCCGTCGAAGAAATCCGGCCATTCATCCGGTCGGGTTGCGGTGTCTGTGTGGACATGACCGCTGAGCTTGCCGATCTGTCGGTGGGAATGGTGGAGGGAAGGCCGGGCTGGAACACAATCATTGCTCGCACCCAGGCCGGAGAGGACCTTTTTGCCCAAGCCGAAGGAAAGGGCATCCTCGAAACGGGTCCACTCCATGAGGGGTATCTGAGCCACCTGCGAGAGGCATCCCGCTTGAAGAAACTCCGGGCCTTCACCGCTCTTGAGGAGCGGGGAGACGCCCGCGGTGGGTACCTCCGGATAGAAGACCAGATACGACGTCAAATCATGTCGTATACTGAAAAGGCCTCAAAATGACAGACATTGCCGAGGGCAGATCTGGCCAGAAGGCCCTTTTGATGGGTAACGAGGCGATCGCACGTGGTGCCATCGAAGCCGGTGTGAAGGTCTGCGCAGCCTATCCGGGTAACCCATCCTCGGAGATAATCGCCACCTTGGCCAAGGTGGGGCCTAAGCTAGACATCTACGTCGAGTGGTCTGCGAACGAAAAAGTGGCTCTTGAGGTAGCTGCGGCCGCTTCCTTTTCGGGTTTAAGAGGGTTGGCCGCGATGAAACAGAACGGGCTCAACGTGGCTTCGGATTTCCTTTTCAACCTGAACTTGACCGGAAGTGTAGGCGGACTCGTCGTCGTCGTTTGTGATGACCCAGGTGCCATCTCATCGACCAATGAAGAGGATACGCGAGCCTTTGCCAAGATTGGAGACCTGCCTCTGTTAGAGCCGGCAGATGTTCAGGAAGCGAAGGACATGACTCGATTCGCCTTCGAGCTCTCCGAGAAACTGGGCCTCCCCTGTCTCGTTCGCAGTGTTACTCGGATCTCTCACGCCCGAGGGACGGTCGAACTAGACGATCTATTCCTCAAAAACCCCTCACCACGGTTCGATACCTCGCGGCCCCTGGTTAACGTCCCTGCCTTAGCATACCACCGGAAACTTCGGGATAAGCTCTACCGGTGTCGGGAGATATTTGAGACGTCGAAATTCAACGATTACATCGGGCCCGAGCGCCCGGAAGTTCTCATTGTCGCGAGCGGAACTTCAGCAATCTACGCCCGCGAGGCCTTGAGCCTTCTGAAGGCAGAGCGTCAGGTGGGCATCCTGAAGATGGGCACGACCTGGCCCCTGCCCGAGGGTTTTCTCATGCATCACCTTGGGCGTGCCGATGTTATCCTGGTGGCGGAAGACGTGGACACATTTCTTGAGAACAACGTTAAGGCATTCTATGCCCAGAATGCCACAGAGTTGGGAGTCAGACGGTTCCTTGGTCGAGGGTCCGGAACCTTTCCGGACGTGGGCGAGATCACGCCGGACCTCCTTATGAAGGTCGTGGCGGAGTTACTCGAGATTCCCTATCAGCCGAGGCCACCGCAGTACGCTCAGGCGGCACAAGAAGCTGCTTCGCTGTGCGCTCCGGTCAGGCAGGTAGGTTTTTGTGCGGGCTGTCCCCATCGAGCCACTTATTGGGCCAGCAAGGCAGCCCTGGCCCTGGATGGTCGAGAAGGCTTTATTGTCGGTGATATCGGGTGTTACTCCCTGGGCTTCGGACCGTCAGGCTTCGAGCAGTTGAAGACACTTCACGCGATGGGCTCAGGGCCTGGTATAGCTGGTGGCATGGGTCAGTTGAAGCATTTGGGTCTCAAGCAGCCGGTCATGACCGTGTGCGGAGATTCGACCTTCTACCACGCCGCTTTGCCCGCCTTGATCAACGCGATTTACAATGAGGCGAACTTCCTTATGCTCATTCTCGACAACGGTGCGACTGCAATGACCGGTTTCCAGCCCCATCCTGGAACGGGGGAATCCGCCACTGGTGGCCACGCACCGGTTGTGGACATCGAGGCTATGTGCATGACCCTCGGGGCCCAAGTCGAGGTGGCCGACCCGTATGATTTAGATGGTACGATTGCAGCCATCAGTCGGCTTCTTCAAGAGGAAAAAGGAGTCAAGATTCTCATTCTGAGACAACTCTGTGCTCTGGTCAGGATCAACCGGGGAGAGAAGCTGTATCGTATGAGCGTCGATCAGGCACGCTGCCTTGGAAATGATTGCGGCTGCAACCGGCTCTGCATAAGGGTCTTTCGGTGTCCTGGACTCACATGGGATAGGGAAAAAGGCAAGGCTGATGTCGACGAGGCTATCTGCACGGGGTGTGGCGTTTGTGGTGGGGTATGCCCCCAATCTGCTATTCTCAGGGAGAAGATTTAGGTGCTTGCCGATAAGGACCCCTTGAACGTCATCATCACGGGAGTAGGTGGGCAGGGTAACCTGTTCGCTTCTCAGATTCTGGGACGCATGCTCCTCCAAGAGGGCTACTGCATCACCGTGGGTGAAACCCTGGGTCTCTCACAGCGGGGCGGTTCGGTCATGAGCCATATTAGGGCTACAAAGGGGGAGCCATTGCCACCTCTCATCCCGGAGGGATTGTGCCATCTTGTTCTCGCCTTGGAGCCTACAGAGGGTGTGAGAATCTTGAAAGACTATGGCAACCCCGAGGTACTGACCATTACCAATACCCGCCCAATTATGCCCCTCGATGTTCTGGCAGGCAATGTGGAGTACCCCGAATTAGAGGTGGTCTTGCAGAAGTTGAGAGAACTCTCACGCCGTGTCTGGACAGTGGATGCCACGGATATGGCCCTGAATATGGGTGACCCTATATTTGCCAACGTCATTATGCTCGGCGCACTGGATGGACTTGGAATTTTCCCTGGCGGTCGAGCCGAATTCAAGAATGCCATCAAGAAGCTTATTCCAGCAAAAGCGATGGCGGTTAATCTGAAGGCCTTTGACCATGGCAAGAGGTCGGTCAAGGAACTTTAGCCGAAGAAGGGTCGGCCCGCCTTTTACCACATTCATTTTCTCTCGACCGAGTGATAACTAGTCCGGTCCGAATGAGGGGTATGACAATTCGGATGTGGGGTCAATGAAAATCCCTTGGGCCTCGGGGGTGGATTGGGTTTTGGTTATGATAGACTCTCGCATTGAGACCGGACCTGTTTTCAACGGGACCTAGAGGACTATCCGTGACCGGGTCTTTTGCATTGTCACGCAAGCAATACTTGCGGCAACAGAGAGAAAGGCATAGTCGCCATCTCTTTGGCGTCTTTCCGGCCCATTACCCACGAGAAATACTCTGGGCCATGAATGCATTGCCAGTGGAGATTTGGGACCCTCCTGTGGAGGTGAGTCACGCCAATGCCCATCTACAGCCTTATATTTGCTCGGTCGTCAAAGCGGGACTAGAGCTGATTTTGCAGGGACAGTGTGACGAACTTGATGGCTTCCTCTTTCCCCACACCTGCGACTCTATCCAGAATCTGGCCTCCATTATTCATGACTGTCTCAATCTCAACAAGCCATGTTACTTCTTCTACCACCCGAAGGCTCCTTACAGTTCGTCTTCTCATCAATACTACCTTGAGCAACTCAGAAGACTGGCTTCTCAGCTAGAAAGACAGTTGGGACCGTTGAATCATTCTGAGTTGAAGGATCGAATCACACAGAATCAGGAGATAAACTCAGTCCTTCGAGAGGTATACGATTTGAGGGCCCGCCGGGAGATTTCTGCCTCCAATGCTGAGTTTTACCGGATTATCCGCCAGGGCGAGTATCTTCACCCTGACGATTTTCTCCCATTGGTGAAGCGGTTCCTCGCCGCTTCGAAAGGTCAGGCTGGCGATGGACCTGGGGTGATTCTGAGCGGTATTCTCCCTAATCCTCCGGGTATGCTGGCCCTCCTAGACGAATTAAAGGTCCGGGTTGTTGATGATGACCTACTCAATTGCGGCCGGCGACTCAGTGGACCCTCCAGTCTCGCCGAGGATCCCTTTGTGGCTATGGCTGAGGGTTATTTTGCCATGCCTCCCTGTACCACCAAAGACTCCTCTCTGAGTGCTCGGGTCGACCTTCTCCTTGAGAAAGCTAGCCGTGCACGTGCCAGAGGGGTGATTTTTTGCATCGTGAAGTTTTGCGAGCCAGAGCTTTTCGATCTCCCCGTGGTGACGGAGGCTTTGAAGGATCGAGGACTGGCCACGCTAGTTATGGATTCAGAACTGAACCAAGGCTTGGGTGGTCAACTGGCCACCCGAGTCGAGGCGTTTGTGGAAATGATCACCTAGGGGAAAGGTATGTCGATATCCAGGCAGCTTCTGTACAGCTTTATGAAGGACCTGGGCGTGCCCGCGACCATTCGAGTTTTGCAGATGAGGAAGAAGAGGCGACCCAAGAGGCTCAACCCGCACTTTGGTCCACCCCTCAAGTGTACCCGGCGGTTGAAGGAGATCATGAGCACGCACTACCTTCTTTCACGGTACGCCAAGGGGGCTAAACCCGTAGCCTGGGTGACCAGTGGCGCGCCCGTTGAGCTGTTGAGGCCTTTTGACTTCTACACTATTTACCCAGAAAACCACGGCGCCCTTTGTGGGGCCCAGAAAGTGGGTCCAGACCTCTGTGCGGTCGCTGAAGAGCATGGGTATCACCAGGACCTGTGCTCCTATGCTCGAATAGACCTCGGGTACTACTTCTCCGGTAACACACCAGCTGGGAAGCTGCCCAAACCCGACCTTCTTTTTGCCTCCAACAACATTTGCCAGACGGTGGTCTATTGGTACAGGGTCCTTGCCCATGACATGAGAATTCCTCTTATCCTTTTCGACACGCCCTACAACTTCGAGAAAATCACAGAGAACGACATCTCTTACATGACCCGCCAGCTTGAGGAGATGATTCCCTCTTTGGAAAAAGCGTCAAAGCGGCGGTTCAACTATCAGAATTTCCAAAGGATTATCAGGATCGCCCGTGACGCCTCGCTTACCTGGGGCCACGTGCTTGCCACCATGAAAGCGAGGCCGGCCCCGATGACCGTATTCGATGCTTTCGGCCATCTTGCTCCTATCGTCTCGCTGCGAGGTCTTCCAGTGGCCCTCGAGTACTACGAAACCCTCCTTGGAGAGCTGAAGGAGCGGGTAGATCGGAGTATTGGAGCCGTCAAGAGCGAGCGAAAGCGGTTGATGTGGGATAACATTGCTGTGTGGTATAAAGTGCGTGATTTCGCCGATCTCTTTGCCGAACAGGGGATGAATTTCGTCACAGCCACTTACACCAACGCCTGGGCTGAGACTACCCCTCTCATGGATGATGATCGACCTTTCGAATCTATGGCCAGGGCATACAGCCTCGTGATCCTCAACAATAACCTCAACCACCGCCTGAGTCTTATGGAGCGGCTCATCAAGGACTACAACGTGGACGGCCTTGTCATTCACTCGGCGAGGAGCTGCAAGCCTTACTCGGTGGGCCAGTACGACTTGAAGCGGCTGCTCATGGAACGACTGGCAGTACCTTCAGTGATTATCGATGCGGACATCACCGACTCGAGGGCCTACTCCGAGGAGCAGACTCTCACACGACTGGAAGCCTTTTTTGAAGCTATGGAGGTCTAGGTTTTGAACGCGGACTACTTCGCTGGCGTCGACGTGGGAGCGTTGAGCACCGAGGTGGTTATTCTCGGGGCACATAGCGACCTGGCAGGTTATAGCATCGTGGAGACGGGAGCCAGTAGCACGGATGCGGCTGAAGAGGCGCTGTCATTAGCCCTAGCCGAGGCGGCTATGAGCCGTGACCAGATCAAGAAGACAACCGCCACGGGGTATGGCCGAGTCTCGGTTCCCTTTGCTGACCAAAAGGTGACGGAGATCTCATGCCATGCCCTCGGTGTGTACCACCTCTTTCCAGATGCCGGGACAGTGATCGATATCGGTGGCCAGGATTCCAAGGTGATCACGGTCGGAAAAGAGGGGAAAGTACTAGATTTCACCATGAATGACAAGTGCGCTGCGGGGACAGGCCGTTTTCTAGAGGTCATGGCCGCTAAATTACAGGTCTCCCTTGATAGGATGGGGGATCTGTCCCTGCGGGCGGATCGGGAGGCTCCTATTAGCAGTATCTGTACCGTTTTTGCGGAAAGCGAGGTTGTCTCCCTTGTCGCTCAAAACCATCCAAAAGAGGAGATTATCCGAGGCTTACACGGGGCTATCGTTAACAGAATCTGGAACATGGTGAAGGCCCTCGGAGTTCGTGGAGCGGTAGCCATGACAGGCGGGGTGGCCAAGAACAGGGGTGTTGTGGCTTTAATGGAAGAAAAACTCGGCACCTCGGTCCAGGTGTATAGTGAGCCCCAGATCGTAGGCGCGCTCGGTGCCGCTCTTTTTGCAAAAAGGACCGTCCAGGCACCTCTTTGAATGTGAAATGGAAGGGACGGGAGAGTTTTCAACCGAGCGAAGTTCTGAATCATTGGGGATCAAAGAGATCTCAGAAGGAAAATTTCCATGTCCCAGCAGTCCGTGGTCGATCATTTCATAGAGATTCATCCCAAGATTCGAAAAAGGTTTCCTCAACTAGAGCATGATCTCTTTGGTAATAAAAGGGTGTATCTCAACAGCGGTGCGGGGACACTTATGGTTGATTCTGCTGTTCATGAGCTGGCCGCACTGGGGCAGTCCGCAAATCCCCAACCTGGCGAAATAGATCCGGCTGAAATAGCCACGGACCAATTGCATTGGCAAGTGCGGGAATCAGTGAGCGATTTCATCAACGGGAGCAAACCGGAAGAAATAAGTTTTCATTTCTCAACCACCCATGCCTTGTTCAACCTTGCCTACTCACTTCGATCTCTTCTCACGAGTCGAAGTAACCTCGTCGTGACGGATTTGGATCATATGGCTAACATATCACCCTGGGAGGATGTATGGGGTCTAGAAAAGGGTTGTGACATTCGGCGGGCCAGGGTGGACGGGGAGGGTTGCCTAGATGTGGGTCACTTGATTTCTCAGATTGACGGGAAAACGGGGGTCGTCGCCGTCACCATGGCTTCGAATGGAATCGGTTCTGTGGTTCCGCTCAAAGAGGTCATTCCTTCGATTCGAGAAAGGTCGCCCTCTGCTCTGGTTTGTATCGATGCGGTACATCACGCCTTGCACGGCCCAATCGATGTTCAGGAGATGGATTGTGACTTCTTGGCCTTCTCTGGTTATAAGGTTTTTGGACCGACCCTCGGTGTGCTGTGGGGAAAAGAGCACGTCCTCCATCGCCTCGAACCGTTCAGGGTCGAGACAAACAAGAACGAAGCTCCCAAGAAGTTCGAACAGGGGACGCTAAACAATGCTGGCCTTGCGTGCCTAGACGGCGCCTTTGCCTATCTGACCTGGCTTGGCGACCAGCTGGCCAAGAAGATAGGGCGAGAGATTCCCCGACGGAGAGACAGATTCAAATTCGTTATGAACGTCGTTGCTGAATACGAGAGCCGTATCTCACGATCGATTCTGGAAGGTTTCCAGCGATTAGCGCCAAACAAATTCAGGTGTTACGGCATTACCGATCCGAAACGAGTCGGCGAAAGAGATCCGACGTTCGCATTCGAGATCATGGGAAGGGAACCGGAAGAGATCAAGAGACTTCTGTGGGAGAAATACTGTTTTCAAATAGCCGACGGGAATCACTACTCCGCCGCTGTCGCCAGGCACCTCGGTCGGGCGAGCATTTGCCGAGCTAGTTTTGCGCATTACGATACGGTTGAAAGTGCCACGCTATTTGTCGATGCCCTGGAGGATTTAGTGAAGTAGAATTGGTCCCTTTGCGTCCCTCAAATAACCTGTAGGAGTTACACCTCACTTCTTGCGCCGACTTTTCCTAGCAGCTGCCAGCTTCTTACCCAGGCCGCGCTCCTTAGCTGTTCTTCGCCTTTTTGCGCTGAGTGATTTGGCGGTTAGGGCCTGGGTGGCCTTGAAGCCATGCTTTTGCTTGTACTCTTTTGGGTTCAACCCGTGCGATCCGAGATGGGTTCGCGACAGCTGTTTGAAGGTTTTCCCACACTCGAGGCAGATAACCCTGTTTCGCTGAATTGAGGCCCGGGGGTCCATAGCGGCTGCTGCGGCATCAGATATGGGAATTTCGGCGGCTATCCCCGCTTCTCGATCCTTGATCCTCTTTAACGATTCGTATGTTTTTGTCAAAGCCTCACTCAGTTCTTCTGCTGACATCCGTGTGACCCCTGCCTGGGCCGTCACGATATCAGCAGCCAATTCTGTTAAGGTTTTCGCCATGTCTTTCACCTCCATTAGGATCATCTATGATTCGAAGAGCTGGTGCCAATTTTGGGTTTCTCCAGAGGCTCCCTGCTCTCACCTCAACCGATGCCGATCTGATTTGGGAAGTCCACACGTGCCGAACATCGCATTGACCGTATCCCTTTGAATCTTTCCACTGTCTGTCACAGGGGGAGAACTTCTCCGACACGATTCTCAGCCTATTTAAGCAGATCCTCAAGAGAAGTCAAGAGGATGATTCTGGAGTTGTGGCACGGTTCTTGCCTTTTCAAAGTATTCAAAGCTAATCAGTCAACAATTCCAACATGTTACATATCTTTTCCAATGCACAAGGATTGACCACCATGTCCAAAATAGAAAATAGGGTCGTTGTCCATTTCCGGGACGGCAGGATTGTCAAAGGCTACACGTACGACTTCAACGCAAACAAAGATACATTTCACGTCATCAAAGACCAGCACGGGAAGGAAGTCATTGAGGTGTCCACGCCTCTCGTAAAGGCGGTCTTCTTCGTGAAAACTTTTGAGGGAAACAAAGATCACCCCGGTCCGGCCGATTTCCTTATGGAGACGTTCAAAAACAGCCCCGGCCTGAAGGTGACGGTGACTTTTTTCGATGATGAAGTCATGTACGGCTCCACACACGGTTATTCACCGCAAAGGAAGGGGTTTTTTATTCTTCCTGCCAACCGTGAGATCAACAACGAAAGGGTCTTTGTTATCAGAGATTCGACGGTTACAATCGAAACATGGAGATGGAAAAATTCGTATAAAGCCTCCACGTACCCAAGATTTCCAATAGCGCCGGGTTCGGATGCTCCGGCCACGTCCTTGGATTGAAACTCCCTGAGGCCGCCCTTTGCTGAAGAGTTGCCTCCTTCGCGGGCAATGGGATTCGAAGTCACTCCATTCCCGATGAAACCCAACCAAAGCGTCGACGGACTTGGCACGGCTCGATTCACTCCGCCATTCCAGCCGACAGTTTCCCTTTTCCCACCTTTGTGGAGTTTTTGGCCTTCTGGATTCCCCGTTGACGACGTCTGCCCCATACCCTCTTGGCCGGTCCAACTGCTTTTGCTGGGGTTCGGATACCTTCCGAATCAGATAATTCGTCCAATCTCAATCACTTATGTGGTAATTGTCGTGTTTTTTGGGACCCTCCAGACACTTCTCTCTTGACATAACTTTTCAAATACCTATAATGGAGACATAATCCCTAATGTTTTCACCTACTTGTAAGAAATTTTTTTCTTAAAAAGAGTAATATTTTCCTATGGACCCTTCTTAGATTAGCGCCGGTGGTCTTATGGATGACCGAGCTCGACCTCAAGAGAGAAGGAATTCGGTAAGGTTGGATGCCAGTTGCCCCTGTACCTACACCCGTTTTGACGGTCAGGGAAGGCCGCTTAGCCAGAGACCTTCGAGATCTCTGGATCTGAGTTTGAGTGGGGTGAGGTTGCAGAGCAGTTTTCCAGTTGACCTGGGAGAAATGCTTAAGATCACCATGGCCCTTGGGGATGATCTGGTAACATTCAAGGGCGAAGTGGTGTATGTGACACATTCGGAACAACAGGGCTTCGATTTCGGCCTGTCCATAAAGGACATCGGGAAGATGGACAAGATTGCCCTGACCCGCTACATTTACTATTTCAAACCTTCCAAATCAACCCAGTGAGATTGCGCGTACCGTCGAGGAGCTTGCTGCTGGGACCCTGCCTCCCTATTGACTTCTGCATGTTTTTTCCTTTTAATGGCATTGAAAGGAATTACGGTGACTGAGAAACCCGTCAGAAGTTGACTCAATTCCGAAGGCGCCCATTACGATGATGGCAGCCTCGCAGCGCAACTGTCGCTTTGATTCTAGCCGATGGGAGATAGTGATAATCTATTTCGAGTGGATAGAGATTCAAAATAGGTGAACAAACATCAATGGAACTTATTAAGGTTCTTTTGTCACGGTTTATCGATTTTACAAAAACAGAGATTTGGAGAATTCGTCTGGGAGACCTTCCCCGGACTAAGGGGTTTCTGATCAAGCAATTACGGATTCTCCTTCTGGTGATACGCGGGTTCGATGAGGATAAATGCCGGCTTCGGGCCTCGGCGCTGACGTTCTATTCCCTGCTGTCCGTTGTTCCGGTGGCAGCAATGGCCTTTGGTATCGCCAAGGGGTTCGGTTTTGCAAGACTCCTCGAGAAGGAAATCATGGACAAGTTCTCCGGCCAGGAAGAGGTGGTGGCACGGATTATTGATTATGCCCACACCCTCCTTGAAAATACAAAGGGAGGGGTCCTAGCGGGTATTGGTGTCGCTATCCTTTTGTGGTCAGTACTCAAGGTCTTGAGCCATATTGAATCGTCATTCAACGAGATTTGGGGGATCAAGGAAAATCGACCCATTGGGAGAAAATTCACAGACTATCTGTCCATCATGCTTGTTTGCCCCCTCCTTGTTATTATTTCAAGCAGTGCGACATTGTTTATCACGACTCAGGTAACCTCGATAACGCAAAAGGTGGCCCTCTTGGGCACGCTCAGCCCTCTTATATTCTTTTTCTTGAGAATATTGCCCTATTGTCTGATATGGATACTTTTCACCTTCATGTATATTTTCATGCCGAACACCAAAGTCAGTTTTACCTCGGGTTTGGTCGGCGGCATTATTGCCGGAACTTTGTTCGAAGTTGCACAGTGGGCGTATATTAGCTTTCAGGTGGGGGTAGCAAGATACAACGCAATCTATGGAAGCTTTGCGTTTCTGCCTCTTTTTGTCCTATGGCTGCAACTCAGTTGGATGATCATTCTCTTTGGAGCGGAGATATCCTTTGCCCATCAGAATGTGGAAACCTATGAATTCGAACCTGATGGGTCACGGATCAGTCCGCGCTTCAAGAAACTCCTTTCCCTTCAGATCTCTCATCTGTTGGTGAAGAATTTCTCCAAAGGGATTAAGCCGGTTACTGCTAGGCAAATATCACAGACACTGGAGATCCCTATTCGTCTCGTGAATGAGATACTGCATGATTTGGTCGAAAGTCGGGTCTTCTCTGATACGTTGGCAGGAGAGGACGGGGAGCTTGCCTATCAACCAGCTCGTGACATCAACGGGCTAACCATACAATTCGTCATCAAGGCCATGGAGGAGCAAGGGGTGGACACTATACCGATCGCTCAAACTGAGGAATTGAAGGCGTTGTCAGATGCCCTCAGTGCATTTGAAGCGACAATTCAGAAATCCCCGAAGAATAGACTGTTGAAAGATATATAGGTTCCAAAAGACAAAAGCTGATCTTCCGTGGTAATAAACGGCCCACACTCTGGCCGTCCAAGAGATATCGTATTGGTTATCCCCCTCCTTTTTCCTTCTCCTCCATCCCATCAGAGCTTTCCGTCACCTTCAGAAAAAACCCTAGCTGCCTATCTCTTGCCTTTTAGGTGGACGCTTTCTGGCACATCGAAGAGCCGTTCTACCCCCTTCCACTCCCTCATGAAGCATTTGTGATCTGACAGGACAAAGACCCCATGTCATGATCTGTCACAGAAGGATCATTTTCTTGGGGGAGAGCAAAAAAACTCCCTCTGCCAGAAGGAGGGAAAACTAGCAGAGGGAGAACTTGTCGGAAGGCTTATAACCTTCCCATCCTCGCTTAAATTATAGTGAATAAAAAGGGGATTTCTCAAGGGGCCGACACGATCCCGCGCGGTAGGAGACGTTCCGCCGAACTAGGTTTGAACAAAAGGAGAAGATCACCACATCTCCGCCGTCCATGGGAGACATCGACAGATTGACCAAAACCGGGGCAAAAAATCCTTGACAGGATTTTCTGATCTGCTACGATAGTCACTGCTTAGTTGTTTGGTGGGGCCTCATCGGTGCGATGCCTATCTAAGGCATGGGGGGCCGCCCGAATCAGCCCCGGGAATTCGTATGATTCTGTGCCACCTTTCAAGGAGTATTTCAGGAGGGTGGCGTCTTTTTTTTAGCATAGCACAGGTTTCAGACTTGTCAAGATATAGTATTGGGATTTCCCGTACCTACTAAATATTGTAGTTTCGTTCTGTTCCACCCGACGATTCACATGGACGGCACCGCTAACATCGTTCATACAAAGCTCGCCATCCGGAAATATGTCGGTAGGCTCAAAAAAACTCCCCCTGCGGAAGGAGGGCCAAACCAACAGAGGGAGCTTTATCGGAAGTAGATACTTCCTCTCCATTATTTTAGGAAATGAGACCAAGCTGTTTCAAGGGGTGCCAGGATTTTGTTCTGCCGCGTGAAGGGGCGAGAAAAGGGTGCGCCATTATTTCGCTTTGGCCCATCCCAATGTTTTTCTCCTGAGGGACTGAATTGGATCGAAACCCGGCTGGACAGGATCGTACCGATCCCATCAAGTTTGGGTCCCCCCTGGTGAGACCTGAAGCTCGCCCAACCCCTCTTCAGGGTCGACGTCCTCATAAATAACATACGCCGTGTGAATGATTCCCCCTGCAGGTGAGCCGACTGGATGGAAGTCGATTCTTTGAATAACTCTCCCCGCGGAGTTGACAAATTGCTCCAGTTTTTTTTTGCAGGTGCTCCTCGGAGTGATTCACCAGGACTTTGACTCTCTTCACGCTACCCCCTCTGTTTTCCCTTTTCGGATTGTCTCTTATCGATCCTTCGAGAAAGGTCTATTCAAAAATCGAGCCGAAATAAAGCGCGGGGTTGATTTGGGAGGCGGTCTATTGGAAGCTCAATTGGTGCAATGACTTGAGGTGTGGTGAAAAATACCCTTTGGCCAGGGAGAGTTCTTCTTGCCCGTCAGGTCCCCTTATTCATGTAACGAGGGCAGGGGCCTGTTTTTTGACAGGTCACTTCTCCATTATTTCCGACCAGAGATCGACGCTTCTTTGACACCCCGGACACAAACCTGGACAGATTACGCTCCTCTCCCGTGAATTACGTCCCTGTAGCATCCTCTCTCTTATTTAAGGCAAGCAGTGAGATAAACTCGTAGACGATATTTGCGGCCAAGAACGCAGTGATTTGCGCTGGATCGTAGGCAGGAAGCACCTCAACAACCTCAAATCCTGTGAAATTCAACCCGCCTAACCCTCTTATCAGCTCGAGGGATTCGGCGCTTGTAAATCCTCCGACCTCAATGGTTCCGGTACCGGGGGCGTAGGCAGGGTCCACAAAGTCGATATCGAAGGTGATAAAGGTTCTAACCTCTCCCACTCGCCGGCGGATCACGTCGATCACGTTGTCAATACCCATCTCCCTGCCCTGTTTTGCAGTTATGACCTTGAAGCCGAGGGATTCTGCGGCCTGGATATCATCTTTCGAGTAAACGGAACCCCGGATTCCGATCTGGATTGATCGGTCAACAATGATCAAGCCCTCCTCCACACACCGTCTGAAGGTTGTACCATGATTGTAAGGGCGCCCAAAATATTCGTCCCACGTATCGGTATGAGAGTCAAACTGGATAAGGGCTATGGGCCCATGTTTCTTGGTCAGAGCCCTCAGCTCTGGCAGTGTTATTGAGTGATCTCCACCCAAGAATACTGGAATCACGCCCTTGTCAACTAACGGAAAAAGGGCTTGCTCGATTCTTTTATAGGAGTCCTCGATATATCCGGGAACAACCGGCAGGTCGCCGTAATCAACTCCAGAACAATGATCAAATACGGTTATATCGAGGGCCATGTTATGGGGGCGCAATAGAACCGACGTGCTACGAATTGCTTCTGGTCCGAACCTGGCACCGATTCGATAGGTTGCTCCGGTATCAAAGGGAACACCAACAATGGCGAAGTCAATCCCCTCGGTTGTCTCTAGGTAAGGGAGACGCATGAATGTCCGGACCCCACAGAAGCGTGGTGACTTCAGGGAATCCACTGGTTTGTAACCGGCCATTTTTCCCTCCTCCTCTTTGTTTGGCTGACTTCTTATTTATCACAGCTTCACAGTTTTCCAAAGACCAACGATTCTCAGCCAACCCTCCTAGAACCAGAGGACCAGTCGAGAGAAATCTCGAATGATTCGTAGATGGGGGATTGATCACCTTATACTCGACCTGATTCCACCGACGAAACAACGAACGGTGACGAGAAGAAGAGCCGTTTTTCGGAAAATCGAGGAGAGTCCATGGAACCCGTGTCGATGCCCAAAAAAGTCAGAGGCGGCCAAAAACCGCAGACCGCCTTCAGGTGAAAGTGGATGGTCCCAACTGCGCATAAACTAGAATCATCTGTCTCCTCAAAAACAGAGACTTTCTCCTTGTCGATCTGAGACTCTGTATTCCAGGTGCAAAGACCCTGGTCAATTTTTCCATCAAGCCACGAAGGTTGGTGATGATTTGCCTTTGAAATATGGTATGGGTCAAGGATTGGCCAGTCGGCGTATTTCAGTTAGATACTATGTAGGCCTTGGGGGGCTTTAGCAGGGTGGGCCGCTAATGGTAAGCTCCTTCAAACCGGACACATAAGGAGGGAGCTATGAACCAATTAACAGCCCACAGAGAGAAGTATACCAGGAATCGAGGGGATTTGTATCTGGCTTTTGAGTTAGGACAGAAGCAATGGAAGTTGGGTTTTACGGTTGGGTTTAGTCAGAAGCCTCGGGAGCGGACGGTTTTGGCGGGGGATCTTTTGGGTGTTAAGCGAGAGATTAAGCGGGCCAAGAGGCGTTTTGGTTTGTCTAAGGACGCCTGTGTTCTGAGCTGTTATGAGGCTGGGCGGGATGGGTTTTGGTTGCACCGGTATTTGGTTCATATCGGGGTGGGGAGTCTTGTTGTTGATTCATCGAGCATCGAGGTAAACCGCAGGGCCAGGCGGGCCAAGACAGACAAGATGGACCTTGGCAAGCTGCTTAAGATGCTGATGAGATATGACCATGGGGAGCACAAGGTTTGGAGTGTGGTGAGGGTGCCGACGGTGGAGCAGGAGGACAGCCGCCAGCTTCATCGGGATTTGGAGGCATTGAGAGGGGAGCGGACTCGGCATATCAACCGGATCAAGGGACTTTTGGCAAGCTATGGGGTTCGGATGAGGGTAGGAGCTGACTTCTTAGATCGGTTGGAGACCAGGCGGCTGTGGGATGGGAGGCCGGTGCCTTTGGGATTGAAGAAGCGCCTTGTGCGAGAGTACGAACGGCTTGAAATGGTTAAGGGGCAGATTAAGCAGGTCGAGGCAGAGCGAGCCGATTTTGTGAAGATCTCTGAGAGCCCAGATGTGGAGATGGTTCGGCAGCTGCTTTGTCTTCGGGGGATCGGTATTAATAGTTCGTGGCTCTATACGATGGAGTTTTTTGGTTGGCGAGAGTTTCGAAACGGTCGAGAGGTTGGGGCGTTGGCAGGTCTCACGCCAACTCCCCATCAGAGTGGCGATGAGGCACAGGAGCGAGGCATCAGCAAAGCGGGTAACCGTCACATTCGATCGATGGCGATTCAGATTGCCTGGGCCTGGCTTCGCTGGCAACCCCGGAGTAAACTCAGCCGGTGGTATCAGCAACGTTTCGCCAATGGCAGCCCTCGGCTCAGGCGGATTGGGATTGTGGCCTTAGCCAGGAAGCTGCTTGTTGATTTGTGGCGATACCTCCAGGACGGTGTCATTCCCGAGGGGGCTGAGTTAAAGGCGTAAAGTGGTAACAGACTGATGAGGGCACAACCGGAACCTAGACGTGTAACCTTTCGAGCTGGTGTGAGCTGCCCGTACAAGAGTACTTGGTCTCCCCTGGGGAACCGCCAGTTAGATGGGGCCGTTCACTCCAGCGCTTCCCGAATCGCCTGTGGGCGAATACAGCATTAGGTGTCTGGCAAAAAGAGACCAGCACGGATAGAAGTTCGTTCGAGGCAAACCCAGGCCTCACGTATCAGGAAGCCGCCAGCTCGATCAAATACCAAAGGAGGGATTCACGTGGATCTCTAAAACAAAAAAAGGAGCTTGACAACGGGCGGCCTCATAGAAGTTATCGATTTCGGGAATAACGCTCTGCTGAAATTCCCCTTACTTCAGCCCGGCCTTGCGAAGGGCATCAATGTAGCGATCTTTGTCGGCTTTATTCTTGTAAGGATTTCCCTTTGCGTACCGCTCCAGAGAGAACTTGGGTTGTATCCTGAGCACTTCTGCGGCTTCAGCACGGGCCTCCTCATCACGGCCTGCTAAACTATAAGTCGAGGCCAGAAAAAGGTGGGGAATATGAATGTTGGGTGCGAGACTACTGGCTTTCTTGAATTGTGCGATCGCCTCCTCATAGCGTCCCGTATCGCGATAGGCGACGCCTAAGCGCCCGAAATACAAGGAAGGAGGGAG
>CAYGBK010000114.1:0-3459 GCA_964348095.1 uncultured Thermodesulfobacteriota bacterium | reverse complement strand
AGTCTTGACTTGTATGTCAACCAAGAGACGATCACACGACATTCTGGTTTCTCTCGTGAGGTGAAAATGGAGAGCTTGGCAGGTGAAGGAAAAGGATGTGGGTAAGACAATCTTGTTTTTCCTCTGAGGATACCCTGAACAGGTTAGGACTACAGGAGGCTGTTGCCCAAATCCTCATATAGGGGTTTTGATTCTTAAGTTGTCTTATTTTAACGGTAAATAATGTATTATAATATAATATGAATTATTTATTGACAATATAATGTATTTATTGTAAGCTCATGGCCATCCTATTCCAAGGAGTTCATGCCATGATGGGAGAGCAGAAAGATTACCAGCACAAGGTCTTCATTACCGGGTTCAATCTGGAAAAGCGAGTTCCAAAGGATCATATACTAAGAAAGATACGAGAAGAGATAGACTTTGATTTTATCTACAAGGAAGTCAAACATACTTATGGAGTAAAAGGCAATGTATCTGTTCCTCCTCCTGTTATTCTAAAGTTGATGCTCCTGTTAATCCTCTACAATCTTAGATCCGAACGTGAACTGATGTCCACTTTATCTTTGAGGCTTGACTGGCTATGGTTTCTTGGCTACGACATCGAAGATGAGATTCCGAATCACAGCGTGTTGAGTAAAGCCCGCGCCAGATGGGGTGTAAACGCCTTCCAGGAATTCTTTGAACGTATCCTATGGCAATGTGTCGAAGCCGGTCTTGTTGATGGAAATAAACTATTCATTGATTCGAGCCTTATTGATGCTGATGCGTCCAATGATTCTGTTATAGATACTCAAAGCTTAAAGAAGTATTTAAAGAAAAGCTATCGACGCCTTGAAGGACGTTTGGATGATATCAAGGATCAAAAGACCAGACCAGCCAATGAAAGATTTATATCCACCACAGACCCGGATGCTTCAGTGGTCCGGCTAGGTAAAGGCGAATCCAAGTTGCGTTACAAGACACACCGTGCCGTGGACGAGAAGCATGAGATTATTACAGCCACTAAACTCACAGGGGGATCTGTTGACGATGGGAAACTATTGGAGGAGATGATTGATCTGCATGAACATAACACCGAAAAGAAAATAGAGACTTTAGTAGCTGATACTAAATATGGCACGGTTGATAATTATCTCCATTGCTATGACAAAGGGATAAAGACTCATATACCTTCTGTTGAAGAATCTCACAGAGGATCTGGCAGAAGAAAGGGCATTTTCTCGAAGAAAGAATTTACTTACAATCCAGATACCGACACCTTTACCTGCCCCACAGGGAAACTGCTGACAAAGCAAAAGTTTGACAAGAAGAGGAGATATTATGAATACAAAGCCGCTTCCAAAGCCTGTATGGAATGTCATATTAGGGATAGATGCACTCGGTCCAAATTTGGTCGAACATTGAAGAGGTACGCAAGGCAAGATGATCTGGATGCAATAATTAAGAAAACCAAAACCAGAGCAGCTAAAAAGGATTTAAAGACTCGTCAACATTTATCCGAACGTTCCTTTGCTCAATCATCTCGATATGGATACAAACGAGCGAGATGGAGAGCTCTTTGGCGTATGGAGATTCAAGATTATCTCATTGCGGCCATACAAAACATAAAGGTGCTTATCAATCAGCCGAAAGATAGAATGTCAAAGAGCAATGTTGAGGAATGCCGGAAAACCGGCTTCCAATGCCTTAATTGGCTTAGGAATCGTGTTCATGATTGGGCAGTTTCATCTTCGATGCGTTTCCTCTCGCCCAATTTTAGCAAATCGTAAAAACCCGGATTACACTTTATCGGAAACCCTTATTAGATTTGGCTTTAGGCAACAGCCTCTACAGGTAGTAACCTTCACTTTTACCAAAGTATAGACTACCCTAACAAGATAATATGAGAAGGCTGGTCCCCACGAGGTGTGATAGACTCACTCTCAAATTAAACCGCACTCTTTGGTGCAAATGAAAGGAGACCAGCCATGAGTAAGCATAGCATAAAATTGTTCATAGGTATGGATTTAGGTGACAAAAAAGATCAAATCTGTGTCATAGACCACGATGGTTCTATTGTGGATTCAACCTCTATTCCCAATACAATTATGGGCCTGATCCAGTTCTTCGATCGTTTCGATACTCCTCAAGAAGTCCTCGTTGCTATGGAAACAGGAACACACTCTCCCTGGATCAGCCATCTATTGAATGCGAGAGGATTTCGGGTCCTTGTTGGTAATGCCCGCAAACTCAGAGCTATTTGGGATACAGATAATAAATACGATGACAAAGATGCGGAGATGCTGGCTCGTATCGCCCGGTTCGATCCTGAACTTCTCTATCCCATAAGCCACCGCAGTCGTGCCGCTCATATGGATCTGGCTGTTATCAAAGCTCGCGATGCGCTCGTTCGGTGCCGTTCAAAGCTCATTAACTTTCTCCGGGGTATTTCCAAGACAGCCGGAGAAAGATTACCCTCATGTAGTGCTGAGGCATTTGACAGGACGGTTGTGGATCATATCCCCGAAGATCTCCTCCCTGCAGCGGTGCCTTGCCTGAATATGATTCATGAACTAAACTCTCAAATCCGTCAGTTTAACAGACAAATCGAAAAGATCTGTACTGAGAGCTACCCTGAGGTCATGGAACTCAGAAAGATTACCGGGGTTGGACCGATTACTGCCCTGAGCTATGTACTCACGCTTGAGGATCCCTATCGTTTTTCTAAGAGTAGAGGTGTAGGAGCATACCTGGGACTGACCCCAAAACGAGATCAGTCAGGGCAAACCGATAAACCTCTGTCTATAACCAAAGCCGGCAACTCTTATTTACGACGTTTACTGATAAACTCAGCTCACTATATCCTTGGACCATTTGGTCCTGACTGTCATCTCCGCCGTTACGGCATGCGGATAGCCTCAAGGGGTGGAAAGATATCAAAACGTAAGGCCGCTGTGGCAGTAGCTCGGAAACTTACAGTGCTCATGCACCGACTCTGGATAAGCGGTGAAACCTATGATCCCTGGCATCAATATTGTAAAAAGGCAGCTTAGAAGATATTGCCATTTCACAACGATATTAACTCGTAAGAGGTGACGAGCAAAAGGTGACTTCACTACTTGTCTCTATTGGCTTTCCCTAGGTCACGTCAGGCGACTGCGGCAAGTGACTTGGATCGGAAGTACTACCGATACTTCCAAAATAGGAATCCGTTAACAAGATAGCAGCGCCTAACACGAATATTAACATGCACCGGGCAACGGTGGCCCTTTAAAGAGTGCGAATGAGAGTCAGATGCAGGGGAAAACCAAGGTCGCCACGTCGACCCTTGACAAGTGCCTTCTCATGAGAGTCATAAGTTGGGAGAGGGGAGATTTGATATCCTGAGGGTTTTTTGTGGATCACAGCCTTGCCCAATCCTGTGATATGAGAATAGTATCAGGAAAATCCTGATTTTCTTTTTAAATTCATTTTGAT
>CAYGBK010000113.1:0-17175 GCA_964348095.1 uncultured Thermodesulfobacteriota bacterium | reverse complement strand
ATTCCTCGAAACCAGGATGTTGCATTGGCCCGACAGTATGTTTTCGTATCTCAAGGAGGATCGGCTGCTCATATCGAGTGACGCCTTCGGGCAGCATTGGGCTACCGGTGAGCGGTTTGATGATGAAGTGGACCAATCAGAGCTCTTCAGTCACGCAGCGAAGTATTACGCAAATATACTCTTGCCGTATTCTTCTCTTGTGAGAAAGCTTCTGGACGGGGTTCAGAAAATGGGTCTTGATATCGATATGATCGCACCAGATCACGGCCTGATCTGGCGTTCTCACCCAGATAAGATCATTAAGGCTTATGACACCTGGGGCAAGCAGAAGGCCTGTCGTAAGGCCGTGATTATCTATGACATCATGTGGAATAGCACAGAGGCCATGGCAAAATCCGTGGCCGATGGATTGTTAGAGGAGAATGTGACGGTAAAGTTATGTGACCTGAAGCGGAATCACCGCAGTGACATCATGACCGAGATACTGGATGCCAAGGCGCTGATCTTGGGTTCCCCCACCCTCAATAACGGAATGATGCCGACCATGGCAGACATGCTCCATTACCTGAGAGGGCTGCGTCCGCAGGGCAAGATTGGAGCAGTTTTTGGTTCCCATGGGTGGAGCGGTGAGGCCGTCAAATTGATGAAGCATGCCCTTGAAGAGATGAAGATCGAGGTCATTGAATCGGAGGTCAGCGTGAAATACGTTCCTACTCAAAATGATCTTGAGAATTGCCTGGCCCTTGGCCGGAGGATCGGTCAGGCTGTAAAGGAAAATACCTGATGAAGACCCAATGACCGGATCTTTCTCGGACCCAAGAATTTACCCTGTACCTGAAAAGAAAGTAAAGTATTTATGATTTTAGCTATCTACGGAAGTCCAAGACGCAAGGGGAATACGGCTAGACTTTTGGACCGAGCTGTAGAGGGAGCTCTGGACGCTGGGGCCAAGGTCGAGAAAGTGGTTCTCCGGGATCTGACAATGTCACCGTGCCTGGAGATTTACGGGTGCAAGAAAACAGGGCGATGCGTGATAAAAGATGATTTCGAGACGATCTATGACCAGCTCATGGCATGCAGTGGCTTAATGCTTGCCTCCCCGATCTTCTTCTATTCGGTTAGCGCCACGACCAAGATTCTAATGGACCGCTGTCAATCTCTTTGGGTCAGAAAATATTGGATTGATAAGGTTCCTTACGGCGAGTGGACGCCGAAGCGAAAGGGGCTTTTCATTGCTGTCGGCGCGACGAAGGGAAAGAGGCTTTTTGAGGGAACACTCCTTACGGTAAGATATTTCTTCGACGTTCTGGATGCGGAGCTCTGGAAAACGCTTCTCTACCGGGGGCTTGACTTTGAAGGAGACGTCTTGAAACATCCTGAGTATCTTCGAGAGGCTCACGAAGCCGGAAAGGAGCTCGTCGAGGCTTTGAAAGCTCAAACGTAAGAGCTTGAAGATTCTCTCTCTGCCAAACCTACTCTTGCATCATTCCTAAGTAGTCTGTCAGTCCTCGTTCTCCCGTATCATCCAAGGCTCTGTGGCACATAGTACCACGTTCCACTCCTGGGTCTCTGAATTTCCCTGACCAGGCTCGCCAGATCTTCCTCTTTGTGGACAAAATCGATTTCGCTTGTGTCGATGACGAGGAGCGGGCTGTCGCTGTAGTGAAAGAAATAATTGTGGTAGGCTTGGACAAGGCTTTGGAGATATTCTGTGTCGATAGAACTGTCGTAATCCTGGCTTCGCTGTCGGATTCGGTCTAGCAGTACCTCGGCTTTTGCCTGAAGATATATGACGAGGTCTGGTGTTGCAATTCTTCCTGTTAGGAGTCGATACACCCTCTCATAAAGGGCCAATTCATTCTCATCTAGGTTAACAGAGGCAAAGATTCTGTCTCTGCTAAAAAGATAGTCGGAGATCGTTAGCTGATTGAAGAGATCCAGCTGCATAAACTCCTGTTGTTGCTGATAGCGGCTCAGAAGAAAAAAGATCTGGGTTTGGAAAGCATATTTTTTCCGGTCCTGGTAGAATCGACTCAAGAATGGGTTTTCGCTAGGCTTTTCAAGGACGGGTCGGGCGGAAAACTCTGCGGCCAGGAGTTCAGCAAGACTCGTCTTCCCCACACCAATAGGCCCTTCCACTGCTATGTATCTAGGAGTTCCCATTTCTGAGTTCCCGGCATGCCATCTGTCTTAGATTATTGGTTTTTCTTCATCATCTCGCCCAATTCTCTTGAACGACGGGTTGCCATTTCGACGGCGTTAATGAGAGTCGTTCTCAACCCCCCCTCCTCCAGGGTATGAAGCCCAGCGATCGCCGTTCCGCCCGGAGATGTGACCAGGTCTTTGAGGCGACCGGGGTGCTCTCCAGTCTCGATCAGGAGTTTCGCGGCTCCCAAAACAGTCTGAGCGGAGAGAGTGAGCGCGTTGTCCCTCGAGAGACCCACCTTGACTCCGGCGTCTGCCATTGCATCAATAATAAGAAAGAGATACGCTGGGCCACTTCCGCTCAGACCGGTGATCGCGTCCATCAGGCCTTCCTCGATGACGACTGTTTTCCCGATAGAATCAAAAATCGCCTTCGCCAATTTAAGATCCTCAGCGGTGGCATGTTTTCCCGGGCAGATGGCGGTCGCACTCTCGAGCACAAGGGCGGCAATGTTGGGCATAGCTCTAATTAGACGAAGATCTCTTTTGAGATGGGATTCAATCGTCGCAAGTGAGATCCCCGCAGCAATCGAAATAATCAGTTTGGACATATCGAGATGGTCCGTCAGTTCGATGAGGACCGTTTTCATGATTTGAGGTTTGACGGCGAGAATGACCAGGTCCGATTGTTTCACGACGTCGGAGTTTTGTTCGCAGATGGATACCTCAAAGAGCTCATGGATGAAACTCAATCGATCTTCCCGAACATCCGAAGCAATTATGTTCCCAGGTGTGGATGCTCCGCCCTGAAGGAGACCCCTGATCATCGCCTCAGCCATGTTTCCAGCGCCGATGAAGCCAACCTTTTTCTCGTTGAGCATGTTACAACCCTCTCGACTCAATTATGGTTTAATCGTCTAACAGAAAGAATGGACCTTGTCAATGATAGACGGACTGGAGTTTCCAGGCTTTTGGTCCGCCTCCCGAAAGAAATTTACCCTGGGTCTGTTGGAGGGTTCCGAGCAATGTTTTTTTGCTCATAAACCTCAGGCGATCCTACCGCTGGCCCGAATTGACTTAACACAAGGTGGCCCATAAGGGTTCGACCCCTCGAAGGCGTCTCAGCCAGCCCTATTCGCAAATTGTGTAACATCATAGAAAAGGTTCTCCCATCGAGACCTCGCGCATTCTTGCAGTTTAGACAAGGCGTGCCGTACTGTGCTTACAGATCCAATCCCTAACGGTTCTTGTGAACGAACTCCAGGTGGCACGTTACCCCTCTCCGAGTCTCCGGCACGCACGGTTAACTTGAAAGCAGATTCTCCCCTCACTCCTCGATGCCCTTCCGTGCGGCAACACCCTTTTCGAAGTATTCCTTGACGGCGACCATCTCAGTGACCAGATCGGCCCTCTCGATGATTTCCGGACGGGCGTCACGACCTGTCAGAACGAGTTCGACAGAGTCGGGCTTAGCGTCGATCAGAGCCAGGAGATCGTCCAGGGAAACGAGCCCGAAGTGAATGGCCACGTTGATTTCATCCAGAATGACGACATCATATTTTTCATCCAGGATGATACTCCTCGAAAAGTCCAAAGCCTTTTGCGCCATCTGATAGTCGATAGCCCTCGGTTTTTTTCGTATGAAGCCCGGCGGCCCCATCGGGTGGATCGAAAGGCGGGGCTTAAGGAGACGGGCCGTTTGCAACTCTCCGGTCTCTCTGTCGTCTTTCATGAACTGAACGACACAAACCCGAAGGCCATGTCCCACGGCTCTTAAGGCTAGACCAAGAGCTGCCGTGGTCTTTCCCTTGCCCGATCCCGTGTAAACCTGAATATATCCCCTTTTCAAGTCATGACCCCTTCTGATGGGCCACAAGGCGTTTTTGCTGTCTCTGTTCGGTCGACACTATCCGTGCTCTAACCGACACACCAATTCAGTTTCGCACGATTCGCATTCGAACTGAAATGTCGTATGGGTGATATTGTAACGCCCTCTCAGGTGTTCCCTGATCTTTTCGAGAATCTGCGTACTTTCACTAACCATCTGGTCTTTTATCAGGATGTGTCCACTTAAGGCATAGATACCTGACGTTATCGTCCACAAATGAACGTCGTGAAACGATTCAACCCCCCCGAACGCCTCGATTTCTTGAATCAATTGCTCAAGATTCACGTGCTTAGGAACAGCTTCCAGAAGGACATTCGCAGTCTCCATGACTACCCCGTAAGCCCCTCTAAGAATTATCAGCCCGATCATCATACTGAGAATCGGGTCAATGACATACCACCCTGTGAAGTGAATGATGAGGCCTCCGGTGATCACCCCGACCGAGGAGAGAAGATCGCCCACGACATGGAGAAAAGATGCCTTCACGTTAAGGTTCTTCTTACTCGATTTGTGGAGAACCAGAGCGCTCACAATGTTAGCCGACAGACCAATTCCTGCAACAATGATCATTAAGAGACTTCTGATCGGCTCTGGCTCGATCAAACGCTTGTAAGCCTCATAGAAAATGAAAAGGGATAGAAATACGAGAACCCCGCCATTGATTTGAGCGGCGAATATCTCCAAACGATAAAAACCGAAGGTGGTTTGTTTTGTGGGAGGTTTGGTCGAAAACCTGAATGCGAGGACGCTCAACAGGAGGGCAAGGACATCCGTCAACATGTGCGCTGCGTCACTTAGAAGGGCGAGGCTGTTTGTTAGAAGTCCACCTACGAATTCGGCCACCATGACCATGGCCGTAATCCCGGTGGCGATCAGGAGTTCTCTCTGGTAGCCCCTTATTGATCCTCTTCCATTATTCTGATGGCTGTGAAAGGTCTGAACATCCATAGATCGACTCGCAACAGCGAAATAGATAATACCTCGTCTACCCGTTGAAGAAAAGTCCTTACCAGCGGACCCGCCACCTCCCCGGTCGAGTCGATTCATAGGCGCGCCCGTCATAGGAATTGAGGCCGCTATATAGAGGATCCATGAATTGAATCGATCACATGATGTGAAAGAATGGAAATCGCGGTCGGAAAGATCTCCGACCGCGATTGATTGTCAAGCACGAGGTATCGTGGTGCTTTTTTGCCGAAGCGATACGTTACTTTGGTCCTTTAGTCTTCAATGATAATGGCTTCGGCAGGGCAATCTTCGGCCGCTTGTCTAGCACTTTCCTCGGCCTCAGGGGGAACAACGTCCACCTTTACGATGGCCACATCATCTCCCATATCGAACACTTCAGGACACGTTTCAATGCAGAGCTCGCAGGCTGTGCAGAGATCAGGATCCACCGTCGCCTTCATCCTTCTTTCACCTCCTCCCTTCTATCCCGTGATCTTGATCTTTTGAGAAGAACAGAGCACGTTGTGCTTCCATCTAGAAAGTAATGTGCAATTGGAGATTCTTCTCGGACGTGCGTGAGGTTTGTTCGGTAGGCTGACTCGGGCAACCTGACGCTCACCAAAAAGGTGAGGCTGAACTATAAACCATACCATAGAATTTATCAACACCCTTTTTTGTTTTTCAACCCCATAGTCAGGGAAGTGAAAAGTCAGATTTGATCACACACAGGAGTGCCTCATCCCCATTCTGAATTCTGACTCCCGGCTCCTGACTTCTCGCAATTAATTACTTTTTCCCCACAGCACCCATGTAAACGACCGTCTCCTTTTTCCCATCCACGCCAATGATACGGTTAACCTCGTCATCGAAGAGGGCACCGATGGTACAGCAACCCAATTCCAATCCTGAAGCGGCAAGATATAGATTTTGCCCAATATGGCCTCCATCAAGATAAATATAACGATAGCCCCGTTCCCTATATTTCCACTTAGAACGCTGAACAACAGCGGTCCATATGAAGACTACTGAGGCTGCTCTGATCATGTCCTGTCCGAGGGCCGCTTCGGCCAGATCTCTGCCGAAAGATCCCTCAGCGAGAAGCTCCAGGAGGTTTTTCGGAATGTAATGATGATATATTCCGGGAGCCAGACCGTCCACATTGTTGATGGCCAAATAGGTCTCAATAGGGTAAAGGGCCCCTGCAGATGGGCATGCTCTGAAGGCGTAACCGAATTCAGTATGGGTGATTCCCTGAACCGCCCAGAGAAGTTGTGAGAGATGGGACAGTGAGATGGGTTCTTCTCTAAAGTCTCTCTGGGACCGTCGACGCTGAATAACAGTCCAAATCGGAGCTCCCCCCTCTCGATCAGGTTCAGGGAGAGGGATTTCGGCTTGACGATTTTTGCATCGCTTGTGGGTTTCTGGCTGTTTGGACCAATCAAGAAATCCTCCCCCCATCCGGTTTCTATAGTACTTTGTCTCTTGCTGGTAACGGTCGCCGATGCCTTCCGCTGTTTGACTCATCTCTCTCTCCTGCCCTGGAGTCAGGATATCCCAAAAACCCCATCAGTATGGTACTGTGTCAATAGGGAGACTGAAACGCTGTTCACAATCCTGGAGTATTACTTCAAGAATTTGGGATACGTGGAAGCCGAGGGTAACGACGTGATCGAATGATGCAAAAAATTCTCGACAATTCCCTTGGCTCCTCGTCTAATATACTAAAGAGCCAATTGTGTCAAGGCGGCACAACTCGGTGCGAGATCCACCATGCAAGCCTCACTGAAACACACTCTGGAGCAAAGATGGGAAAGTTTTCGGGGCATCCGGTTTGGCCAGTGAAGTGTTCGAGTGGGACGAGCTTCACCCACTGAATCCGCCTCAGGTGGAGAGGCCAAGCGGTCCAGTCGCACCGTGGAGAGGAATTCTTAGAACCGGCCAAAGAGTCCGTCCAGTGAGCGGGACTTTCTCCAGTGGCAATTGGCCGAAATCAGACGCCGGATCGGGGTGAGTATCGATGGTCGTTGTCGTCATCGGAGGCGGGATCGTCGGGTGTTTCGTAGCTCGCCAGTTGGTGCCCAAGAGCGAGGAAATCTTCCTATTGGAAAAGGAAAAGGCCCTCGGGGAACACACGAGCACGAGAAACAGCGGGGTAATACACGGTGGCATATACTATCCTCCCGGGTCTTTGAAGGCGAGATCATGCGTTCGCGGTCGTCACCTGACCTATGAGTTTCTCAGCAGTAATAATATTCCCCATCGCAAATGCGGAAAGCTTATCGTGGCCTTGAATGGGGAGGAGGTTAGAGACCTAGAGGAGTTTATGGAAATGGGCAAAAGGAATGGTGTGGAGAATCTAGCCCTGTTGGACAAAAAAGAAATTCAAAAAATCGAACCACGGGTCCGAAGCGTCGCAGCCCTCTCTTCCCCTGAGACTGGCCTAGTTGACATGGGAGCGTACATGAGAACCATGGAGAGACTCCTCAAGGGGCTCGGGGTTAACATTGTGAAGCAGTGCCAGGTTTTATCCATCAGAGGAGATAACGTCATTACGACCACGAGAGGTGAAATAGGGGGTGACATTCTGATCAATGCTGCCGGACTTCACAGTGACACGATCGCCAAAATGTGTTGCCTCGAAGGATATGAGGTTGTTCCCTACAAAGGCGACTACTACAACACAACCGAAGGTGTTGTCAGAGGTTTGGTCTACCCCGTCCCGGACTCTTCCCTGAGTTTAGGAATCCATTTGACTCCGACCTTTGGTGAGGAAATACTTATCGGGCCGTCGGTTCTTCGAGGGACAGGCAAAGAGGACTACGAAATCAAGACGGCCCGTAATCAATTCTTGCGGGGTGCCCGGGCGATGATTCCTGACCTGGATCCTCAAAGGCTCTATCCAGGATTCTCCGGCAACCGACCGAGACTCTATTACCACGGCGAGGCACAGACTGATTTCATCGTCCGAAAACAAGAGGGTGGGCGAGTTCATCTGCTGGGTATTGAGTCCCCAGGTCTGACTGCCGCCCCTGCCCTGGCCGAACATGTCGCACAAATCTTAGAATAAGGGTGCTCTCAGAACGTCCTATTCATTAACGAAAGGCAGCCATGACCCACATCATACTCCCTTCTCTCGCATCTGGTTGGAGGACCGGCCCTCCGGCCTTGAGGTTGGAGGCCGAAAATTGGCCGCTTCAAACCTCACGTGGGGACAAGGTGGTGCGACCCTCAGACCTCAATCAGGGAAATACTCCGCGTCTCTGTGGTGACGAGCAAAAAGGGTTCGGGTTGACTGATCCGACAATAGAGCGATAATATAGATTAATGGTTGATTCTTGGGTTTCACGGTCCCTCTGGTCTGTCGTTCGCCGATGCCGATTTACGAATTTCGATGCCAGGACTGCGGAAAGGTTTCTGATTTTCTGATTCTGTCAGTCCATCAATCTTTCGATCCCATTTGCACGCACTGCAAGAGCAGACGAATGTCGCGGCTCATCTCGCGGGTGAGAGTTGTTCGCTCTGAAGAAAGCCGGCTCGAGGGCCTCGCGGATCCTGCCAAATGGGGTGGGTTGGACGAGAATGACCCAGCCAGCGTAGCCCGGTGGATGAAAAAAATGAGCCGCGAAATGGGGGAGGACTTCTCAGGCGAAGAGATCGATCAGATGGTTGATGAGGCTATGGAGGAGACCGGGGGTGGGCGAGAGGGTGCTGGAGGCGAAAGCTCGGGCATGGACGCAGAGGACTGACATCAAAGAACTGTAAACCCACGCCTGTAGCGTAGGAATTGGGGGATGAATTCAAACCAAATCGACGGACATGCAAAGAGAAGGATCAGAAAAGAGAGTAGCAGATTTCCAGGAGTTTGAGGCCACGTCCCTCTACTGTCCGCGATGTAAAGCTGAGGTTCCGGTGAGGAAGCGGTTGCTCCTTGTTCTTGTGGATGGTGAAATATACGAATACTTCTGTGCCCACTGCGCTGAGTCACTGGGATCTAAAACGGTCAAAGGGCAAGAACAAGTGAAGGTCCTTGTCTGAGATGAGGGACAAGGACCGTTACTCTGTTCGCTGACTTTTAAAGCCCATCCAGAAAGGAACCCCCAGACTTTGTCTCACGGGGCTGATCTGTCTCTTTCGTCTTTTCTGTTTTGTTGGCTATTCTCGATAGGTGAGGGTCCGAATCAGTCCAATAGTCATCCCGGAATTGTCTGTGGTGGTGCAATCACTCACTGATACGACGTCCTCAACGCCGTTTTCAGCAAGGAATTGATTTACCTTCTCATCCAGCTCCGTTAACTCTTTCATCGTATGAAATATCTTCAATTCGTTACTGAACGTTTTGACCTTTACCATTCCTTTCACCCCCTTTAAACGAGACAAAGATCAATGAGTGATGAGTCATCGATAGTCCGAAACCGCTGAAAAAAAGCGATTCTCAATGATATCTTTTCCCGAGGAAGGCTGCTTTTGGAAGAGATTGCCCTGGAGCCGTCTCGCCGTGCATCACATTTTATTCTCCCCGATGAGGAGGAATCAGTCCTTCCTGGTCTCGGCTATTACTAAAAGTATATAATAAATGGGTAATACGGAGGCAAGTCATGGGACTAAAGATTGGCGTGCTGACGGGTGGCGGAGATTGTCCCGGTCTGAACCCGGCAATTAAATGGGTGGTTAAAACAGCCCTGGATTCGAGGCTCAAGAGAGAGCGGCAGATCGAATTAGAGGTTGTCGGAATCCGCGAGGGATGGCGGGGGATCACGGACATCGATATTCGGTGGGAGGAAGGTCTTAAAAAATACATAGTCCCACTGGATGAGGAGGCTGTGCGGACTTGGGATCGTTACGGAGGAACCAATCTTGGAACGTCAAGGACCAACCCCTTTGATCCTGAGAACGATCGGAGCGATCAGGTGGTCGATAACCTGAAGCATCTGAAAATAGATGCCCTTGTGGCTATTGGAGGAGAAGATACTCTAGGGGTGGCCCACAAGCTCTGCAAGAAGGGCGTCAAAGTCGTCGGGATTCCAAAAACGATTGACAAGGATCTTTCGGGGACCGACTACACCCTTGGATTCGAATCGGCTGTCGAGATCATAACCGAGGAGATCGACCGGCTTCGGACAACGGCCGGGTCTCACAGGAGGATTTTTGTTGTAGAGACGATGGGAAGACACGCTGGGTGGCTTGCCCTTGTTGGGGGAGAGGCAAGTGGAGCCTACATCATTCTTATTCCCGAGTATGAATTCGACATGACCAGAGTGAATGAACTGCTGTTGGAAGGACGGTCTCGAGGCGCCCGCTATGATATCGTTGTGGCGTCAGAAGGAGCGAAAATAAAAGGGGGAAAAGAGATTACCAGGGAAGAAAAGCGCGATAGTTTCGGCCACGTGACACTGGGTGGGATAGGCGAGTTTCTGGCAAAGGGGATTGAGCGGGGCACAGGGCTGGAGACGCGCTCCATTATTCTGAGCCATCTTCAAAGAGGTGGCGCACCATGCGCCTACGATCGTCTTATGGGACGGTATTTTGGCATTGCCGCGGTCGATCTTGTCGTCATGGGCGAATTCGGACGGATGGTGAGTTATCGAAACGGCAAGATCACATCGGTGCCACTTGAAGAGGCTGTTGGAGACCTGAGTACCGTGGACGTGAGTAGCCAGTATGATACTGAAAGATACAACGGGAGACGGACACTCCTGGCTCGGTGATGTTTGTATTTCTCAAATGCCCCTCAGGATCAATCGTCATCGTCAAAGGCTGTTGCCCAAATTGCTTTTGTGATCTCTGTCTGATGAAGGCGGGCTTCCATAGAAACACCCGTTTCTCTCGCCCGCTCTCCCCCGCAGGAATCTGTGGGGGATCGCTCGAGCTCTCAGAGTGTGCAGAGTGAGAAAACCGACGGACCAGGTTTTTGGCCTAATTTTTTGAGAGGAAAAATTAGGCCAAGTGATTTCCTCTGGATTGGCCTCTCACCAATCCAGAGGAGGTTCTCTCTGAGGCTCCGTGTGCCCTGTGAGAGATTGGGAGAGCTTCACAGTGCGTGGGTATTTTTGTCGAAAAAATCTTGATTCGCGCTCAGAGCTTCCTTTGCCGCGTACTGCCGACATGCTCTTGAAAAGTCGTCATCAGATTGTCTCAGCAGGATTTGGGCAGCGGCTAGCCAAAGAGACAAGGCGGGCGACAATATGAAGAGAGAATGGAACATCAGAAAGAAGACTGGACATTCGTCTTTTCCGTCTGAGATTCAATCTCCCTATGATGATGCAGCGATGATCCTTATCCCTGAGGGATCATTCACGATGGGAATTGACAAGGAGGAGTTGATGCAGGTATTTGCGTTGGACGGAAAAGAGAACCCTGTTTTTGCGACAGAGGTTCCAGCGAGGGAAGTTCAACTCGATGCCTATTATATTGACAAATATCCAGTCACAAACGCCCAGTATGAGAAGTTCCTGAACGAGACGGGGCACAGGGAGCCGTTGCTCTGGGAACACCCGGGGTGGATTGACCCTGAGCAGCCTGTGGTTGGTTTGGGATGGGACGACGCAAGAGCATACGCGAATTGGGCGGGGAAGGAACTCCCTTCGGGGGCCCAATGGGAGAAGGCCGCTCGCGGCGCAGACAGGCGATGGTGGCCCTGGGGTAATGATTTTATTGCAGGCTATTGCAATTCAGCTGAACTCGGCGTGGGGAGGACGACTGTGGTCACTCGTCTCCCTCAGGGAGCAAGTCCCTATGGTTGTTTTGACATGTCGGGTAATGTCTGGGAGATGTGTGAAGGGATGTGGATCGAGGATGCCCCGCTCATGAAGGGGGGATGCTTTCTCGGCCGGGCGACGTTCGTTCGGGCGAGTACCCGCTGGTCTGCCGAAGACCCTATGAATGGGGCACACTGGCTGGGATTTCGATGTGTCAAGGAAATCTCCCCAAACAGGGTTTCACAGGCAATCCGTAGGAAAAACAAGGCCAAATGACAAACGGAGAAGCACCGAGGGGTCTGAATTGTTGAGAGGCCGGTCAGTTCAGATGGCAAATCCCATGAATACTGAGGGAGTGGTGCTTTTTCATATTTGGGCATTAAGGTTTGATTTGGGGTTTGGGCTTTGACTTGTGAAAATGTCACCCTAAAGATCGGAGTCACCCCCGGCGCATTTTGAATAGACAGTCTCCTCAGGAAGAGCTTCTTTGCTGGGCCCTTTCCCTGTGTCGTTTCAGGAAGACCATGAGGATGGACACCGCGGCAGGGGTGATTCCAGAGATTCGAGAGGCCTGTCCTAGGGAGAAGGGCTGAATCTGAGCAAGCTTCTGCCGCACTTCGTTGGAGAGACCGGGAACCTGATCATAATCGAAGTTTACAGGGATTTCAATCCTTTCCAGGTGCTTGAATTTTCTAACCTCCGCCTCCTGCCGTTTTAAGTATCCTTCATACTTGCACTGGATTTCGACCTGCCGCTTCACATCAGCCGGTAGCGGTGACGCCTTCCCCTCGATGGTCTCAAGGTCTCTGTACGTTAGTTCGGGCCGTTTCAGGAGATGGCTCAAGGTGGTGGTCGCCTCAACAGGAGCTGAACCCTGCCCCTCCAGTAGACCCGTGAGCCTGGGGGTGGGCTTGACGCGAATTCTGTCGAGTCGTCCGAGTTCGTCAGCAATGAGCCTTCGCTTTTCCCTGAGGAGATTGAAGGTATCCCGTTGGTGAAGCCCCAATTGATAGCCCTTTTCGAGGAGCCGGAGATCAGCATTATCCTCCCGAAGGAGCAGCCTGTATTCGGCACGGGATGTGAAGATTCGGTAAGGCTCCCGAGTTCCTCTTGTAACCAGGTCGTCGATCATTACCCCCACATAGGCCTCAGACCTATCCAGAATAAAGGGTCTTTTTTTCTTTACCTTGAGGGCGGCATTGATTCCCGCCCACAACCCCTGTGCGGCAGCCTCTTCGTAACCAGACGTTCCATTAACTTGGCCGGCAAGATACAATCCCTCTATGGTTTTGGTTTCGAGAGTCGGGTGGAGTTGTGTGGGCTGAACAAAATCATACTCAATGGCGTAAGCCGGTCTCATGATCTCGGCTTTTTCAAGACCGGGGATCGATCGTATCAACTCAATCTGAATGTCATAGGGAAGCGAATTCCCTGTCCCGCTGACGTAGATTTCCTCAGTATCCAATCCCTCAGGCTCAAGGATAATCTGATGCCGGTCCTTATCGGCAAATTTAACGATTTTGTCCTCCAAGGATGGGCAGTATCGTGCAGATACTCCCTTGATGGCACCACTATACAAGGGGGACTGATGGATGTTGCGTCGGACGATTTCATGAGTCATTGGATGAGTGTAACCGATATGGCATGACACCTGGGGGAGGGGAATCGCCTCAGTAAATAAGGAAAACGGACGGGGGGAGTCATCACCCTTTTGTTCTTTGAATTGCGTGAAATCGACCGTGGTCCGGAGTACTCTGGCAGGTGTGCCTGTTTTCATTCGACCCATCTGGAACCCCAGGGATTTCAGATTCTCGGCGAGACCATCGGCCGGAAATTCACCGGCCCGTCCAGAGTGGATCTGCTTTGTCCCGATATGGACAAGCCCATGAAGAAATGTTCCGGCTGTGACGACGACTGTTTTTGCCATGAACTCCGTGCCAATAAGGTCTCTGATTCCGAGGGCACGATTCTTCTGTACCAGAATTTCTTCAACGAGGGATTGCTTCAATTCGAGGTTCGGCTGTCTCTCCAAAACGTTTTTCATGTGGCCCCTGTAACGCACCTTGTCGTTCTGAGTTCGCGTTCCTTGGACCGCCGGGCCTTTCTTTGTGTTGAGAGTGCGGCATTGTATGGCCGTCAGGTCAGCGATCTTGGCCATTTCACCCCCGAGGGCATCCACTTCCTTGACGAGGTGGCCCTTGCCCAATCCGCCGATCGATGGTGAACAGGGCATATGGGCCACCGTGTCGAGATAGATGGATAGCAGGAGAGTCTTGCACCCCATCCGCCCTGCAGCCAGCGCGGCCTCACAGCCCGCGTGGCCTCCTCCCACCACGATGACATCATAGGGTTTGGAATGATCAGTCATTGCATTCGCACACTCCGTTGCATCCTGAGTGGATAGGTTTCTTTTTTTGATTGCTCTTCAGAACTTGTTCCCACCACAGAGGCACAGAGAACGCGGAGATAGAGTTTTTTCGTTTGCCGGGAGACGGCGGCACACGAAAACCATTGGCACCTTTGGACCAGTGCAATAACTTTTTTCCCAGCAGGCGCATTTTTGCCCATCTCGGTCCTGGGATGGGCAAAATAAGAGGAGTTACTCCGTGGCCTCTCTGTCCCCGTGGTGAATATTATGGCTCGTTTCCGTAGCTTACAAGCCTCTAATTATATATAATAATGGTATGTTGCGTCCACTCTATCGGGACCTGAACACAGCTCTCCGGAATCGTTTCGGATGTCGGGTTCAGAAGATCAGCCTCGATGCGGGCTTGACCTGCCCCAACCGGAATGGACGAATTGGTTTTGGCGGCTGTATTTACTGCAACAGGCTGGGATCAGGAACCGGCGCATCGCAAGATTATTCCATCACCGCCCAGCTCGAGTTGGGGAAAACTGTCCTCCGCCAACGTTACAAGGCTCGGAAATTCATCGCCTATTTCCAATCCTTCACAAACACCTACGGGTCACTTGAAAAATTACGATCCCTTTACGAAGAGGCTCTCTCAGTTCCGGATATTGTGGGTTTGGCTATTGGCACAAGGCCAGACTGTGTGGACGAGCCCATTTTGGATCTTCTTGCCGAGCTGAATGAAAGGAGCTATGTCACCATTGAATATGGCCTCCAGTCGATTCACGATCGTTCTCTGAAGCTGATCAACAGGGGACACGATTCTGAGGCCTTCCTCAGTGCGGTGACTCGTACACGGACCAGAGGGCTAGAGGTGTGCGTTCATGTCATTCTCGGACTGCCTGGGGAAAGCAAGGAAGACATGCTCGAGACAGCAAGGGCCCTCGGACGGATCGACATTCAGGCCGTTAAGATCCACCTTCTCTATGTGATCGAGAACACACAGCTCCATCGTCTCTATCAAGAGGGGGCCTACCATTGTCTAAGCCGTGACGCCTATGTGGATATTGTGTGCGACTTTGTGTCTCTCCTACCCCCACACGTGATTATCCATCGGTTAACAGGGGATCCTCACCCGAAGGAACTGATCGCCCCTCGCTGGGCCTTGAAGAAGCAGGCCAACCTCCAGGCCATTCGCGACAGATTTCGAGAAAGAAACACATGGCAGGGAAAAACCTTCGAGGAGAGAGACCGTCTCGCCAATGGCAGCGCGGGAACACGACCTTTAGGCTAGCAGCGTCACCCAGGTCGAATTAGATGCTGTGTAGGCCCCGGCAGGGTATCCGATCTTCTTGATTCGGTTTTCTCATGCTGCGATGTGGTGATGACCGGACAACTTGCTCGGGGGGTTCACAAATTCTCTCCATTTTGATTCTTCAATAAAGGGGGCAGCGCTATGAAGGTTACGGTGAACAAATCGGTCCTGGAGCTAGTCCAGGGAGACATCACCCAACAAGACACAGATGCCATCGTCAATGCCGCCAATCAGTCCCTTCTGGGCGGTGGAGGGGTTGACGGGGCCATTCACAGGGCCGCTGGTCCCCAGCTTCTTGCAGAGTGTCGGACACTCGATGGGTGTAGAACTGGGGACGCCAAGATCACGGAGGGTTACAACCTCAAGGCCAGACATGTCATTCATACGGTGGGTCCAGTCTATCGTCGGGAAAGCAAAGAGGTCAGGGATCTTCTGGCGAGTGCCTACCATCGGAGTATGGAAGTCGCTCATGAGAATGGACTTAAAAGTCTCGCCTTCCCATCTATCAGCACTGGTGCCTATGGGTATCCAATAGAAGAGGCGGCACCTATTGCCCTCTCCACGGTTATCGACTATCTAAAGGACCACGAAGATATTGAAAATGTCCGCTTTGTCCTTTTCAGCGCAGATGTCCTGAAGGCATACGAAAAAGCGCTCCGCGATCTAACCGGAACGGTAGGGTAAGAAAGGCGGGGTTTTTGGCTGAAGGGTAGCATGGCTGAGAGTCCTTAACAGAATGCCTTCGATAATCAGACAGGGTTAGAGGTGTCGAAGAACGTGACTGGCACACCGAACTTCTCTTGGATTTTCTCGCCCAATGCCTGGATGCCGAGGCGCTCAGTCTGGTAATGGCCACCGGCGACAAAATTAACGCCTGCCTCCTGGCAGATTTGGTAAGTCGGTTCTCCGGCCTCTCCTGTCAGGAAAAGATCCAGGCCCAAATCGATTGCTTCGTAGAGGTCCCCTGCCGCACCCCCCGAAATGACACCGATCCGCCTGATCCTTTCCTTTCCAGCGTCGAAATGGAGGGGAGTCCCTCCCAATACCTTCTCTATGCGCTTCAGGATAGCACGACGGGACATCTTCTTTCCGAGATGGCCATGCCAGCCAATGGATTGGCTGCCGTGATAACCGAAGGGCTTGAGTCCTTCAAGCCCCAATTCATTGGCGAGGAGGACGTTGTTTCCGACCTTGGGGTGGGCATCCAGAGGGAGGTGATACCCAAGCAGGTTCATCCCATGACTCAGCAGAAACTCGAGGCGGCGCCTGAAGACGCCTTTGATGATACCGGGGAGCCCCTTCCAGATGAGACCGTGATGAACGATGACCATCTGAGCGCCTTTTTTCCGGGCATTTTCGAAGATCTCCTGGCAGGCGCTAACACCCACCACAATCCTACTAATTTCTGACACCCCTTCGACCTGAAGACCATTGGAACAACTATCGTCGAAGTTTTTGACATCAAGATAGTCATCTATCCACTGGACGATCTCGTCTCTTCGTGCCATGGAATCTCCCTTCTGATTATTAAGGAGGCTTCTCAGGCAATTACATCAAACCCACTGTGGAAGTCAATCGTTTTATGAATGAGGAGTTACCCCGTTCTTCCATGCGGCGTCCCCCTATGATTTGGATTCTGTAGAAAACTCTGATTAACGGTGTGGATTCCCTCATCCCTTTGCTCAGCTTTTGTCTGATGAAAGGGGACTTCCATAGAAGTACCAGTTTCTCTCGCCCGCTCTCCCCCACAAGAATCTGCGGGGTATCGCTCGAGCTCTCAGAGGTCGCAGAGTAAGAAAACTGATGGACCATGCTTTTGGCCTAATTTTTTGAG
>CAYGBK010000112.1:0-18818 GCA_964348095.1 uncultured Thermodesulfobacteriota bacterium | reverse complement strand
GATCGAGCCGGATTGGCAAAGATCGTGGCGACTCAGCGTTATTCCTGCAAAAAGCCCTTGCCGAGGGAATGGGAGAATAATACCTTCTTGACAGGCCGCCTTTAATGGATGTTTATTTGCGGTTGAATTAAACACAACCAAATCCAAAATCTTGCCGGCTTGCCTCCATAAGAAATCCTTGACTAACCCGATCAGAGTGCTACGATGGAATTGTTCCTGCTGCTGCCACGTTGTTCTGAATTGGGCTAAGCGGAGCGGATGCTGAGTTGAGTTGAAGCCTACTTTTTCTCTGACAGGAGAGGCGTGGGCTTTTTTACTTTGATTCATCAGATAAAGCCAAACCACCTGGTAATTGCCCAGTGGAGCGTACCACTGTGAAACTATTCGATGACATAGGCCGATATGACCAGAGGCCGGCCAAGTACGTAGAACCAAGATTCGACTATCTGAACCAGTCAGCGACGCCTGAGGCTGTGAGAGCCCGCGAGGTTCTCGAGGCCTGGTTCTCCCGTTACCCTCCCTCAGCGCAAGCGGAGCTCAAAAGACGTTTCCAAGCTGATGAAAATAATCTCCAGGCGCCCCTGTTTGAGCTCTTCCTTCATGAGCTCCTTTACCAATTGAAATGCCATATCACTATCCATTCGAAGCTTAGAGAGCATACAGGGGACAGCGTAGACTTCCTTGTTGAACCTCCAGACTCGAGCCCCTTCTACATGGAGGTTACTCTTGTAACCGGAGAGTCGAAACCGACCCAAAAGGCCAGGCAAAGAGAAGGCGAGTTGTGCGACAAATTGAATGAAAATTTGGGTCCCTTGGATTTCAATCTCCACCTTGAAGCACTGGCCCTTCCAAAGCGTTCACTCCCCGTAGATGACCTCATCTCTTCCGTTCGTAAGCATCTGGACATTCTAGATCCAGACGAAGTAGAAAGCCGAGAAGAAAATTTTCCTAAGTGGTATTACCGAACTAAAGACGTGGCTATAGTCTTCCGCGCCACTGCCAAGCCCCCAGAGGAAAGAGGGAAGCCTGGTTGCCGTGCGGTCACATCCAGGTTCTATGGTGAGTTCATAGACCTGAGTACACCAATAAGGAAGAAGATCACTAAAAAGGGAAAACATTACAAGGGCCCCGACTTGCCATACATCATTGCAATAAATGCTCTGAGTAGGTACGGGGTTGAGCAATCGGATGTTATGCGAGCTCTATTTGGGCAGGAGGAACCTGTGTTGAGGCCTCATCGGTCACACATCCCGGAGGCCTATCCACATGGAATACCCGCTGGAGCCTTTCTGGACAGATCAGGTTTCATATACACTCGGGTCAGCGCGGTCTTGATAGCCCATAAACTTCATCTCGGGAATCTCGGTAAGGCTTCATTGCGTCTGTATCACCACCCCCATTGTAGGAAGCCTTATACCTCTGTACTAACTTGCCTGCCTCAGGCAATCCCCCAGGGTGACCGGATGATTTTCCAGGACGGAGAGAAAGCAGGAGACATTCTCGGCCTCCCGCGAGACTGGCCTTGGAGCAACTGACTTGGTATGTTGGCTCTACAGGCACTCCTTTTTGGTGGCCGGTGATTAAGATAGATGAATTAGGGCGCCCGGCCTCAACCCCGGTTATGCAATATCTGCATCGCAAATCGAAAGGCTGAAGGTTGGACTCTTATTCCATACATGCCTGAACGATAGGATTCCCGTATCTATTTGTGTTCAACGCTTTTGTTCAACAAATCTTTCTCAAAAGTGCAGAAACTGGCATTTTCTGACAAACATCAGACATCGCAACTCTCTGAATCTATTGAAAATAAAAGGTCCCATGGGATGGGGCCAATGATTTGTAATCAGTAGGTTGGCGGTTCGAATCCGTCCGGGGGCTTCCAACGAATCCAGGAGTGGGCGGCCCTTTTGTATGTGGGATCTCTTGTCGCAAGAATGAGCAACACTGTAAGGGAAGACCCTTTGGCCGTCTAATGTGATGCACGTTCTGTGCGAGCGTCTCCCGTAACGCCATAACACACCAGTCCTATCAAATCCACCAGTTTCGCCGGTGTCAGTCCCCTTGGTGAGCTAGAATTTTTTCCCTGTTCTTTATGAGGATGAAATTGAAGGGAAGGTGATCGCCATGGAAGGGAAGAATCCAAGGAAAAGACTAGGGGTTTGCATCGTCTATTGTTCAGGGGGGGACGCAGAACGTCAGTAACATGAGCAGGGAAGAGTGCGTTCACCAGGAAAGCTCATGCTGTCGTGTTGAGTGGAACCCATATTCTGATTTGCTTGTTTCCGGTAGCCGACTTATCGGGTGATCGTTGACGGCCTCATTGTAGAACTGCTTTTGTGAATTCGGGGTCAGACTTTGTTATTGATTTTTCAGACACTTTCTCCACCGCATCCCCCCAGAAACACCCTTTAAACTCCAGATTCAGCACCTGCTAAATTCCGCGGCCGATCGCTGGAAGTCGTAATGGCCAAGAATCGGTTCTGCTCTGCTCTTGAGTCTCGGGCACAAGTGACGGGAGGGTGTGAACGCCCTCTCTGAGTTTTGCTTCTTATCAATCAATGCGTTTCTTCATCCTATGACGGGAGTGACCACGCTCGGTTGCCACTTTGAAACTGCGTGCTTCGTCGTGTTATACTCCCTGGCGAGATTCGGTTTGCATAGATCTCTGGGGTTTTTTTGAAAAGACCAGCAAGAGGTCTTTATCTTTTTTGGTGGTGAAAGCGATCCCACCTTGCCTCACGCGGCTCATCACATGATGCACTGGCTCTTGGGTATTCTATTCTCATCGGTTTGTATGCCGGGGATTCATGTTCCACGAGATCGATGAGAGTAAAGGGGAGAATTGCCCTTTTTTTCTGTCAAATTGTGTCATCTCCCGTAAACAGGAGTAATATCGCGAAAGGTTATAATCAAATTCATCTACGCTATGTTTTCGACCGAGTCCGTTTGTTCTGATCGGAAATACCTCGAATCCTGGTTTGACTTTGCACTTTTTTACCCGAACAATTGAGCCGTTCGGTGGGGCAAACCTATTGACCACCTTGTAACCTTGTTCCAGGTCAGAATTTGTTAAGAAGCTCGGTTTGTACCAGTTGTGGGAGTAAAGAGGTTTCTGTGTTGTCCAGGATCCCTCATGAGGCAGAGGGGCATTGATTTTCGATGAGAGGAGGCGACAAAATGAGAATCTTAATCGCCGTTGCAGTTGGGGTGGTGATGCTCTCCGGTTGTCGGCCCATACCGACACCGCCGCCTGACCCGGAAGGTGAACTTATCGAGAAGGGCAGACAGATCTTCTTCAATGAGACATTCGATGGCAACGGGAGAACCTGCGGGACCTGTCATCCAGCATCAAACAATTTCACGATCGACCCCGCTTTCATCGCGACCTTACCCGATGACGACCCGCTCTTTGTTGCCGAGTTCAATCCTGACTTAGCCACTCTCGAGAGGCCTGAGCTGATGAGAAAGTTCGGTCTCATCCTGGAAAATCTCGATGGATTTGATGACTTAGAGAACAAATTTGTCCTCCGTGGAGTGCCTCACGTGCTCGCCATGCGTAACGCAATTGACAGTCCCCAGGGACCCCGAACCGGGTGGTCCGGAGACGGGTCGCCTGGGGACGGTTCGCTGCGCTCTTTTGCCACTGGGGCAGTTATCCAGCATTTCCCAAAGACCTTGAATCGCGTCCCTGGTGTCGATTTTCGACTTCCCACGGAGGAGGAATTGGATGCCCTGGAAGCATTCCAGCTTTCACTGGGGCGCCAGGAGGATCTGACGCTGCCCCTGCCATTGAAAGATGTTGTCCCGCGGCGGGGTCAGGAGATCTTCCTCGACAACTCCCTCGGCAAATGTAACATCTGCCATCGGAACGCCGGCGCCAACGCAAGGCTGGGCGATCTGGATCTGGGGAACGCCAACTTCAACACGGGTGTTGAGGACCTTCCTGATCAGCCGCAGGATCTAACCGGTGAGGTTGTTCCACCTGACGATGGGTTTGGGACACCTGGCGATGGCACCTTCAATACGCCCGTTCTGGTTGAGGCGGCCGACACGGGGCCATTCTTTCACAACAACTCGATTGAAACGATCGAAGGGGCCGTGGCATTCTTTAATGGAGATGCCTTCAACAACTCCCCCTCAGGTCGTTTTTTGGCGAACCTTGACCCGAATGGTGTAGGAATCAACCTCGATGGCACGCAGGTGGTCGCCGTGGCGGCGTTCCTCAGGGTAATCAATGCCCTCGAGAATATCCGGCAAAGCCTCGGTTTTCTTCAGACAGTTGAGCAGGGGGCATTCCGGAACCGGGCGGAAGCAACCGAACTCCTGGAGGGTGCACTGAATGAGACGGACGACAGTATCATGGTCCTGTCGGGCGGGGGTTTGAATCCGGATGCGGTCGCTGATCTTCGGGAGGCACGGAGGCTCACCAAGAAAGCGAGATGGCGCGTCTTTCTTAGACGCAAATACGCCCGAGAAGCCATTGTCGAGCTGAAGAGTGCACGAGATCAACTCGTGGGACCGTCCTAACAATATGGGCATACATGGGTAAGAGACAAGAGGAGGTCATAGATCATGTTCAGGTTGTTCATAGCGCTGTTTGTGGCAGTCTCCGTGCTGGGAGGTATCTCCCCTGCACAGTGTGAGAAGATGACAGAGATGTTCATTCCGATCGGCCAATCCCCCGGGCTCTCAGGCAAGGTCAGCATCATCGGGAGGATCGAGGCCGTCAATCCTCAGGGCCAGACGATTACCGTCGTAGACCCTTCAGGAAGCCATACCGCAAGAATCACCGAACAGACGAAGATATGGCTAGACAGGAGTAAGCAGGGACTCTCAAATCAGACGGGGTCGTTTGCCGATCTCCGAAAGGGCGTGACGGTTGAACTCAACTATGAAAAGCCCAATGGGAAAGAAGGCGCCGAGGCGGAATGGATCAAAGTCGAGATCAGCGGCGGCTAGGGGGAATACCGCAGTCATTCTTGAAGATCCCCCGCAAGACGCCCAGTTGCCACACCCAGTACCTCACAAGGAAGGCCATCACAACCTTTGGTCTGATGGCAATCAAGTGAACCCGGGCGGGTGCGTGATCCGCTCGGCCCATCCTCCAAACCTCCAGGACCAAGAAAAGAGCTTCATCACGCCTTTTATTGCCCTTCTTTGTTCTGTGACCTGACCCTACCTCAATGTTAAGGGGTTACAGTTTCTCTCTCTAACCCCTTTGTGTTAAGATCCAAAAGAAAAATAGATGGCCTGAGATGAAAAACCGAGAATCACTCATGGTCACTCAGAGTCGAGGTGGGCAGGCAGGCCAGGGAGTGACGTGTTCCAGATGCGCCAATCAGGGAGAGTATTGCTATGAAGGCTGAAGATTTTACGAGGCGGATAAACATTAGGGGAAGCGAGTATGAGATCTTTGATATCAACAGACTCGAGGAAAAAGGCGTTGCTGACATAAAGAGACTGCCATTTGCGATCAGAATCCTTGTTGAGAACATATTGAGGAAACAGGATGGCCGTGTAGTGTCCGAGGAGGACCTGATCAAGATAGCCACCTGGGAGAAGAGATACCCTGAGCCTGTTGAAATACCCTATCATCCGGCGCGAGTTCTCATGCAGGATTTCACGGGTGTTCCGGCTGTTGTGGACCTCGCCGTCATGAGAGACACCGTCAAAGAACTTGGAGGAGATCCGAAAAGAATCAATCCCCTTGTTCCAGTGGAATTGGTCGTTGACCATTCCGTACAGGTCGACTATTACGGCAGTGTCGATTCCCTGCACAAGAATGTTGAGAGGGAATACGAGAGAAACGGTGAAAGATATGCCCTCCTCAAATGGGCGCAAAAGTGTTTTGACAATTTCAAAGTGGTCCCACCCAATTCAGGGATATGCCACCAGGTCAACCTGGAATACCTAGGACGAGTGGTCATTACAGAGGAAATCGAGGGAAAAACGATGGCTTATCCTGATACGCTGGTCGGCACTGACTCTCATACGCCGATGATTAACGGAATCGGGGTCATGGGATGGGGCGTCGGCGGGATTGAGGCAGAGGCCGTCATGCTCGGCGAACCATACTATATGTCAATTCCTGAGGTTATTGGCGTCAAAATGATCGGCCAGCTGAGGGAGGGTGTTACCGCGACCGATCTCGTCCTCACCGTGACCGAACTGCTCAGGAAACACCGGGTGGTCGAGAAATTCGTCGAATATTTCGGCCCGGGAATGAAGAATCTGACAGTTCCCGACCGGGCTACCTTGGCCAACATGACACCTGAGTATGGGGCGACACTCGGTTTCTTCCCTGTTGATGAGAAGACCGTAGAATATCTGAAGGTGACCAACAGGCAGGATAGAGCGGAAACTGTTGAGGTCTGCACCAAAGGGCTCGGACTTTTCTACACGGGCGAAGAAGAGCCCGAGTACACCGACGTGCTGGAGATCGATCTTTCCACGGTCGAGCCGTCAGTGGCCGGCCCTGCGAGGCCACAAGACAGGATTGCCCTAAAGGACCTGAAAGAGAGCTTTTCCGGGATCCTTGGATGTGAATATGAGCGAGACTGTGACGTGAAAGAGATCTCGACGTTTCATGACGAGTCAGGGAATAGCACGCATCGGGAGGAGTCTCCGACACCGAGTACCAAAACGATCCATCAGGTCGACCTTGACGGAAAAAAGGTAAGAATCGGCGATGGAAGCATCGTGATAGCGGCCATCACGTCATGCACAAACACGTCAAATCCGTTTGTCATGCTTGGGGCTGGACTCGTAGCAAAAAAGGCAGTGGAGAGGGGGCTTCGGGTTCCTCCATACGTAAAGACCTCTCTTGCCCCTGGTTCCAAGGTGGTCATGAACTATCTCGAAGATTCCGGTCTTATCCCTTATCTGGAGACCCTGGGGTTTCATCTTGTCGGTTTCGGCTGCACGACCTGTATCGGTAACAGTGGCCCCCTTCGTCCGGAGATAGAGGGAATCATTTCAGAAAATGACCTCAGCGTTGCATCGGTTCTCTCCGGGAACCGGAACTTCGAGGCGAGGATACACCAGAGCGTCAAATGGAATTTTTTGGCATCACCCATGCTGGTTGTGGCCTTTGCAATTGCCGGACGGATCGATGTGGATTTGCTAAACACCCCCATAGGTTTGGACCAGAAAGGAGGACCGGTCTATCTCAGGGATGTCCTGCCTCGCTCGGAAGAGATTGAAGCCCTTATCCAGAAACACGTGCGGCAGAAGTTCTTCGAAAGAGAGTACAACAGGATTTTTGATGGCGACGAATTCTGGATGAACCTCCAGGTCACAGAGAGCACGACCTATGACTGGGATAGTCGATCAACATATATCCGGAAACCGCCCTATTTCGACGACTTTGGCCTCGATCTAAAAAGACCTTCCGATCTGAAAGATGCAAAGGCGCTGCTTCTGCTGGGTGATTCTGTGACCACCGATCATATCTCCCCTGCGGGCGCAATTCCGGAAGACTATCCTGCCGGTCAGTACCTTTTAGGGAAAAAAGTGGATCCCATGGATTTTAATTCTTACGGATCCAGGCGGGGAAACCACGAGGTCATGATGAGGGGCACCTTTGGGAACATCCGGATCAAGAACAAGCTCGTCACTCCAAAGGAGGGCGGCCTTACGGTGAAGTTTCCAGATCGGAGGGAGATGTTTATATACGATGTAGCGATGGAGTACAGGAAGGAAGAGACGCCCCTCGTGGTGTTGGGTGGCAAGGAGTACGGGACCGGTTCTTCTCGGGACTGGGCGGCCAAAGGAACAACCTTACTTGGCATCAAGGCGGTTATGGCTGAGTCTTTTGAACGGATTCACAGGAGTAACCTCGTGGGGATGGGCGTTCTCCCTCTGGTATTCAAAGAGGGTGACAGTTGGCAAAGCCTCGGACTGGAGGGCTCTGAGACATTCTCTATTAGCGGGATCGATACGATCAGCCCCAGGAAGGTATTGCAGGTGAAAGCGGTCGGAGAGGATGGAACCGAGACACATTTCGAGGTCACGGCTCGGCTGGACACGGACGTTGAGGTCGATTACTTCAAAAATGGGGGTATTCTCCCATACGTGTTGCGAAAGGTGTTGAGTGAGAATCAGAATTGAGGCCCTTTGCACGCTCGCTACACCTGACCTTGAAAGGGGATTGTTTGTCAGCGACGGACAAGGGTTAATGGATGGTTTTTGAAATGATCAGCCCCTCCCTCGAGGTGGCTTTTTTGTTATGGAATAACAGGGTCAGCAAGGGGTGGGTCAGTTCTCTTTGATGAAAGCTTTCTATCAGATATAGTTGACCATGGCAGCGCGGTTTTGCAGAATCTTCTGAATTTGACGACGGGTGGACGGCGTCCTGATCCACGGGCATCTCAGGGCGGTCGTCCGTCACTTCATGGGAAATCTGGAAGGGGGGATTTTATGGGTCGGATCGAGGGGATATCTCTTGAGAAGTGCCCACTGATCATCCGCATTCTTTACTGGGCTGTGAAGCTCAGACTCGGTCGGGTTTCGGAGATGTGGCAGATTGCTGCCCATGTCCCAAACCTGATCTGGGCGAGAGGGATCTTTGAACTCCTGATCGACCGGGCGAACCGTGTTGAACGGCGAATCCGAAAGCTGGCAGAGATCAAGGTTGCCATGCTCATTGGCTGCCCGGCCTGAATTGACTCTGGCGCTGCCGTGGGCAGACAATTCGGTATTACGGAGGAACAACTTCGATATCTCTCTACGTATCGGGAAAGTGATGCGTTTACTCACCTGGAGAAGCTCGTGCTCGATCTTGCCGTCGAAATGACCCAAACGCCGGCTAAGGTTAGCGATGTGCTGTTTTATGAACTGCGCAAGCACCTCAGTAGCCCCCAATTCGTCGAATTGGCTACGGCAATTGCTCAAGCAAACTTCAGGGGGAGATTCAACAAGGCCTTCGACGTTCAGCCTGCGGGTTTTTCAGAGGGAGCCTACTGTCCCCTCCCCGAGGGGTAGGGTCAGGCATGCGGAAGCCAGCGGGTGGTGCGATGGAAGTTGTGCGATAGGCTGACCGGTAAGAATCAAGGGAGGACTTCTCCAGGAGCTTCCTGGGTTTTGTGGACGCTCATGTCCCTGAAGGACGTTTGCGGAGACAAGGGGCTGGACCTGCCCGGGCCAGTGCCACATTCCTTCAAAAGACTCTGATCAAGGGCTTAGACGAGCAATTCAACAGAAGGTGGAAAGGGAAGCTCTGAGCTCGAATTAAGGTTTTTTCGCTAAGAATATCCTAGCACACTGGAGATCTCCAGAATCTCTCACAGAGCACACGGAGCCTCAGAGAGAACTTCCTCTGGATTGGTGAGAGGCCAATCCAGAGGAAATCATTTGGCCTAATTTTTTGAGAGGAAAAATTAGGCCAAAAGCCTGGTCCATCAGTTTTCTCACTCTGCGGACTCTGAGAGCTCGAGCGATCCCCCGCAGATTCTTTTGGGGGAGAGCGGGCGAGAGGAACTGGTGCTTTTATGGAAGCCCGCTTTCATCAGACAAAAAGCGAGACAAAGGACTTGGGAAACGGCCTGTTCCCAATCTGTTGCAACATGAAAGGGTTAGGAATTTCCTTGTCTGAAAACTCAGGAACCTCCGCTAGTTTTCTCCGATTGCGCTCGTAGGCATGCCTCGTAGTGAGAAAAGATTAACTCGAAAATCGTGTTTAGTATTCTTAGGTCCTGTCTTTTTCAGGAAATCGGATTGCCTCTTGAGAAATGGGATTGTGGTTTCATAGAATCTGATTAGGGATAGGGGATTGTCTCCGTCCCGCTCTCTCTGCCACCATCACCCCCCTTACGGTTGGCAGAGAGAGTTTTATTGTGCCCCTTAGGCCTATTTGCCGACTGGGTCTCTTTGAGGAAAAGAGACCATCCTGAACAGAATTGAACCTGGAGGGTGAGTGCCCGCGAGGCTAAAATGACTCTTTGAGGGCCCTTGAATCTTGTCTATGACGGGTGGGGCGATTATGGATAGCCGAGGTAGCTCTCATCTGGGGTAACGGTCACGATGATCTTCTCACCAGCCTGGCGTGTCCAATGCTTCAGGTAGTAAGAGACCAGGAGATATCCTCTCACGCGACCATCTGCATCACTGATGCTCAGGGTGACGTAGCGACCCATCCTGCTGTCAAATTCCTTCATATACTCCCGGGGGGATCCCCTGCCGGCCTTCTTCGTGAAGGATGTCTCCTGTAAGGTCACTTCGACGTCATCGTCGGGAATGTCTAGAACGACCGCATAATACCTCGACGAGGTCGCCCCGTAAATCATTACCGAGTACGATTGGTCTGGAATTGAGGCGGCGTCAATCGTTTCACGAATGAGCTGATCCCGGCAACCTCCCAGCAGAATCAGCGTTGTCGTGAACCCAAGGAGGGTCAGGCTCTTGATCATCGGCCCGGTATCAGCTCCGAAACCTTGCCCCTTTTCCCGCTTTGTCTCACAGTTTACGTCTCGCCTAGAATCACCACTCTCATTCTAACACGACTGAGGATATCTCGTCACCCTTGCCCTTCATTCGCTGGTATGGGTTTGTGAACCAGCGTGGGTCTTCGAGTTGTTCTAGGTTGTGTATTGACGAACTGGCTTTGGCTCCGGCAACGAGCAAGGCCTTCAGTTACGGGGCTCACGGCTAGCAATAGGGCTGGCAACCGGCGGGGTATCCGGGACCGATAGAATAGTTAGCTGGAGACGTTTCCGTGCAACGTGTGCGGGTCAGTTTTTGGATTTCTGTCTTCGATTGGCAAATCAAAAAGCGGGCTCACCGTGAGGGGCGCCTTGGTAGGACTATCTTTCGCAGATCTGGGGGACTAATCCGTGGCCTCGATTGGTGCAAGATAACATGGCAATTGGAACACAGTATGACGAGTTCGGAGAGCTTCGGTCTGACCCCGGTCTTTAGATATGTCAGTGGAGTGATGTCGTGACACTCCGCGAAACCGGCGCCAATGTCGCCGTAGGCCGTGTGAAAATCGAAATCGCATATTTCACACGCGAGAGCACCGGTCGAATCCAGTACAGCGCGCTTCTTGCTTTCTACGGCTCTTTGGTTCGTCTCTCGAAGCCTGTGTAGCCTTGTCAGAATCTTCCCCTCTGGGAATTCCTCCTCATGAACCGCGTGGAAGGCCTCTTGAGACGTTGAAAAACCCGTTGCATTTGCTCTGATCGCCCATGCCGTTCTTGCGAGCCTGTCTCGGTCATAGGCAAATTCTTTCCATACCTCCTCATCGAGTTTAGAACCGGCGGATAACCCCTTCCCAGAATAATCAGGATCTAGGCGCAGAAAGCTGCATAGTTTCATATAAACGCCATTCGGGTTACGAAATGACTCTTTGTCGGGTTTTGGAGCGTGGATTGGCATTCGGTTGAGGAAATTGCTCAGTTCTCTGACGGCAGGGCTGTCCTTACTTGTGTGAAGAGGATTCGCTCGAAAATAGAGATTCAATGCAAGAATGAGTTCGTCCCTCGTCCATTTTGGATTCCGTCCTCCCATAATTGCCTTCTGGATGGTCTATCCGCAAGTAATAGTTGAACCGATCCGCTTGGAGCCTGCGGACTGGTTGCTACCATCTTCAGTTTTGCCTGGGCCCTCTTCCATTCTAGTCACCTCGAAGCAAAAATCAACTAAAATCCTTCGTCATCATGATGCTCGTATTCTTCGCTGAATCATTGCTTGCAACTTCAGTTTCATCTGATATTAATTTTGATAAGGATGAAGCAGATGACGATCCCCAGTTGTATGACGAAACCGGCGGATCGAGTAACGGCCAATCGGCGGGTGATCCTCCTTGTTTCTTTCGACACCTAAGGAGGAACCGAATTGGAAAACCGAAGAGAGGTTATCAACGAGCATGGGAGCCAAAAAGCCAATAGAATGCAGTGCGTGTAAGACCGTTTGTGTGGAGGTTGGTCACGCCATTTCCTATCCCAAGCGGGTCAGGGATCCCGAAGCTTTAACAAAAGGCCGGGTTGGGCATGAATATCGCTACGTTTGCCCCAACTGTGGGGCTGAATATATTTACGAAACGTTGTCTCGGACGATTTCGAATGTTCCTGAGGGGGCTGATTTCAACATTAGACTGGTCGACGGAGAAGAGATAATCCAGGTGAACTCTCCTCACATCCTGTTATTCTGGGGGTTGTCACCTGAAGAGAGAGGAATCGAACTGACGACCAGAGAAGTGAGAGATCTCCAGAGGCGGTCATGGGAGATACGGGACCGTCTTTCGAGCGAACAACTTGGCGATGAGGTTCTGGTTTGGGAGCAGTTCAAGCTTACACCTGAAGAGATGAGAAGGCTGTTAGGAAGAAATGTCTAAGTGGCCGCGGCAGACATCGAGGTTATCTCATCAGTCATTTTTCTTACCACCATCCAAAGAGAGCCAGAGGAGAAACCCCAAAAGTACTGTCGTGGAAATCAAGAAGAGATAAACCATGTATTCTTCCTTCCCCCTTTGTCGAGCCGAAGGCGACATTCCTATCACATATATCGACAGACTTGAACCAAAAGTTAACCAAAATCTTTCAGTCCACACGTGCATTGACATCCCCCATGAATGTGCTTTAATGGTCTGACAGGGGCTCTCAATAACAGTTTTGAGGGAACGAGGTCATGATTCGTCAATGTGACAGCGGTGATTTTGAGGCGATTTACGAGATTATCAATGACGCCGCTCAAGCCTACAAAGGAATTATTCCCGCGGACCGCTGGAAGGAACCCTACATGTCAAAAAAGGAGCTTGAGCATGAAATAGATGAGGGCGTAGTTTTCTATGGATATGAAGAGGCTGGCCAACTAAGCGGGGTGATGGGCATTCAGCACATGCACGATGTCACCCTTGTCCGACACGCCTATGTTCCGACAACCAAGCAGAACCACGGTATAGGCAAAAGGTTACTGTCATATCTTCGAGAGCAGACTGATTGCCCGGTTCTAATCGGTACGTGGGCAGCCGCGGTCAGGAGTATCCACTTTTACGAGAAAAACGGTTTCCGGCTTGTCTCTGAACTTGATAAGGACCGACTGCTACGAAAACACTGGTCAATTCCGAAACGTCAGATCGAAACCTCGGTCGTCCTTGCAGATCACATGTGGTTCAGTCGTCGGAAGGAGTCGGCGGATGACGCCGAATGAGGCATAGGGTATCTGCCCTATGGTTCGAAATCATGAGCCACCCTCTCTTCCCCGATTTGACATTTCAGCTAAGCATGGAGTTCTTGCCGAAAGTCTATACTTGGCAGACGGAACCCGGTTCGCAGCTTATCCATGACGGGGTGCACCCTGATGAGCTGGCTTTGTCCATGCACTCCTTCTTCGTCATGTTCTCGAACCGTTGAGTGCCTGAGCCGCAATCTATGATACAAACGCCTGTTAATTGTCTTTTCGACATTTTCATATCTCCTTTCGTTACCCTAATTATAACAAATGGGAGGCACAGAATTCACAAGGTCACAAATTACTTGCCCTTCGTCCACGGATTTGCTTTAATACGCTAGAAAATTACTCTCGGAGGGGCGTAATTGGAAAGACGGAACCACCCAAGAGTAGCCGTGACTCACCCCGCCCTTTATTCTTCCAATGTTTATCCGAGGCCCAAGGTCGCATCCACCCTTGACCTTAGCCTTGGAGGCACCAAAATAGAGATCATCCACACGTTAGACAAAAATGAGGGGCTTGAAATCTCCATTGCGATTCAGCCTCAAGTCATCAAGTGCAGAGGGAAAGTCATCTATGTCCAAGAAAGAGAGAACGGAAAGGTCGAAGCGGGAATACAATTCGAGGGGTTGTCAGCACCTGACCAACTTTACTTGAGGCAGTATCTCCTGCACGTCATGGATCAACAGGCACTGAAGGCAAGCCTTTCGGTTGATTAACCCCTTTTCTGACGGAAAATATACAAATCCTGGTGAAAGAATCAGGTTTTGCTGAATTGACGTCATGGCGTGGGCCGAAACTGAGAAGCCTCGCCGAATGTGATTCATCTTGATATCTTGAAATTCTTGTCTCGATCATGTTTAGTGTGGTTCTTTGAAACCATATAATCCAAATGCTTCTTGTGAGGTGGTGTGGAGATGAAAGAGCTGGTAGAAAAGATCGTCCAGGCTTTGGTGGATTATCCCGAAGATGTTGATATCCGCGAGATCGAGGGACCTCGCACGAACATTCTGGAGATTCGGGTAAGGAAAGATGATATTGGAAAACTGATCGGGAGAGGGGGAAAGAACATCTCCGCCTTACGGGTGGTCGTTGCGGGCGCTGGTAAGGGCAGAAGGTATATGGTGGAGGTGGTTGAGGACGATGGGCAGCCCTCGGAGGGTCCTCCCCCCGAAGCGGCTCCGGATCAGGATCATGATTGAATCGCTCATGGAGAAGATAGGGACGGCCCAGAATTGGCGGCCCTGGACCCTGTGTTCCTTAAATTGGCACCTTCCTGAGACATGCCTAATGATTGGTCCTGCAGCCGTTTATCTGGGTTACGATTACCTGTGCGGACACGGATACCTTCGACACGCCGATTTTCCACCCAGTTCCGGAAATCCACGTGCTCAGGAACACCGGGCACGCGTCATTTGTCGAACTTCCGATTATTCCGGATCATTAGGAATTCGTCCGATTTGGGCTGAGATGTTTTGCCGATTCTCAGCTAGGACGGTCTCTATCGCTCGGTTTGATCGCCGTTTCGTCTCCACGCGCGCTCCATGGGATTGACAGGGGTTACTGACCATCGGTGAAGCGACCGACCTCTTTGGCGAGTTCGCCCGTCTCCGCAAATGTGGAAAGGTAGAATCTGTGATCGAGATGTGAATAATGCCCGCTACCTGAGACCATTAAATCGGGAAGATTGTCTCGATCGATATCTGCGACCCACTGCAACCACGCCAGCGCGTCTCCAACTTTGGGATATGCACACAGTAACTGCTTTTTTGTCCCTTTCTTTAGATAAATCGACATATCTCTTTGTTTGTTTACCTCTACATACACGGTATAGCTCAACCCTTCGAAATCAAAATCAATGGAGCTGGGAGGTATCTTGGGATTAAACTTATTGACAAGTGGTTTCGTGAATTCACGGAAGGAGACGGGACCCTCTTCTAGATTACCGGCACTCGTAAAGTGGATGATTGACGATTCTCGATCTGTTGCAACAAGCTCCCTGCCGCTCTGCTCCCCCGCATTGTCTGGGATTGGTGAGTGAAAGGATCTGATCTTGACCGTCCGCCTGGTCAAGATATACGAATCAGCCTCCTTGATAACCGCCCACGGGGTCGCCCCGTCACGGATCTGATCATCCTGGCGGTGGTAACTCCAACCCAGAAAGAATTTTACAGGGTGCTCGCCACTGACCTAGCCTGGCACCAACAGAATAGCGCTTACCAACATTGTTCTTGCAAAGGGGTTCATTGACGGATCCTCCTCCCCCAGAAGCATCAAGTCACAATCAATGCCTCCGTCGGTTTTTCATATAGATAGGATCGGCAAAATTTAGGAAAAATTGAGATGCTGGGTTGAGAGCAGAACGAAAGCAAGAGAGTCCTTCGAAAACTTTTTGAATTGTTACGAAGGTGGAAAGCCCCCACACGTCTATGGCGACCTCTGTGTAAGAGAATCGGTGCCCAAGGATGCCTACAGGACGCCACTCTAGAAAGCATCAAAATCCATTCGTTACTGGGAGAGGACGGGGCCGCAGGTTACTCGTTGCTCCATGAAATCCCTTAGCCAGTGGCGACATGGCGATTAAGAGTAGCGACGGCTTGAGCGACTCCGTCTTCCGCCTGGATCTTCTGGCCCAAAGCGGCAGCCCGCTGCTGCATCTCTGTGTCGCTCGTTGTTTCATTAATCGCGGCAGCCAATCGCTCAGCCGATAGCTTCTTCTGAGGGATCGGTCTTGGTCCCACCCTTAATTCTCTCACCCGCCAAGCCCAAAAAGGCTGGTCAGCAAAGAAAGGCACGATAACAGAAGGTACGCCTGCACGCAACCCGGCTCCTGTTGTCCCCGTGCCGCCATGGTGGACGACAGCTGACATCCTCGGAAACAGCCAATCATAGGGGACCGAATCGATTTTGAATACATCATCGGGCAAATCGGCATGGCTCAAGCCACCCCAACCGGTCAACAAAAGACCTCGCTGTCGAGACCTCGCCAGCGCTTGTAATGCGATTTCGGTGATTTCCTCTGGCTTCCGGCTCGTCATGCTGCCGAAACCAATGGAAACGGGTGGAGGGCCAGATTGGAGGAAGTCGACCAGAGGGGCCGGAGGTTGCCAATCAGCAGGTCTTTCAAGAAACCAGTAACCGGTAATAGAGACCTCCTCACCCCATTCCGGGGGCTTAGGCAGTACGTTGGGGCTGAAACCGTATAGGCAGAGTGGGTGTCGCCTCAGCGTCTTTCCAAAAGTACTCATGCTCGGTAGACGGGACAACCCGAGGGTTTGCTCCCTCCAGCGTTTCGTTAGCCGGCGGACGAGATACCAGACAATCTGCTCCCCGAGTGGATAGGTCAGCCGATTGTAGATTCCACCCAAAGGCGATAACGGCATTGCCATTGGGCTTGGATACCAGCGTGTAGGGTGTGCGTGTTGGAGGTAGGCCGGGTAGGCTGGAAGGGCGAGTTTTTCGGCGATGGAGGTTGCGGCGATAGCTGCCAAAACGGAGTAAAGAATGATATCGGTATTCTGGCAGGCTGACCAGAAATCATTCATAATTTCCCATGTCACGGGTTTCATTGCATCCAACATCCGTCGTACAAAGGCATAGGGATTCTGGCCGCTCTCCAACCACATTCGACCGGGTTCGTCCCCCAGAATGGCGAGGGGATCTCCCTCCACCGCTGAGAAGCCGAGTCCCCGGCTTTGGGCAAAGGCTTCGAAGCGGGCATGGGTCGCCAATTGGACTTCATGACCCGATGCCTGTAACCCCACCCCCAGGGCTACGTAAGGTTCGACGTCGCCCCGAGATCCGACGGTCAAAATCGTCATTCGCATGGTGGCTCCTTGTTAAGTCCCGCCGTTTGCCAGGGACAGATAGCGGCGTTGATCTCGCACTATGCCATTAAATGCGTCAGAGGTCCAAAAGTCAACAGAGATCGCCTTTCACCCGCTCCATAGGGATCTTAAAACCATTGTCTTACAGACTCGGAGTGCTATAATGGGAAGAGACTCTTGGAAGGGGAGCAAACGATGAAAAGAACACTTCTTATAGGGGTTCTATCCTTGGTCTTGACGATCCCTGGGATTGCCGGCGTTAGAGGCACCGAATGGGGGATGTCCAAGTTGCAGGTTAGAGGGGTAGAGGGAAAGCCGAAAGATGAGGAGAAGGATAGACTCGTCTATGAGGACCGTCTCGATGGATTGAAAGTGGGTGTTGTTTATCGATTCAACAATCGGGAAGAGCTATATTCGGTAACCTATGATTTCTATATGAACAAGAAGGAGCGCTTTTTCATGATCCACGCTCTGAGACAGTTTGACAGGATAAGTAAGATATTGCGCGAAAAGTACGGTCCTCCGGAAAGCGGTGATGTCTATTTAGACCGGGACAAAAAGATTGCCACCCTCATATCGAAAGAGCCGATCATTGAGGGCTGGCAGATGGATGATGGGACGTACATGGACCATATGCTCGAGTATGAGGATGTATATAACCACGCACTTGTCTATGGTCATCGAAGATTGACCGATGAGTATGAGGAGTTGGCTAAGCAAAAGGATATGGAGAAGTTTTAGAACCGGTGCCTGCCCCAATTTTTTGAGAGGAAAAATCGGGGCAAATGGTATGCCCTGGATTGGCCTCTCACCAATCCAGAGCAGCTTTTCTCAGAGGCTCTGTGCACTCTGCGAGAGACCAGAAAGCTCGAATTAGCCAAAACTTGTTAGCGAAAAAACCTCGATTCGTGCTCAGAGCTTCCTCTCCCATTTTCTGACCAAGAACTCTTGCAAAAGCGGAGATCAAACTGTTTGAGGAATTGGCCAGCAGCCTTGTCTGTGATCTGACCCCTCTTACTTTTCCACCATAAATGGATACCGCCAATCCACGGCCGGCACAAAGTTGTCTTTTATCGCCCGGGGGCTCACCCATCGGATCATATTCCAGAGACTTCCGGCCTTGTCGTTGGTCCCGCTGGCACGACTCCCGCCAAAAGGCTGTTGGCCAGCTACTGCCCCAGTTGGCTTGTCGTTGACATAGAAGTTGCCGGCAGCATTTACCAAGATTCTCTCTGCCATGACGACGGCTTGTCGGTCCCGGGCGAAGATCGCCCCCGTTAACCCATAGGGGGAGGTCTCATCGCACAAATGCAAGGTCTCTTCATATTTGTCATCATCGTAAACATACACCGTCAGGACAGGGCCGAAGATCTCCTCTTCCATGGTGCGGAAATGGGGATTCGTCGTAAGGACCACTGTCGGCTCGATGAAGAAGCCTTTCGTATCGTCGTATTTGCCTCCGAAAAGAATCTCTGCGTCTTTCGATTTCTTGACGTATTCCAGGTAACCGCTGATCTTTGAAAAAGCTGGCTCATCGATCACCGCATTGATGAGATTCGTGAAATCCTCAACATCGCCCATCTTCACGGCTTTCAGCTCGCTGATCATGTAATCCTTGAGATCCCCCCAGAGACCTTTGGGGATGTAAGCGCGGGAGGCAGCAGAGCACTTCTGCCCTTGATACTCAAAGGCGCCCCGAATCAGTGCCACACCGAGGGCCTTGACATCTGCACTCGTGTGAGCGACCACAAAGTCCTTTCCCCCTGTTTCACCCACAATCCGTGGATAGCATTTATAGTTTTTGATGTTTTGACCGACCGTCTT
>CAYGBK010000111.1:0-4654 GCA_964348095.1 uncultured Thermodesulfobacteriota bacterium | reverse complement strand
ATCATATTTATCGTGCTCTTGGTTATCGTTGCCATTTTCGTGGTTCAGAATACGGTTGTGGTAGACGTGAGATTCCTGGCCTGGAAGGTATCGATGTCGAGGGCCCTGATGTTACTGGGGACACTTCTCATCGGCATTATCGCAGGCTGGTTAATGAAAAGGCCAAAGCATTAATCGGGCAAGTTTGAAAGATGGTCCATAAGGGAGATGTCGTCGCCTGAAGGCCGACTTTCTGGGTGTCTATCATTTTAGTGGGTTAAGAACATGGGCAGTGAGAAAAGGCTGCCCAGGGCGTTCTAGGGTGACCATTGCGCCCATCATCTCGATTATTGCCCTTATTTTGGCCTTTGTGGCCTTCAATCGGACAGTCAGACAGGGTGACCTCAACGGGGAGATGGGAGAACTCTGGGTGAAGATGGAAAGGATGAGAAAGGAGACCTCGGACTAGGTGAGTACGGTTGGTCAGGAGACGAAAAAGGCTCTGGATAGAATAGGAATCGAGACCGAGAAAAAGGGCGGCAAAGCGTAGTTGGGAGAACCTTCCGAGAAGCCTTTCTCAGGGGATCACCTAGAAGAGTCTGGCGCACAGCGTTTTCCCAGAGACTTGACGTTGGTCTTGGATAGCCATGCGAGACAGGGTAGACGACTGACCGCATAAGGGAAAGGATTCTTGCAATACGGCAAGAGCATGTCTGGATGAGGTCAAGGGGATCGAGATCAAAAGGGGATCGGGAGAGAAAGACGATGAGCGAGAACAACGGATTGGTCTTTGGATACGTTTTAGATGGCAATGGTGGAGGACAGCCTGTGAATTGGGAAGAACTGAGGAAATGGTCTCCTGAAAAAGGTATGCTCTGGGTACACCTTGATTATGCCAGCAAGGGAGTTCGAAAGTGGCTGACCGAAGAAAGCGGTCTGAGTCCTACACTGGGTGAGGCGTTACTCGAAGAGGAGACCAGACCGCGTATTCTCTCGTCGGGTGACGGTCTCCTTCTCATTCTCCGAGGCGTAAATTGCAACCCCGGCGCCGACCCTGAGGACATGGTGTCTCTCCGCATGTGGTTTGAAGAGAATCGGATCATCACCATGAGGCATAGACGTGTCATGGCTATTGAGGATATCCACAAGGCCGTTGAATCCGGTAAAGGAGCGCGATCCTCCGGTGATTTTATGGCTATGGTTGCCGAACGCATCGCAGATCGCATGGGAGACGTCATCTCAGACATTGACGATTGTGTAGATGAACTTGAGGATGCGGTTCTCACTGCCGAGAGCTACCAACTTCGTCCAAAGCTTGCCAACCTGCGGCGGCAGACGATTAGTCTGCGACGATATATCGCTCCCCAACGGGATGTTCTTTTGCGGTTGCAGAATGAGCGCATACCCTGGCTAAAAGAACTCGATAGAGTTCATGTTCGGGAAATCGCAGAGCGAACGGCGCGATATGTCGAGGACATCGATTCCGCCCGTGATCGTGCCGCGATCACACAGGAGGAGCTGAATAACCGTCTGTCCGAGCAAATGAACAAGGCCATGTATACACTCTCGATTATTGCGGCCATATTCTTGCCACTCGGTCTTCTTACGGGCCTTCTCGGGATCAACGTGGGTGGCATCCCTGGCACGGAGAACCCCTGGGCTTTTGCGATCGTGAGTTTACTACTGGGGGGAATTGCCGCTGTTCTTGTCTGGTTATTCAAGCGCATCAAGTGGCTTTAAGATGGAGAGAAATCTCCTACTCCGGATTATTCATGAATCCCTGTTGGCTCCATGAACAATCCGCCTAAAGGGCTTCGATTACGGCCTTTTCAGGCCTTCGCTCAGGGCTAGCCTTGAGCGGGTGCAAAGCACCCTGTCGAAACCCGCAACAAAGATTTTTGATTTGTTGCAGGTGCTTATTCACGAATCCTAAAGATTCGTGAATCATGCAGGCTTGGACCGGTCAGTTCAGAAAAGAATGGCAGCATCTTGGAACCAGCAAAACGATCAGTTGGGATCGGCCTCACTGGATTCAGAAGTCTTAACCCCCTGGGCTTTCAGTTCATTGGCAAACCAAACCACACGTTGGGGGAAGGGAATCTCAATTCCTTCTTTCTCTATTGCCTTCTTGATCTCCCATAGCAGTTCTGTTTTTACTCCGAACCATTCTGTTGCAGGCGCCCAGATTCTTACAACGATATTGACCGAGTTATCTCCAAGGTTGTCAACAAAAACCTGAGGTGCCGGGTTTTTGAGAGCCAGAGGATGTTCTTCGATGATCTTTTTTACGATTTCGAGTGCCTTATCGGCATCGTCGCTATACCTGATTCCAACGACGTACTCGAACCTTCTGGCTATGTTGGCCACAAAGTTGGTGACACTTGCAGTGAAGACCTTTTGATTCGGAATTCTCACATACAAGCCATCAAAACCGCGGATCGTGGTCGAGATGATCCGGATGTCTTCCACAATCCCGCCTGTCCCCTCTATGTTTACCGAGTCACCAATCTTGATTGGTCTTTCGATCATCAGAAAAATCCCGGATATCAGGTTTCCGATGATACTCTGACTGGCAAAGCCGACCGCGAGTCCTACAATCCCTCCGGCAACGAGAAGACCAGAGAGTTTTACCCCAACCGTTGGAAGAATCGAGAGGATCGCAATAATAATAATTGCGTAGGAGACAACCTTGACAATAATCTCCAGATGTCCTTTGGCGACCCTCTCCTTCAGCAATCGCCTCAGATCGATTGCGACACCCTTGGCGATGAAGATTGCGACCAGGAGGATGACAAGAGCGACAACAAGGTCAAAAACCGTGACGCTCCCGTAGAGAACCTTGTTAAGAATCATAATCCTAGCTCCATAACAAATTTTGGTGTGGCAATCGAGAGTTTTCTCGTCGTGTAAATCTCTAGCGATTTGTTCATGTCTGTTTCAACCGGAGAATCTTCAAAATCAACTTCAGCGATTTGGCTTGCCTTGATCTTCATGTGTGCTTTTAGAGATACCATCCTATCGTTATAGTAGATTTTCATTCCATAAGCGCTGAATACAGCCTTTGTAACGTCGACCCAGCTCGTGCTCGTGTTTGTTACAGTGACCTCAATCACACCCTCACGAATCGGATCCACTAACGGTACCGACCCATAGACGTCACTTCTGAAGTGCTTGCATATGATCCCGGTCCGGGGATCACCGTAGAGTGTGAATTTCTGGGGTGTCATGCAGAAGATATCAAGGGCCTCAAAATCCCGTCCCACAGAAACAAAGATCCCTATCTCGACAGGGAATTTGATAAAAATCTTCTTTGTCGCTTTCGGCTCAACCGTAAGGGATTTTGCCAATTCAATGAAGAGATAGGGGGTTAGGTCTTTAGGCTTGTTCGTTGGTTCAATGGGGTTGATGAGGAGTTTCGGATTGTTGGCCAGAAGAATCTTCTCGGCTTTTTCACCAGGGGATTCTCTCCTGTACCGCAGGTTCTCTCCCTCCTTCTCAATCGAGAGAGATATTCCCTCCATTTCTAGGTTGAATGGTACATCGTAGCTCCCAAACATATGTCCTCCATCGATCGGTCTGCGATGCTTCCGCGAACGTTTCCAAGTCACATTAACGTCCACAAGAGGGAGAGAAATCCTCCCCATAGAGTACTCGAACTGAGAATCCTGAGATCCCGGCGGGCCTAGTGAACCGAAAAAACCAGGACATCCCTCCGGCCATTTACAGCGAATGGGGCGCTATTATTTTATGCAGTTGCGACAAAAAATCAACAGATATTTTTGAGTGAACTCTTTTAACAATTTGCTTGACTTCACTCCGGCTTTTGATTTAATGGTGGCTTATCTATTTCTCTGATTGCACGAAGTACCGTCTCTGCAAAACCACTCATATCTTAAAACCAGCCTAAGCATTCTTGGTGAAACCAAAATACGCCTCCCGAGAACTTTGTGCTGCTTCAGGGACAGTAACGGGAAAATTGAGGGCGGGGCACGAAAAATGGGTGTAAGGACCGCACAAAGGCATGTTTTGTCTTCTATTAGGAAATCAAAAAGATCACGAGATGCGACGCCCGTCAAGAAATTCGGAACCTTTGCAGGGTATTCACGCCCGACGTATTAACGATACTCGGCGTCATCATGTATCTCCGATTGGGCTGGGTCGTTGGAAATGCTGGGTTCATCGGTGCGCTCGTTATCATTCTCCTGGCAAAAAGTGTCACTATCTGTACCGGCCTCTCGATGTCTTCAATCACGACAAACATCAAAATTGGCTCGGGCGGAGCGTATTCGATTATCTCCAAGTCATTGAGTCTTGAAGCCGGCGGAAGTATCGGAATTTCGCTCTACATCGCTCAGACCCTTTCAGCCGCCCTATACATTATCGGTTTCACTGAGGCGTGACTCCGGGTTTTCCCGGGACATGAGCCAATACTGGTGTCTAGCGTTGCCTGGATTACCCTCTTGATCACATCGTATATCAGTACCCAATTAGCGATTCGAGTCCAGTATGTGATCATGGCCGTGATCGGTGTCTCCTTATTGTCATTCTTTCTCTCTCCTGCCAGGCCACTTCCTCAGATCGTCTTGGTCGGAAACTTTGAGGATGGCAATTTCTGGAAAATTTTCGCCGTTTTTTTTCCGGCTGTTACCGGTATCATGGCCGGCGCCAATCTCTC
>CAYGBK010000110.1:0-3496 GCA_964348095.1 uncultured Thermodesulfobacteriota bacterium | reverse complement strand
TCCCACCTCCAGCTCGTCAGAATCCCCCAGGGGAACCACAGGAAGGTCATTCTCAGCTTCAATCTTAATGAGAGCCAGATCCGTCTTTTTGTCACTGCCGATGACCTCGGCCTTGTAGTCCTTCTTGTTGGACAGGGCAATGATAATCTCCTTCGCATTTTCAACGACATGGTTGTTGGTCACGATATAGCCTTCCTTGTTGATAATAAAACCAGAACCGAGCGATCTGGTCTCAAATTCCCGAGGTATCTCCCCGCCAAAGAACCGCTCCCAGAACTCCCGAAATGGGTCCTGCTCCCCGAAGGGTGAGGGACGACCTCTGAAGAAAGGGGGTTGCTTCACCACCTGGGTTGTGCTGAGATTGACAACTGCGGGTTTTAGTTTTTGGGCTATTTTGGAAAAGGTCTCGCTGTTGATCCTGACCTGCTTTGTGCTATCGTCCCGATCCAGGGTTGTCCACAGGGGCTTGCTCCATCCAGTTGTGATGGGAAGAAGCAGGAGGGTGAGCGTCGTGATGATAATCGTAAATCCTCTTTTTTGCATGGATTTCAGGCTTATTGTTTTCACGGTAATTCTCCTTTTCATCTCTTTTGTCTAGGTCTTTCTGTCCTTCCAGAAACAATCGCGGTGCCGATGAGAAGGCCCTGATGACCGAAGCCGATCAGGAGCTCAAAAGACAAAAGCCCTGCAGTTTGTCGTTTTAATCGGTCTCGCCACCCCTCTTGAGGTTTTCGGCCAGTGCTCTCAGCTTTTTGTCCACGGGGTCATTGGGGTACCCCTTTCGTATCTGCCGTCGCCCCTCCTCACTTCTGCCTTTACGTCAGGACGTATCTCTATCCCCTGATCGACCCTTCCGACAGAGTAAGGTAGAAACTTACCCATCAAGGTTTATTAGGTGAGGAGAAAGAAATAGGGACCGCTCGGAAGCTCTCTGATTGATGGCCAAGTGTAACATTCAATGGGCCGACAAGACGTCTTCGGCTTGGAGAAATTCTCGTCGATCATAGTTTATGTGGAACTCTCCGTTTGGTCTACCCAACCTCGACCGCGCACAGCTTGCATTCTCCTCCCTGGATACGGTACGTGTCTTTGAGGTCTACTATTGTTCCAGGCTCCCTTATTTTTGCTAGATGATTCAAGGCTTCTCGCAGGATCTGCCTTTGAAGCTCCTTTTGAAAGGGATTTCCCATCGGGTGCCCTAAGGGAAAATCGACCACCAACACTCTCGGCGGGTTTACTTTCGCAGTGATTTCCCTGTTAAGGGATATAGAGATTGTCGGAATTCCGGCCGCCTCGATTGTTCTCTGAATCAGTCCCACGGACTGATGACAGGTTCCTCATGCCGGCGTTAGGAAAACAGCGTCAACACCATCTTCCTTCAACATGCCTGCCACTTGAGGTCCCGTCTGATTGACTAGCGTATCGAGATGGCCTCCAATGATGTGACCCATGAATGAAAAATGATGAGATGCAACTTCTCCTATAATCTTCTCTTCTTCGAACTCGGTCAGTCTTTGAAGAGGAAACACCACATTCACGTCTCTGTCCGCATCGCGATGATCATAGTAATTGTGTGTGATCATCAAATCCCCACCGGATGACCCATGTGGGATCACCCGGAAGGTAGGGTCTCCCTCCCAGTCTTCCATGTCAAAAGATGGCTGAGAACGCAGGTGAACTCCTCCGGTTGTTACCAAGGCGATACGGTACTCCTTGAGATCTCTGGCAAAGGGCGTCCAGGGGGTGTTCACGTTGACGACAAAATCGCGGGATTCGGCCCAGCCATTGACCAGGCTGGGGAAACGTGTAAACAGCCTTGCAAGCATTCTATCCCTTCGGGTTTTGAAGCTCATGGTCTATCTCCCCTTTTCACTTTTTTTCCTCCCTGCCAGATACTTTTGTGGGTTTTTCTCAAACTGGCTCTGGCACATGGGACAACAGAGATAGTACATTTCCTTTTCATATTTGAGGGTGATGTGTGCCTTGTTCCGATTCATTCTTTTTCCGCACACCGGGTCCTTGATCATGATTTCCTCCCTGAGTTTGCGAAACCATTCGACTGCTATCGCGCGGTCGGAAGAAAAGTATTCACGCTATGCGAGGAAAGACTTGCGGTGTCCTGTCGGTAGGTAATTGAATGGTCCATCGATTTGCGATGAGCATTCGCGGGAGCTACTGTTTGAGATCCCAGCGAAAAACTCGTTCTTTCACTTCGCCGATATCCCTGATGACGAGTTCCACATATCGAGTGTCGGGACCTACCAGGCGTTTCCCCGAGCTGTGAGAGTTTTGAAAGACCAATGTCCCCTCTACGTGATGTCCCCCTTGACCAGGAGACGACCATTCGCTCGGAGTAAATTGGGCTCCCCCTTCGTCTCTTAAAACCGACAGACGGCCGAGATCAATGTCTCCAAGCTCCACAGAATGGGTATCCATCTCTACCTTGAACCGGAGTTCGTTTCCCTGGGTTTGCTGTTGGGGGTCAAAGGCCACTTTGACCGTAACAGGTCCTTGCGAATCTGTCCTAATCAATGATGAGTGGCCCGTTTCCGTTTGCGAGGAACCTTGCATCATACCTCCACCCATCATGCCCTTCATCATACTCTCCTGACCCATCATTCCACCTTTTTTCATCATGCCGCTACGTTCGTCCATCATGCATGGACTGGAATAATGGTTCATCATGGAAAATAGCAATGGTTTAAAGGAAGCGTGGAGCTTCTTCCGCTGGTCTTCTGACAGTAAGTTCTTGACTTTTTGAAAGGTTCGGACACCACTAAGATCCATTTCACCCTTCAAGTTAGACTTAGATTTGATCTTTTTCTCGACTTCACTGAAATCCGTTTCCTCTTTAGCTAAGAGTTCTCTCAGTTCGATCCCGATGATTCTTCGTTCCGCCTCGATCCGGATCGTCTCTTTCATGTGGGTGGTGATGAGGTTTTGAATTCCGTCCAGCTGTGCGTCGCTCAGCCCAAGGGCATCTTTCTGGCTGAGCAGTAAACGAGTCCATACATGGAGAATCCTCTTCAAACTCTTGCCAGAGTGACCCATTTGGCCCCAGCCCATCATGCGATCTCCCATCATCGAAGCCGGGGTCTGCCCCATCATGCCACCTTTTTCATGAGCTCTCGCATTGCCTATCGAAATCAGAAATACAAAAAGAATTAACGCGATCACAATAATCAACCCAACAACAGAGACGATGACGTGTTTTTTCATTTTCTCTTCCTCCTTTTCAGAGATTTCAGCAGTTCATAGCCTTTTAAAGTGCTCGATTTTCATAATCACGCAGGTATTTTATTGAATTGAATTCTTCGGTTCTTTTCTTAGTCAGGCTTTTCGGCAAAAAGGCTGGCACCGATTTTCTGTACTCGAGGTATCTCTCCCCAAAAAGCTCGATCATCCTCCGTTCCTCTCTCATGGCAAGTCTATAGTAAACCAGGAACATAACCGGCCACAGGAGAAGTGTAATTAGGGTTGGCCACTGGATCATCAG
>CAYGBK010000109.1:0-49759 GCA_964348095.1 uncultured Thermodesulfobacteriota bacterium | reverse complement strand
GTCAGGGGCTCATCCAGCAGCAGTAATTTGGGTTCACAGGCTAGCGCAATGGCAATACCCAGCGCTCTCTGATGACCGTGAGGCAGATTTGCCGCCAGCTCATTCTTAAGGCGTCCCAGCCCCATGAACTCCACCATGTCCAAAGCCTTTTTCACATTCTCCTCTTCCATTTTCTTAACCGTGCCAGCAACCACGCCAAAGATATTCTCCCTGGCATGAAGATGGCGCGCTATGGTGACATTTCTGAGCACCGTAAAGTTGTGATAGAGTGCAGAACGCTGAAAAGTTCGGACGAGTCCCATTTCGGCTATCCTGTCTGAAGAGAGGCCGTCAATACGTTTGCCCTTTGAATAGAATATCTGTCCTGAGGTGGGTCGGTAGACGCCGCTGATAACGTTAAAGAGGGTGGTCTTACCCGCACCATTCGGGCCAATTATTCCTCTTATTTCGCCTTCCTCGATGGTGAGATTAATATCACTTAGTGCGGCAAGACCGCCGAAGTACTTGCTCACTCCTTTGACTTCAAGTATCGACATGAGCCCCGTTTCTCCTTGATGTCGCCGTGAGAACTATCGACATGGTCATATTTTGGTTTTCCAAATCCCTTCTGTCCAAAGCAACGTGAGATTCGATGTCTTTGGTCTCTCTTTCATCTGCCTGAAAAGGTGAAATATAATTCAAAGGGGTGGTTTTGATCCGTAGGCCCTATTGTAAATCGAGAAACACCATACACAAAAACAGGCTCCGTAAAGCCCTGTGTTTGTCCAAAGAATACCCATGTTAACGAGAACAAGACATGCTGTCAAGAATAAAGCGGTGAGGAGTCTCCTGGTTTTCGCGTCATGGGCCGTCGCAAGGCCTTGCATGCATGGCTTTTCTCAGTTCTTCCCGGCACACTCCGTGGCCCATTCCGCTCCGACGCTCCCGGAGTGACCCTCTCGGCCTTGCCCACGTTGCCGACCTTTTTCGTTGAAAAAGCTATCAGGGCCCTGATTGGACGAAAATTATTGAAATTATGATAAAAAATCGGGGCGGCCGGATTTGAACCGGCGACCACCGGCACCCCATACCGGTGCGCTACCAGGCTGCGCCACGCCCCGACGCATGTTCAATATACAGAAACCGAATTTGGATGTCCAGGGTTTTCGAGGCTTCCAGGTGTTGCACGCCTCGGGATTGAATAGGAGCTTTTTCCAGGAATACCTCTCCCCCCCTCTCGCATCAGGATTGAGGTCGCCGGAGGGCAATGGGAGGTGTCGGTGAACTTCAGCGGCCTCTATCTGAAGACTAATCCAATATCTGTCTGATTCCCTTTAACTCAGCTTTCAGATCGAGAATCATTTCCTCCAATCTTTCCTTATCAAAATCGAGCTTCATCTGTTTTCGATCGGCTTGGGCCATCTCCTTTATCTTGGCCCTTGCTCCCGCAATAGTGTATCCGTCCTCATAGAGAAGCCGTTTGATCTGAAAGATGAGCTCTAGATCTTTTTTCCGATAAAGACGCTGAAGAGACCGACTCTTTGAGGGTTTAATCTCCTTGAATTCGGATTCCCAGTACCTCAAAACATGAGGCTTTACCCCGGTGATTCGACTAACTTCACCGATTCTGTAATAGACCTTATCGACAAAGGGTTTCTGAACCGATCTCAATAGATGGCCCCTCAGTTCCTGTTCAACGAATTCTTGAGCACCTGGCTCGGCTTAAAGGTAAGGATTTTCCTTGCAGATATCTCTATGTCGTCCCCTGTCTGTGGGTTCCGCCCCCTCCGAGCTCTTTTATTCCTCACGACGAAATTGCCAAATCCTGAAATCTTAATCTTCTCACCCTTCTGTAACGTCTCTTTCATAAGATCAAAAATCGTTTCCACCACTTGAACAGCCTCTTTCTTAGAAAAACCAACCTTTTCATAAACTCCACTAACAATGTCTACTTTTGTCATCACGAACCCTCCTTTGTTGATGGGATCTAACCCCGATAGAAGACCGAACCTTAACAATACGCTTATTCTCTCAGACTCGCACCGAGTGATTCCGAGAGCCCCTTGATTACTTTTTCGCGGGTCCTCTTGATCTCGTCGGCGTTGAGCACACGGTCCGGAGCCTGGTAGGTCATGGAAAAAGCAACACTCTTTTTCCCCGCCGGGATATTCTTGCCTTTCCAGACATCAAAGATAGACACGTCCGTAACGAGAGGTTTCCCGGCCTCCATGACAACATTGACGAGCTCGTGGGCTGAGATCTCCTCTGAAAGAACGGCAGCCAAATCCTCTTTTGCCGCAGGAAAAGGTGAGATGGGCTCGTAACGAGCTTCCCCTCTCTGCCTGAACAGCTCGTCCAGATTGAGCTCTGCTACCATAACGGGCTGGTCTGGTAGTTCAAAATTGCGGATCACGTCGGGATGGAGTTCACCAGCAAACCCCAAGTCACTCTCACCCTTCCGAACGAGTGCACCCTTTCCTGGGTGAAAAGACTGATGGGTCACAGGTTGATAGGTGCAGAGGCCGACGTCCATTCGACGAAGCAAGGTTTCGAGGATCCCCTTCAAATGGAAGAATCCAGTCATTTCAGGCCCAGAGCCACCCCACCATATCTTCTCAACAGGCCCCGAAAATGTGATCCCCAGACGACGTTTCTCGTCAGGCAGTTCCTGATCGGATGCGGGGAAATAAACACGGCCAATCTCAAAAAACATCAGCTGGTCCGAAATTCTAGAATTGAAACGAAGCGTCTCGAGCATGCCAGGAAGCACGCTTTGCCTCATGTAGGATTTGTCTGGACTGACGGGATTGATCAACTCGATAAACTCCGCAGGGTCCGGTCCTTGCGAGTTGGGATTGAATTTGGAGACACTCTCCATACTGGTCATGGAATATGTAATGATTTCCCTCAGGCCGCATCCAACCAAAGTGTCCCGGACTCGCTCCTCAAACTCCAGGTGAGGGTTTTTTCGCTGGGGGGGAAGGCTGTCGACCATAAGGGTTGTCGGAATTTTTTCATAGCCATGGATTCGCGCAACCTCCTCGACCAGATCCGCGGGGATCGATACATCCAATCGATGCGTCGGAACGGTCACGTCGAGGGTTCCTGGTTTTTTCGACTTCTCGCACCGAAAAGTGAGAGACTCCAGTATGTCTGAAATCACTTTCAGAGAAAAATCCATGCCGAGGACTCTTTTCACTTCTTGGGTGCTCAAAGGGATGATCTTCTCTTTCGCTCTGACCGGATATGCATCCGCTATCTCCGGGTTTACTGCTGCTGCTGAAACGTCCCTTATGAGAAGGCTAGCCCGCTTCAGTGTCGGAATAGTCAGCTCAGGATCGATACCCTTACCAAACCTAAGAGAAGCCTCACTGGGAAGTTTCAGGGCCTGAACGGTTCGTCTGATGCTCGTTAGATTGAAGTTTGCTGACTCCAGAAGAATCGATCGGGTCCCCTCGGTGACTTCCGAATCCAGTCCGCCCATGACGCCGGCAATTGCAACTGGCCCTCCCCCGTCGGTAATCAGAAGATCATCTTTCGTCAGTTTTCTCAGAACGCCATCGAGTGTGACGACATCCTCCCCGGACCGAGCCCGGCGCACCACGATCCTCTTTTCCCTTATCTTCTCATAGTCAAAAGCATGGAGTGGCTGGCCCCATTCCCACATACAGTAGTTCGTCACATCGACCACGTTGTTAATGGATCTCATGCCCGCCAGGCGCAGGCGGTTTTGCATCCACATTGGGGACGGCTGAATTGTCACCCCATCGATCAGAGAGGCGGAGTATCTTGGACAAAGTTCTTTTTGATCAATCTCCACAGACACATAACTCGTTGTCCCTTTAGCCGGGTTCTTGTCGGTAAGACATTCCCAACCGTCGACTTCAGTCAAATTGAAGGCTTTTGAGGGTAGCTCCTTAAGACGCTTACCTGTAAGGGCAGCCACCTCTCGGGCCACCCCGATAATGCACAAGCACCGTCCAAGATTTGGGGTTAAATCAAGATCCAAAACCGTATCGCCCAGGTAGTCCTGAAGAGGGATGCCTACAGGCGCGTCTGAATCGAGAATCATGACCCCACTGTGATCCTCGGAAATGCCGAGTTCCCGCTCTGAACAGAGCATCCCCTCAGAGGTAACTCCCCTTATTTTTGTTGATTTCAGAACGATGGTCCGGTCCTGATCCGAATGTGGATCCAGAAAGGAGGCTCCTGGAAGGGCCAAGACGACTTTCTCACCCTTGTCGCCTACACGGATGTTCGGTGCCCCGCTCACGGTCTCAGTTGTCCTACCTGATCCGTAGGCTATGGTTGCAACAGTCAAGCGGTCTGCCTTTGGGTGAGGATTGACCTCAAGAACCTCCCCCACACAGATCCTGTCCCTGTCCCAATTCTGACCGACAATACCGATCTTGGAAACCTCGAGGCCTGCCATGGTCATCCTGTCTGCCAACCATTCTACAGGGACCTCGATATCAACAAAGTCTCTCAGCCAACTCAGTGGAACTCGCATATGCCCCGGAAATTAAACCTTCTCTATTATGTCTCCACGATCTCGATCCCCATGCAGCGGAGAGATCGTGGGCGGAACAGTCTCTCATCCAAACTGGTCCAAAAACCGCACATCGTTGCGGAAAAAAAGTCTAATATCATCAATACCGTACTTGAGCATAAAAATTCGTTCAGGCCCCATGCCGAAGGCAAAACCACTGAAGATCCCGGGATCATAGCCGCCATTCTCAAGGACCTTCGGATGGACCATCCCCGCTCCAAGGATCTCCACCCATCCCGTCTGTTTACAAACGGAACATCCCTTTCCACCACAGACTAGACAGTCCATGTCAACTTCAACGCTAGGTTCAGTGAACGGGAAATGGCTGCACCGAAACCGAATCTCCCGCTTGGGACCGAACATCTCCCTGCCAAACTCGATTAAGACACCTTTCAAATCCGCCATGGTAATGTTTTTGCCCACAGCAAGCCCTTCTACCTGATGGAACATCACTTCCGATCTGGCGGTAATTGCCTCATAGCGATAGCATTTTCCGGGCAGAATGACCCTAATAGGTTCGGGACAGAATACTCTCATCGCCCTAATCTGACCAGGTGAGGTGTGAGTCCGCAACAAGAGCTTATCGCTAACATATAAGGTATCCCACATGTCTCTGGCCGGATGGTTTGGGGGCATATTGAGCAGTTCAAAATTGTAAGAGTCCGTTTCAATTTCTGGTCCATCAAAGACCTGAAATCCCATTTCTGCAAAAATTGACTGAATCTCACGGAGTGCCTGCGTGCTGGGATGAAGGCTTCCAAGCCTGACTGGCCATCCTGGAAGGGTCACATCCGTTCGCTCTTTCAGGAGGGGATCGAGCCTACGCTTTTCCAGTTCGGTCTTGCGTTTTTCAAATGCATCCTCAAGCCTTTTTCTGGCTCGATTGGAATGATCTCCAACGGCTGGGCGTTCTTCCGCGGGAAGGTCCCTGATCCCCCTTTGGAGCTTCACGAGTTTAGATTTCTTTCCTAAAACCTGAACCCGCCAGTCGTCCAAGGCCTCGAGGGATATCACCTCTTTCAAACGAGACAATGCCTCATCCTCGAGATCGGCAATCCCCTCTGGCATCAAATGACGCTTCACCATTTGAAGCCTCTACCTCGCCCTGTATTTATAGCAGAAAAGTGGATTTATGGCAGTTTAAGCCAATGAAGTGTCACAGTTTCGGAATGATTAGGACGCCGTATTCTTGCTAGCCATCTCCACGATCTTAGCAAAACCCTCAGTGTCGGAAACGGCCATGTCAGCGAGAACTTTACGGTCAATCCCGATCCCTGTCTTTTGGATGCCGTCCATCAACCGGCTATACGTGATGCCATGCAATCGGGCGGCAGCATTTATTCTTGCAATCCAGAGTCGCCTGAATTCTCTCTTCCTTATTTTGCGGTCTCGGTACGCGTATCTTTGGGAGCGATCCACAGCTTCCGTGGCCGTGCGGAAAAGTCTGGATCGAGCCCCTCGGAATCCCTTGGCCAATCTGAGAACGGCCTTTTTCCTCTTTTTTCTTCCAACAGGGTTCCTTACTCTAGACATGATGCGAAAACTCCTTACTCTCAACAGTATGTGGCATTAGTCCTTCGTCCAGATCTCTGGAAATGACCCCTCTTCGCACCTCAAAAGCTTCTTTTGCTGCCGTCAGCCGTGATCAGCGATCGGTGGTGAATGCCGATTCAGGCCCTTCGATTGGAAATCACATCTTCTGGACCCGTTATGTGAATCCCAGTCGATCCGTAAACCCTTATCTTGTTACTACAGGTTACCGACGACGGACCACAAGCAATGACTTCCGGTGAAAAGCGGCCCTTTCAAGATATCGCCCGAAGTCATGAATACGGAATTAGCTTCTCGATTTCCTTTGCATTTGTTTTGTGGACAAATCCGCCTGTCCTTAGAGACCTCTTCCGCTTGGAAGACTTCTTGGTCATTATATGATTGGCAAAGGCTTTCTGCCGCCTGATTTTTCCGGCTGCAGTCCTCCTAAAGCGCTTTGCAGCTCCCTTATTTGTTTTCTGCTTGGGCAATCTGTCTCTCCCTTTTCGTAATCCTGTTAGCCAGTTTTCTGACCCGGACGAGGCGCTAGGAGCATCACCATCGTTCGCCCCTCGAATTTTGGTCCAATCTCAACTACGCCCCATTCCTTGACGTCATCCGAAACCCGCGCAAGTATCGCCTTGCCGATCTCAGGATGGCTCAATTCCCTACCACGGAAAATAATGGTCACCTTAGATTTCAACCCGTCCTTCAGGAACCGCTCAATATGCTTGATTTTGAATTGTAGATCGTGCTCATCAGTCTTAGGACGAAGTTTAACCTCTTTTACATGGACCACTGCCTGCTTTTTCTTGGCTTCATGAGCTTTCTTCTGCTGCTGATACTTGTACTTCCCATAGTCCATGACACGGCAGACGGGAGGGTCCGATTTCGAAGAAACCTCGACAAGATCGAGTTCAAGTTCTCCGGCGATTCTCAGTGCTTCCTCGGTCGGCAGGATCCCAAGTTGGTCCCCCTCTGGACCAATCACCCGTACTGTTGTTGCTCGAATATACCTGTTGACCCTGACCTCGTCCCTTCTGTCCCTAAAACCAAATTCTCTTCTCGCGATGCTCTCCCACCTCCTTATCTTAGTCGGCAAAAGATTTCTCTGCCTCTGCCTTTATAAGATCCACCATCTGGTCAACACCCATGCTCTCAATTTGCTCGCCTCCTAACTTTCTCGGCGAAATGGTCTGATTCGACACCTCCTTGTCCCCGATAACCAGCATATAGGGGATCTTTTGGAGCTGCGCCTCCCGGATTTTCAAACCCAGCTTCTCGTTTCTAAAGTCTTCCACGACCCTTAAGCTTGATTCCTTCATACGGGCAACGACCTCTTCGGCATAGGGCCTACCGCGGTCCGTGATCGTCAGAACGGTTGCTTGAACTGGGGCCAACCACAGGGGGAAGGCCCCAGCGTAGTGTTCTATAAGCCCACCGACGAAACGCTCCATAGACCCTAGGACTGTTCGATGGATCATCACGACCTGGTGACGGGTCCCATCCTTTCCAACATACTCGATATTGAAGCTTTCGGGGAAATTGAAATCCACCTGGATGGTTGGACCTTGCCACTCCCGTCCGAGGGCATCAATCAGCTTTATGTCGATCTTGGGTCCGTAAAATACTCCTCCACCGGGATCCACCTCATAATCTTTCCCAAACTCCTTGAGAGCCCTTTCAAGGGATTTCGTGGCCCTTTCCCAGATCCGTTGAGAACCCTTGTATTTTTCCGGTCGTGTTGCCAAGTAGATTCGGTAGTCATACCGGAACGTTTTCATCATGAAATCGGCCAGGTTCAGTACTCCCAATATTTCGTCTTTTAGTTGCTCCGGCGTGCAGAAAATATGTGCATCATCTTGAGTAAACCCTCTTACCCGAAACATACCGGTGAGGGTCCCGGACCTTTCATACCGATAAACCGTTCCTAACTCTGCGTAGCGTAAAGGAAGGTCTCGATAACTGCGAATCGCAATCTGGTAGATCATGATATGGCCGGGGCAATTCATCGGCTTTATGTAGTAATCCACCCCATCGATGTCCATAGGGGCATACATACTGTCTCGATAGAACTGCAGATGTCCGCTGACTTTGAGCAGATCCGCCCTGTAGAGATGTGGCGAATACACAATCTCATACCCTCTTTTCCGGTGTTCCTTTCTCCAAAAATCCTCGATTATCTCCCGAATCAGCGCTCCGTTAGGGTGCCAGTAGATTAAACCAGCCCCCGCGAGCTCATGGGTACTGAAAAGGTCTAGCCGTTTACCCAAAATTCGGTGGTCTCGGTTTTTTGTCTCCTCGAGCCTCTCTAGATACGACTCCAAGTCTTCTTGAGAATAGAAGGCAGTTCCATAGATCCGTTGAAGCTGTTTGTTACGCTCATCCCCCCGCCAGTAGGCACCTGATGAACGAAGCAGCTTGAATGCCTTGATCCTTCCGGAAGAAACGACATGTGGCCCTCTGCAGAGATCCAGGAAACTTCCCGACTCATACAGGGAGACCTTCTCGTCTTCTATTTCCTCGATGAGTTCAACCTTATAGGTCTCTCCCATCTTCTGAAAGATCTCGATGGCCTCCTTCCGGCCCACCTCACTTCGAACAAATGGGACATCCTGTTGAATGATTTCCCTCATTCTATCTTCTATAGCGGCCAAATCCTCGGGAGTAAACCCCCTTGAGAAATCGAAATCGTAATAGAAGCCCTCCTCGATTGCAGGACCTATCGTAACCTTGACCTCCTTGAATAGATCCTTTACAGCAGCGGCCATTATATGGGAAGTGGAATGCCTCAGGATCTCCAATCCTTCCTCGGAGTCCACGGTGACGAAATTCAGATGGGTGTCACTCTCTAAAATCGTCGTCAAGTCAACAAGATGGTTGTTGACCCGGCCAGCGATGATTTTCACATGATCATTCTGGTCTATCTTCTTCGCCACCTCCCAGACTGATATTCCCTTCTTCAGCTTCTGTTCCGATCCATCAGGCAAATGTACGGTTATAGCCTCCATGTCCGATCCATAAGTAACCGAATAAAATAGGCATCACTAATAGAACCATCTTAATGATGCCCATTGTGACCATATACAATCATGATCAGAGTAAGAAAATGGTAGGCACGGGCGGTTTCGAACCGCCGACTTCTACCGCGTCAAGGTAGCGCTCTCCCCCTGAGCTACGTGCCTACGTCAAATGGACCCCGTTTCGTATTCCCATTACCAATTTTGAGGGAGCATGTCAAGAGAAAAAACTTCCTAAGAACTTAAATTTATTGTTAAACATAAGATAGCAAATCTTGATTTTGTAGGCAAGCACAATCTTCGTATCAGCAGTCAGGAGTCAGTAGCCACAATAGCAGAGTCAGAAAAGGAACAGAGCCTGAGAATACATCGGTCTCGCCTTTTTTCTCTCACTCGCCATCCCCCGAATTCGAGTCTTTGGCATATGGTTCCCCATTCCAGCCACATGCTGACAGCCGACACCTCACTATGGACATCTGTCCTTTGGTTATTTTTCTTGATTTCAAGACCTCTCCTGCTATACTAATTTAAAAAGCCTTGAGTTTCTCTAAATTCTGAAAAACTCAAAGGAGTGAAGCAGTATTATGGAATTTGTTGACATCGCTCTTGACTATCTGGCGGAAAATAAAATCGTCGCAGCCTCAATCCTCGTATTATTCGTTATTCTTTTGATAAAAAATTTCTGGTTCCTAATCAAGCTTCTTGTGGCCTTGGCGCTTGGTATCGTCGCCGTCTCTCTGGTTCTCTCCTTTGTTGGAAGAGCTACAAAGGACAAAAAGGATCTTCTTAAGCCGGAGGGATCCTTGCGTATCGAAGACCCCAGACCCCGTTTGGCCACGTCGTACCATCACGCACGCACCGACCACCCTCCAGGCATTGGCTTAAAACGTTCCAAATTAGCCTCATAATTCTCGCTAAATCTGAAGGGCGACATACGAAAAGCCCTCGATCCCCGTCCCAAAGTAGGATCTTCATTTCCCTCAGAGTCATGGAAAGTTCACCCTCCAGTTGTGATCACGTGCAACACCCCTCACCTTCAAGAACCTGACTCACAAGAGGACAAGTAGGGAATCAACCCTTCCGTAAGTCTGGCAAACTCCTCAAGGCTCAAGGTCTCACCCCTCCTCTTGAGATCAATGTCCATCACTTTCTCAATCTCATCGCACAGACAATCCTCAGGAAGAATCGATTTGAGGGAGTTTTTCAAGATCTTGCGGCGATGTCCAAAAGAGGACCGAACGACTTGGCGGAAAGCCTTTTCATCGTGGATTTCGATTCTCGGGGTTTCATGAACCAAGAACCGGACCAGGGCAGACGCCACTTTTGGACGGGGGAAAAAACAGTCCGGTGGGAGAAACATCTCGATAGTCGGCGTTGTGTAGACTTGGAGTATAACAGAGAGAGACCCATATTCCTTTGACCCGGGTTTCCCTACGACCCTCAGGGCCACTTCTTTCTGAAGCATGAGAACCATGGATGAAAACAAATGGCGGAAGGTGACGAGACGCATCAACAAAGGTGTCGAGATCTGGTAGGGCAGATTTGCGACCACTTTCATTCGCCCTCCAACCTGTCGGCGAATCTCCTCGAAGTCCACCTTCAGGGCATCCCCATGTATCACATCGACTTTTTCAAGAAACGCGGTTTTTTCCGCCAATTGGGACGCAAGGGTCTTATCGATCTCGACGGCAATCACTCTACGACTTCTTTCCGCAAGAAGCGATGTCATTTCCCCCCTACCCGGCCCTATCTCAAGAACCAGGTCATCCGGACGCAGGTCTGCAACCCGAACCACCTTATACATCGCATTTTTATCGATGAGAAAATGCTGCCCCAGCCGCTTTCGCGGGAAGAAACCCGAGTTGCTCTTTACCGCTCTTTTCTTCATGAAGCCTTTGTTATTGCCTCCACGTACTACCTGGAACTTCTTGTCCGTTGTTCGTTGCCCGTTGTCCGTCGTTCAAAAACCAATATGATCAAAATCGGAAAACTACGAGAAAAACGTTGTGCGAAGCCATGACCTATTCAAAACCTTGCGGAGTTCCACACAACTGACCACAGACAACGGACGACCGACACACAAAGTAGTCTCGATCAATCTCTTGTTTGACTATTCCAACACTCCATCTATTAGTCCGTGGGGCATGGGTAAATTGGCAAAAGCATTGAGAGAGAGGGGCGAGTTCCACCCCTTTATCAGGGCGTGGTACCCGACAACGCCAATCATGGCTGCGTTGTCCGTGCACAGTCGGGGCGATGGAATGAAAACCTCGAAACCCTCATCCCTGGCCATCTCACGAAATTTCTCTCTGAGATGACTGTTCGACGCAACCCCTCCAGATACAACGATTCTATCGAGCTTCTCCTGGCGGGCAGCCTGTTTGGCCTTTCTTAACAGCACGTCAACAACGGCCTCCTGGAAGCCGGAGAGTATCCCCACGAGACGGTCCTCCTCTGCTTCCCCCAACGGGTGAGCTTTCAGGTAATTCACCACTGCTGTTTTGAGGCCACTGAAGCTGAAATCTAACGTCTTCGGAGACAGGAGAGCCCTTGGAAACCGGACGGGCTTGGAATCTGCCCCCTGTGACAAATTGTCAATAATCGGTCCGCCAGGGTATCCGAGCCCCAGGGCCTTGGCTACCTTGTCAAAAACCTCTCCCGCTGCATCATCTCTCGTCTGTCCCAACAAATGGGTTTTGTCAACATCTTCGACCCTGTAAAGGCTCGTATGGCCTCCGGAGACCACCAGACCAACAAAGGGAAATTTCAAGTCCTCTCTCTCGAGGAGAGGCGCGCACAGATGGCCGTCGATGTGATTGACCCCCACCCACGGTTTCCTTTTCACATAGGCGACAGACTTGGCCACAGAAAGACCAACGAGAAGTGATCCAATTAATCCAGGGCCTCGCGTCACAGCGATACCATCAATTCTATCCAGGGTCGTTTTAGCACCCTCAAGAGCGGCACGGATAACAGGAAGGATGTTTTCGACGTGTTTACGAGACGCAAGTTCGGGGACCACTCCTCCGTATTTCTGGTGAACCTCGATTTGCGACGAGACCCAATTCGAGAGGATTTTCCTGCCATCCTCAACCACGGCGACACCGGTATCATCGCAAGACGATTCTATGGCCAATATGAGCAAACTCCCATGCCTCCTTTCGTTTTCCCGTTTCACTATATCCGTTTTGCAATGAAAAACAAAGCTCTCAGGTAACGTAGGACAATGACGAATGACAGATTCAAAAGTTCAAATAAATGTGAGATGCCAAAAACCGGGCAATCCGTCGGATTTAGTCTCCCAGCTCTTCACACTATCGGCGTAAACTCGTGTCCCTTCAGAAGTCTTTAGTCTTTTGACATGTGAACTTCAGTTATTGATTTGGCATTTGGACTTTGACATTTGAAATTACTGCCGGCGCAAGCCCGCAGACAGTTGACACGCCATTCCAGAAGAATATAGATTCAAGTAATTCAGAAGTGAGAAATAGGACCTATTTGATGGATTCAGACCTTAAGACTGAACTGCTCGCGCTGATTGGCCATCTGAGAAGTTACGTTCTCTACCACAAGGGGCTCGGCCTCCACGGGTTTCCTCGATCCAGCCGGGTCTTCCAGAGCCTAGCAGATGTGAGGGAGGAACTGGGAGATTGTCACAGATGCCGCCTGTCCGAGACAAGGAAGAACATTGTTTTTGGTGAGGGAGACGAAAAAGCGAGGCTGGTCTTTGTCGGCGAGGGGCCCGGTCATGAGGAAGACTTTCAGGGGAGGCCATTCGTCGGGAAGGCAGGACAACTCCTCAACAGAATCATTACGGCTATTGGCCTGAAGCGGAGTGAGGTCTACATAACGAACATCGTAAAATGTCGCCCACCTAAAAATCGAGTCCCGTGGCCCGACGAGATCGGTTCCTGCTATCCTTTCCTGGCCAAGCAATTGCGTCTTATTCGGCCCAGTGTCATATGCTCACTGGGGAGCGCCGCGGCCCAGACCCTCCTCGAAACCGAGGCAGGAATCACCTCTCTGAGAGGAAGGTTTCATAACTGGGAAGGAATTCCGGTAATGCCAACGTTTCATCCCGCCTATCTTCTCCGAAACCCTGAGAAGAAGAGGGAGACCTGGCAAGACATGAAGGCCATTCAAAAAGAACTGGGAAGCGGAACCTGATAATAGATTCGGTAATTGACGGTCCTCATGCGTTCAATCAGTCGCATGATAACCTTTTCAACGAGAAGATCGAACACGCTCCACCGTTTTTTGGGGTAAATCACATTCGGCTTTCCCCTGATACCACTCATCTTGGCAGCCACATCGATCGCATCCTGGAGCGTTCCCAGTTGATCAACAAGATCGAGCTCCAAGGCATGTTGGCCAGAGAAAATCCGGCCATCAGCAACCTTCCTCACGACGTCCACGTCCATGTTTCTGCCCTTGGCCACCGATTCTACAAAATGAGTATGTGCACTCTCGATGAGACTCATGACGATCTGTTGTTCTTTATCTGTTGGCTCTCGAAAGGGAGATAACAAATCTTTGTATTCTCCGCTCTTAAAGGTATATGTCTTGAGACCGATCAATTTCATCAATCCCTCAACGTTTGAAACCCGAATAATGACCCCAATGCTTCCAGTTATCGTCCCTGGATTAGCAACAATGTGATCTGCCCCGCTTGCGATATAATATCCACCAGAGGCGGCAATTCCCCCAAGGGACGCGACCACCTTCTTCACTTTCCTGGCCTTGATCACCTCCTGGTAGATCTCATCAGATGGGACCGCTCCTCCCCCCGGCGAGTCTATCCGCATGACGATCGCTTTAACCCCTTTGTCCTCTCGATAGGAAACCAACTGATTTATGATCCTGTCAGAGTTCACAATCGTCCCCTTGATCTCTACAACGCCAATCTTGTCTCCGAGGGCAAAGGTGCCTTTCTTGTCTCCAAGGCGGGATAGGACCAGCACAAGAACGATGAAGCCAACAATGAGCAATACGACGATAAGAAGCCCCAACAACACCGGGTGCCTTCTCATGACGACCTCCTTTAACCTTCTTCTGGTTGTGTTACGACCATAAAAACCCGAAGGCTATCTTCGATTATTTCGTCCGGATCAAGGCGAAAATTTTCAAAATCCTTGGACAATAGGCCACGACTGAAGGATTCTATGTCCCCTTTGAATAGGATATCCAGGGTAAATCTTCCGGGACTAATCGCATACAAGAAAACCTCTTCAACTCCGTCCATATCATTTTGCAGATATTCTTTTACATCGTTGAAACAAGGAGCACAGGATACCTCCAGTATCATCAGTTGGAATCGTGACCGCTCGATAGTCAGATCCTCCTCCAACAACCCAAGGGTGACCAGGGCCCTTTTCAGCCTTTCCACTACCACCGCGGTTTCAAGAGTGACCTCATATATATTCTCTCTCGTTCTCTCCGAAAGAATTCTATAGGTGTCAATAAAACGATCATTCCGCTGATAAATCTGCTGATTGATGACGTCATAGTTCTCAAAAACGACGCCTTCGGGGACCATCTCCATGATCGCCACCTCAAGGGCGTTTCGTTTGCCGTTGGCGATTGCCACGTCTCTCGCCCTGGCCACATTACCCTCAAGAATGATCGTGCTTCCAGCCGTGGTTAGTGCCAAAACCCGACCAAAAGCCTCTGCCAGGAACTGTGGGGAAAATCCCATCACTATCCCCAGGAGAACGAATAGCGCTATGCCCCGGCTTACCGCCTTTACTGTCATTGGGTTCTCCTTTTATACCCGTCGTATTTTGATCTGACGGAAGGCCTTCCGTTGAAAGACTCTGATCATTCTCATTTTTACCAATTCCAACACGGCGAGGAAAGTCAAGATAATTATCTCCTTAAGTGCCTGTCCTTCAAATAGACTCGTGAATTCCATTTCCCCACCTGAATTGGCCAGTCGGTCAAGAATTTCGGTGATCTTCTCCTCAATGGTGATCCTTTCTAAAGTAATCTCGTGGACCAGCTCAGGAGAGGATTTTTTCAAGATCTGCTGAAGAGCCTCTATCAATTCAAATAGGCTCAATTCCAATTCCTCCTCCTCTCCCTCCTCTGGAGTGACTATCCGAGTGAAGACATCCCTTTCTAAAACGTCTTTCCCATCGAGGGACAGGGCCGCTTCTTTGTATCGCTCATACTCTAATAGGCGATCGACAAGCTCCTTCCGTGGATCCTCCTCTTCCTCTTCTCCCTCATCATCGGGAGGGGATGGCAAGAGCATCTTCGACTTGATATGGGTCAGCGTCGCAGCCATCACCAGAAATTCTCCCGCAACCTCAAGGTTAAGTGTCCTCATCAAGTCGAGCATGTCCAGGTACTGTTGAGTAATCTCAGCGATGGGGATGTCGTAGACATCTATCTGGTTCTTCCGTATCAGATAAAGCAGCAAATCCAACGGGCCCTCAAAGACGTCGAGCTTCACCTTATAGCCGGTCGCCTCATCCATCAGCGGCCCCCTTTTTCAGCTCACCATGGTTTTTTGAGGGACGCCGAGTGAGACGGTCAACTGAAGGAGATGACATATCTCGACCTTTCAACCGTGTACCATAATTACGCTGGACAAAGTGCACCTCGTCCTCTTTCGATTTGATCTTTTGATCGAGCCTGCCTCTGAGAATGGCACTCATAATTTCACGAAAAAGAGGCCCGGGGCTGAAGCCCATTGCGATCAAATCCCTGCCCCCAAGAGCCGTTTTGACACTCCTCATTGAGGTAAAATATAGGGAGATTCCCCTCTTGATTGCCTCATCCTCGGTCTTGGCCATCATGAAGAGTTTTGCTTCCGTGGGAAGGGGTTCCAGGATGTCGTACACTTCGCTTCGCTTTGCTCGTCTTTTCCCGCCGTCCCGTTGACGCAGGGACGTCAGTGCCTTCTGACCACCCCGTCTCGCCTCCACGAATCTTCTGAGATTCTTCCCCCGCAGGGCAAGCCGATTGCATATCGCTCCTTCCTTCTTTTCTGAAAGGCCATCGAAAAGCCCAAGCAAATAGACAAGCCATTGGTCGTATCTGTCTCTCAAATAGAGCAGCTGGTACCATGAGAGAACGCTTCTGATTCTTTCGAAAAGAGTGGCCTTCTCTCGAGTGAAGACCAAGTTCGAGTCAATAATCTTGAGAAGCCCGTATTCTTGCAATCGTTGGAGAATCGGTGTCGGATTATTCTCTTTCAGTATGAGAAGCAATTCCGCAAATAAACGGCCTCCTGAAAGTTTTTCCAGAAATCCCATCTTGACGGCATTGCGAAGCAGATTCTGAGTGTGTTTGCCGAGTTGGAAACCCAACCGTTGCTCGAACCGGATGGCCCGAAAAACTCGGGTCGGATCCTCAACGAAACTCAGGCTATGAAGGACCCGAATGGTCTTGTCTTTAACGTCCTGCAAGCCCCCGAAGAAATCTATCAATTCCCCGAAGTGGGCTTCATTGAGTCGTATCGCCAGCGTGTTGATGGTGAAATCACGACGATACAGATCTCTCCTGATTGAGCTCATTTCAACGGTCGGAAGGGCTGCCGGAGAATCATAATACTCAAGTCTCGCCGTGACCACGTCAACCTTCGTACCATCCGGAAAAGTCAGAACTGCGGTTCCGAATTTCTTGAAGACCCGCAGCCGGCAGGAGAATAGCCGTGCAGCCTCTTTTGCAAAACGGATCCCATCTTCCTCCACAACCACATCGACATCCAAGTTGCTGACCCGCATGATCACGTCCCGAACGAATCCACCAACAGCATAGACCGAGCACCCGGTCTGATCCCCTACCTGTCCCAAATTTCTCAAAACAACCTGGATTCTTTTCGGGAAGCGTTCTTCCATTAGCTTGGAAATCATCTTCTTTCGATCACGGAGCCGTTTCGACCCCCGATGCAGGGCAGGCTCCTCTGTCTCCCTCACCTCAGTTTGAAAAGACCTGAGGATGTCCGTTCGGGTGATCACGCCGACCAGATCATCCCCGTTCATTACCGGGACAAGCCTTTGCCTCCGCCCACTGATCAGGTCCCGAAGTTCGCCGAGCGGGGTATTAGGGGTCGCCGTTACGAATTCTGTCGTCATAAACTCCTGAACAGGGTGCTCTTTCAACCCATGGAATGAGGCTTTTTCAACCACCCGACGGGAAATCAATCCCGCCAATTTGCCCTTTTCCAGGACAGGAAGCACATTGATGTCGTAACGGGTCAGCAACTCTCCCGCCTCAGAAATGGACTTGTTCGTTCTAATCGATTTGACCGGAAAAGTCATCAGATCTTTCAAACTCTTCTCAGGTTGTATGTTCTCCTGAAGCAGCCTCAGTAGCTCTTCCTTAGCCTCATAGAGTGCCATTCCTTTTATGGTTGCAGAGGCAGCACTCGGATGCCCGCCTCCTCCAAGGGCGGCGGCTATTTTGCCGACGTTGACCTTCTCGATTCTACTCCGCCCGATAAGGTAGACTCGATCCTCCATCCTGACCAAAGCAAAGACGACATCGAGGTTCTCCATGTCTTTGAGTTTATGCACGAGAACGGCTATGTCACCAATATAACGATCGACAGAAGCGACTGTGATGACCAAACTGACCCCACTGATCGTATACGTCGTGGCCGATCGGATGAGATCGTTCAGGAGAAAAACCTGGTCAGCCGTTAACTCCCTGGTGATCATATCGGCAATTATATTGACGCTGGCCCCTCTCTCGCGAAGGTATCCCGCCGCGTAGAAGTCATCGGGTGTGGTCGAAGAGAATGTAAGCCCCCCCGTATCCTCATACAGCCCCAGCATCATCACGGTTGCTTCATCCGTGTTTATCTCAATGCCCCTTGTCCTCAAGACGTCAAGCATGATCGTTACGGTCGCTCCGACCTCTTTGACGACTTCGAGTGACCCACGAATGTCATCAGATGAAGGAGGATGGTGGTCGTATATGTGGATGTCAAGACCGGGGCGACCGATGATTTCACTGAATTTCCCAATTCGACTCAACTGCCTCGAATCAACCAAGATAAGGCGGGTGATCTTTTTCATGTCTATGTTTTTGATACGTTCCGTTTCAAAAACATAGAGGGTTGAATGGACAAAGAAATCCCTTAGACTCCGCTCCTGGGATCCGGGGAAGACCAGAGTCGCCCCTGTGTAAATCTTCTTGGCCGCAAGCATCGAAGCCAGTGCGTCAAAGTCGGCGTTTATGTGGGTTGTGATGACTTCCATACACCTCAGAGTTGCTGAAAAGACACGCGCCTCCTGGCTCAAGTGCCTTTCCCAGCGTCGTCAGTTGTCGGTTGTCAGGGGTCAGTTGTCTGTCGCAATAAACCATACACATCATTATGTTACGAGCCGAAGGGCCTGGACCTCGGATCTTCGTGAACGCCGAGACGGTTGCCTGCCACGGACAAAGGACCACGAACGACAACCCAAGAATATTGGTTCGCCCCTAGAGCTTTTTTCCTCTGATTATGAGAGTCCTTGCCAGGGACTGAGCCTTATGGTCTAGGGTGGTGTTTCTGGTGAAGTATCTTGAGTCGCTCCCTCGACACGTGGGTATATATCTGGGTAGTTGAAATATCGACATGACCCAGCAAGGCCTGGACCGATCGCAAGTCCGCTCCTCGATCGAGGAGGTGGCTAGCGAAACAATGGCGGAGAGTGTGTGGCGTCAGTCGTCCCTTGATACCAGCACGGAGTCCATACTTCTTGATGATCTTCCAGAACCCCTGCCTTGTCATCTTCCCTGCCCGAGGGGTGACGAAAACATAGGTGGCGGCTCTACCCTTTAGGATCTGTTCGCGCACCTCCTGTAGATAGACTCTCAACAATTCTTGAGCTACCGCGCCTATGGGAACTATTCTTTCCCGATCCCCCTTACCGACAATCCTTACACATCCGATATCCAGATTCACCTGGTCCAGTCTGAGGGATATTATTTCAGAAACCCGTAGCCCGGTAGCATAGAGAACCTCCAGCATTGTCTTGTCACGGAAGCCTACGGGTGTTGAGGGATCTGGCTGGTCCAATAGGCGCTCCACCTCTTCTTCGGAGAGAACATGGGGGAGTTTCTTTGTCAGCTTCGGGGATTCCAGTGCCTCGAGGGGGTTCTCACTCAAGAGATTCTCTGACGTCAGAAACCGATAGAGGTTTCTGAGGGTGACCTGAAAGCGAGCAACACTCCTTTCCGATAGACCCCGCTTCCTCAAAGCGACGGTAAAGGAGAGCACGTCGAGCTTCGACACCCTTTCAAGGCCATGGATCTGAGATTCTTCGAGGAATTCAAGAAAGAGACGGATGTCTCTGCCGTATGAATCGAGTGTGTTTCTCGAAAGGCCCTTTTCAATGGCCAGGTAATCAAAGAACCTATCGACCCAAAGGTCGTTTCTCGTTTCCAGACTCAAAGAGTCACTCCCAGGTTATTTTGACTTCCTGATCGTCTCGCTCCCCCGGTCGCAGACCGATTCGGCGACAGCCTATTAAAGGGACCCCGTGTGGCCGAATCCACTCTCATTCCGCACTGTTTGTGGAAGATCCTCGACCTCTTCTAAATCTGCCCGCACCACAGGTGTGATCACGAGCTGAGCAATACGGGTTCCGCCCTTCACCACAAATGGTTCATTCCCTAGATTGATCAGGATAACCTTGATCTCACCGCGATAGTCTGAGTCGATAGTTCCTGGCGAATTGACTATTCCGACCCCGTCCTTTATCGCTAACCCGCTCCTGGGCCTTATTTGACCCTCATAATTCTCCGGAATAGCCACGGCTATCCCCGTCGGAATGAGACGCCGATCCCCTGGATTGAGTGCGACCTCTTCATCCAGATTTGCGAACAGATCCATTCCGGAAGCATGCTCACTCATGTAACGAGGTAACGTAATGTTGTCCCCTTTTCCCGTTTTCTTGACTCTGAGTTTGATTCGGGCCATCAGTGATCCTCAGCCACTGCGGGAGATTACCCAGCTTGTCCATGTATCAAATCAGATAATGTTCGCAAATCCGTCGTTTTCTCGTTTATGACCGCCACCAGGGTCAAAGGAAATGCTCTGCCCGTGCCTTCTATTCTTTCAACATCCCCAGGATTCATCTCCCCCAAACCACCTCTTGACCTTTCTCAGGAGCCCTGCTAACCCCACCCCGTAAAGAGCCCATGGCCTACCAGAAAGGTGGTTGCCTCCATCGAGTCCATTTCAGGAAGGCAATTCTCCTGGCCAAACCTGAGTCAGATCACGGTTCAGTCGTCTCTGGCTGATTGGGCCCAGGAGGGTCAAGCAGAGATGGTCAGGAATGAAGAGCTCATTCGCGAGTTCGTTGACCTGGTCGATCGTGACGCTATCAATCTGATCGATCACCTCCTCTACCGAGAAAAAGCGATTGAAGTAGATCTCGTTCTTCGCCAGCCGGGTCATCCTATTGTCAGAACTCTCAAGAGAAATGAGAAAGTTTCCCTTCAATTGGTCTTTGGCAGTCGACAGTTCCTCCTGGCCAATTGGATTTTGCCGCAACGTCTCAAACTCTTTTAGAATCAGTCCAATGGTCTGACTTGCCGTTGTTTTATCTGTGCCCGCATACACGACCACCAGCCCAGTATCCACATAGCTGGGCAAATACGAGAATATTGAGTATGCCAGGCCACGCCGCTCTCGAATCTCTTGAAAAAGACGGGAACTCATTCCGCCCCCGAGAACGTTGTTGAGGATATAACTGGTAAAACGTTTTGAATGCACGTAGGCAAGTCCTTTCACTCCAAGGCAAAAATGGACCTGTTCTGTTTTTCTTTCTAAGACCGATGTCCTTGCCGAACCGAGAGGCATTTCTCTCTTCATCCTTTTGGAGCCAGAGGGGACAGCAGAAAAGGCCCGTCCCACAAGTTCGACCACCTTGCCGTGTTCCACGTTACCGACCACAGCAATGATGATCCGATCCGATCGGTAATTCTCTTTAAAATATCGAACAATCTGTTTTCTCGAAAACGATTTGATCTGTTCGACCCCGCCAATAATAGGTTGCCCCATGGGGTGGCTACCCCAGAAAGTCCGGTTGAAAAGATCATGGATATAATCATCAGGTGTGTCCTCGACCATCCTGATTTCTTGAAGGACCACCGATCGCTCCCTCTCGATCTCCTCTGTATCAAATTTACTATGAAGAAAAATGTCGGAAAGCAGATCAATCGCGAGTTCGAGATGCCTGTCCAGCACTTTTGCGAGGAAGCACATGGTTTCTCGCCCTGTGAAACCATTCATGCTCCCGCCCACTGAATCGATAGTCTGAGCAATTTCCTGAGCGCTCCGGGCTTCAGTGCCTTTGAAAAGGAGATGTTCTATGAAATGGGAAAGACCGTTCTCAGATTCCTTTTCATCGCGAGATCCGGTGTTCACCCAAATCCCGATACAAACCGAATCGTAATGAGGTGCCCTTTCCGTCAAAACACGAATGCCATTGTCGAGAACGGTCTTTTGTTGCACGCACTCTCGTCCCCTCATTTGACCCTGTCTCCATGCTTAGGATCTTTCTCATGCAAGGCCGCCTTTCTGCTCAAGCGGATCCGGCCGTTGCTTTCAATTTCGAGGACTTTAACGAGAACCTCTTCCCCTTCTTTCAGCACATCCGACACAGCCCGGATTCTTTCATTCGCCACTTGAGAGATATGAACGAGACCATCCACTCCAGGAAAGATCTCTACGATCGCTCCAAAATCCAAAATCCGTTTGACAATTCCAAGATAGAGGCCACCCACCTCGACCTCCTGGGTGAATCGCCTTACCATGGCAACGGCCTCCTCAACAGCCTCCATGTTCGGTGAAGCGATCCTCACAAGACCGGAGTCCTCGACATCAATTTTGACACCCGTCTCATCGATGATCGTTCGGATGTTCCTTCCACCAGGTCCAATAACATCGCGGATCTTATCTGGTTTGACCTCAACAGTAACGATTCGAGGCGCATAGATAGAGATCTCCTTCCTCGGTCCTGCAATCGATTCCCCCATCTTTTCCAGAATATGGAGCCGACCTTCGCGAGCCTGGCGAAGGGCCTTTTCCAATATCTCCCGAGAGATCCCTGGCACCTTGATGTCCATCTGAAGAGCGGTTATTCCCTTTTCAGTCCCAGCGACCTTGAAATCCATGTCTCCCAGATGATCCTCATCGCCCAGGATGTCGGAGAGTATCTCGATTCTCTCCCCCTCCTTCACAAGCCCCATCGCGATGCCTGCTACAGCAGCCTTTACCGGGACCCCCGCATCCATAAGGGAAAGGCTCCCCCCACATACTGTCGCCATAGAGGACGAACCGTTCGATTCCAGAACCTCAGAAACGACGCGTATGGTGTATGGGAACACTTCACCAGATGGGAGAACAGGAAGAAGGGCCCTCTCAGCAAGGGCGCCGTGACCGATCTCCCTTCTGCTCGGAGCCCTGAGCATAGACACCTCACCTACGCAGAATGGTGGGAAGTTGTAATGGAGCATGAAAGTCTTGTACGTCTCTCCTATGAGGGACTCTATCTTTTGCTCATCGGAACCGGTGCCAAAGGTCGTGACAGCGAGAACCTGAGTTTCCCCGCGGGTGAAAAGCCCAGAACCATGGGTCCTGGGAAGGACACCGACATCGCACGAGATTGGACGAATCTCAGAGAATCCTCTTCCGTCAATCCGACGATTATCCCGAAACATCATCTCCCGTACGAGGGACCGTTCAACCGCCTTCATGGCCGCTGAAACCTTGCTCCGTGCCTCTTCGTCCTCACCTGCCAGCTCTTCGACGGTCTCCTCATGGATTCTTTCCAAACGTCTCTGCCTCTCCAGTTTCGGACCAATGCCGTACGCTTCCTGTAGGCTAGACGCTGCAAATGACATTACCCGTTCCGTCCATTCGCCATCCTCGGCAGCCTCGACCTCCCTCTTCGGTCGGCCGACCACACTTGCCAACTTCTCCTGGATTTCCAGGCTGGGGATCAGTGCCTCATAGCCGAACATGAGCGCCTCAAGCATATCCTCCTCTGTGACGACTCCGCTTCCCCCCTCCACCATCGTGATACCTTCCCGATTACCAGCAATGATCAGATCGATGTCACTCAATTCCAATTCGGCAATGGTGGGGTTGCAGATGAGAGATCCATCTACCCGCCCCACCCGCACACCTCCAATGGGTCCCATAAATGGGATATCTGAGACAACTAGCGCAGTGGACGCACCAATCATTCCCAAAACTGCGGGATCATTCTCCTGGTCTGCCGATAGGACTGTCGCAATGACCTGAGTCTCGTTTTGGTATTCTTTTGGAAACAGGGGTCGGATGGGTCGGTCAATGAACCGTGAAACAAGAGTCTCCCGATCGCTTGGACGTCCTTCCCGTTTGAAAAACCCGCCAGGGATCCTCCCAGAAGAATAAGTCATCTCTTGATAATTGACGGTGAGGGGGAAAAAATCAATTCCAGGCCTAGTCTTATCAGATGACACCGCCGTGACGAGCACCACTGTCTCTCCATACTGGACCAAAACCGCTCCGCTGGCTTGTCTTGCCAGCATCCCGGTCTCGATATGTAACGTCTTATTTCCAATTTCAGTTTCAATCGTCTCTTTCATAGCCTTGCGTTCTCCATTCCATTTGAGACCGAATCCGGGGCCTACTTCCGAAGGCCGAGTCTCGAAATCAGTTCTCGATATTTTTCAATGTCCCTGTTTTTAAGATAATTGAGAAGTCTTTTCCTCTGGCCCACCAACTTCAAAAGTCCCCTCCGAGAGTGGTGATCTTTCTTATGTGTCTTGAAATGGTCAGTCAGATATTGAATTCTCTCAGTTAAAAGTGCTATCTGAACCTGCGAAGATCCTGTATCCTTCTCATGGGTTCGATAGGCGTCAATAGTTTCTTTTTTCTTCTCCACCTCCAAGACCATTACATCATCCTCCTTCCAGTATTTCGGACATTTAGACCCCTGATAGGGGACTATCGGTTATGCAAATACCCTGACGAGACCGAAAGCCGTTTTTCCCAGAGCTTGATCTCTTGGATCACCCATCGTTATCTGAGCCTCTGCTATCGCCAAAACCTTTCCCTCGTGAATTATCTTTATCTGCTGGTTTCTCTCTAGACCCGGGACTCTAAGCCCCGCCACATCTCTTAGGAAGACCTGGCTCCCGTTTCTAATTCTGGCGCCCAGGTCAGCACCGACTTCAAGCTCAGGCATGCCTATGAGCGCCTCTCGAGTGGAAACGATTGCCTTCTCAGCCTGTCCCACTTCGAGGAGCTTGTCGAATTCTTCGAGGGTTATCGACTGATCCAGTGTAAACGGACCACTACAGGTTCTTCTGAGGCGACACAGATGAGCCCCTACGCCTAAAGAATCGCCAATCTGACGGGCAAGGACCCTCACATAGGTGCCTCTCGAACAGGAGACACTAAAATCAACAAAAGGCAGATCAATCCCCCTTATGTCCAGAGAAAAAACCTCTACCGTCCTTTTACGTCTCTCAACGTGAACTCCCTGCCGAGCCAATTTATAAAGAGGCATCCCGTGATGCTTGGCAGCGGAAAACATTGGGGGGGCCTGCTCGATCTTGCCCAAGAATCCTTCAAACCCTCTACGAATTCTATCTGGTGTCAGTTCCGTCTCGTCGAGGGTCATTTCTTTGAGAACCCTGCCCGTGCTGTCGTCTGAATCGGTCACGACACCAAGCTGCAAAGTTCCCTCATATCGCTTGATTTTTTCATTTAGAAAGGGAATGACCTTGGTTGCGCTATTGATCACAACTGGAAGAACCCCGCTCGCCAGGGGATCCAGTGTCCCAGTGTGCCCAATCTTCCTGGGAGAGAGACGTCTCCGGATAATTCGGATCACATCATAAGAAGAGATTCCCGATGGCTTGTCGACAATGAGAAACCCCTCGAGAGGCTTTCTGTGGTTAGATGATAATCTACTCCCCATTACTGACGTGCTCGTCTCGACCGATCTCCCTCATCAACCGGTCTATGTGATCAGCGTAGTCCAGAGAAGGATCGTATTTGAACATAATATCAGGCATGTATCTTAGATGGGTTCGTTTCCCCATTTCCCTCTTGATATATCCCTTCGCGCTGTTTAGCCCCTCAAGGTTCCTCTGGCGATCTTCCTCGCCTCCCATAACGCTGAAATATACCTTAGCCAACCTCAGGTCGTCAGAGACGCGGACCTGAGTGATGGTCACCAGACCGATCCGCGGATCCTTTATCCCTCGGATCAACATGTTGGAGATTTCACGTTTGATTAAATCCCCCACTCTTTCTGCCCGTTTAACATTCAAATTCCTACCCCCCGTGGTTATGAACGTGAAAGATCTCGATTTCCGAATTGATAATCTGGGCGACATTCAGGCCGTCGATATAATTAATGATCTTATCCAGGCTCGAGTTGATGTGGCGAGAATCATTCCCAACCACGCTGAGGCCGAGCTGCGATCGCTGCCAGAGATCGTTATCTCCCACCTCTGAGACCGAGATGTTATAACGATTTTTCACCCGATCAATAATCTTACGAAGAACCTTGCGTTTACCCTTGAGAGAGGCATTGCCCGGGATGAGCAAATCGATTTGGCAGACTCCTACAACCACCTCGCACTCTCCCGCCCGGAGACCATCATAAGCTAGGGGCTATCTCCTCCTTAATGTAGACTTCTATAATATCTCCAAGTTTTACGTCGTTGAAATCATCGATCTTGATTCCGCACTCAAGACCCTCTTTGCACTCTTTCACATTCTCTTTGAAATGTTTCAGAGAACCTACCTTGCTATCATAAACCACGACATTTTCACGGACGACCCGTGCAAGGCTCCCTCGAACAATCTTTCCGTTCGTCACTTGGCTACCCGCGATGACTCCGACTTTAGGAACATTAAACAGTTGGATCACTTCGGCCTGGCCAACGAGTGTCTCCTTATAGGTGGGCTCGAGTAATCCCGTCATTGCCTTTTTCACGTCATCAATCGCCTCATAGATAACGGAATAGGTCCGGATGTTCACCCCTTCCTGATCAGCGAGAGCCATTGCCTTCGTCCCAGGACGAACATTGAACCCGATAATGATGGCATCTGACGCTGAAGCCAAATTGATATCACTCTCGGTAATTCCACCCACACCGCCGTGAATCACATTGACCTTCACTGCCTCAGTCGATAGCTTTGCCAAAGATTCTCGGACAGCCTCAATCGACCCCTGTACATCAGCCTTGATGATCACATTGAGTTCCTTGATCTCTCCTTTTTGCATTTTGTCATAAAGCTCTTCAAGGCTTACTGTGCTCAATCTGGAAAGCTCATCCCTCCGCTGTTCCTGATCCCGCATCGTAACCACTTCTTTGGCGGTTCGCTCATTCTTCACCACGATCAACGCCGCTCCTGCCTCCGGCACCCCTGACGCCCCGATCACCTCGACAGGAATCGAAGGCCCTGCTTCAGAAGCAGACTTGCCCCGATCATTGATCATGTTTCGCACACGACCATAGTGGGTTCCTGCCACAAAATAATCTCCATTCCGCAGGGTGCCCTCTTCAATCAAAACTGTAGCGATAGGGCCACGGCCGCTGTCGAGTTTTGACTCAATCACAGTCCCGCGCGCCGGCTTGTCAGGGTTTGCCTTCAGTTCCAAAAGCTCTGCCTGAAGAAGAATCAGTTCCAGCAGTTCTTGGATACCCTTCTTCTTCTTTGCAGAGATCTCAGCAAAAAGCGTTGTCCCGCCCCACTCCTCGGGGGACAATCCGAGATCGGCCAGGCCTTGTCTAACCCGGTCCGGATTGGCATTGGCCTTGTCTATTTTGTTGATGGCGACGATAATGGGGACGTCCGCCGCCTTGGCATGATCAATAGCCTCAACGGTCTGAGGCATGACCCCATCATCCGCTGCCACAACGAGAACAACAATATCCGTTACTTTTGCACCCCGAGCTCGCAGTGCCGTGAACGCTTCATGGCCCGGCGTATCGACAAAAACAACATGTCCTCCATCGAACTGCACATCGTATGCCCCGATATGTTGCGTGATGGCCCCTGCTTCCGCCTCGACAACGTTAGTTTCACGAATTGAATCCAAAAGGAGAGTCTTCCCATGATCCACATGACCCATGATAGTAACCACCGGTGGTCTCGGTTTGAGGCTCTCGGGACGATCTTCCTCTCTTTTGAGAATCTCGTCGACATCATAGGCAACGTTCTCCACTTCGTGGTCAAATTCGGACGCAATCAGCGAGGCCGTATCCGCGTCCACCGTTTGATTGACTGACGCCATAACACCCATGCTCATGAGCTTCTTAATGATCTCATTGGACTTGATGCCCATCCGTTTGGCCAGTTCACCCACGAGAATAGAGTCTTCTATACGGATCACCCTTTTGATTGCCTTGGGAACGGTGATCTCGGTCTTTTTCGAAGCCCTGGTCACGACCTTCTTTTTCATGGGCCTTTTGACGGGGTAGAAGGCCTTCCCCTTCGGAATCTGGACTTTTTCCTCTTGATCCTCTTCTAACTGTCCAATATCGACTCGCTTCCTCTTGAACTCCTCTCTCCTTGGTGCCACTCGCGGCCGCCGCTTCGTCAGTTCTTCCTCTTCTCTTTCGGCCCTTTTGTCACGCTTCTTTTTCTGTTCTGAGGGCGTTTCGACCGCCTCTACTCCCGAAGGAGTTGCCACCTCTTCGACCTCCGGTGGAACCTCTTTCGGCACTGTCTCTGAAATGACAGACTCAGCCCTCACCTCTGGTGTTTCTGGCTCTGAGGGAGGGGTTTCAACCTTTTTGTCCGGGACACCGACCTCTTCCCTAACCTCTGCGGCTATGTCTTCTTCGATCTTTTCAGGTTCAGGACGAGCCTCTTCAGCTTCAACAGTAAACGGTTCTTGCTCCCCTTCCACGGGCGGAGGCGTCTCGGGTTCAGTTTCCTTGGGGGGAAGTGCTCTGACCCGCCGGCGGATCACTGTGGGTTTCACACGCTTTTCCACAATTTCGCTCATCTCATCGCGCTCGATCACCTTTTCATCGGGAGCCAATCCCTCCTGCCCTTCGGCTTCCTCTGCCGCCTTCTCCTTAACCTTGACGCCCATCCCTTTCAGTTTGGAGAGGAGCTTATCCTCTTCCATCCCAACTTCCTGAGCCAAATCGAGGACCTTTATTTTCGACATTCTCTTTCCTCCTGAAAAGCCCTGAAAACCTCCTCAGGTAACACCTGACGGAACTTCCCCCGGAAAGCCCTGACAAAACCTTTCTTCTTAATCGCCAATTCTAAGCATTCCGATTCAGGGCAGAGATAAACGCCCCTTCCAGGGAAAACCTGCTCACTGTCTACAACCAATCCACCGTCATGATTCAACCCTAACCGAACGAGTTCTTTTTTTGGACGCCTCCTCAAGCATCCTGTGCACATCCGGATAGGGACATGTCCCTTTCTACCCATTCTGTTCCATTATTCTCTTGGCGGACTCTATTAGTCTCTCAGCCTTTTTCTGCCCTATACCAGGAACTTCAACCAGTTTCTCGACCGTTGCCTCGGCGATATCAGCCACTGTTTCAAAACCATGAGAGTTGAAAAGCTCCACTGTCTTCGCTGCAACTCCAGGAAGATGGTCCAAAGACGACCCCTCCCCCTCAATTGAAGCACCCACTGTTTTCTCTGGTGGCGGAACCATCTTCCGTGCCTCAGCGACTATCTTCTCCAACGTCTTCAGCCCAATGCCGGCTTTCCGCGCAAGATCCTCGGCGTCGGCATTGGCAATATCTTCAACAGACCGATAGCCCTCGTTGTAGAGAACACGGGCCATAACATCTCCAACTTTTGGAATCGTCTTAAGGTTCGCACGGGATTCTTCAGACATCTGCTCCATTTTTGACTCGCTCTTGATGTCGATCTTCCATCCTGTCAGCTTCGATGCCAGGCGGACATTCTGACCCTTTTTCCCAATGGCGAGGGAGAGCTGATCGTCGGGAACAACGACCTCCATATACCGGCTCTCTTCATCTATGTAGACGGTCGAGATCTTTGCTGGAGACAGCGCATTACAAACATATTTGGCAGTATCTTCAGAATAGGGAACAATATCAATTCTCTCTCCCCGAAGCTCCTGAACCACACTCTGCACTCTGGAGCCTCTCATGCCCACACAGGCACCGACAGGATCCACATCACTATCCTTGGTATAGACCGAGATCTTGGCTCTCTCCCGAGGCTCCCTGGCAGCACTCACAATCTTGATGATACCCTCTGCGATCTCAGGAACTTCAAGTTCAAAGAGCCGCATCAAGAGGCCCGGGTGGGTTCGCGATAGAAAAATCTGCGGGCCCCTGGCCGTTTTTTGCACGTCCAGAATATAGGCTCTGATTCTCTCGCCCTGACGATAGGTCTCTCCCGGAACCTGTTCCCGACCATAGATAACCGCTTCGGCCCTTCCGATGTTGACGTACAAATTGCCTCGCTCGCTTCTCTGAGCAGTCCCGGTGATGAGTTCTCCTTTTCTGTCCTTGAATTCGTTGTAGATATTCTCCCTCTCTGCATCCCGAACCCGTTGAATGATAACCTGCTTGGCCGTCTGGGCAGCAATTCTGCCAAAATCGCTCGTATCCAACTTCATTCCCAGGCTATCTCCTACTTCGGCCTCTTCATCCAGTTTCCTTGCCTCTTCAAAAGAGATTTCCGTTTCCTCATCCTCTACGGATTCCACCACGTTCACAAACTGGAAAAGCTCGACCTCACCTGTCTCTGGATTGTAATGGGCCTCGATTTCCTTTTGGGGTCCAAATTTCTTGCGAGAAGCTGTGAGCACAGCTGACTCCAGCGCCTCTATGATGATCTCTTTTTCAATGCCCTTATCCTTTCCGACCTGCTCAATAATGAAGTTTAGATTCTGGGCCATGTAGTCCTCCTTGTGAGTTTCTCAGCCGCACATAAAGAAGGCCCGGACTGTCTTTCTCGTCTCACAACAAAGCTGTAGCAGACCGTGAGCCACGTGTAGAACGATTTCCCCACAACTTATCGGCATGAGAAGCTTCCCAGCCGAGAACTTGACTCTGGGTGCCTTCAGGTCAAAACTCAAATTCAAGGTTCGCCCTCACAATCTGATCAAGAGGAACCTGTATCACCTGATTATTCTCCTCAAGCTCAACCAGGCCATCACGGCACCCGAGAAGTTTTCCCTTGAATCTCTTCCTGTCGTTGATGGTCGATCCCGTTCGCAGCTTGATGGTCCGATTTGCAAAACGCTGGAAATCGGCTTCTCGCCTCAGAGGCCGATTGAGACCAGGGGAAGAGACCTCCAATGTGTAAGGCCCGGGAAGGATGCCCGCCACGTCCAAATTTCTGTCGACCTCGTGGCTGATAGACGCACAATCATTTACGCTGACACCCCCTTCTCGGTCAATGAAGAGCCGTAAGACTCGCCCTCTGTGCTCTCTCCGATACTCCAAGTCAACGAGCTCCATGCCCTCTGACTTGATAATCGGCTCCACAATCTGTCGAACTTTGCCAGCAATGTCTGCGTCATCGTTGATCAATCCCAAACCCCTAATAAAAAAGTGGGCTCAACAGCCCACTTTTGAAGTGAACCAACACTCGTACTAATTATATATCATAGAAACGAAGGGAATGCAAGCAAAAAATACCTGAAGTTTCCCATGGTTCCAGGGCCTAATCGAGGACGATATGCCCAAAACCTATCAAAAAACGAATGCGTAATATTCCCGAGAATTTTCTCATAGAACAAAGACTAACGATTTCAGATACTTTTCTATCCATGGTCCTGTCAACTGTCATTGGCAATGGCAGTTGCAGGCTATTCTACAAGACCTTGGCCTCGATCCACTTCCTCATTAACCCGGTAAGGACGCCCTCCATCTCACGCAAGGGAGGATCGGAAAAGCCAGGAGTCCACCCTTTATGGGAGAAACAATCAGAAACCAAGAGAAGGGCTGCGACTGAAACCCTCCGGACTTCGGCCACCGCAAAAAGGGCTGAAATCTCCATGTCTACGGCCAATACCCCTTGCCCTCGATATCGGCGAACCTTTTTGTCTGTTTCCCGATACAATGCATCGGTCGTCCAGACTGGCCCTGCCGTGGCACTCACCCCACTCTCCCGGAGCCCCTCCTTCAGCCTATCGAATAACACGGTGTCTGGCTGGCATCTCGCTCCCTGGGGCAAATAATGGTGCGATGTGCCGTCCTCACGAACAGCATAGGTTGGCAGCACGATATCACCAATACCAACCTTCTCATGAATGGATCCACAGTAGCCGAGAAAAACAGTCTGCTTAACTCCAAAGGCGATAAGCTCCTCAAGAAGAATCACGGCACCAGGTGCTCCGTAAGGGGACTTCGTGAGGGCAACCTGTCGGTTACCTACCGTGGCCAAGAAAAGGCTCGGATTTCTCCCGTGCCACGGCTCACACCTCATTCCGTCCGTCACGTGAACAAGACCGTCCAACAGCCGGCGGCTAAAAGCCACAACCGCCAGGGACGGAAGGGACAGATCTTCCTCTCGGACGCCGAGGGAGGCGGTGAGGAGTCTCACCATTTCCCTGGGATTAACCACGGCGTCTTTGTCAGGATCAAAGAAATCCATAGAGAAGCCCGAAGACCTGGAATCTGGGATTTGCGATATGCCTCTGGCGATTTCTATCACCATGCTTGCAATATCCTCTGTCTCTCATCTCACTTCCTCAATCACCCCCAGACCTCTTATCACACTTTGCACTCCCTCTATCTCATATCCCAGATTCCCCAATCACAGGTTTCCTTCGTCCTTTTCCCCTCGCAGACTCATGCTTCTAACCGATCTGATCTCTGTCTGAAGTTCTTCCATGATACGCTCCGCTCTTTGAATCGCCTTTTTCAGCTGGTACCGCTTGAAGAGATCGATCATAGCACCAACAAAGATCCCGAGAAGAAGCGACGAGAGGATAAGGAGAAACAAAGGGATCTCGAACCCATCGATCATCCCGAAATAACTAACCGCCACATTTTCAGCGTTTTTAATAGAAAAGGTGATGACAGCAACCAAAAGGAGACCCAAAAGAAGCGTCCTGACGATCCTCATTCACCCTCCCGTTTCACGTCCCTCAGCATGGAGTTGAGCTTTTCATAAGTCTCCTCAAGAGATTCGGGTATAACAATTGTTTCACCCGAAACGGGCATGAAGTTGGTGTCTCCGACCCAACGTGGCACGACGTGAAAATGGAGATGATCCGTGAATCCCGCCCCGCCGACCTGGCCAATGTTCATGCCAATATTATAACCCTGAGGGGCCATGGCTCTCCTCAGAAGGGAGACGGTCTTTCTCAGAAGGACCGATAGGTCATTGAGCTCTTCTGCCGTCAATTCCTCCAAATCTCCGGTATGTTTCACTGGAGCTACCAGAAGGTGCCCGCTGTTATAAGGGAATCGGTTCAACATGATGAGGGAGTAATCACTCCTGAAGAGAATCAGCCGCTTACGGTCCCCTTTTCTGGAGGGTTTCACACAGAATATACAGTTTCCTGCCTTGTTCGAAAGAATATACTTTATACGCCAAGGGGCCCAGAGACGATCCATAATGTTTCTCCTTCTTCAGGAGCCAGAATTCATAATACCCGCTGAGGACACCGGTTCAGGCAGTTCCTTCAATTCTTTCACGTCACCCATAAACTCGCGCGAATGAGTGGGTCCCCTGACCTTTGGCACCCAACCGATCCCTGAAAGCAATCGTCTCAGGAGCTTAGAATGATACTCCTGAAATCGTATCAATCAGACCAAGCGGTTTCCTAAATCATCCAGCGGATCGCGCGAAATAGTCTTCTGCGTCACAGGTGAGCTCTTGGCCGGAGCGGAGAGGTCATATCGCCAAGATTGAGAGGTTTGGCTCTTTCTGGTTCCTGACTTTCAGGCTCTGACTCCCCATCCTTGCTTTTCATCAGTAGCGGGTGGGATCGGAGTAAGAAAAAAGAGGGACCAGACTATTGTCAAAGAGATAATCCTGCCAGCTCTTCGGTGCCCCTTTGGTCCCCACTCCTAAATCGAAACTGGGTAACCACTTTGGTTTGTTAGGGGATCTGATCAGGCGCATTCCGGCCTCTTGAGGCGTTCTGCCGCCCTTCCTCAGATTACATGAACGGCAGCAGGTGACGATATTCTCCCAACTCGCCGTTCCTCCCCTGGCTCTTGGCGTCACGTGATCATAAGTGATGTCTTTCACGTGGAATTCGTGTCCACAGTACTGACACCGCCCCCGATCTCTCAAATAGATATTGTACCGGGTGAATCTGATTTCCGGCCCCTTTGGCCTGACGAATCTGAAGAGGCGGATTACCGAGGGGAGAGGAATTGAGAGGGAAACCGTGTGGATCTCCTTATCGTACACCTCGATGACCTCTACCTTTCTGAGCGCCATGAGAATCATGGCCCTTTTCCAGGAGACAATGCGAAGGGGCATGAAAGTCGAATTAAGAAGAAGGGCAACGTCCATATCTTCTCCACCCATCTGGTTGCGACATCAACACGTCAAATCACATGGCTTATAGCGACATTCGAGAGGGTTGTCAAGTTTTCCCGACTCGAGGATACCTCTTTCCACACCCCACATTCCCCTCGATCCTCCCTCTTCACTCGGACGAGTGGACAAAGCCTAGGATCCCGAACTCCTTCCAGACAAATGAGCCGGCGGTTAATCCTCGTACCGGTCCCGCTGTTCGGTTTGACGTCAACCAGGCAGCCTTTTCCGCAATTGATGCACTTCTCCGGCTGCCCCTCGACCATGCGCCCCGTCCGGAGCGAGACCCTGGCTCGACTTTCATTCCACCAGAAGCCTTCCGCTCTCTCCTCGAATTCTACTCGATTTGCCCTTGCCAGTATGATCCTCCCCCTTTGTTCCGAAAAACGAGCGAAAAAGTCCACGCGATCGCCTGGTCTAAACCGATACTTTTCCTGAACCCGGCCGCTCACTTTGAGATAGCAAAAGTCACTTAGATGCACTAGATTTACGAAGCCTTTCTTGAAAACCACGAGGAATCCATGAAATAACAACCGCCAGTTTCGAGACGGATCTACGGTTAGGTTCGGCTTAACAGAGAATACGGTCCCCGAAAAATTCACCTCCCTCCCTCGGTATTCTTCTAACCAGTTCTCGAAATCACTCAACTCATTTTGGAAAGTGCAAAAATCCTCAGCTGAAAGGAGCAGCTTCGGGCGATGGTTGATCTTCTCATCGACAAAGGATTTGCACCCGAAGCACTTTTTCCCAACACGATGGTAGCCCCTCGTGCAGGAAAGGCCTTTGTTGAATCGAACACATTTCCAGGTAAAGCTAACACATCCGTGGGGGTAACAGCGCTTTTCCTTTAGGACGTGGTAGACAGAAACTCGGTGATCAAAAGCCTCGTGGCTATCCTGCAGACACACAAACACATTACGGCGCTTGTAATGATTGATCTGACGTCTTATCTCTATGCCATCAGTGAAGCGAAAGCTCAAGAACATCCTCCAAGCCGGAGGGTGCAGGGGTTACGCTATGCGGTTTGCCTTTTGCCTCGTCCCGTCAGCCTGATCCCTCATGCCCTCGGCTGCAATCTTTATACCATGACTCAGGTACTCCGTCCGGATCAAAACCCTGAAATTCATCGTTTTCTAGCCAGGTTCACCTCTGAGAATCCGCTTTTCCCCAACACGTATGGTTACTTTGGCACCATCGAAATATTCCAGAAGGGGGATGGCAAATTTTCTGGAAACCATAGTCAGGTCTTTGAATTGAGACGTGTTAATCTCCCCATTTGACCGGATAAAACTCACCAGGGCCTCCTTCAACTTGAGAAGCGCCTCAGAGTGAAAATATAGACCACCCTTGAGGCGGATCAGGGTCCCCCGATTTACGAGGAGTTGAAGGTGATTTCTCAGATCCTTCTCGTCCATGGAAAGCTGGTGGGCCATCTCTTTCTCCGATGGCGGGCTCAGTTGACCGGCCTTAACTGTCCGCTCCACCCTCTCTAAGACTTCCTCTCGCGCAGAGATCTGATGGCCTGAAAGGCGGAGCTTTTCTTTGTCCAGGATTACCCGATTCGTCTGGATCATTTCTTTGAGAAGCAGCTGAAAAAGCCTGGGCTCCATCTCCTTGGGGAGTTTTGTCTTCAATTCCTCCTTCGAGAGGCCAAGCGCCATTGGCGATCTTTCGTGGAACTCCTTGAGGCATCGAACAGCCTCCTCTTTAAGAGAATCGTAAGCGCTACTATGGATGTAATGTGCGCCGTCAGCACCAACAGCGATTATCTCTTTCTGTTTGATCAATTTTTCTAGGATCTCCTTTATATGGTCAGAAGAGACGTCACCGACTCTTCCCCAAAGGTTCATGAGCGACAGCCCACCATAGCTGCTCCCGCGAATGTGATGGGCTACTATTTCTTCGGCCCCTCCATCTCTCAAGAGGGTCAACTCTCCAACGACCTTCGGGTTGAATCGCTTGTGCCTGGAAGGGTGGTTGTCAAGGACAACTCCTCCTGCCAGTGTTTGCACGACAGACGATCCGCGAATCACAAACCGATCCTGAGGAAGAGCAACCACGGGGGCATGGAGGCGAAACTGGGCCATGCACTTCTCCCCAGGCTTTAGTTCCTCTCGATCTAGCAGAATGATGCGGGCCGGAACCAAACTCGTTCCAATGTGAAAACGCTGTTGCACCCGGTTCCTCAGAGGCCGGGGCGAGGACTTCAAATGTTCCAGTTCCCCGTCTAAGACATAGGTCGTTTCAAGGGTGTCAGGATGGCAGACCACCTCGCCCCGTCTGATCATTGTTTTTTCTATTCCTTGAAGATTCAGGGCAGTCCTCTGACCGGCCCTGGCTTCTTTAACCGCCCTGTTGTGGACCTGGATCCCTCTCACTTTAGCCTCATGTCCCCCGGGGAGAATCTGGACCGTGCTGCCGACACGGACTAACCCCGAAACCATGGTCCCTGTTACGACGCTGCCGAACCCCTTCATAACAAAAACACGGTCGATAGGGAGACGAAAAAGGCCCTCCGCCGAACGCTCTTCCGTCTCTTTAGCCAGCTTTTCCAGTGCCTCTATAAGGTCAGGAATACCCTCACCAGTAAGAGAGGACACCCTGATAATCGGCGCCCCTTCCATAAATGTGCCCCTGATGAATTCGCCCATCTCCTCTTCAACCAGTTGAATCAGTTCCTCATCGGCGAGATCGATTTTGGTGATAACGATTAGCCCCTTCCTCACGTTGAGCAGGCTGCAGATATCGAGATGCTCACGTGTCTGCGGCATGATACCCTCATCAGCTGCTACGATAAGGGCCACCATGTCGATACCCCATGCACCAGCAACCATGTGTTTTACGAATTTTTCGTGTCCAGGGACGTCGACAATCGCAACAACGAGACCACCGGGAAGGGTGAGTGAGGCGAATCCGAGTTCAATGGTGATGCCCCGTTCTTTCTCCTCTTTCAGGCGATCTGTATCGACTCCGGTCAACGCCTTGATCAGGGCTGTTTTCCCGTGGTCGATATGGCCGGCCGTGCCGAGAACGATCTGCTTCACGTGCGACTTCTCCAAATAAAATCGATTAAAACTAACAAAAATGAAGCCGTGGTTCAAGAACCCAAAAGAGCGAATCTCCAGTGACCAAGAACAACCGACAATTGACGAGCCGATTGAGATCGAACCTCCGGATCAGGGGGATAAATAAGGCAAGATAGTCAGAGAAATTCCAAGGCAAAAGGTGGGTGTGTCTAAAGATCTCTGTCTGGAAAAGGCCTTAGAAAGGTGTATCTGAAGGGGGCCTTCACGAACCGGTCAGCCGCCTTTTCCACATTCCGTGTCGGATAGGTAAACGGGAGAGTTAAGAGGAATACGCCAGTCCCGGCCACAATGGCGACGCATCCCAGGGGGCGCAATACAACAAGGTCGACTATGTCTTCAACAGGTCCAACTCGAGGTTGCCCAGCCCAGGAAACACTGACACAGCCGCTTATCACCAATACAGCTAACGCAATCATAAGAGCCGTCTTGGACCGCATAGCCTACTCTCCACCCTCAGTCGACTACCCTACGCTATGATTCTCCTCAGATCACCCCACACAGGGACGGTCTATCTGAGAGAGCACTCCATCCTCTCGCTGTGAGCCGAAGCCTCACCAGGCTGCTACGCACCAGCCAGATTCAGAGGGAAGCTGTTAAGAACCGTCAGAGGAATAGAGGGGGAAGTGCCCCCCTCTATTCCTTTCCTCTACTTCACAGCAGCCCTTAGCTTGTTCCCTGGTTTGAATTTCGCTACCTTTGAGGCCGGGATGCTAATCTCCCTGCCAGTTCTGGGATTCCGACCCTTTCTGGCTTTCCTTCTGGCAACCGAAAAGGTCCCGAAACCGGTGAGGGTGATCTTATCTCCTTTTCTCAAAGCTGATGTCACCGCCGACGTGCAGGCATTCAATGCCTTCTCGGCTGCTGTCTTTGTAACCTTAGAATCTCTGGCAATTGAACTAATCAAATCAGCCTTCGTCATTAACATTTACCTCCATAACTTAGATTTTTTTCATTCCGGGAGTCTCAAAGCTTGTCGAAGCTCTGGCATCCAAGACTACAAACCTCCCCCCCAGCGGCTGTCTGGAAACCATTGATGAGCTTGCCCTCCAAGCTTTTGTCCCGATAAATATAGTATAAAGCAGGTATTTCTGTAAAAGTCAATACAATTTTTTCCAAAATGTTTCAGTTGCATCCCAGGAGATGACCCGCCTGCGGAGTTCTTACGATGATAGGAGTTTTGCAAAAGCAGACTCGATGATCTCTGATAAGCTTTCGTTGAGTGTCTCCTGGATCTTGTCTGAGGAAAAAACAATCTGGCTGATCTCCCGGCCAATCTCTACCCCCTGCTGAAGCACTCGGCCTTCTTTGGGCTTTCCCAGGAAGATAATAATCTCGAGATCTGTTGTAATGATGGTCCGTCCTGCCACAGAATCGGCTCGGCTCCAAAGTCGATTGATTCGACCGCCAACCACAAGGTCTGTGTCTATTTTTGCGAGACTCTCAGGCTTAAGGTCCCAACCTGGGATGTCCACAACGTTGAACCCGTTGCGTCGCAAAAACCGCCCAACGGCCTTCTTAACGACCTCAGCGACACTCGAGGGGGCAGTGGTGTACCGATCCACGCTTCCATCCAATCTTCGCCGAACCCCGACATCGTTTTTCTCATTTCTCTCGTCCACAAAAGGTGCGATAGCCACGGATGTTGACCCAACCTTCAAACTCGGAGGGGCCTGAGGCACGTATGTTAGATTGACAAGAAACGTCTTCCCACCACACCCGGTGAGAAACAGAAAAATCAGCAAAAGCGGCCAGCATGACGATTTTTTCATCTTTCTCCCTCCCCACAACGAAAGCTGCCATATTGGGTCGCAGCCGATTGCCTCACCTGGTCCCAGGCTCAAAAGCCCAGAGATTCGTTTGGTATCTTCACCACGTGAATCATGGCAGATTCGATGCGCTCCGTCAAGTAGCTCAATGAGACCAGTTTCCTCAGTTTTGTGGACCTCATTTTCCCGAGCAACATGTGCCAGAGAAGGCTAAAGGATCAGGGTTAAAGGATAAAGGTTTCCTTTGAACTTGGGGTTCTTTTACCTTTTTCCTTTCACCTTTTGCCTTTTACCATTGTCCTGAGAGCTTCCTTTCCCACTTTGTGGTGAAAACTCAGGAAACTCCTCGCTTACTGATCATCAAATGATCTATCGGAATGGCGCTTGACAGGACATCCCTCTGGTGCTCTAATTCAAGATTACGCTTTTTCTGTACTGGAGACACACGGAGGTTACAGGGAGTTCTCCTTTTTCCTGTCGAGAGACCGCCATGGGCAAGCACGCCGTCCCATTCAGTACATTATTGGCATCTGCTCTGGCTGGCGGCGGGACTCCGTGTTCTCAGCGGCTCTGTGGGAAGAAGACGTCTTCGTCTGAGATTACCCGGCAGGATTCTCGAAGCTTCATGCGCACGAAGGGTCGAGACATTTGAGGTCATCGGCAATTGAGTCGTAAACTCATAAGAAACGGACTGGAGATTGAACCATGCAGAAACCGATCGATTTAAGAAGCGATACCGTTACCAAACCCAACCCCGAAATGAGGAGAGCCATGGCTGAGGCCGAGGTTGGAGACGACGTGTTTGGCGAAGATCCCACGGTCAATGCGCTTCAGGAGAAAGCCGCAGAAATCCTGGGAAAAGAGGCGGCCATTTTTGTCTGTTCCGGGACCATGGCCAATCAAGTGGCGATCAAGGCTCAAACCTATTCTGGGGACGAAATCATTGCGGATAAGAACTCCCATACCTTCAATTATGAATCAGGTGCCAGCGCCGCCCTCTCAGGCCTCACCATTCACACTATCAAGGGAACCCGCGGTATTCTCACGGTTGACCAGATCAGGGAGGCTATCAGACCCGATGACCATCACTTCGCGCCGACCCGGCTGATCAGCCTTGAGAACACCCATAACCGAGGTGGCGGTTCAGTATACCCCCTCGAAGAGATCATAAGAATCCACGAATTAGCAGAAGAGGTAGGCCTTCAGATGCATCTTGACGGCGCCCGACTCTTCAATGCCTCGGTCGCCACCGGCATTGATCCGAAAGAGTACGCCCGTTATTTTGACTCAGTCTCTTTCTGCCTGTCAAAAGGGCTTGGCTGCCCGGTAGGTTCCCTTGTTGTTGGTTCGGCCGAACTGATCGACAAGGTCCATCGTTACCGGAAGATGTTTGGCGGTGGCATGCGCCAGGTGGGTATTCTTGCGGCAGCGGGCATCTATGCTATCGACAACAATATCTCCAGACTAAAGGAAGACCACGACAACGCAAAAGAACTCGGAGGAGCCCTCCCTGCCATCAAAGGGGTCGCCATCAATCCGGAGGAGGTCGAAACCAATATCGTCATCTTCGATGTCGCCGGGACCGGCATGAATGCCTCATCAGTGACTGACCGGCTGAGAGAACATGGCGTTCTCATGCTACCGGTATCACCGACTCGTGTCCGTGCCGTCACCCATCTCGATGTGACCGCTGAAGATATCGGTATAGCCATTCGAGCGATCCACCAGGTCTTCTCATGAATATGTGAGCCGGACATAGCGTCCATCTGTCAGCTCTAATCAGGACCCTCGAGAATCGATTTCTGTCTTTGTGTTATATTTTCTCCCAGCAAGGGCTCTCTTTGACTATCATGCCCCTGATTTGACGCTCTTGGAAAGCGGGTCCACCACGAAGAAAACCGGCAAAGTATCGCCAGGCCAGAGCTTTCAGGTCGCTGGTTTTTGTTTGACAGTGAACCTCCTTTCGAGTATTCTTCACGACAACTTGTTATCAGGTGATGTTTTCCCTATCACCATAGAAAGGAGTCTGGTGAGATGAAAAAACCATTGATGAAATATGTGTCTTGCTATCTCGTGGTCGCGATGTTTGTGATAGGCGCTGTACCGAGAGTGTATGCCGGGTTTTCGCCCTCCGAGGTAGTCGCCCTGTCGCAGTCCGACAGGTCCTCGGACCTCGAGAAGATTCAGAAAACGCTCGAGATGAAAATGGTCCGGGAAAGACTCGAACAGTTAGGCTTCTCCCAGGATGAAATCCAGAAACGGCTCGGCCAATTAACCGACCAACAAATCCATCAGCTTGCCCAGCAGCTTGATGAATTGAGGGCTGGGGGAGATTCGGGGGCTCTGATAATCATCTTGCTGGTTATCGCTCTGATTATCGTTCTTTACTTCTGGCTAACAGGGCGAAGGATTGCCGTCACAAAATAGAGGTCAACCCGTATCGACGTCCACGGCCGAGTGAGAATGCTCGCTCTAAGCCGAAAAACAGTCGCCAGCGCCTTTGACGTCGCATACCCCTGACGCGTTGTCATATAGTGGTGACAATTTCTCTGTCTCAAGGCTTGTCCTTTTTATGTTTCAGGGAAATTGGTCCCCGTGGTGGATTGGGATCCGGCCTTACCAGCCGTTTTCGTCCGGTCCGTTTTGCACCTCTACTGGAGGTTTTGATAAAACATCTTCCTACCCCGAGACCTTGACCGTGCGATATGCGTATCTCCTACCTCTGATACTTCCGATTCTCTTTTCATGTGCGGGACCCCTGAGAGTCGAGCCATCCCAGCCACTTCAATCCATTGAAAACGTTCCGTTTTATCCGCAGGAGAGATACCAATGTGGGCCCGCATCCCTCGCAGGAGTTCTGAACTATTGGGATGTTAATACTTCACCTGAAGCGATTGCAACGGAGATATTCAGCGAGTCGGCGCGGGGAACGCTCAATGCGGATATGATTTTTTTTGCGGAGAGAGAGAATCTGGCAGCCCGTCAATACCGGGGTAGTCTGGAGGATATTAGAACCAAGATTGATTCAGGTTACCCTTTGATCGTCTTGGTCGATGATGGTTTCTGGATTTATCAGAAGAACCATTTCATGGTCGTTATCGGTTACAATTCAGACGGCATCATCGCAAATTCTGGGAAAACCCAGCGCAAGTATATACCCAATAAAAGTTTTCTAAGATCTTGGAAAAGGACAAATTTTTGGACCCTATCCGTGACCCCAGAATGATGGCAAATACCCCGATCTGGGAATCTGGAAGACTCTTTACCTTTCTGGCTCCGCTCTGTCTGTTCCTCGTGATTTACGGGTGCTCCCTTCCCCGGATCATCATACTGGAAGACCCTCTCAACCCCGAAGAGCACTTGAATCTCGGGGTGGCCTACGAGAAGAAAGGGGAGTTTGAAAATGCCATCAGAGAATATAGGCTGGCCGCCAAGAAGCTCCCCCGTGCATACCTCTATCTCGGCAATGTCCACTTTCAGAAAGAGGAATTGGATAAGGCTGAAAAATACTACAAAAAGTCAATACGAAAAGAGCCGACCAACGCTGACGCCTATAACAATCTCGCCTGGCTCTATTACGTGAAGGGCGAAAAACTCGACAAAGCAGAAGCCCTTGCCCTGAGGGCTATGGAACTGAATTCTCCCAAAATCCACATTTACAAAGATACACTGGAAAAAATAATGGAACGTAAGAAGACGATAAGATGAGAGAATAAGCCATTTTTGAATGACACTCGAATTACAGAGATCCTACGATAGGAGGCCACATTTCGCCTCTATTCAAAAGGCTTCACTCCGGTTCAAACTCCCCATTTGCAAATCCACCCTTATAGGGGGCAACTGACGCCTGAAACGCCTCATGGCCAGGTAAAGGTCTCTGCCGGCCTCTCGCTTCAATCCAAATACTGTTGCTCTATCTCCTTTATGGTTCTGAAAAGGGTTTCATTCACCGGTGTTTGGATTCCATACCTTTCCCCGAGTTCAATTACTTTGCCCGCAAACATCTCTACTTCAGTCTTTCTTTTCGCCTCAACATCCTGAACCATGGAGGTCTTCCCCTCTGGGGACAGTTGCATCAGAAAGGAATACCAGTTTCGTATATCTTCTTCGATTAGGTCTACCTTGACCGCCTTGGCGATATTCATGGCTTCCCGCATGGCCGATTCCATGAGCTCTCGGGCCTCCGGCGATCTTTGAAAGACCCCATAGGGCACACCCAGTATGGCTGAGACCTGATTGATTCCGACATTTGCTATCCATGTCGTAAAATCGACTCGCGTAGAAGGCCCCCATGGCTCCCGCACCGATCACTGAAACCCGCTTGATAGACGACATGACTCAAGCCTCTACACAACACACCGGTAAAGCCCGGCTTCAAATCGCTCCTTTGCTGCAAAAATGGCTCGAAAATTCGGATGCTAAAGAATGGATCAATGGAAGTCAAGCAGAATTTGCATAGAATCGTGCTTTGGAGTCTAAGGACACGCTGATAAAGTTCACAAAATTGAGATTGCTTCTTGCTTTTAGTGAAGCATTTCCTTATATAAAAAAATGAATTTTTGTCCCTGCCCCAAAAGAAAACGAGGTGCAACGATGAGGAATAACGGTCCGGTCGTCCTTGGAGTCTATCTCTTAGTCCTCTCTACGGTCATTTTTGGATGTGCTCCTGCGCAAGTCAAGAGACCTCCCGAGGATTTTGAACCCATATGCATCCAGGGAACGGTTTGGTATCAAACGCCGGCCGACTCTAACCCGGTCCCCTATCCTTTCGCTGCAATTACCGCTTGGCGTCATGGCACCGACCAGCCGCTTGGCGAGACCAAAGCAGATGGGGCGGGAAATTACTGTATCGAAGTGCCTATCGGGGAGCAGGTGGATCTTCGAATTTGGGGTGTGCAACGCTTACAGGGCACAAGCTATACCTGCAAAGGTTCTGAGGAGAATATCAATCCTGGAACCACCCTGAATGAATGCGGGGGGGATTGTGCCCGGATCGATATTGTCACCGACTGTGGTGAATTCCAACCACCATACCGTCGTCAGATGTAGGACAACGATCAACCCGTGAATCCGAGGTGCCCTGATGTCAGTTCTATCTAACATTGTTGGCAAAATACTCACTGTCCGATCCGAGGAATACAAGGCTTTCGGCTGGACCAGCGGATTGATGTTTCTCATCCTGTCCAGCCAGATTCTTTTTGCCAACTTTGCCGACACCGCCTTCATCAAGCGATTCGGTGTCGAGTACCTCCCAGAGATGTTTGTCATCGATGCCGTATTCGTCTTCTTTGCGATGGACCTTGTTCGGGCCTTGGTCACAAAGTACTCCCCCATGGCACTCCTCACTCGGATCCTCGTGATCTTTGCCACCATCGAGGTCCTCTGCCGGTTCCTGATCTTTCTCGACTTCTCCCTCCTCTACCCACTCATGTACCTCTTGAGGCTGCAAATCGATGGTGTCATCCTCATCATCTTCTGGAACATCTGTAACGATCTTTTCGACACGCGCCAGGCCAAAAGGATCTTTCCCCTGATTACGGCAGGGGGGATTCTGGGACGTGTCCTTGGAAGTTTCTCCACAGATCTCTTGACCCGGACGACAAACATCGACAATCTCCTCCTTGTTTCTGCTGGCCTACTCTTTGTGGCGGCCATGGTCAGCCAGAAGGTCGGACGACTCTTCCCTCCCCCAATCGCCACTCCCAAAACTAAAGCCACTGAAAAAAAGGGCTGGTCCTCACCCATTGCCGGGGTCAAGGAGATGAGTGCACTGGCGAAGGGATCCTTGCTTTTCATGCTTCTCGCTGCCATCAGGTTCCTACCGAATATCGTTGGCCCCATGTTTGACTACCAGTTCAGCGTCATTCTCGCCAATACATTTCCCTCGGAAGAGGCGCTGGCCCAATTCTACGGGAGTTTCAGAGGCGTACTGAATGTTATCACCTTTGTCGTTCTCATGTTCGTCGGGAAGGTCCACACCCGTGTGGGCATCCCCAATGCCCTTCTCTTTCGTCCGGGCAATTATTTTCTTGTCTTCGCGCTGCTACTCTTTCGTTTCGATATTGTTGTCGGCGTGTACGGAAGGATAAGCATCGGTGTTCTTACCACGACCCTGCACAATCCTGCAAACAACATCATGGTCAACCTTTTCCCGGATGAATTCAGGGCGAAGATTCGTCCCTTCCTCCAGATGGTGTCACGAGCCGGAAGCCTTCTCGGATCCCTGATACTGCTGGGACTCAAGGCCTTTATCCATACAAGTTACTTCTCCATCTTCGGCCTCTTCTTCGTCGCCCCGTGGATTCTTTTGACTTTTCGTCTGAAAAAGAGCTATTCGCACTTTCTCCTCGAAAGCCTCCTGGACAAACAGGTGGACCTCAAGGAGCTGGAGGATGTGGATCTTTCTGTCCTGGTTCAGGACAAGAAGACCCTTGATCGACTGTTGCGTGGGCTAAGCGAGGAAAAGGGAGAGGCCGCAACTCTCTGCGCCCGTATCCTGTCCGAGGCCCGCTATCCCAAACTCGATGAAGCGATCCTCTCGGTTATCACGGAAAAAGACTTGCAAGTCCAAGTCGATCTTTTTAATCTTCTGCGGCCCGAGGAGGCCCGCCCACTGATCCCTAAACTCGTTGAGATGACCGAATCAGCCCCGTCATGGCTTCTGGTACATCTAGTCGGCGCGGTTGGGAGACTCGCTCCAGACGATAACATTGAGTTTATCAGAAAGGCTTCCAAATCTGACCAGAAGGCCGTCCAGGCGGAAGCTATTGTCGGGCTCTATCAGACCGAGGCGGCCGGAGAGGGGTATTCCCTCTTATCGAAGTGGCTGGAAAGTGACAATCCTGAGGATCTTCTTCAGGCTGTCACGACCGTTGGCAGAACACGAGAGGTAAGACTCGCGAGCCATCTCGATGGAATCCTTGAGAAGCAGAATGACCCTGGAATTCAGGCAAGTGCCCTTGAGGCCTTAGGCAGACTTGGTGTACCCGAAAGAAACGCTCGAATCCTGCCCTGGCTCGAAAGCCCACGACCCGAAATCAGAGGTGCCGCGGTTTCGGCTCTGGACCTCGATGCCGAGGAGGCCCTAGACCGGGCCATCGGCATGCTCGGCGATGAATCGCCGGATGTGAGAGCTGCGGCGCATGGAAGGATCAGCGAGATCGGAAAAGAGGCCGTTCCGTCGCTCCTGAACGCCCTCACATCCCCGCAAAAAGCCCTCAAGGAGGGCATCTTGAATCTTTTGGAGAGCCTTGAGGTGAAGGACGTGGAGCTCTCCGAGTTCCTCACTCGAGAAATCCGCTCGGCCTATGAGAATATCCGCGATATGAGAGATCTAAGGGCTCTCGAAGAAACGCCTGCCCTCGGACTGTTGATTCGGCATTTGGAAGACAAAAACGACGATGCGGTGTTTACGGTTTTTCGGATTCTGGAGCTCGAGGGCGAGGCCACGACGATACGCACAATCTACCGGGGTCTGAGAGGTGCTGCTAGAGAAAAAGCGAATGCCCTCGAGGCCCTGGAAGATACTCTCCATTCCTCTCTCTCGAAAGTTTTGATTCCCCTGTTGGACGACATTTCACCCGAGGAAAAACTGAAAGTCGCTCAGAATGAATTTGCCATTAACGGAGAAAAGCCATCTGATCCCCTGGCTGTCCTCGCAGGGTTCCTGGACAGTGACGATCCTACGACCCAGACATGCGCCCTCTATGCCATCGGGGACCATGAAATGAAGGGCCTCCCAGAGAAGCTCCAATCATTTGAGGCCCATCCGGATCGGACAGTCAAGGAAACGGCGACCCAGGCCATAGACAGGACCACACGGGCTGAACACCGTAAACCGGGAAAGCTTATTTCTTCAACTATGGACAAGGTGCCCCACCTAATGAAAGCCGATATCTTTTCTGACCTTCAGGTCAGAGAGTTGATCGCCATCAGTTCGGTGACCGGGGAAAGGGAGTCCCCTAAAGACGAGATCGTTGTCAGGGAAGGTGAGCCTGGAGACACTATGTTCGTGATCATTTCTGGCGAAGTCTCCATAATTCAGAACCATGGCACCCCCCATGAGACGCTCATCAACACGATCGCAGAGGGCGACTGCTTTGGTGAGATGGCCCTTTTTGAGGACAAACCCAGGGCTAATACCGTCAAGGCCAATACAGATGCGAAATTCTTGGTACTCGGAAAACGCGAATTCGAGGAAACGATGAGAGCTTATCCTCGGATCCCTATCAATATTTGTCGCGTTTTCAGTGAGCGGATCCGGACGTCAAATGTAAAATTTGTCGATTAAACAGAATTGAAATTGGAGGACGGACTGTGAATCGCACTTCGGACAAGCGGCGCCGGTATTCTCTCCGAATAACCCTTTCCACACTCCTCATCGGTCTCCTCGTCCTTACGGTCGGGGGCATCATCGGGATCATCATGGCCGTTCGGAGTCGATCACTCGACACCACATCCAAGATGATTCAGAAAGAGGTCTCACAACGGATCGGAGATAAGCTCCTCGACCGCTTTCAGGGCGCTGAAGATCTCCTTCTGGAACATCTGAGATTAGCAGAACGGAGCCTCATCTCAGTCGATGACCCAGAGCGACTCACGAAACATCTATCAGAACGAATTCGATATGACACACGATACGAGTGGCTTGCCTTTGTCAGAACCGATGGTCTCGGAGGTGGTGCAGTCCGGAGCAGAGACGGGAAGATCGTCCTCCATCGTATGCGCCGAATCAACGGGAGGTTTGAACTTGCGAGACAGATTCTCTATGAAGACGGGACAAGTGAGTCCATAGAGGCCTTAGCCGCCAAAGATTACGATTATCGCGAATCCCCTTGGTATATAGTCGGTGCGGAGAATACACAGCCGACCTGGGTCAAACGCTACGTCCGTCCGCTCGATTCAACCTACGGCTGGGCCTGCGCGGTATCCCTTCGTCCCGAGGATGATATGGCCGGTGTCTTTGGAGTGGGCTTCGGCCTTACCTTCATGGAAGACTACTTGAATGACCTGTACATTGCAAAAACCGGCCGCGTACTCATCCTGAATTATCTGACGGGCGAAATAATGGCGGGTCCCTCATCCCGAGAACGGGCACGCCTCGCACCCTTGGTAGAAGGAGCTATCGCTCGCCTGCCCCATGAACTAGAGAGCATGGAGGTGGGAGAGATGCGTTCTTTCTCGATCGAGCACGACAACACCACATATGTTGTTGCCCTCGAGGCCCAGCGGCTTCGAAGCGATGTCGGTTGGATCAATGCCCTTGTCATACCTGAAAAAGAGATCATCGGTTTTGCCAACCAGTATCTAGCAATTGCGCTGTCCGGCGTCGGCGCCCTGTTCGTTGTTGCAATCGTCTTAGCAGGAAAGATCTCGAGACGGGTTTCTACTCCCCTGAGAGTGATTTCCAAAGACCTTGAACGCATTGGTGAGTTCGAACTGTCTCAGCAGCCCATGCCAGCGTCGATGATCGATGAAATCGCCGTTGTTGGCGATTCGGTTGACCGAATGAAAGCGAGCCTCCGGTCATTTGGTCGATACGTACCCACCGGCCTGGTCCGAGACCTTTTGGGCGCAGGAGAAGAAGCGCGTCTCGGAGGACAAGTGAAAAACCTCACACTCTTCTTTTCGGACGTAGAAGGTTTCACAACGCTGAGCGAGGGGATGACGCCCCAGTCGCTTGTGGACGTCCTCGGTGAATATCTTCATGTGGTCACCGGAGTGGTCGCTCAATCTCACGGAGTAATCGATAAGTACATCGGAGATGGAATCCTCGCCTTCTTCAATGCCCCCCATGATGACCCTCATCACGTGGCCAATGCCTGCGCTTGTGCATTAAGGGTCCAGGAGGCTCTCGAAAACAAGCGCGCCGAATGGGAGGCGGCCGGAAAACCGGCGTTTCGCACACGTATTGGCCTCCATACCGATGATGTCGTTGTCGGTAATATCGGAACACCCGAGCGGTTTTCCTATACGGTCATCGGCGACGGCGTGAACCTCGCGGCCCGGCTCGAATCGCTAAACAAGGCCTACGGAACGTGGATCCTCGTGAGTGAGAACACGCGAACCATCGCCGGAGAAGGCTTCGAGTGGCGTCGCATTGATCGGACCGCGGTCAAGGGACGCGCAAAGGGTGAATTTGTTTACGAACTCCTCGGCGAAAGCGGAAAGGTTGCTAAAGGGATGCTCCACATGCGGGATCGGTATGAGAAAGCGCTAGATGACTACCTTGAACGCCGATTCGAAGAGGCGATGAAAGGGTTTGAAGAGGCGGCAAAAACCGGACAGAATGACAGGCCATCCCTAACTCTTCGCGGACGTGCGGAGATGTTTCTCAAGACCCCCCCTCCAAAAGATTGGGACGGGATATTCGTCCAAACCAAAAAGTGATCCTGTCGACTCGCCGTCGCCTTCCGTCGTTAGACCAGATCATGTCCCAGCTGACATTGAGGGTTCACGTCTATCCTCTCCCACCTCCCTGCAAATTTGGAACACGATATCATGGAAGGCGATAGTTGTAGCTACTGTCCCTCTCGATGCCCACCATAATCCTCTCTCCAGCAGGACTGATCCAATAATTCAGGGCACTCGAAACCATGAGGTACCCCCTCACCGTGCCGTCCTTATCAGCGATGCTGACAGTTCGATAATATTTGATCCGGTCTTGGAATTCATCGATATACCTGCGGGGAGAATCCCTGCCAATTTTCTCGGTCGAAGCGGTGTGCCGGACGCCAATTCTCTGCGTGGAAGAAGTGTGCCTCATGAAAACCTCCACACCGTCATCAGGGATATCAAAGAGGACCGCATAATCCCGTGACATGAACCGTGTGTGGACCGTGACCTCATAGGTCTGGTCCGGAATCGACGAGACATTGATAGACGTCCGGGTGAGATGGTTTTGTTGGCACCCTTCTGCAAAAATCAAAATTACGAATACTGGTCCGAGCAAGATTTGCTTGATTATCCGTCTCACGAGACCTCCACGTCTGATTCAGTTCGTAATGGCTAAGATAAGCGGTGCTTTCGATGTGAATGGGCGAGTAACCAGAAGCGTTATCATGAATTCCGACCCAAACAGGTTGAGGTTAGACACAATTAACTGATTTCATGACGACATGTGAATACGCCTGGCCTTGGGCCGTGCCAAAACATAGAGATTTATAATATAATACTACACAACATAACCAGACCAGGGGAACCCTGAAGATCGGGTTGGCGGACATTCATGAGCAAACGGAAGAAGATAGTTTTCTGGATAGGCGTGACCATAGGAATCCTCTTGGTTCTCCTGGTGGCCCTAATTCTTCTTCTACCCTATCTAGTCAATCTTGAATCGGTAAGGCAGAGGATCATTGTCGAGCTCTCCC
>CAYGBK010000108.1:0-8358 GCA_964348095.1 uncultured Thermodesulfobacteriota bacterium | reverse complement strand
CTCAAACAGTTCATCCAATATCTGACAATTCACGCCGGAATCAAGCCCGCGATGGCTCCCGAGAAATCAACGAAGCACTGGGGCATGCCTGCTGGGTTATCACCCTGTCACTGAGTAGTCCTTTGTGCATTTTCTTGTAACGCAGTTATTCAACAAATTCAACAACGTCCCCCATTTCATGATATGGAGTAGAACGCTTGACGATGCTATAGAGATTCGCTCTCTAGACCCGGGCGGGTGATTTCTGCCTTGACCCGGCCAGGTCTTTTGTTGATAGCCCATTTCTTAGCCGTGTAGGAACATGGTACCGTCGAAGAGGTTAAAATTTGGGGCTCGATCCTTTTGCTTTTTGATCGGTTTTAGAATCTATTTCGTTAGTCCACTTTCTCAAAAGAGTTTTGAAGAATAACCTCTGAGCGGTAAGATTACGAATAAACTTGATTATGCCAACCAGAGGATTCCATACCCCAAGGTACATCCACTCATAGTTTACTTTGTTCGTGTTGATTGAGAGTATCTCGCGATCTTCGGTTTGTTGTTTCAGATACGCGATATGTCGATTAATGGCGAGAAGCAGATGAATGTTTATAGCCAGTGGTGAGAAAAATGGAATCTTGCTAAGATCTGGATTATCCAGATAAATCTCAATTCTTCTCCACTTTGACCCGCTATTACCCGCTATATATCTGCACATTGGATAATCTTTTCCCCCGAAATCCAAAAGGGAAATATGGTCCAGACCCTCCAGGAATTTGTCTGGGATTTTGCTAACAATTCTCTTCGCAAACTTCTCAACATCGATTCGATATGTTTTTTTGCACTTATTGATGATATTTGGTTTCATTAAGATGATGTCCCACAACCAATGAAAAACATGAGGTAGGTCAAGTATCGTTCGTACCAAGGCAACCTTTGAAAAGATGATGATCGTATGGCCTTTGCCAATCTGGCACATTCATCATCCGGCTCTGGCCTAATCTCTCTCCATGGTCGTGACCCTCCCCATTTAATCTCCTCTGGTTTGTTGCCAACCGTTAACTTCCTTTTCTCTCTTTCACAGTCTACAACCTTATCTCTTTCTAATGACAAAAAGGTCTGATGGGCTCCCCAGCCAATTGCAGCAATTATCCCTAGATCGGCTAAGGCCATGGTTGCAGTATATCCGGCGGGCGCCAGCAATATAAATATGACCTTGCCTTCGGGATCTATATAATTAACCGGATTATCTAACACATAAGCATAGAGATTAACTCCTCCCTTCAATCCAATCGGGTCCGGTTCAATGTACCTCCCAACCCCCGGATGTTAATCCCGGAAGTAATTATAATGGAGGCCGGTCTCTGAGTCAAAATACTGCCCCGGGAAGCGGAAGTTGCTCTCTACTCCTTCGACGACAATACTAGCCTCCCCAAAAGGCTGATAATCCGCCTGCCAGACAAGTTGGCCCACCTGATTGGTAATCGCCTGGGGGGTCCCCAGATGGTCATTGTGGAAGTAGTAGGCAGCCTCAATCGCGTCTGCCGCCTCTGCGTCCAGAACAAGCCAGGAAAAACTTCCCTCTGAGGCTTCCTCGATAAAACATCCCCCTGAGCCACTGTCTCCTGGGGGATCGCTCCCGCCGCCAGGTTCTGCTTCCCCGATCATGGCCAGGGGCGCATCACCAAGGAATACGTATTCAACAAGGGTCGTCCCATCTTCATCCGTCTCGGCAATCAGATGGCCATAGAGGTCATAGTGAAAAACCCGGGTTTCACCAGGGGTCGTCTTCTTGACCCGCTGCCCAGATCCATTATACACGTAATCGGCGAGTCTTGTGCCGTTATCTGAAATACTGATTAGCCGGTTGTTAAGATCGTAGGTATAGGCTCTCCCATTCTCAGAAAGGGTGTTTCCGTTTGAATCGTAAGTAAAGACAGTAGTGGCATCTCCCACAACCTGGAGTAACCGGTTTGTTCCCCCTCCGTAGGCATAGGTATCGGTCTTTCCGTCAGCGGTCCGGTCGAGCCGATTACCCACCGGATCGTATGTGTGGCTGATTTGGCCGTAGATTCCCGTTGCTGAAACCAGGCGGTCGATCTCGTCGTAGCCAAAGGTCTGGGTCCGGGTGGGATCAGAGAGGTTTTGAATTTGGGTGATATTCCCATTGGGATCCTGTGTGTAGGCAAGATCCATGATCGAGCTTATCCCAATGGAGCTGACTTGGTATCTCTGATCGTATCCCTGGACCAGGGTGAGGCCGTTTCCATAGGACAGGCCTTTGATGCCACCAAAGGGTAGGTAAGAAATATCGGATGCGAGTGTGACGGTTTGACCATTGAGGGTCGCCCTGACGTGAGAGATCCTTTGGGCGCCATCGAGCTCATAGGTGACAATTCGTCTTGAGGGGTAAGCGACGGAGCGAAGACGTCTGTTTTTGTCATAGGCGTACTCCAGGGTGTAGGTAACCGTTCCGATCTGCTTTTCCTCTTTTATCAGGTTTCCATCCGAATCGTAGTAAAGGGTAGACGTCCCACTGGGATCGGTCATCCCTGTGAGCCTCCCAAGACCGTTGGAGACAGAGGCGCTGTCGTAGGTGTAGGTGATGTCCTGGAATGAATCGGGAAACCTTACAGCCGTCAGCCGGTTGAGGGAATCGTATGTGTAGGTGACAACTGTTCCCATGGCATCGCTCTTTTCGATAAGGTTTCCGGCCTCGTCGTATAGATAAGTGGTGGCTCCTGTATCGGGAGAGACGGTCTGTGTGAGTCTTTTGAAGTCGTCATAGATATAGTCGGTTCTGTTTCCATTTCCATCGGTCACGGATGTGAGGTTGTCATGGCTGTCGTAGCGGTAACCCGTCACAATCGATCCAGGCTTTGTCACCTGAATGAGCCGGCTGAGTTCATCATAGGCATAGTTTGTCGTATGGCCATTTGGATCTTTTGTGGAGATTCGGTTCCCATAACCGTTGTAGCCATATTCGGTATATGTGCCATCAGGGTTTACGATTCTTCTGATCTGATGATATGGGTCATACTGGAGGTTGAGGTGTTTCTGAATAACGCCGCCTGGATCGGTGATTTTCTCTCGGATTCTGTTTCCTTCGGAATCGTAAACATAGTGAATCGTGTTTCCCAGGCTGTCTCGGATGTCCGTGAGTCGGTCGGCAGGGTCCCAGGTGTAATCGATCCGGTTTCCTTCGGGAAAGACCACCGTGGCAACGTTCCCATGGCTGTCGTAGAGGTATTCGGTTATGGCCCCGTTTGATTGGTTTGTGACTGTTTTGAGTCGGTTTCTCTCATCGTAGGCGAAAGCCGTCACCACGCTGTTGGGGTCATTGATGGTTCCCACATTTCCGTTAGCATCGTAATTCGAAAACTCGGTCCTTTGGCCTAGTGGATTGATTATGGCCTTTAGTTGGCCACGGTCTTCTCCCTCGCCGGGGCTGTTCGGATAGTACTCGAGGGTCGTTCGATCCACGACATCGGTTCGTGGACCATCGACCCAGATAGCCTGGCCGAAGCCGTTATACCCATATTGGGTCGTCAGGGTCTTTTGCACAGGGGTTGAGACAGTAACGGCATAGCCCCGCTCTTCTTTGGTGAGGAGGTTTCCCTTATCGTCGTATGTATGGGTGATGACCTTGTTTCCTCCAGGGTTGGCAACACTCGGATGTGTTTCGACCTTTCGTGTGACCAGAAGGGGGTTTTCTGGGAGATGGCTGTAGGCATAGTAGGCCGTTCGTTCTGCTCCATAGGTCACGGCCTCTGCTTTTTCAATAACCTCTCCGACCTGCTCCCAGGGGATCTTCGGATCGTCATAGACATACCGGGTCTTGATCTGGTTTTGACCGTCTATGTATGTGACAGAAACAAGATCGAGCCGCTGGCTGTATTCGAATCGTTTCTTTTTAGCGCCACAACTCGAACAGCCATCGATTTCCTTGACCACAAAGATGCCATCGATGATACCGAGGGAGTAAGAGGTCACACCCGTAGAGTGAACAACCTCTGTCCTTAGGAACTCATAGTGAAGATCGACTCTACCCCATCCTTTGTCGTCCTCATGGTAGCCTGTGACCTTGTCTTTTCCATCATACTCCCAGTGGCCGATGAGCTTTAGGTCACTGTCGTATTTATCCATCATGTTATGGTTCAGGTAGTCATAACTCATCGAGTTCCCGTCAGGAAAGGTCACCAGGATGAGATCTCCACCCTGATAGATGTACGAAACTGCCTGGCCCTTTGGATCCGTGACCGACTGGAGAAACCCCGTGGCATCGTATTGAAAGGCAAGGGTTTTCCCAAAGTTGTTTGAGACCCCAATCAGTTGTCCCTGATTATAGGTCAGGGTGAGCCGGTTTTGGTTGGGATCGGTGATTTCCAGTAGGATTCCATTCGGATCGAACCGGTAGGTGAGGTTTCCCTTTTTGCGGTTGAGAAGATACTCTCCGGTGGCCCCGATCTGCGTGAGCCTGTCTTTGACGCCAGACTCTCCTGAGAAGGGGATCTCACCAGGAGAACCAGGTTCCCTTCTGATCTCGGTAAAATAGAGGGCCTGGCCATCGCCATCCCAGATCACGACTCTTTTTTCTGGGACGGTTTGGATCTCACCGAGCCAGATATTGTAGTTGTGGGTCCATCCGTAGCCAAGGGGGCCACTGTAAGTGGATTGACTGTTATAGGACCGGATGAATTCAAGAGCAATCCCTGGGGTCAAAACCGTTAGATCGATGGCCTCTTCGAAGTTGTTTCCCGTAGCAACGTTGATCGGGTTTTTGACATAAAGCTCACAGCTATCCTGGCGGCCCAAGTTTTTCCCGGGGCTTTGGCTCGATTCAGGAAAAGACGGCCACTCCTCGCAGGACCAGCCAGGCCGGATGACCGGGGTCATATCCACATACACCCGGCAGTCAGTGGCCGGTGTTTTCGTCTCCTGAGCAAAGCACGCCCGTGCGCCGGGACCACCGCCGATTCCACCGTCAAAGATCGTTCCGGTCCCTCCCACAACCGTCCAGGTCTGTGCCCAGTAAAGGGCGTCTTTTTCGAGAAGGTTTCCTTCACAGTCGTAATAGTCACCGAGGATTCTGTAATGGTCGAAGGCAGGCTGGTCAGTACAGAGATGGCCGTACCAGCAATAGTACCAGGACCAGTGATCGATCCCGGTCGTGTCGTAGGGTCCACCCCCAAAATCGCCAAACGATCCCCCTGCAGAGTGGGTGTACTCGCCATGGGTCGGAACCCATACCGCCCAGTTTGCAGGAGCTCCCAAGACCGATTTCGCAAAGCAAAGCCCCACGATCAGAATGATGGCTATTCGCCCCCACCGCATCGACCCACACCCCTTTGTTCTATGAACCATGCATAGATGGCCTCTCGGACCAATAGGCCCTCCATAGCATGTTAGTTTTTTCCGGTCAAGGGAAAAGGCCTGCCCATTGTTATTCTTTACAGCTGGTGAACCTGAAACAGGAGGATCTGACGGGGAATTGAGGGACGGAGAACCGCCTAGCCCCAAGTCTCAAAGAATCTGGAGGAGAAGAGAAAAAAGAGTCTTGAAATGTATACATATTTGTTTCCTGAGGAGAGGAGGGCCTATCCCTATCGCCTTTTGCCCTATGTCTTAAGCCTCTACCGTCCGTTTTTTCCACTAAGTTGGCTTGTCACATAGAAATCAATAAGTCGGCGAATCATCTTCTGGTATTGGGTATGGTGTTTTTGTGCTTCCTTTTTAAAGAAGTTGACACTGGTCTTGCTCAAAGCGATAGTGACCTTGACATTTTCTTCTCGGAAGGCCAACTCCTCGGGGGAGGGCAGGAAATCCTTAATTACGCGAAGATCCCCCAAGGGTTCATCTGTGTATTTTATTCTCTTTTTCATATATCTCCCTCGCTCTTTACGATAAAGAAACAATAACAAAGAGCATCTCGAAAAAACAATATAGATATACATATAATTATACATACAATTTAGGTTGAAATAGTTATCCTAAACAAACCCAACCAATTTAACCAATCCACCAAATCAACCTTGATCCTTTCCCCTCAACGTCAGCCTCAACCTTTCCCTTTATCCTCTGCTTTTCCTTCTGACCCCCGACCCCTGTTTTGGTCCTTTATCCTTTCCCCTTTCACCTTGAACCTTAATCCTCTGCCTTTGCACCTGACCCCTGGTTCCCGATCCCTAACCCCTGCCTTTCCCGTTTGACTATCCCGGCATTCTGCACTACACTTGCACATGTAAGGTCACAATGTAGGAGAAAGAAACCATGGAATTCGTGTAATGAGGGACACGGATTTTCAATTGGAAAGGAATTGAAAGGAGGCCTACTCCAGGAGTGGAGTAGGCTTTTGTTTTCTGGCAAATTCGGGCGGGGAAACCGCAAAAGAATCCAACATTAAATCCTGGCCCCCGATTTCTTAGCTAACAGCTACCCGCTAGCAAACAGGGAGGGTGGAAGGATGAGGGCCGACATATGGTACCCCCAAAAAGCGACGGATAGAGGCCTCGAAACCTATGGAAGGCGTGATTTCATCAAAACCCTGGGGGGAGGCGTTGCCCTTCTCCTTTCCTATAACCCCCCGATGGCCTTGGAAAGGCAACATTCTTCTTACAGGAAATTCTCTTCTCGCGATATTTTGGCCTCATCAACAGAGGGGGAAGAGAAATACCCTGAGACGATTGCCATTGTTCAGGCCTTACATCGTGAGGAGATCCTGGCCCATCTTACCTACTCGGCTTATGTCCCAAAGGCCATGTCGGAAAACTATCCGAACATCGCCCATCTCTTCTCAGCTTTTACGGTTTCTGAATGGATCCATGGCCATAATTTCAGCACGCTATTAACTGATTTTGGAGCTAGGGTGGAAGCGGCTTCAAAACCGGACATCAAGGTATCCAGTACAAAAGAGAATCTAAAACATGCCACCATGATAGAGCTTCGACATATCGATCACGTCTACCCCAATTCCATTGAGAAGATGGGTCCTGAAAACCATTAAATGACCATCTGGAATGCAACCAACGCATGGGAAGGATAGAAACAGCATCGGGATCTGATCAATAAGATCAAATCGGGTACTGGCTATCTTTTTAGCCTTCTCGCTAAGTTCATCGAAAAGACCCCCAGTCAGTTTTTTGTCTGTCAGATATGCGGCTCGACGGTCAGGGAACTTCCAGAAGAGATCTGTGTGATCTGTGAGAAACCCGTGTCGTATTACCAAAAGGTAGAGAAGGTCAAATAGTAAGGGCTCACCGCGCACTCACTCACGGATGAAGGTTGGTGGTGTGGAGGAAGATGGACATAAAGCCGGGGCTTTTATAACGGCGGCCGATGATCACGCCGGTCGCCGAATCAGGATCATAGCTGCAGGCTGCAGGCCCGATCCTATCCTGGTCGCTGGCGGTAATGACAGCGCGCACTTTAAGGTTGCCGTATCCGTCCCGGGAAAAGAACGGTGAGGTCATATTTTCGATTTCCACCACACGGCAGCCGTAGTGGATGAAATCGTTTTCGGTTTCGCTCCAGTCCTCCGGCGTTATCACAGCCAGCCACTGCCCTGTCCTGTCCCGGACGATATCAACCTGGGTCAGGCCTACACCGCCCAGTTCAAGCGCTTCTTCATGACCCGCCAGTTTGCCAACGTAGCGCCAAACCCAGTCCGTTACATGACCCTCGGCTGTTGTGGCAAAGACCACGAGATCATTCTCGGCAACGGTCGGAAGAAGAGTGGCCTCGTCATACCCCAGACAGTGGACCACCAGATAGAGTTCGTCTTCGTGCCAATACAGCGCCGGTTCGTTCCAAAGGTCGCAGGGATAGACATCCGGATCTAGCGCGGCAAGGTAGGTGTCTACAGCCCAGTTTGGATGGGTAATTGCGCTGCCGAGCACCGCAGTGTCCGCAGCTGCCAGTTCCGGGGGAGAGTCGGCCTGCATGATGGCCAGTCGGAAACTGCTGCCTTTGCGTGTCTGGTAACCACCGGTGTTGGAAACGAAGTAGTTGAGACGAACTCCGTACCAGATTGTACCGCTTACCGTGTTGCGGGGCAGAAGGTTCGGCACTTCGTGGTCGATGTAGCCTGCCTCCAGACTGCCGCTCAGATCCAGGGCTGCCTCAGAGGGCCACAGGGTGCTGTGAAATTGCCAGGTGACGCCGTCGTCATCGCTATAGGCCAGATGTGTATCAACTCCTGGAACATGCAGCAAACCGACCACATGGACGTTGGGCCACGAGTAGGCCATCCAGATCCGGTCACTATCCGGGTCCTTGCGGATCGTTGGGTCTGCAAAACCGTGGAACTCCGACAGACCGCCTCCCGGAAGCTGATCCGGCGAGTCGCCGTCGATGACCAGTTCCGGACAGTCAACTGTTCCAGCC
>CAYGBK010000107.1:0-17524 GCA_964348095.1 uncultured Thermodesulfobacteriota bacterium | reverse complement strand
TTTCAGCTTTCAAATGATCGGCTATAAAGGAACATTGAAAGGGTGTACCTCATCGACAGGGTGCATATTTGAAACGTTAATCAACAGTTCGGGAGCCTGGGAAAACTGACGAATACAGTTAGAACTAGAAACTCCAGCAATCCTGTTAGCTAGTTTGGCCTCTGAAGTGAACACCTTGAATGATTGCTTGTGGTTCCAGAAATAGAGGAAACCACGAATAGCGGAATGGTTTAGAATCTACGTTGCTCCTTGGCTCAGTACATAGCAGTATTCGCCTTGTCATCACAGTCATGAGAGCTTTATTTGTCCAAACCCTGATTCCCGGTCGGCTAATTCAAAACGTCGTACAAAAGCGGTAGTAATATAGTAAATTAGCTTTATAGACAGCAGACTCCCATACACAAGGAGAGAACCCATGCCGGAGCGTAAGAGAGTTCTCTCACTGATTCTAATAATGGCTACGGCCTCTCTAATTGTCGCCGCGATCACAATCTCCATGCTATACCGCACGGCGTTTGAGGAAGAACAGGCGCGACTGGTGGAGACCGCCCAGAGTCAAGCGCGTCTGATAGAAGCAGTGACTCGGTTTGATGCCATTCATAGCAGAGATTATCCAGAAGGGCCGGAAGAGGCTACCTTAAGCCAGATCATCGATGCGCATAAGCACTATAAAGGGTTTGGTAGGACGGGAGAATTCACCCTGGCCAGACGGGAAGGGGAGGATATTGTTTTCTTGCTCAGTCATCGTCATTACGACCTCGAGAACCCAAAGCCCGTCCCCTTCGACTCGGAGATTGCCGAACCGATGCGGCGGGCTCTGTCGGGACTGTCGGGTACAGTTGTCGGGCTTGACTATCGGGGGAAGGTAGTTCTTGCGGCGCATGAGCCGGTGGGGGAGTTGAACTTTGGCATTGTGGCCAAGATCGACCTGGCTGAGATACGTGCGCCCTTCGTGAGAGCTGGCCTGATAGCGGGGGGCTTCGCTATCTTAGTTGTTTTAGCCGGGGTGTTTTTGTTCCTTCGGATTAGCAACCCGATGATTAAGCGTCTGGAAGAGAACACTGTCGAACTTGCTAGAACCAACAAAGAACTCCAACGAGAAATAGATGAGCGCAGGTGCGCTGAGGAGGCGCTTCAAAGGGCCTACGGAGAGATGGAAAAACGCGTAGAGGAGCGCACTGCCGAACTGATGATAGCAAATGAGCAATTGAGAAAGGAAATAGAAAGCCGCAAGCGGGCAGCGGAGGAACAAGCTCGCCTGCAAAGGCGATTGGAGGCGTTATGGAAAATTGCGCGCTTGATTGACGCGGACTTCCAGACCCTATGCGATCATGTTCTGGTGGAGATCATGGATATGACGCAAAGCAGGTATGCCTTCCATGGTTTTTTAAATGAGGACGAGAGCGTGATGTCGCTTTATTCCTGGTCAAAGGAGGCGTTGGAGGATTGCCAAATTCGGAATAAGCCCATTGAGTACCTCATCAACGAGGCTGGCCTCTGGGGCGATGGGGTGCGGAAGAGGAAGACGCTCATCATCAATGACTATCAGGCTGACCATCCGAGCAAGAAGGGGCTCCCTGCAGGTCACGTCCACCTAACCAGGGTCCTGGTGGTTCCAATTTTCAGCCACGGGCGCATCGTCGCCTTGGCTGCCGTCTCCAACAAGGCCTCTGCTTACGAGGAAGAGGATGCCCGGCAGATCGAGGCCTTTGTCACCAGTATACAGGTAGTTTTGGAGCGGCGCAGGATGGTGGAGTTGCTGCAGGAATCGGAAAAGGAACTCCGGTTTCTCTCTTCTCAGCTCCTGATAGCCCAAGAAAGAGAAAAAAAACGGATCGCCGGCGAGATTCATGATGGCATTGGACAATGTCTAAGTGCCATCAAATTTGGCGTAGAGAACACCCTTAAACAAATGGATAAGAAGACGGCCGAGGCAAGTATCAAATCATTGGAGGCCATCATCTCTTTAGTTCAGGAAACTGTTGAAGAAGTCAGAAGAATCCAGACGGAGTTACGGCCATCCATGCTGGATGAGCTGGGGATCCTGGCGACGATCAGCTGGTTTTGCCGGGAATTTGAAACGATCTATTCGAGTATCCGCATTGAAAAGCAGATCAACATACAAGAAGATGAAGTGCCAGAACTTCTGAAGACAGTTATTTACAGGGTCCTGCAGGAAGCTATGAACAACATGGCGAAACACAGCAGAGCAGACCTTGTGGGTCTTTGTCTGAGGAAAATCGATGGTTCGATAGAATTGGCCATCGAGGACAATGGCCGGGGGTTCGATGTGGAGAACGCACTCTCTCCAAAGAGTAGCACGAGAGGATTGGGCCTCTCCAGCATGAAAGAGCGAACGGAACTTTCAGGTGGGGTTTTTACTATCGAGTCCGTCCGGGGGAAAGGAACCATTGTACGAGCCTCTTGGCCGTGTTAGCGAATAAGATTTCTTAAGTAATCAGCTCCTTTGCCATGGCAAAAGATGTTAGAGCCAGAGCGGTATAGAGGTCTAACCTCTCCATGAGACTGGCATGTTTCTCTACCGTTCTTACACTGACCCAAAGGTCATCGGAAATCTCTTTGTTCCTTTCCCCTTCCCAATCAGCTTAAGAACTTCTCGCATCTGCTGTCTCGGGGTACCCCATGATGAGCTAGGTCTCAAGATTCTTTTCTCTTGTAGGTATCCCTTTCGTGCATTCTCGAAAACGCCGGGGCCAATGTAAGACTTCGTGCTTTTTCTTCTTATTCAATCCGTTTAATGCAAGATGTACTACGCAGATTCGCACTAGTACCGATCATGCAATATTTCAAACGCAAATCGAAAGGCTGAAGACCCAATCCAGACACCTTCCACCCATTCACCGTAGACGTGTCCTTTTACCTTGATATAGGCAGAAGAAATTTGACCAATTTTTGACTAAACATTTCTATATTGTATGGTGTCGCTTATAATGCGTATACAGCGAAGTTATTGAAATAAATAATAGTTTCCTTATTTCAGTGACTTACGAAAACTTAGTAGTTTGGACTGAAAATCCCCGTGTCGGGGTTCGATTTCGCCTCCCGGCACGTTTTTTTGTCCTTATTTGGTGGGAGTCCGCCGCGGGGAGTGTCGGTTCTTTTTTTGGTGTCTATCGATTATTTGGGGACAGATCTGGAAAGAAAGGGACCACCCTGGGGAAAAGGACGGTGGAAAGCTTCGGATTATCTGGGTGAGACAGAAAAAGACAGGTCCAATGGACCTGCCTTTTCGGTTTGGGCGACGACACCACGATTGAATTCAAAAGCCAGGGCAGCATAGGGCTTTTCTCACAGGTGCACGGTTACAATGTTGTGCCTCGCCGCCCTGGCCAGACTCAGGGACCATGTTACCTTTGCACATCTATGGAAAGTTCATAGGGTTCATATTCTGAATGCTTCTTCTTGGGATACGGTCTGGGATAATCATCTTCGACCCAGACCCTGTGCTTTTCCCAATAGCCTGGATAGACCCGAACCTCGTAGTGTTCCTTGACCCAGTATCCATTTTCGTAATGGCCAGGCACCCAGATCCGTTCCCGTCTTTCAGGGATCCATTCCTTTCGGATCTCCCAATGGCCAGAGGGTTCGTAGACGACCGGTGGGTGGTAATGGCGATGCCTCTCATACCCCCCATGAGGGGGTATCACCGGTGAGAACTTGCCATGCTCGAAGAGATTGTAGAGGGTCACCGCTCCGAGTCCGATTGCGAATCCTTCCCACCGTCCTCGTCCCCGGTCCCCTGCAAACGACGGGGATGCCAGGGCAACGAATAACACCGCAACCAATCCCGTTATTGCCCATCGTTTCATGTTAAAATCACCTCCTGCGCGAACACCTTTTAATATTCTTCCATAGTCTGATTTTTCGGTTGATCTTCCGCTTCGCTTATAGATGAGCAATGGATGTGCCAATGAAGAAGATTTTTGTAAGTGTTTGATATGGCTGTGCAATTCAGCCTAGAGGGTTGAGAGGCGAGTCGATTCTCTTCTCTCCCGTCGACATAAATGTCGACGTGGAATTTGAGATTTGGATTTTAATTCAGGAAGTTATGGGAAGTTCGACGGGATTTGATGTGTCGACGATTTTGTCGAAATCCGCACACTCTCCTAATAACTCTAAAGCGATGGGGGTACGAATACTATAGGGTCTGGAATGCAGGGCTCCGTTCATCAAAGACTTCGATTTCCAGAATATACCGCTTGAGGCTTTCGGTTATTTCAGGGATCTGGTTTGACAGGTTGACGATTCGGAGCCTTCCTTTCAATTGGCGGAGCTTGTTGTAATTCTCGACAAACATCAGGTGGAGCGCCATCTTGGAAAAGAAATCGATTCCCTTGAAATCAATGACCAGTTTATCCTGTATCCATTCGGTAACCTCTTTTATCCTATTGATGAATTCCTCGGCTGCCTTCCGATCTATCGAGCCTTCCAGTCGAAGGAACAGCGTATTTAGCCGCTCATTACGGGTCACATGAACAGTCAGGGCTTCGGTGATTCCTCGAACTGCCTGTTGGCCTTTTTCAAGAGTCAGGTGGCGAAGGGTCGGCGTGAGCGAGTCTTTTTCCCTAACGGGGAAGGAGGTGTTTAGCCTATGGATAATCCGGGCGGTTCGTGATAGGTGAGATCTCGGCTTCCGCCTGGCAACCTCTCTGAATGCCAAATTGGTTGCGAGTCTAGTGAAAAAACGCTGCTGGGGATGCAAGAGCCTTTTGATGATTGACCGGAATGAGTAGGTCTCCCTGGAGGCCCAATTGAAACCATTTTCGAGGGTCTCCTCTGCCATCAGTTTCGGCCGAAACACCACCTCGGCGCCAGTGTATTTGGACCAATTCTTGTGCAGAATTCGCCCTTCGGCTTCCATCCGATCGTAAAAGGGAGTCCCCGGCAGGGGGGTGAGGATAAAAAAGCAGGGAGCCTCGATTTTTGTTTTTTCACAAAAACGAACCGTCCGTTCAAAGACGCCCTCATCATCGTGGTCGAAACCGAAAATCAGACCGGCCAAAACCATTATGCCGTGGTCATGAATCTTTTTCAGTGAATCTTCGTATTCGTTCACCTTATTGAATGATTTGCGGGCCGCTCGAAGGTTCTGCGAAGAAAGGGACTCAATCCCCAGAAAGAGAGAGACGCACCCGCTTTTGGCGGCCAATTCGAGAAGTTCACTGTTTCTTGCAATGTTGATGCTCGACTGTCCGGCCCACTGTTTTTTGAGGGGGATCAGTTTTGTGAAAAGCTCTTTGGCATAACGGGGGTTTCCCGTGATGTTGTCATCCACGAAAACGATAAGATCTTCGTTGAGGCCTTTTACCTCCTCAACAACCTCATCAACAGGTCGGCACCGGTAGGTGTTGCCAAAGAATTGGGTCACATAGCAAAAATCACAGCTAAAAGGACATCCCCTGGAGGTTTGAACACAACTGGTGGTTAGGTACGCCCCTTTCCTCAGGAGTTCCCGTCTCGGGTGCACCCTCGATTTCATCGAGCAGAATCCACTGTCCTGATAGAAAACGCCAAGGTTTCCCCTTTTCGCATCAGCGAGAACATCTTTCCAGACATTCTCGGCCTCCCCAATGACGACGGCATCCACATGAGCCTTTGCTTCCTTGGGTAAAGCCGAGGCATGGGGACCTCCCATAACGACAGGTATCCCTCTGCGGCGGAAAACGTGGGCAATCTCATAGGCCCTCTGAGCATGGATCGTCATTCCCGTGATGCCTACCAAATCGACGTCCTCATCAAAGTCGATCGGTTCCACGTTTTCATCCGTAATGGCGACGTCGATTCCTTCCGGTGTCAAGGCCGCCAAAGTGGTGAGACTGAGATGGGTGAACCACAATGTCTTCAGTTCTCTTCGTGAATGGCTTAAGAGAGAATCTTCAGAGGTCGGGTCAATGAGTCTGATTTTCAAGTTCTTTATCCTTTCTTTTAATGAGCCTTAACCATGCCATAAACCTGACTCGAATTTCCAGTCTTTTTTGGTCAAAGGGACCAGGTAAAAGATCCCTCCGGACTGGCATAGAGGGAGTCATAAACATCAAGGCGACCTTATCTGGCCGTAAGAGAATCGAAAGGACAACGATTCTTCTCCGATTCAAAAAAAAGATACTATGTGGTTGAGAGGAAGCTATAAAGGAGAGAAACCTCAGGTTCCTTACCCGATATTTCGAAAAGAATCAAGACCCCGAAGTCTGTTTCGAATAATCCTTAACGATCACACTCAACCGGACCCCACCTTAATTCTGAATAGCAAGGCGATTTAAGAGCCTATCGCGATCCGCTGTGCCTGCCCTCTTTTTTCCCGAGTTTACTGACCCTGTGGCTTTTCAACGAGGGTCACAGGGACATTCAGGAACTTTCCATCTCGGAAAATGCCAAATTGAACCACGTCGCCGGGCCGGTAGTCTCGGATCATCTGGATGAGTTCATCCGACGTGGCAACCTTCTTCCCATCGATCTCGACGATTACGTCTCCTCCGACCCGTATGAGTGAATTCCCCACTTGAACCTGTCTGTTCCCTCCTCTCAGACCGGCCCGTTGAGCCGGACCTCCGCGGACGACTTCTGCGATAACCGCTCCCCGTTCGACCTGCAGGCCAAGGGCCTCAGCGAACTCCGGGATCAGGGGATAGACTGAAGCACCGATCCAGGGATAAGCGACACGTCCCTTTGAGATGAGGTCGGGAAGAATCCGCTTGGCCGTATTCACAGGTATTGCAAACCCGATACCAACACTCGCACCGGTTGGGCTGATTATGGCAGAGTTGATGCCGATGATCATCCCTCGAGAATCGAGAAGGGGACCACCTGAGTTACCAGGATTAATCGACGCATCGGTTTGGATAATATCCTCGATCAATATCCCCCCTTCCGAGCGGATACTCCGCCCGAGAGAGCTAATAATACCCGTGGTGAGGGTTTGACCCAGTCCAAAGGGATTGCCGATAGCCAGAACCTTTTGTCCCACCTGAAGGGCCGATGAGTCACCGAGTGGAATAACGGTTAGTTTTTCCTTTGGTGCGTTGATCTTGATCACCGCTAAATCATTATCAGGGTCGGCGCCGACAAACTGGGCCTGCCATTTGCTGCCGTCGCTCAGGGTGACCTCCAACTTCCTGGAATCCCGGATGACGTGGTGATTCGTCAAAATGTGTCCCTTGGTATCGATAATCGATCCTGAACCAGCTCCTTCCCGAGGAATTGGATTGAAAAAGAAATCCCTCTCAACGGTGACGCTCGTGACGTTGACGACACCCGGACCAACCCGGCGATAGATGTCGATATTGTTCTCTTCATCTCGGGTTTTGGCGAGACCGAGGGTGTGGCCAATCGATATGAAAAAGATTACCAACAGAGCAACGATGAAACTATGGTTTTGATCTCTCATTGCGAACCCCCTTAGGGCTTGCTTTCAGGGACCTGTATCCCAGTTCATGCCGATGGGCGCATGCCGAAAGCCATTTATCCTGCAACGGAAGGAAGATCTTCCAGAGGGGTAAAGAAACCAGCCTTCCGAAGAATCGGCGGGTCAGGGTTCATCAATTATGGCTCTATGGACGAGAGCGCTTTCGGCTACGGTTCTCGCGGGAAAGGATCAGATGGAGGAGCGATTCCCTCACTCAGTTGTTTCAGGTAAGCGAGCAGGTCCGCAAGATCCTTTTCTGATAATTTCCATCTTGGCATGATCGGATCGAGGGTCTTCCCCGCCGTATCAATCCCCTCGTTGATAGCTCTTTTGATCAGGTCATCGGTATATCTGGGGTGGCTTTCCGCTTTCCCACCGTGGGCGTGTTCTTCCATGACGAGAGAGTCGTAACGAATATCAGGCGCTGTTTTCAAACTGGGCCAGATGACATATCCTCCTTTTCCATCAGCACCATGACAGGCTACGCATCCGATCGTCCTAATCTCAAGCCATTTTGGCCCCTCTTCGTATGAGATTTCGATACCATCCTCATTGGTTCTGTTGTAATAGATGGCTTCGCCGTTTGATCGATATGGATTGACGGAGTAGCCGATGGCCGATAGGGCGAAAATCCAGACAACCGAGATAAATAGGATAGGTATTTTCCTGATAGCGATCATCTAAGAAACACACGGACCAAATCAACAGAAACCCGTTTCTGGTGTCGAGGAATCCCTGGATGCCTGGGATCTTAAGTCCTACGAGATGAATCCCTCTCCCAACAGTGTAGCACAAACTCGGTGATCAAGTTAACTGCGTTTCTCCTGTTGCCGATGTGACCCATTGAAAAATACTCCTCCGTGCTTGAACGAAGATTCATTGAGGATGAGTTATATGGTCATTCTTGTGTTTACACAAGGTTGACAAATGAGATTCTGTTTTGCTATATAATTGGCAAATATGAATGTCATTTTTTTCATCGGATGAATGGGGATCATCGACCGTGTTTAGGCTCAAGCCTTATAGGATATTTCTGGGAGCGATAGTTCTCGTCTTTGCTATGTCTGTCGTTCTCTGTGCCTTCCACGGTGGCCCTGCCGGAATGGATAAGGATGAGCAGGATCATCATAGTGCTTTTCTCTGCACAGCCGGAGTCGACAACTTTATTCCCGCGACGGACCTCACGTCCTCTCTGGTCTATACGACGTCCTTTTCAGGCTCGTTCCCTCAAATCCTGGAACCACACCTTCCTTTATTCGCATCCTCAATTCTCAAAATCCCAAAATCTGCCTAAGTATTTTCTGAACTCAAGATCAAGCGGTGTCGTTGGCGCGCTACGCGGTGGGCTTCTATGCCTTGAGGAGGGAACGTTTCCTTTCGGTGTCATGACGAATCGATCGACATCGGTTTTGAATCCTGTCTGGATGTGATTTTCGAGTAGTCAATGAGCTCAAAATAGAAGAGAGAATCCCACAAAAGAGATGGAGGAAATATGAAATCATCAAACGCATATCTAATCACGGCCTTCATTGTCGCCTTTGGGGTGATGGTTCTTATACCCATCTGGTTTGCCCTGGATGCTGTTGAGACAGGGGGCGCGGACCACCACGGGGGTGGCGAGATGGTTCCTATCGATGAGTTCAGGGCGAAGGTCACGAAACAAATGGAGAACCATGGACTGCCGGATGGGTCGGTGCGGCCACCGCCGGGTGAGGTTTACATCTTTGTAGAACAGTACGAATTCACGCCGGATACGATCCGGCTTACCGCGGGTGGGCATTACAGCCTCGTCTTCCTATCTCCAGATGTTTTGCATGGCGTTTCCCTGATTCAAGAGAAAAGTCTGAATGGTGTGGTCATGCCCAAGATGTCGTCGGTGATGAGCATCGAACCGATGCGTGAGGGACAAATCCTGATGCTCTGCACAGAGTACTGTGGTGAGGGACACGACCTGATGAGAGGTAAGATCATCGTCGAAGCTGGGAAGGGAGTGGTTCCTGGCCATGAACATGAGGAAGAGGAGCATGGCCATGCAGAAGGAGACCATCATGATGGTGAGGGTGATCACCATGATGAACCGGGAGACCATCATGACGAGGAAAGTGAACCACACGGACACTAAACCATGTTGACATGACCACTGAGGCATTGTGACTCAGTGAGAGAAAGGAGTGTATCGATGGGTCTTTTGCAAGATGTCAAAATCGAACCGGAAGATAGGAGTCTGTTGACAGCCTTTACGGGTACGGGGCTTGTCATCATGTTCATAGGCGGTCTTTTCGCGCTTCTCATGCTCCTAGACCGGACCCCGGCCATTCCCGTATCGTCCTCCTCGCTCTATTATCGATCGCTTACGGGTCATGGCATTTTTATGTTCTTCTATTGGCTCTGTTTTATCCAGACGGCGTTCCTGATTGCCGCGGGAAGCGTCTTGATCAAGCGGAAACTGTGGAGTTACAAGTTGGCCTGGACTGGGTTCTGGGTGATGATAGCTGCGGCGGCCATCTCAGGTCTCGGTATCCTTCTGGGGGCTGACATTACCTACAGTGGCACTGTGCCCCTGGCCGAACAGTATTCGGCGGCCTGGTTGATCTACCTCGGGTTTATCCTCTTGTCTGCCGGGCTATTGATTGTGGTGGCAGACTTCATCGCAACCATTTTCTCTGCGGTAGGACGTCCATCGAGCTTCAACAGTTGGGTCGTTTTTCTTAGAGATATCCCTATATCGACCTTCGCTGCGGTGGCAGGGCTCTTCATCGTGATCCCGGGTATCATAGCCACCCTAAACACCTTTATCCCGGCTTTCCTTTGGTCAGTTGGGCTCCGTTCAATCGACACGATGACCTACCGGATGAGTTGGCACATTGCCTTCCATATCTATCACTACGTGCCCGCCCTGACTCTGGTGGGGGTGTGTTACGTCCTCGTCGAACTGGTGGCAGATGCGAAGTCGGTTTACGCCAAGCAAGTGGCTAAAACGCTTTTTCTTCTATATCCGTTTTTTGTGCCTCCCACCTTTCTCTACCATCTCCTGGTGGATCCAACGATCTCCGACACCATAAAGTTCGTGGGAACGGCCCTGTCACTGCTCGTTGGTGTGCCCACGGTGCTCCACATGTTCATCATTGTTGGTATGCTGGAAGCCAGGATGAGAAGAGCAGGTTATGGCGTATTCGGCTGGATCAAACACCTGCCCTGGGGCAATCCCGCCTTTGGGTCCATGATCATGGGAATGGTAACCTTGCTCGTTGGCGGACTGTTCTCTTACGTTATCATTCAGGAGCAGGTGGCACCCATGCTGCATAACACCTTTGTGATACCCGCCTATATTCACTCCATCGCTGCTGGAGGAGCGAATATTGTCTACATGGGGTTTCTCTTCTATGCGATTACCATACTCACCGGGAGGCAACTCTGGGGCATGGGTCTCGCCAAAATTCAGCCTTACCTTATGGCCGCATCACTTCTCATCATGTCGATCGCTGGAGTCGCAGCGGGATTGGCCGGCGTGCCCCGCCGGTTTCCGTCGATAACCGGAGGAGAAACGCCAGCCTCGTGGGCTCCCCTAATGAACCTGTCCCTGGGGGTCGGTGGGATGCTGGCTACGGCAGCCCTTATCATATTCGTTCTTGTTATGGCGATGACGGCGATAGCTGGCAAGCGGGTGGCGACAACCGCGGAAGCGATCAAGGGGATGGACGCTCCCAAGCTGCCGGTGAAAGTTGAGTATGACCGGACACCGGTCGCTCTGATCCCCTCTACCCTCTTTCTGGTAGGGGTCATCATTCTGACACTGGTTGCATTCGGTATTTTCAGGGGAATGCCGATTCAGACACACTAAGATGTGTGAAAGGGGGAGAAAATGGCAACGACTCGAGCAGATAGAGTCCTCTTTTGGCTTCTGATTATTACCCTTGTTCTTGGAGGGATTGGGACAATGCTGGTCATCTTTTTGGCAGATGTATTGATGTAACAGGTTACTCCTCTCATAGGTCTTGGTGACATGGCGAATCCGATTACAATAGTCCAGATCAAGCTGTCTGCCGTTGGATTGAATATGAGCAATGTGCGCAGGCATTTTCGCACACTGGCAGGCTATGTGTCACTACTTAAGCTCCGCGTTACAGCCATGCTGGTTTTTACCGCTGGAGCAGGTTACTTTTTGGGGGCGGCGGGCCAGTTTGACTGGTCTCGAATGGGTTTGCTTGCCCTTGGCTGCGGTCTTGCTGCTTCTGGTGCGATGGCCCTGAACCAATACCTGGAACGCGACCTCGATGTTCAGATGGTTCGGACCGTAGACCGCCCACTCCCCTCCGGCCAGATCGGCACCCCTTCAGCAGCGGCGTTTCTGGGCATTGTTCTGATTCTTTTCGGTGTCGCATTTTCCCTGGCCATCAGTCTAAGGGTGGCCCTGGTCGTTGCACTGGGTGCGGGGATCTATCTATTCATTTACACACTCTGGCTCAAACGGCGTCATCCTTCTAACGTGGTAATTGGCGGGGCAGCAGGTTGTTGCCCTGTCCTCGCAGGATGGTTGACCGGGACTTCCGATTTGAATGCCATTGCGTGGTTAATAGCCTGGGTTATCTTCCTCTGGACGCCGCCCCATTTCTGGAGCCTTGTCCTCGCTTACCGGGAAGACTATCGTCAGGCGGGAATTCCTATGCTTCCCTGCCTGGTTCATCAACGCATCGCGGCCGGCCATATCCTAATCGGCACCGTTCTAACCATCCTGGTGTCGATGGTCTTGCTCATTGTGGGGGAAACGAGAGGGATTGGGTTCGCGGCCGCATCCATTGCCGCCTCAGTTTTCCTTGTTAGCGGTGTCCTTCTCATTTTCCGACCGGAGAAAGCCATGGCGTGGCGCCATTATAAGTTGACCAGTCTGTTTCTGGCTGTCCTTTTCGGAGCGTTGCTCTTTGATGGGACATTTTGAATAGTTTTCCCGCTTCTTGATGTGTGGGAGTTGCCATGGAATCAGCGGAGAACCTTTCGATTATTGTAGCCTTGGGAGGAGGATTACTCTCTTTCCTTTCCCCGTGCGTATTTCCGTTGGTGCCATCGTACCTCTCGTTTATCACGGGGATCTCCTTTGATGAGCTCAGTTCTCCTCTTTTGAAAACCCATATGCGAAGGAGAGTCATCGTAAACTCCCTGTTTTTCGTCATCGGTTTCTCGACGGTCTTTATTGTCTTGGGTGCCTCTTTCAGCGCTTTGGGCAGGTTCTTTGCGAGCTATCAGGAGACGATTCAGAGAATTGCGGGATTTATCATCATCCTTTTTGGTCTCTACATCGCCGGTGCATTAAAGATTCCTTTTTTGATGCGGTCGAAAGAGCTTCTGGTGGTGAGGAACAAACCAGCGGGCTACATGGGGTCTGCCCTTGTGGGACTCTCCTTTGGATCGGCATGGACGCCCTGCATAGGCCCTATCTTGGGGGCCATACTCGCCCTAGCAGGAAGCGCGAAAGGTATCCGTGGCGGGGTGATCCTCCTGGCAGCCTATTCTATGGGGTTGGCGATACCATTTCTGTTGATGGCCGTTGCGAGTGGATCATTTCTTTCCGTATTCCAGAGATTTGGGAAGTCTCTGCGGGTGGTTCACATTGTGGGAGGGATCTTCTTGATCTTTATTGGCCTTTTGATCATCACCGGATACTTCACGATCTTGAATTCTCTGTTTATCCAATTGACCCCGTCGTGGCTCTTTGAGAAGATCTAGCCTGCATTATTCACGAATCTTTAAGATTCGTGAATAAGCACTCGCAACGAATTGAAAATCTTTGTTGCGGGTTTCGACAGGGTGCTTCTTACCTTGTCCTTCGACAAGTTCAGGATCCCGAGTGAAATCGAGGGACTCAAGGCTAGCCCTGAGTGGAGGCCTGAAAAGGCCGTAGTCGAAGTCCCTCGACAGGCTCGGGACCTTGAGGCGACTCGAAGGGTTCCATGGGCGGAGTGTTCATGCAGCCAACAGGGATTCATTAATAATCCGGGCCAGGCTGAACCGGCGTTTTCTCAAAGGCCGAATCTGCCTTCTGGGTGATTTCAGAATGATGAGAAAACCACAGAGACACAGAGGACGCTGAGAAAATCCTATTTCCAGTGCCGGAAGATCGGCATTGGAAAAGGGGCGACTCTCTATTTGAAGTGAGGAACCTTACGGCTTACCAAGAGCTGGTGATATCATGAAAGGGCCGGGTCTTTCTGTGTGTCGACACCGACTGAAGAACGAAAACATCCACTATCTACTCTTCCGCGGTGTATTGAAATCAGGCGCCTCCGATCATGCAGCGGCAGTAAAGGACACGAATGCTCGTACAGGCTCTATTCTATGGAGTGGAAGAATTCCTTATTCTGTATGTGGATCTGGCTGATTGATGCGCTCTTTTACTTCGGTCTAAATCGCAGTGGCCTTCCTGAGTTTCTCCAGGCTCTCATTCCGCCCTCGAAATGGATCACTCTTGAATACCCCATCTCGACGAGTTTTTCAGCAGCAACGTACCCCATAGGCCCTGCCATACAATAGACGACGATCGTCTTGTCCTTAGGATTTGGAAGGTCGCTCTTGTGCTGATCGATGTTATTAAAGGGGATCAATAGATCCGTGCCTGGTATCTCTCCCTGGTAAGGAATGTGGACGTTGATGAGTGTGAAATCCTTCTGATCCATCATTCCCACGAACCGATCTACCGGTATGTTTTCATACCTCTTTTTCTCCTCGGACCAGCCCTGATTGCTAACCAATCCCATCAATCCAACCACAATCATAACGAGCAAAAGATTTATCCGATAGTCCATTCTTCTCATTCTTTTTACCTCACCGTGTTTGATAGGATGTGTCCACAGTAACCGACCGCTCACCGTTGAACCACTCGACGGCTCTCGGCAACTCGATTCCAATTCACTTTTTCGATTGCTGCCTTGGTTTCTTGGAAAAGGGGCATTCGTCTCTCTCGGCCGGCGTGTTCGACCGCCTCACACGTGAGCATGCCTTTTCTTGAGAAGTGCCTGAGAACATTGTAAGAGGCACTTCACGAAACCACTTACTTGATTCTAACAATTTCCGGTTGAGAAATTCCATTCGCCAGAATTAAAAGGAGATATGGGTCTGTTCAGAATCGAATAGTCTATTTCTTAGCGATTATGAGTGGAAAGCGTTTTTTCGGAGCTTCGCCGACCCAGATGAAGGTAAAGGCCAGATAGAATTGGGAGAACGATGTCTCGGTCAGGTATTTTTCGATGGACTCCCATGGGTGCTGCCTCCCGGCCTCAAGCGTGACGCCGAAGGGGCTCGTTAACCACACTCCCAACTGAATCAACCAAAATGGCAGGTTTTCTGGCAGTTTCAAGTCCAGAATCACGAAACGTCCGCCTGGCGTCAAAGCCTGTGCGCCATTTTGTATGATCCTGTCATACTCGGGGACGAAAGTAATTGCGAAGGTTGATAGGATTCCATTCACGTTTTGCGGGAACTGATACTTGGCCGCGTCCATGTGGATGAGGTCAACGTTAGACCATCCTTCCCGTGCAACTCGCTCCCGTGCCTGGTCAAGCATATGGTCTGTGAGATCGAGGTCGATTATCTTTCCCGTTGAACTTGTATTGCGCTGCAACAGGGTAAAATTGAGGCCGGTTCCGCAGCCAATCTCCACAACCGTGTCGCCTGGATGAAGATTGAGGGCGGTGACAGCTTTTTTTCTGTAGGCGTGCTCGCGAAAGCCGAGGAGATAGTAGAGGTTTGCTGATACGTCGTGATTCTTCGCTTCTTTTCGGTAGAGGGTGAGGATTTCCTCTTTGTTGAGCACCATGGAATAACCCTGGTTGCGCATTGGCCACAGACTATTGGCCAGCGACCTCTAGTAAATCCTCCTATCTGCTATAACAAGGGCATAGGCATTTGCCCCCAGAGATTACGCTTTGGAGTTCTCTCCATGGCATCTACCGTATGTTTGTTGTAATCAATGTCAGCTTTGAGAAGGGGTAAATGCTTGACCGTGAAACTCAACGCTTTATCCGGAGGGGCAAACTCACCATTTGGCCAGGTCAGTTGAGAAAAGATGAGCCGGACTTCCCCACCTTTCGTCTTCCCCATCATTGTTTGATGGCCGCGCACCCTCAGGATGGGAAACAAGAATCCGACGACACCCTTCCAGGAGAACCGCCTCATGGGTCTCATTTGTGATCCGGAAGGTTGAACGAACAGTCCTTGCATCATGTAGTTCCTGGACATCACATGAACGAGAAAACCTCTGTGACCCTCCTGACGAAAAGTCGCCAAGACGTCGGTGACAGCGTTCAACTGGTAGGCATCATCGATAATATGCTCAAGGGAATGATTGGACTGGGGGAAGATAGAGATTGCCGTCACCTGTTTTTCCGGCAAATGGATGATGGAGGTCTTCGAAATCGTATAAGTCCTTAATCCAAAAGCTATGACCACGCTGACGACTAGGACGACACCATAACTCACGATTAGCGCCCATCCCGGGGATTTAATCCGACCGAAAAGGGCGGCGAAAATCTTTCTACCCGGCTCGCCAGGCAGGAACATGGCCGTGCGCTGCATATACTCACGATACGTGCCACCATGTTCTGCCACCATTAGCTGCTCCTCGTAACGGGCTAGCAGGTAGTAGACGAAGAGCATGCTTATATAAAGGATGAGAATTATGAACCGTGGCCAGAAAAGTAGCAATCCCAAGCCCGCTACAGCGAGAAATAGATACTGGGGATGGCGGATCCACCGATACATGATGCTGGTAACCATACGCTTCCGCCGAAATTTTGCGGTGTAAACTTGGAAGGCACCAATTAGAAAAAGGATCAGGCCCACGGAAAAAATCGTTCGCCCAAATCCGTTTATGAAGTTGAGTAAGGTGCTTTTTGAGACCACAGCGTGGGGAAGAAAGAAACCGGCAAGCCATGCAGTAATCTTGTAGTCATAGAGAAAGTTGAGTACAGGCCCATATACGGAATAGAAGTAAGCCGCAAAGGGGCTGATCATAATGACAATTTCTAAACCGATCAACAGGTAGAAAAAAACCACTGAACCTCTTACGACACGACTGTCTAGTGACATGATTGACTCCTCAAACAGTTTTTTTGAGCACCATCCAACAAGACCGGTTTTTGTATGCTCTTACCACACGCTGAGTGAACAAGGGTGCCGGTCTCCCCATTGACTGCCTGCCAGAGAGTCAGGTCTGACCCTCTTGAATGGTCACGATTCGCGCTGTCAATTAGCCCCTCGCGGCTAAGTCTTCTGGGGAGCGGATTCATTTCTTCAGGATGTGTCCAAACCGGGCCTTGATCTCCTTCATCAGTGATTCTGCATCCTGCGAAAAGGCGATAGACTTGGCCGGAGATTCGACCTCGTAATAATCGGCCTTCTCAAGGGAATACGTGTATCTCTCGATAAGACGAATCAGGTCCTGCTGATCCCGGGCACCAAGGCTGTTGAAGCCTTCTTCTTCCACTATTTCTCGGAAATAGGGATGGTCCCCGACGACTTCCTCGTATGTGTTTCCAGACGCGACAGCTCCGGCTACCCACAGCGCAGTGTTTTGAGCTTCCCCGTCGGTAACATAGGAGGTTAGCCCGATCAGCAATACAGGGCCGAACATAAGCATCCTCTTGCTCATCGGTTTCTCGTTTCCTTAGGAAGATAGACTTATCCGGTTCACTAAAGGTCTTAGCTAAATTATAGCTTCTTTTAGATAGTCCAGGGAATAGCGGTTTTAGATCAACCTCATGTTCATGATGGAAGCGGGTAAGCTTCGTCGCGAAGGACCGTCTGTTTGATAAAACGATCAGGTCTAAACTCGGGTACATAGAGAGATTCTGCCCGAAACCCGCGACGTCCCATTTATCTTCTGGGGATGGTCTGTCCCAGTCTATTCTGGAGAGAGGGTAATGAACAGGCTGCCTTCACCTCTCCTAATGAGAAAGAGAATACTCTCCTGGCTTTTGGCTTCTTCGATGGCTTGGCCAAACTCTTCAACGTTCTCGACAGGTTTTCGGTTTACCTCTTGAACGACATCGCCTCGGCGCATGCCAGCCTCCGCGGCGGGGCTGCCGGGTGTGACCTGGGTTACCACGACTC
>CAYGBK010000106.1:0-3749 GCA_964348095.1 uncultured Thermodesulfobacteriota bacterium | reverse complement strand
GGTTTACCGACCAGAGGTTGAATGGTGACCTGGCCAACATCGGCTTTGGAACCCTCTACTTCGGCCGGAACCCCCAGATCCGCTACACCTATGCGGGCGAGGCCTTCACCGTGGAAGTGGCCATCGAAGACAACGACAAAAGCACAGCTCTCGGCCCAGCTGGGTCAGCCGCTTACCTTGCCGAGGATTTCCTCCCCATGTTCATAGCAAACGTGACCTTTAAGCCTCTCGAGATGCTGACTCTCACGCCGAGCGCATTCTACCAGTCGTTTGACCTGACAGGTATCGCTCCAGGCACGAGTGATGTCGATATCGATTCCTTCGGCTTTGCTCTTGACGGAAGGGTCGACTTCGAGATGTTCAGAATCTCCTTCGAGGGTTGGATCGGTGAGAACCTCGGCGTCGCAGCATCATCGTTTGACATCCGTCCAGCTGGTGCAACGGTGGGGGCCGGTGTTCCCGTTCCTGACGCTGCGGCTACGGATGTTGAAGACGTGTCGAGCTGGGGCGGCTTTGTGCAGCTCACCTTCCGGTTTGAGCCGGCAATCCTCAATATCGGTGGTGGCTTCCAGAGCTCCGACGTAGAGAGTAGCCCAGGTGCCAGTTTTGAGGACGAGATTGAAACAGCCTCGTACTTTATCAACGTCCTCTACAACCTGACCGACAATTTCTACGTCCAGCCTGAAATCTCCTACTTCGATTATGGTGACGACGCGACTCGGGGTGCCTTCGGTCCGGCTGGCACGAACGACCTTGGAGATGACATCTTCCTGGGTGTCCACTTTCAGGCCGATTTCTAAACCGCAAGACAGAACGCGGATAAGATGTTGATCTTAAAAGCCTGGGCTCTCCTTAGAGAGTCCGGGCTTTCTTTTCCTCTGTTTTCCTGATATCATGTACCGTCTCCAGGGATCAGAGAAGAGGTTAAGAAAAGCTAGTTGATAGGGATCAGATGGCAGGTAGTCTTTTAGAGAGATCTCTCACCGCCGACGCCTGAGACCCGGAAAATGTCCTGAAAAGAGCAATCTCACAACCGACCCCTGACTGTGGACAACTGAGAGGTAACGCTCCATGATCAGAGCGAAATACTTTCCGACGCTCTCCCTCTCTCTGTTTCTGTGTTTTCTGGTCATCCAGCTTTTCTCCTGCTCGTCCTTGAAATCGAAAAAAGATGAAGAGGTCTTTGTTGAGGGAACCACTGTGTCTCTCGACGATTTGGAATATGCAAAGGGTCTTAACAAGCCCCTTCCAGAGGGGAAAAAGCCCCAAGTTGACAAAGGCCCACCAGAGGGTCAGCAAGAGCCGGCAGAGAAGACAAAAAGACCATCTCTCTCCCCTTCGACAGCCGTCTCCGTTCGTCACCTGAAAAAACGTATCCTCGTCCTTCCCTTTGGGAACAGAACCGATTATCGGGATCAGCCTTACGGCGAGATCGTTGCCCAAAAGCTGATTCAGGCTCTTGAAGGCAGCAACCGGGTTGTCATTCTGGATGGTCGGCTTGTCGAACGCTTCACTGTCGAAAGAGGGATCGCCAGGAACGATTTTCTTGAGCCCCTTTGGATCCAGGAGCTATACAGGACCCATGGAATCCACGCCTTGATTTCTGGATCGCTGGTCGAGCTCAATGTGGCTGCGACGAAGAGCTCTGTGAGCCGGGACATTGAGGTCGGCCTGGCGATCGCCAGGATCGACGCCCGTCTTTTAGACGCCTCCACTGGACAAACAATTCGGACGTACCTAGGGAGGAATCCACTTTATAAGTCGAAAGAGATCGGAGAGTTCAGTCAGGAACGGGCCATCCTCCGTGCGATTAACGTTGGAGTGGAGGACATTGTATCGGGCGTGCTTGATTCCCTGAGTTTCCTCGACTGGTCCGCCAGGGTCGTCAGAATCGAGCCAGGGAGGGTTTATATCGATGCAGGCCAACAGTCTGGGCTTCGCGCAGGCGACATTCTCGACGTGCATGGGCCGGGGGAGGAGATCGTCAACCCCGTTACCCAGGTGTCAATCGGGTGGGCTCCAGGGACACTCAGGGGCCGGATCAAGGTCGCAGGCTTTTTCGGAATCGATGGAGCCTACGCAACCCCCCTCGAAGGTGATGACTTCAGGCCTGAGGATGTGGTGAAGGTCAGTCGTAAGCAAGAAGAATAGTGTTGATCACATACCACACATCACATAACGAAAGAAGCGTCGCCGAATCCTGCTTTTGCGGCCTCGATCGGCTTAACAATCCATTTTATCGAGCAATCGAGCAATCCTAATATTCGGAGCCTGCCATCTGCAATCACTTACCTGGATTTTCCTTCCTGAGAGATCTCTCGATCTCATCAGCTGTTGACTTTACATCCCTGATGAGGTCGACTCTCGTTTCGTCTGTCAAGCTGGAACTAAATGCCACCGACCAGAGTGCACTCAGTGGCAGATCAGGGGCACTGATCGGAGCCGCAATAGCGGTAACACCCATGAGATACTCACCATCATCCATAGCGTAACCACGCGCCGCCACCCTATCAAGTTCCTCGAGATATCGGTTCAGGTCCGTAATGGAATTGGGAGTGTAAGGCTTCAGTCCTTTCTTGCGCAGGATTTCCATGGCCTTTGGTCTTTCCATGTTGGCAAGAAAGACCTTGCCGACGGCACCGGCCCGAAGCGACAGCCTCGTCCCTCTCGGCGCCGTCACTTTGAACTCTTTCGGAGAGTCAACAGCCTCAACAATCGTCACATGGTCGCGGTTGAGCACTCCAAGGAAGGCCGTTTCTTCGGTCCTTTCAACCAGTTCTTCCATGGGTTTTCTTGCCACCTCAATGACTGCCAGACCACCAAGGGACTTCCTTACGAGCTCCAGCAGTGTAAACCCTACCCGGAATCTCTTGCTCCTCGGATCCCGAATCACGACCCCAAGTTCCTCCATAGCCGCAGTAATTCCATGAACCGTGCTCTTTCCGATCCCGAGGTCCCGTGCCAGAGTGCTAATCCCCAACCCCTCGTTGCTGTCTCCCAGGGCCTTCAAGATGTCAAATGCCTTGGCCACCGATGGCGCCGAATATCCATCTTTTCCCATTTTGTTCACCATAATGAACGATTAACCTAAACTATACGCACTCCGCACGGGAAGTCAACACAAAACACCTTTCTGGACTTCCCGGACTTCTTGGTCTCCCCCGCTGAGGGACTATGGCCCAAGTCCCTTGGAGCGTCTCCAGAGAAGTTTTTTGCTCATAGACCTCAGGGGCCCGCCTGTGGCAGGAGAGTTTCGGAAGTGCCTGAAGGAGCCGTAGGTCGATCAGGAACATCCGGGAAAATCGAAAAGGGGTTGACTCCGGCCGGGATCACATTACCATAATAATTTCAACATATTATATGATCCTTCTCCCGTTCTCGAGCAAACTCCGGAGAACATCCTTTCAAATCCGTAGACTTTGTCGACGAGATCCTATAAGATTGAATTAAGCCAGTGCTCTTTCGATTCTGTCCTCTGAATTCTGACTTTTTGGTGTACCCCCCGAGAAGGTGAAACCTCCATGAAACTCAAAATCGAGATTCTGGGCCTTCCGGCTCTCTCTCAGGCGATTGGAAAGCGGGAGATCGAATTGGACATCACAGGCAGGCCAGTGACTGTCCAGCGGGTCATCGATCAAATGATTCAGGCGTTCGGGTCATCCGCCGAGCGAGTCCTTCGCAATGACGACGGAAGGCTGGATCCGACGATCCAAATTGCGCTGAATGGGAAGAAATTCATCACCCGTGAT
>CAYGBK010000105.1:0-32394 GCA_964348095.1 uncultured Thermodesulfobacteriota bacterium | reverse complement strand
CGAGTAAGGGGTTCCAGTTTTTCTGTTTTATCCCCCGGTACGAAAACGTCGGTAGGGAGTGGAATTCTAAAGCGTCAGGATGTTCATTGAGATAATGAAATCCAAGGTAAGCCATGTCGGCGGCACTAGTCTCCTGACCTTTTCTCGGAAGTCCATGGGGATTGGCAAATCGAGTGTGTTTCAGCCCGAGAATACGGGCCTTCTCGTTCATTTCATGGACAAACACCTCTTCCGATCCCGTAAGAGATTCAGCAATTGCAAGGGCGGCGTCATTGGCTGATATGGCGGCGGCCCCCTTGATCAATTCAATGAATGTGACCTTATCGCCAACTTCAAGAAACATCTGGGAACCGCCCATCTTCCACGCTCTCTCGCTGACAACCACTTCCTGATCGAATGCGGCCTCTCCCCGTTTGACGGCATCCAAAGCGAGATACAGGGTCATCATTTTGGCAAGGCTCGCTGGGATGAATCGCTCTCCAGGGTTCTTTTCATAAAGAATCTGACCGGTCGTCCCATCAATCAACACCGCGGATTTTGATTGGATTTTCAGATCCAGTCCGGCTTGAGACCAAACCTGCGGGCAGAAGGAAAGCCACAGCATTGTCGTGGAGAAGACCGACACAGCAGCTAGCGCTTTTCGTTTCATCGCCATTTCCGTTCCCTCATCTGTAATTACAACCAATGACTGACCAACACCGGCTTACACGGCCACGAATCTTGAACAACCACGGCTGGAGCTGGGACGGAGCGCTTTTTAGTACTCCACCTCCACCAAGAATAGGCCGTTGGGTGGTGCCGTCATTCCGGCTTTGGTCCGGTCCCGTGCCTCCAGAATTCCTCTGAACTCCCCTGGCTCGATTTTTCCCCTTCCCACGTCCACGAGGGTTCCCACAATATTTCTCACCATCTGTTTCAGAAAGGCATTGGCCCTCAAACGAAATGAGACGATGTGGTTTTTCTTTTTCTTGATTTCTACGGCCATCATCGAGCGGACAGGATTGAGATTATCGGTTTGGGCAGACCGAAAAGAAGAAAAGTCGTGTGTTCCCAGTAGCGCCTCGGCTGCCTTCTGCATTTTTGACAGATCGAGCCTCTGTGAGATGTGCCATGAGAAGTTTCTCTCCATAGGAGACAGGACCGGGTTGTTAAAGATACGGTACTCATAGAGTTTACTCTTAGCGCTGAATCTGGCATGGAAGTCATCGCTAACCGTGTCGACCCGTTTAATGGCAATATCGTCCGGCAGCAGACTGTTAACCCCCCGTTTGAGGGCCTCCAGAGGAATCGAGCTCTCCGTCCTGAAATTGGTCACCTGCCCCAAAGCGTGAACACCTGCATCTGTCCTCCCAGAAGCGATCAGGGTTATCCGCTGGCCCGCAATTATCCCAATCTTCTCCTCGAGGACCCCCTGAATGGTGCTAGAATTCGGCTGGATCTGCCATCCGTGATAGCCCGTCCCATCGTATTCTAACGTGAGTTTTATGTTTCTCATGCCGCAGGAGCGCGCCTCAACCTGTCCCGAATTCGGGAGAAGATACCGCCCCTGATGTCAATCACGCTTTCAGGACATATTTCCTGGCAACAGAAGCAGCTGATGCATTTTTTCGGGTCTATCACGATGCCCTGTGATTTCTTCTTCATCGCCTTGGGCGGGCAGACCTCCACACAGGTTAGGCACTCCTCACACTTTTCCCGATCGATGACGGGTTGAGGTAAGAGAACGTCTTTCAAACCTCGCTGGATAAATCCGGGGATTCCCCAGGTTACCTCCATACCTTTTGGGAGCCTAAAGTGGGAAACTCCTAGATCCCTCAGGGATGCCCCGAGGACTTCGATTTCGTCCGGGTTCGCAGTCCCCGCGTGATCCTCCATAGCCACACGAGTCGTCCACAGCCTCTTTCTGGATAGGCCAAGGAGATGGGTGACCGTTGAATCCAGGGAGACACAGTCAGTTCCTGCAAAGAGCGTATCGACCTTTCGCGGTGAGCCCCCGCTTGGGCCATTGCCTTCCATGGCGACAATCCCGTCCATAATTGTCACATCCGGTTTCAGGACCCCATAGAGCTCCACCAGCATCCGTGCGAAGTAGGTCCTGTCGATTCCTGCCTTCAGATGCCACGCTGCCTTACGACGGGTACCCGGTATGCAGCCAAACATGTTCTTGACTCCGAGTGTCAGTAGCATCTGCCCATGGGTCTTGATTTTAGGGAGATTGATGACGACGTCTGCTTCCGTCGCCTCTCTGGCGACCTCGAACCTCCTAAAAATGAAGTTTTCCGGCGTCTTCACCACGACAGTATCTTTGAAATCGACAATGGGGCAGCCCATCTCTTCAGCGACCTGAGCTATTCCGGCCTTGGCGGCCACCCGGTGAGCCGTTCCAAAACCCGGGCTGTCACCGATGACGGGAACGCCTCCATTTTCTTTGACGAGTTCCAAGACGGCTTTGACGACCATCGGATGAGTCGTGACCCCGCGATCGGGACCAGAAGCGAACAGAAGATTCGGTTTTAGCAGAACTTTCTGACCGGGTTTGACAAACCGATCCATTCCGCCCAGAAGATCGACTGACCTTCTCACGGCCTTCGACAAGGGGTCATACCCATAACCGCTGCACTTGCTGATCGAAACTTGTGTCTTCATGGTGGTAAAAAGATAACCAGCCACCTCCTCCCCTGTCAACTATGCACACGAGCTTCCGGAAAAGCATCACGGAAGCCGGTATTGTCCTGTCAAAAAAGGACACCGACTTGTGTCCTTCTGGTCGTTTTAGTTTCGCAAAGGGATCTTCGCTGACATGCCAGGATTGAACTGCCAACCCATGCTTACTGGAAAGGGGTGAAGCTTTCTTTCTTTGCGCTGCACAATGGACACTTGTCCGGAGCATCCCCCTCGAGCGTGTAACCACAGACCTCGCAGACCTGGACCGGCCCGAGCTCTACATCTCTTCCTCCATCAACAGCGGCTTTGGCCTTTTCATAAAGCACCTTATGCATTTTTTCTGTGCCATAAGCAAATTCAAACGTCCTCTGAGCACCTTTCTCACCCTGGAGCTTCGAGACCTCGATATAGGCGGGATACATCTCCGTGATCTCAAAGGTCTCCCCCGCAATGGCTAGCTCCAGGTTCTTTTGGGTGTCCCCAGGGCCAAAGGCGGCCATGCTGTTTGCAACAAAACCTCCGTTCAAATGGCGAAGTTCTCGGTAATGGTCACCAGCATGGACAAATTCGGCATGGGCAACCGCCCGGAATAGTCTCGCCACACTCGGAAGATTGTCCTTCTCTGCCTGGTTGGCAAAGTGCAGGTAGCGCATATGGGCCTGGCTTTCCCCACCGAATGCGTTGATCAGGTGCTGCTCGGTTATCTGTTTCATAGGAATACCTCCTCAGCTTGTAGAGTCCAGAAGAATTATCTCCCTGCTATTTTAAGGGGTTTCTGGTGAACATGAAACGGCGGTCAACGGTCACCTCAGACGACGTCGGAAGTGGATGGTCAAAGCGTTAACAGGCTTTCGGCCTCTAGGGGAAAACTATGCTCCATGGGGAAATGAAGATTTATCAGACGAGAAACTCATCTGCACACTGAGAATGTCTTCTCCCATTTTATCAGAGTATATCTGCCCTTCGCAATATCACCGCCCGGTCGTTACGCCAGTCCTGACGGGCTCACCAGCTTGTCTAGGGTTTGGCTGATCGTGCCCGGGGCTGAAAGATCAATGGGCCCGTCTCTACGGCATACGGAGACATGTCGAGACAGGGGAAAAGTGAAAGGTTGGGTCTATGTCAATCGCAAATCGTTCATATTCGACTCGGCCGTGGGGTGTTTGATACAGTTAGAACGAAAGTACACCAAAACAATCGGCAATTCCTATGGAAATGCCCTGATATGATCCGAAAGGTCGAACACTGACCGTGACCCGCAAGCAGCTTGATAATCGTCATCCCATTGTTCTTGACACACAGCACCCTCTCTATTGAGACGAAACCAACTCGCCATCAGAAGCGGGATCGCCCATTCCATATCATTCCGTTTTCTCCTCATCCGCTCAAGCTGAAGGTCCTGCCTGTCGCGGAAATGGAAGCCTTTCTAAATCGCTGAGCCTCCTATCTGTTGTCCGTGCTCTTGAGGGTCCATTTCGGGGTGATCCTGTGACACGAGAAGGCACGAAACGCAAACTTGCCGCCATCCTCAGTGCCGATGTCAAAGAATGCAGTCGGCTCATGAGTCAGGATGAAAGGGGCACCATCCGTACCTTAACGGCCTACAAGGAAGCGATGTCCTCGCTTATCGAGGAGTACAAGGGCCGTGTTGTGGATGCTCCTGGGTGCAATCTCTTGGCTGAGTTTGGTAGCGTGGTGGATGCGGTGAACTGTGCCGTGGAGATCCAGCGCGAGCTTGCCGAGAGGAACGCCGAGCTACCCCGAGCCCGCCAGATGGAGTTTCGAATTGGGATCAACCTTGGGGATATCGTCGTAGAGGAGAGGCGGATATACGGGGACGGTGTCAACATAGCGGCTCGGGTGGAGAGCCTGGCCGAAGGCGGAGGCATTTGCATCTCGGGGAATGTTCACGAACAGATAAAAAACAGGATAGGGTTAGAGTGCGAGTATCTCGGGAAACATGCCGTCAAGAATATTCCAGAACCGCTGCATGTCTATCGGGTGTTGTCTTTTCCAGGGGCCGCAGCTGATAGAGTGATCAAAGCAAAAGAGAAAGAAGGGAGGAAATGGCGTAAGGCGGCTGTATCCTTAGCGTTGGTTCTGATTGTCGGAGCCGCAGCCGCGGCGGTCTGGAATTTCTACCTTCGTCATCCTTCTCCTGCAATGGAGCTCGCTTCTGTGGACAAGATGGCCTATCCTCTTCCCGATGGGCCATCCATCGCCGTGCGCCCATTTGAGAACCTCAGTGGCGATCCCAAACAGGAGTATCTCAGTGACGGCATCAGCGAAGCCATCATCAGTGCCCTTTCGAAAGTCCCCCGACTGTTCGTCATCGCCAGAAACTCTACTTTTACCTACAAGGGGAAACCCGTGAAAGTTCAGCAGGTGGCAGAGGAGCTGGGAGTGCAGTATGTGCTGAAGGGGAGTGTCCGAAAGGCTCAGGACAAGGTGCGCATCACGGCCCAGCTTGTGGAGGCTAAAACAGGGAATCACCTGTGGGCAGAGCGCTATTATCGAAATCTGAAAGACATCTTTGCGATACAAGATGAGATCACGATGAAGATCATTACAGCCCTTCGAGTGCAACTTACCGGAGCAGAGCAAGCCCGTCTGCTGGAAAGACATACCCACAACCTCCAGGCATATCTGAAAATCCTGGAAGGTTATGGATACTTTAGTGAGGCTAGATTCGCTGAGGCTATGCAGTCTTTTGAAGAGGCCCTTACGTTGGATCCCCAGAATCCAGAGGAATACGGAGCGATAGCTTGGCTTCACATCATGGATGTCTGGTTTGGTCCTAGCGCGACTCGCGAACGGTCTCTTGAGAAAGCCTTTGAATTTGCCGAAAAATGCAAGGCTTTGGACGATGAACTGGACATCGGCCATAGGTCCTGGGCAATGTCTATCTCTTAAGGAGAGAGTATGACAAAGCCGTTTCTGAAGGGAGGCGGGCCGTAGAGCTCAACCCCAATTCTCCAGCCTCAGCAATATTCTTCGCGCAGACGCTAAGGTACATTGGTAAGTATGAGGACGCGGAAAGGGAGTTAGAGCGGGCTATACGCCTCAATCCACTGCAGACCGCATGGCCATTGACGCAGCTAAGCCTCAACTATGTAATGATGGGACGACATGAGGAAGCGATCATCATATGTCAGGAAGTAATCGAACGGTATCCGAGGGATATCGTTGCTCATATTGCCTTAGCCATGGCCTACAGCTCACTGGACAGGTTGGATGAAGCCCGCGCAACGGCTTCTGAAATTCTAAAACTAATTCCGAACTTCTCCGTGGACGATTTTGAAAAGACACTTCCTTCCAAGAATGAGGCGGATAGGGTTTTCATGGCCGATGCTCTGCGCAAGGCGGAGTTGAATTAAAGGGGATTCAGTCGCTCTCAAACCACGTGACCCAAGAATCAGACAGGCTAGAAAGGACGGCGGCTATACAGTATTTGAATCAGAGATAAGAAACAATACCCCGCAACCCATTTTCAAACCGGGTTCATACCATGGCTTTCACAACTGCCCAGCTCGCCGCGGCCAAAAGCTGGCTTATCGCCACCGCATATAGAGGTGTATAGGCGATCCAGGAGCGATCTCCCTTTCTCATCCAGGCCTTTGTCCACGTGGTTGAAGGGAGCTTCCAGATCCAATCTGCCTCTCTTTTGATTTCACGCTCTCCATAAAAAGCAATGGCAAAGCAGATTGCTCCCACCACGGCCTTCCCCAGAAACAGGCCAGTCTTCGGGCCGAAGTGAACCATGACCGTCCGCATCACAGGATTGCCCTCAAGGTTGATGTCTCCGCCCATTCCCCCTAAGGTCATTCCGATATCTGCGAGTGCTGCAAACACGTAAAGCGCGCTGCCCAGAGCGAGCTTATGGCGCGAAAGAAAAGACCTCTTTCCCTCCTTCTCTTCGGCCGAGGATTCCATGGCGTGAGGTGGACGTCCTTTAGTTTTGTCATTCAATCAGCGCAAAATTGTTTTGCTCCGGTATCCCTTCACCCCGCTTGACCGATAGACTAACCGCTGCCTGCGACAGCCGAGGCCACAGGGAAAGCCTAGCTTAGCAGAAGATCGATTTGCTGTAAACCGCAAAAGTAGAGATCGTTTTCTTTTTTCCGCAGGGGCCAGCGTGTTCTAGGGCCGGAGTCGCCCGAAGTTTGCCGGTCCGGACCAGCTACCGGATTCAGTCCGCCACTTGCCAGTCAAAGAATTTCCATCCGGGGAGACCGTCACGGTCAGCGTTCCTCTCTCTTCCCACCCCGAGGGGAGGGTGCTTGGGGAAATGCGGGTTCGAAGGCTGACCACCTTATCCTTCACCGTTCCCTCCCCGTATAGAATGGCCCGTTGGGCATTGTAGTCGATTGAACAGAGTACCTTGATGGTGTCTCCGTCCTGATAGACAATCATCGTCTCGGTATCGGATTTCCACATGCCGTTCAGATCCGCTGCAATGGCAGCATTTCCCATACCGACGAACAGAAGGGCGAGAAGAATCTGTATCTTGAGGGGCTTCATGGTATCTCCTTCTCCCAAGTGAGTTTGACCCGTTTGATCGTTGTCCTTAGGACACGATCAAAGACGTCCAAAAAGCCTCTGACGGTTTTCAAGACCCATCAGAGGCTCGTCCGGGCTTCTTGTGACAGAACCCTCTCATCATTCACTCTATTCTCGTAAGGCCACCCCTCTCACCCAGGGTATCCGCGCTTTCCCTGCAGACCTTTCACACAAGAAATCTCACCGCAATGGGTGAACGTATTCCCGATGATGCCGTTAATCAGGAGGTAGCCCAGAGACCTTTCACCTAGCCCCAGAGCCGAGAGGTCAACGGGACGGTCCAGGTCATCATCGGTGAGTGAAACCAGGTACTCGTCCGTCGCGTCGTAGACCGCTTGGGCGTATTTTCGAAACTCTGCCAAGTCGATCTTCACCTTCTTTGCCCACTCGCTCCAGTCTGGAAAGCCAGTTGAATTTGGATCAGGCCCGGGTGGAAACTCACTGGCCCCTATTTTGCCCGCCCATGAGCTGGCGAACAGGGGTGCACCCCCGCGAATCATACCGTCTATCTCTCAGATTGGACCCATCAGGCCATCGAGACACGTCGGCCCCGTGAGACTATCTTATCATAATGCAGGGGCCTGACGCTTTGTCTTTGAAATGCCCGATGAGATTGCGACCTTTTCCGGACTGGCTATCGGTTCAATGACGATCGGCCGGCAACCTCGCTCACCCGATCGGCCAGGCTCATGGTCGAGGCTGTCGTCTCTAAATAAAACACTCTGCCCCATGAAGTTTGCTTGGGACACACAGAAGGATGCGGTCTAGAGCCAGCGGCGGGTTTGCTGGCAATACTTTTGATAAACCTCGCCCTGTTTCTGGGCTAAGTACTCTTCTTCGAGCCGAACCTGAATCTGCATGAGCACGTCACCCAAGACGAGTACAGTCAACATGACCGCGTTTGGTAAGACAAGAAAGAGTCCAAGGAGGGTAAAGCGCATGCCCAGGAAGATGGGGTTCCGTGAAATCCGAAAGAGGCCGTGTTGCACGAGTTGGGTTTCTGTGTTGGCATCAATGCCAATCCGCCAGGCCTCTCCCATGTGAACCTGTGCCACGAGTATCCAGACAAGCGAGGCGATAAGAAGCCCCAATCCAATCAGAGCAAGTGCGGCATGCTGAAGCCAGGTAATCGGTATCAGCCGTTGGTATCCATCGTCCCAGATTGAAAAAAGGATGACGACGACTGCAATTGTGGCCAAGGTAAGACGAAACAAAAAGCCGACAAGGCCATGCACGGTGTCAGCCTTGCCAAGGGCATAGGGATTGACACCGGTTCTCTTCCAAACAGCGTAAGAACGCCACAAAAGAGCCACACCGAAATAAATCACGATATAGGCAGGTAAAAGGTATTTCAATAGGGTGTCCACCGTACTTCTCCTTATCGAACGGGCAGTGCACAAGCACCATAATGGGTGTTCACACTTGAACGCCTCAGGGTGTTGGCGTGATGCCCCGGGTGCGCATCTATGAACGCCTCGGCCCTTTTCGTTGGGAGAAATATTCTTTCTTGTTCAACAGTATTTCGTACCAGTCTTTCGCCCCTGGTGGAGGAGGACATATTTCTCTCCATCGTAAGTATTGCTCTTGGTTCATGCATTCCAGGAAGAGGACGAACTCTTTTCTGTCCTCACGAAAATAGATCTCCTTGAATGTGACCCCTTCAATGTGAGACGTGGTTTCCCTCAGGTGCGCCACCAGGTTCTCTAACTGGTCAAAATCAGCGATTTCGTATTCGACATGTTTTAAAACCAACATACCATTCCCTTTCTCTGGGTAAGTGCGGTTCCGAGATTATGACAAGTCTACTCTGCCGCACGGACGTCCCCTAGCTGCCTGTGACTCAATAGGACTCACATGTCTCGTCTTGGCTCCAACAGTCTCCACCCGATGTTAGATGCACACACCGCTCTGGGCTCCGAATTAGCGCGACACCTTCGTCGCCACGTACAAGTGGACACTCCCAAATCCCCCGATCTCCTCATCCGTGTACTCAAATCCAAATTGCTCGAGGAGCGTTTTCATGTCCCGGATAATATCTCCGAAGAACGCCCACATCCTCGTAAGCCTCATACCCAACCAATTCCCGTCACCGGGATAATTGATGTCGATGATGACCAGCCTGCCGCCAACCTTCAACACCCGATGTATCTCCTTCATGGCCACAATCCCATCTGGGTAACCTGTAAAGGACATTGTGTTGACCACCGTATCAAAGATCTCTTCCCTGTAAGGCAGGTGTTCAACATTTCCTTGTTGGATTCTCGCCTGTACCCCCTTCTGGTCCAGATTCGTCTTTGCAAACCATACCATCTTCCAATTGAGATCAACGCCGTACGTCTCATAACGGCCCGCATACCTCGTCAGGAGGTAACCCGTGCCGAACGAAACCTCGAGTACCCGAGGCCCACGAATCTGGGATATTGCCTGGAATATCCAATTTCGCCAGACTGGAATAACTTTGACGAATAGGTCGTAGAGACCCGCATAGCGGGTATAGGCGTGATCAAATTCGGTGGTAAAGCGTTTTCTGTCGATTGACTCAGTGGTGGCCACGTGTTTCTGTCTCCCTTTTTTACTGGTGCGAAAAGGCGTCCTGGACCGCCGACCGCCCTATTCTCTCTTCCAGGTGAACTCACCCGCACCCGCACCTTGCCCTGCCCTTGTCCAGTCCCAGAATATCCTCACGCATAATGGTGACGAGGCAGCCCGTGCCCTTGGTGACCTCAACAGCCCCGTGGTGGCAATTAAGCTGGCAGGCGCCACATTCCATGCAGCGTGCCTCTGCGGACAGAAAGGCTTTTCCATCGTTGAGCTCCAAAACTCGATGGGGGCAGACTTTCACGCATGTTCCGCACCCCGTGCATGCGTCGGCTTTTAGGGTAATCATCACGACACCCCCACGATAAGAAAGGCTGCCACGGCCGCGACATACAATGCCGCGTCCAGTGGCAGGAAACGAGCGATCTCCTTACGCACCCGTGAGTAATTGCTAACCGCCGAGTTTCCTGTGTATGAAAGGGCGAAGAAGATTGACGTGGCAAAGGTGAATATGATCGCCACGATCAGCCCGGTCGGTGTGACCACCTGTGCCAGGGCCATGAAAACCAGGCCGATTGAGATGAAAACAGCGAGCCACAGACCTTTTACGGCAAACCGCATCCCTGGAATCCACGGATAGAGAACAGGATAAGCGGTTGCCACCAGAGCAGTCAGCCCAACCACGCCCAGGGGCACGGGGAGATTCCAGATTCGCCCTACACTCCACAATAAGAGGAGAAGCAGAAAAGCGTATCCAAGAAACTGCACGAGGCCCGGCAGCCACGAAAACAACCTCGACTGCATGTTGAACAGAATTCTATCCTCGCCTCGATCCTGATATGGGGGGGTGGATAGATAGCCCGGAAGATCTCTCGCGTAGATCGGTCCAATAACTGGTTTGATCTTGTGTTGGCGTAGATCACGGAGGTCAACCCCTGATAAGGCAACCTTAGGCAGGATCAGCCTCACCCACGGTTCATCGGCGAGCAGCTTTTTGTCATAGCGGTCTATCTGCTTTAGAATTGCTCTGTTTGAAAAAGCACCCTCACCCGCAGAGCACCAGGCGTTGATCCCATCGGTATCGATAACCAGGAGCCGAGCATTGTGTCTGCGAGTCCGACGGACCACGAGGAACACTGTCAGCAAATAGTTGGAGGTCACCAGGAGAGGCGCCGTCTTGTCGTAACGGCTTCCTGTGTAGTAAAGCCCCGGTTCGACAACATAGGTGCGTTTGAATGCATCCAACCAGCAGACCACGGCCTTGAGATAGTCCTTCCACGTCATCTGTAGCGGTCGAGGTTGGGTAATAGCCCCAGGCCAGAGTTTTCCTGAACGATAATAACTGAGCCGGAGAACAGAAAAGAGCACAGCGACCAAGCCCACACCGAAAAACCAGCTCCCATAAGATTCAAAGGCTCCAAGGTCGAACCAAAGCCCTCCCACACCGGCAGCCATGGAGCCAAGGCCCAGGGCGAAATAGACAAACGATTTCATCATATACCCCCTTTGGAGGATCAGGCGGTGCACCTTCCTTTTAGCAATGCTTGAAAGGCCTCATTCTCAGGATCGAGCAGGCTCGCTAGAACCTCCATCGCCTCGACAACCTCAACCTGACGATCCGTGGGAATCTGCCCCAATAAGGCAGCGATTATTTTCAAGCTCTCTCGATCCAAGTATTGGTAGGTCTCTATCCCGGATCGAGTTATCTCCACCTCAACACTCCTCTGATTGTCTGCCCGACGTTTTCTCCGAACCAGGTTTTGCCCCTCTAGTTTTTCGACGACGCGCGTCAGCGTGCTCTGATGAAGCGCCACTTCGGCGGCCAGGGACTTCATTGACTTGGGCCCATCGATCAGGGCCTCAAGGGTATAACACTGTTGGACGGTGACGGAGCTGTCCGACAGGTGCTCACGCATCAGCTGGTAGATAAATCGGGCAAGGCGGGTGAAGGACCGCCTGGCTTTTTGCACCAGTTGAGATTGTTCCATGGGTCTTCCTCTTGTTTTTATTTGCTAATAGCAAACTATGCTATTAGCATATCATGCTACATGCAAATGTCAAGGAAAAAATCCTTCTATTAGAAAACGATAAAGGGATTTAGACTGGAATGTGACAGGCAGAGTGAGGAAGGTTGAAAACTCGGGCCAAAAATTTCTTGACAATCAATCTGCTCTCTGCTATGTGGAGTCGAGGCAGGCTGTCAATGGGTTTTTCAGAAGGGCCCGACCAAGCCTGGGGCAACATGAAGTTCGGTAGCCCGTCGAGAATGCACTTGTCATCGAGGTCACACTTTTCTTTGGACGAAGAGAGGAGCCGGCACTTATGACTACTATCGAATCTGTTGTTTCAAAGATTCCTGATTGGCAAGGAAAAGACGTCCAGGTCCACGACCTTTCCGGGGGAATTACCAACCACAATTACCGGGTGGTTGTTGCTGGAACCAGCTATGTGGTTCGTATTCCGGGGACCGGGAGCGAGCTTCTGGCCATCAACCGGAAAAACGAGTATCACAACACAGTGGCTGCGAGCCAATCCGGTGTCGGACCTCAAGTGATTCATTACCTGAATGAGGACAGTGTCATGGTCCTGGAATTCATCGAGGGCCCAACCATGTCGAATGCCACCTTACAGAGTGAGGAGGCGATCCGCAGGGTAGCAGAATCACTTCGCACGTTGCACAGCGGTCCTGAGTTCGTAAACACTTTCAACATGTTCCGGATTATGGATGGCTACATCAAAACCCTGAAGGAATTGGATGCCAGGGTTCCTGACGATTACATGGAAGCAGGTCCTCCGGCGGCTAAAAGAATCGAGGCCGCGGTTAGCGTGCACCCCGAGCCCTTAATGCCTTGCCACAATGACCTGCTTGCGGAAAACCTCATTGATGACGGATCGAGCCTCCGTATCATCGATTACGAACTCGCGGGTAATGACGAACCGTGCTTTGAGCTGGGCAATTTGGCCACAGAGTACGAATACGACGACGAGCAGTTTACCCTCCTATGTGAAGCCTACTTCGGCCGCGTGGACCACCTCAAAATCGCCCGAATGTATCTGTTTTCCATGATGTCAGACCTGGGTTGGACCCTATGGGGGGCGATTCAGAACAAGGTCTCCTCCCTGGACTTTGACTTCTGGGACTATGCCTGCGGCCGCTGGGAACGGGTCCGAAAGAAAATTCACTCTCCCCGATTCTCGCAGTGGCTCGATGCTGCTTCGCGCGGTTAAAAGCTGAAACGCTTTTGCTTGTAACGCCGGGACTTTTGTGTCACGTCAAGAAACGTGGGACTTGATTCTTACCCTCGATATTCTCGGCCCAACACAGTGCAGAAGATTCCTTCCCCGATGGGCCTACCGGATAATATCCAATACGGCGGGATTCCTTCTAATGAGCGAGCGACCCATATCGGCAAACAAGTCTCTCCAAGGCATGCTCCAATAGCCCTCCGGTGTGGATTTGATCGATGCCTCCTTTCCTTTGTTGGTCCTCTCGTTCAGGTGTTACCCCATTTTTCCTATGACACAAATTGAGACGTCCTACCTGATTAAGGAGCTTGACAAGAATTTTGCTCCGTGCTATGAAAACACCTACTTCCATCCAAGACCTTGGGAACTCCCTGTTTTTGGGAAGAAGAGGGAAGGGGCAGGGCAGAAGGCTGGGCTTCTTACGCGGTTTGAAGTGTTTCTTGTTGAACGACCTAACGAGTTTTGTTTGATTTTCCGAATGAAGCATGCGACAGTGGACGGGAGAGCCCGACGGCGTCTCAGGACTTTCTGGGAAAACCAGGGATTCTGGCAACCAAGGCCGAGAGAGGCAACCATAGCCTAGGTCACTCGCCCTAACAGCGAGCGATTCACCCTACCGTTGGCCTGCCAGGGGCCGACGGGAATTCGTTAGCTCTGTCAAAGGTCCGGCAAAGGTCGTTGTTCCTTAGACTCGTAAACTCCATGCCTGAGTGTAATCTGACGAACAGGACAGCGAGATAAATCCGTTCAAAGTGTTGAATGTGAATAACCTGAAGAGAGGTAGAAAAGAGGAAGAACCAGCATATGTGGGCAAGGAAACCAGAGCAGAATGGAGGTGAAAGGAGTGAACAAGGCAGAATGGATGGAGAAAGCCACGCAGTCCATACTGGACGCAGACGAGAAAGTGGCGGTTGAGGTCGCGAAGAGGTCTTTGGAGGCGGGGATGGACCCCCTTGAGATGATCAATGAGGGGTTTTCTGAGGGAATCAGGAGGATGGGAGACCTTTTTGATCGGGGAAAGGTTTTTTTGCCGACGCTGATTATTGCGTCTGAAGCAATGACTGCGGCGGTTAGGATTCTCGAACAGGCTCTGCCTCAGACCGAAACTGGCAAGAAACTGGCCACGGTCGTCCTGGGAACCATAGAGGGCGACCTGCATGATATTGGTAAGGGTATTGTAGCCGTGATGCTAAGGGTTTATGGGTTTGATGTTCGCGATTTGGGACGAGATGTCCCGATTGACGTTTTTGTCTCTAAGGCTAAGGAGTTCGATGCGGACGTTGTGGGTTCATCGGCTTTGATGACGACCACCCAGGTTGGTCAGAAGGCATTGGAGAAGGCCTTAAAAGAGGCAGGGCTTCGGGACAGGGTGAAGACCATAGTAGGTGGAGCGGTGGCGACAGATGAGTGGGCTGAGAAGATCGGTGCGGACCTTTATGCGGAGGATGCGGGGGAGGCCGTAATGAAACTTAAGGAATTATTCAGTTGACCGGAGGAGAGAAAATGAAAAAGTATCTGACCCGCCGGGGTAACGGGCGGCGTATCGAGATGACCGCAGACGAGCTAAAGCGGGATTTTGAGCTAGGCACCCAGGATGCAGCGGAAAGGGGAGAAATAGCCCCATTGGCCGGGGAGGATTTGGAGCGGTTACTGGAGATCTTCACCAATCCGAGCCGAATTGTTGGGGTGGAACCGGGCAACGAGGTGTTTTTGACCGATGATGCCAGCACCTTGCGGTTGACGATTGATCAGGGGACCAGCGGGGTCGGCATTCCATTGGGCAGGTTGCTATGCAACATTGTTCATGAGAAGGCCTTTGCCAACGACAGCATCCACCTTGGCCATGTTGACTGTAGCTATAAGGCGGTCAAGGCGATTGTGGCCAATGAGCAGCAGGATATTGAGCATCTTCTGTTCAACACGATTGCCCCGGTTTTCTATATTTCGATGGCGAATCTGGGGATGTATTACCGGCCGGATGGTCCATATGGGAATCCGTCGGACTTATTGCCTGCGGGTAAGATCAAAGAGGCTTTAGAGGCCCAGGAGGAGGCTGTTGAGCATGCCATCCGTGATATGACCTACATTGGACAGAAGCTTGATGAGATTGGTTGTGATGGAATCAATCTGGACACGATTGGAGCTGCAGGGGATACCGATTTCAAGGCGACGCTACATGTTGTGGAGAATCTGAAGAAGACGACAAAGTTGAGCGTTGAAGTGGGGATGGCGGGTGAGTTTATTCTTGGGATGCATGGGGAGTTTGAATACGATGGCAAGAAGCTTGCGGGGATGTATCCGAACCAGCAGGCAGAGGTTCTGGAGAAGGCTGGAGCGGACATTTACGGTCCGGTCATAAATACCAAGCCGACGAAATCGTCAGCCTTTAACGTGGCCAGGGCTGTGACATTTGCCAAGGCCTGTAGTGAGAAGATAAGTATCCCATTGCACCCGAATGTGGGGATGGGTGTAGGAGGAATTCCGATTTTTGAAACGCCTCCGATTGACGTCGTGACGCGGGCCTCGAAGGCCATGGTGGAGATTGGCAAGGCAGACGGTTTGTAGGTGGGTGTTGGCGATCCCGTGGGGATGCCCATATCGCACATGATGGCATCGGGGATGGGAGGAATTCGGACCGCTGGAGATCTGGTGGGCCGGATGCAGATGCGACGGATGAGACTCAACGATGCCAAGGCTTATGTGGCCGAGAAGCTGAAGGTTTCCCCTGCCGATCTTTCGGACGAATACCTGATGAGAGAGGTCCGCGAGGAGCTGGACATCGGCCTCATTATGGCGGTTCCGGGTTGCGCCAAGGGGCTTGAAGCCAAAGCTCGAATAGCCGAGCTGCTCGATATTGAAATCAATTGTGTGACACGTTTGAAAAAGAAGATGAAGTTCTAAAACGCAGACTGGGCAGGTTCTGGTTGATTACCCGAGCCTGCCCTGAGCCGACTTTCGTCGGGGAATTTTCCCTCTTTGCTGTGGCCTGCTTTCCCGTTGGGTCTACATGCTGACATAGACATGCCGGGCAGGATCCGCCCAGGCTGTCTTGCCGAATGAAATGGCAAGAATCAATCTGGAATAAGAGGTTAATCGGTTTTCGCATAACCGCTGGCCAACATTCTTGGGGACAGACCATAACGACAAGGAGAAAATGAGGCCAGCACACATGGCTTCAAGGGGGCGTGATGGTATTAATTCCATTTGAATACGAATCACATCTGATAATGATGAGATAGGAGGTGAAGCGGTGAATAAAGTAGAGCTTGTGAAACAGGCGATGCAGGCGGTTTTGGATGGGGACGAAGATGCAGCGGCGGAGGTGGCCAAAAACGTCATTGCCGAGGGAATCAGCCCCGTTGAAATCATAAATGAAGCCCTTACGCCAGCTATGACCCAGGTGGGCGATGGCTTCGCAAAGGAAGAGATCCCTCTTCCCGGCGTGCTGGTGTCTGCGGAGGCAATGACCAAAGCCATAAAAATCATGGAGCCTCACATTCCAAAGGAAGAGGCGGCAGAAAAGCTCGGGACCGTTGTTATCGGAACTATCGAAGGCGACATCCATGACATCGGTAAACGTATCGTCGCCACGATGTTACGGGCTTACGGTTTCGAAGTGCACGACCTTGGAAGAGACGTCCCCATTAACCAATTCGTTGAGAAGGCCAGGGAAAAGCATGCAGACATCGTTGGATCGTCTTCTCTGATGACAACCACCATGGGCGGGCAGAGACTCCTGGAGGAGGCATTGCATAAGGCCGGGATCAGGGAAAAGGTCAAAACCATGGTCGGTGGGGCGGCAACGACCCAAGAGTGGGCGAACAAGATCGGTGCCGATTGCTATGCGGAAGACGCCAATGACACCGTCTTAAAAGCCAAGGAGTTAATCAAGTGAGGGAGGTGATACGATCAGGTCATGGGTTAAGAAAAGCCAAAAAACCTAGATCAGAAAGGAGGTGACGTTATGAAGAGGGGACTTCAGGCAGGGTACAACAAGTTGGGAGGTTTTAGTTTGAGCGCATTGTCTCTCGATGAGCTGGAAGAAGTCCATCTGGCAACACTGGAAGTACTCCAAAACACGGGAGTGCAGGTGCACTGTGATGAGGCCCTGGATATTTTCGACGGTGGCGGGGCTGTTGTAGACCGCGAGAGTAAAAAGGTTAAGATTCCCCCCTATCTCGTCGAAGATGCGATCACATCAGCGCCCAGTACTATCCTTTTGGCAGCTCGAAATCCCAAAAACGATCTTGTGCTACAGGCTCGTCGGGTCGGGTTTATGAATTTTGGTGTTGGGGTTTTGGTTGAGGACCCTTTCACCGGAGAGATTCGTGAAGCCACCAAACAGGATCTCGCCAACACGGCCCTGGCCTGTGATGCGATGGACAATCTAGATGGTTATATCATCGCAACGACGGCCAGGGATGTGCCGGTAAAAGCCATTGATCTGCACGAGGCCGAGGCGTTTTTGACCAACACCTCCAAACACTGTATGCACGGCGAGTTGGAAGGTGGGGCGCACGCGAAGAAATTCTTCGAGATGGCTGCGGCCATTGTTGGTGGGATGGACAAACTGCGGGAGCGGCCTATAATCTCCACGACGATTTGTCCGACGAGCCCATTGCAGTTGCATAGTGGAAACTCTGAGGTTCTGATCGAGTTTGCCCGGGCTGGACTTCCGTGTAATGTTCTATCCATGGCCATGGCAGGGGCTTCGGCTCCGATTACCCTTGCCGGGACCTTAGTCACGCACAATGCCGAGGTATTGTCCGGGATCGTTCTGAGCCAGTTGACCAACAAAGGAGCTCCTGTGATATACGGGAGTTCGACCACGACATTTGATTTGAACTTGGCAACGGCTCCGGTGGGCGCACCAGAACTGGGAATGATCGGTGCAGGGGTCATCGGATTGGCCCGCTATTACAATCTTCCCGGCTACGTAGCAGGTGGGTAGGCTGACAGCAAGATCTGCGATGCTCAGGCCGGGCATGAAAAGACCCTAACCGCCCTGTTACCGGCATTGGCAGGTGCCAATTTGATTTACGGGATGGGCATGCTGGAGTTAGGGATGACTTTTAGTTTTGCCCAGCTCATGATCGATAATGAAATTGCCGGTATGGTGAAACGGGTGGTTCAAGGCATTGAGGTTTCAGATGAGACTCTGGCTGTTGAGCTCATCCAGAAGGTTGGGTCCGAAAAGGACTATTTGGCCGAGAAACACACGAGGCAGTATATGGGACAGGAACAGTCCAGGGCCAAGTTGATTGATCGAAGGATGAGAGGGGCTTGGCAGAAGCGTGGGGGCAAGGACCTGGCTGAGGCAGCTAGGGAACAAGCCCAATACATTTTGCGGAATCATAAGCCCGATCCCCTACCGCCAGAGGTGTTATCGAAATTTAGGTCCATTGTAGAAGACGCAGAAAATGCATAATGTCAAAAAATGAGTTTTCCATCTAACGTACCTAAATTCCTGGTACGATTGGAAGCCGATTATTTCGGGCGAAGCCGTTCATTCATCGGGGACTTTGAAAAGATCTCTGGGCAACGCTTTCTATTGTTGCGCGGTAGGGGTTTGCATCATTTCGGGAATAGTCTTACCTAGGGAAAAACAAGGGAGGTTTGCACCTAAAGACGTTTTCCCCGATGACTCTTCAAACCCATTGGAAACTCATGGCTGGACAAACAATGTGGAGTTTCCTGATTTTCGCTTAATGAGTAATCACAACGCTTTGAATAAGAGAAGTATGTCGATTTTGCCTGGTGAACTCCATTGTCCCTTCCGCTCCGACGCTCTCGAAGTGACCTTTTCGGTGTTCGCCCGTGGGGAAACCTTACCCCTTCCTGGCCTTTTCCTCGCTCAGAATTGCTACTCAGCGTCTAGGAGGGATGGCCTGCGCCTTCGATTTCTAAAGGCCGGGCGTTCCCCTGAGTTCACCAGAAAGTCAGGAAACTCCAGCCAATAATTACTTGACTAAATCTCCCAATCTGCTAAGATGGTTATCCCCTATGATAATATCCTTTAGCTGAGAGCAGGCCAAGGCGAAGGGTGTTGCTATCGGCAAAAATTTGTGGGCATTGTCATGGAAAGCCGGCGCATTTATCGGTTCCGCAAAAAAAACAAACGGACAGAAAGTCTATGGAAGGTCATCTTTGCCTGACGTAGAAGGCGAGATGAACAGAAGCGCTTGCGACGAAAGGAGGTGAACAGCTCGGAAACCAAGAAAAGGGAGTAGCAGCACGGAGTAAATCATATTAACCAAGTCCGTTGGCCGTCTGGAACGTGAATCATCGTTGAAAGGAAATATTGGTCCAAAAGGGGCGGCAAAACTCTTAAGGAGGAACATCATGAAGCTGTTACGAAGAAGATCAAAGCTCTCCTCATTCGGATTTGCAAAAATCGCAATTGTAGTTGGGATATCTGTCATGCTTTCGGGCTCGGCTCTCGCCGCAGAACCCGAATCCAAAGACCCTATCATCCTCACCATCAACGACTGGACCGGTCAGCACATCACCACGTACATCATGGGTGGGGTGCTCGAGAGAATGGGCTACAACGTGAATTACAATCAGGCCGACTACATTGCCCAGTTCGCCGGACTTGAGGTGGGAGACCTGCACGTCGCCATGGAGATATGGGAAACTACGGGCAGGGATGTTTTCAAGACCAGCGTGGCGACTGGAAAGACCTTGGACCTCGGTGAGACGGGATTCAAGGCCATTGAGGATTGGTGGTACCCACTCTACGTGAAAGAGAAATGCCCCGGGCTTCCTGATTGGCAGGCCCTCAAGAACTGTGCAGAGCTCTTCGCAGTGGCTGAGACAGCTCCCAAGGGGCGATTCCTCAGCGGTGCGGAGACATGGGGCGGGTTCGACGAGGAGCGCGTGGAAGCACTTGGTCTCAACTTCGAAGTGATACACGCGGGTACCGAGGGTGCGCTCTTCGCCGAACTGAAGGCCGCCTACGAACGGAAGGTGCCGATCGTACTGTGGGTCTGGCAGCCGCACTGGGTGCCCATCAAGTATAAGGGCGAGTTTGTGGAGTTCCCCCGTTACACAGACGAATGCTACAATGACCCGAGCTGGGGCATCAATCCGGACAAAGCATACGACTGCGGCAGGCCACGGGGCTGGGTGAAAAAAATCGGCTGGGCCGGAGGAGACAAGAAGTGGCCGAAGGCCTTCCAGGCCGTCCGCAATTTCCGGCTCGACAACGAAACCATGGGAAGCCTGGTTGCTGAGGTCGACCTCGAAGGGCGGAAGGCCAAGGAGGTTGTGGAGGAGTGGCTGGATAAAAATGAGAGTGTCTGGAAAAAGTGGACAGAGTAAGCAGCAACTCGCTCACTCTAGTTTTCTTTTCCCCCTTTTTTGATTTAGCTACCCTCGATACCTAAAAAAGAGTTGGATGCTGACTACGGGTCAGCCCCTGACATCGGATGTATCACCATGATTTTTCGCTATTCCTCGTGATCGATGATGAGGTGATAGGAAGATTTCTCCGTCAGGGGCTGACCCTTTCTTTCTGATTATCCTGCCATTCGTCCTTTTGCTCACCAAATGTAGCCCGTCCACTGAAATGGAAATGTCGACGACGCCGAATTGTCACGTGCCCAACCCGCCTGGCTCAGACGCCGGTTGTCAGTTTTGTAGAAGGTCAGGAGGTCATCAAGAAGGCTTTGCCATGTCTCGGCATCTGATCAACCTGGCGGGAAGCCCTACCGAGGACTCATGTCTTACTCGAAGTTGACAGACAAGCGGCTTTATCCGTATACTACAGCCACCCGAGAGGGAGTTGTTGACCCCTATCTGGAGCTGATTCGAACCCCTACTAGTCCCACAAAATTAACAAAGAGGTGATGACATGACTATTAATTACAAATACGCCGATTTGGTCCAAGCGGGCAGCTTCGGTTTGAACGCGTTGAGTGACGACGATTTGGAACAAATCCATTTGGCCACACTCGATGTTCTCTGGAATATTGGACTACGGGTCAAGAGTCCAAAGGCGAGAGAAATTCTTGGCGACAACGGGTCTGTCGTCGATGAGAAAACCGAGATTGTCAAAATCCCGTCCAACCTGGTAGAGGATGCCATCCAATCCACCCCCGCGACCTATCGCGCTCATGCCATCAATTCTGAAAACGACTATGTTGCTGGGGGGAAAAAAACAGGCTTTGTCAACTTCGGTGAGGCAGCGGCATTGATGGATCCGCGAACCAGAAAAGTGAGGGCTGCAACAAGACAGGATGTGGATGATACCGTGCGATTCATCGATACTCTGGAAAATATGATCGGCTGGGAAAGGCCACTAACGCCCTGCGATCTCGATGAGGATATGGCCAGCATCTATAACGCCCACTCTTTTTTCTCCAATTCCTCAAAACATGGCTTCCTAGGTATCTATTCGGTTGAGCATTTCAGAGCCACTGTCCAAATGGGCGCTGTCATCGCCGGTGGTGAAGATAAACTCAGACACAGTCCCTTGTTCACCTGCTCAGCCGACCCTGTCAGTCCTTTGATCCTCAGCGAAGACGCAACCGACGTTTTGATCGAAGCCTGCAAGTTCGGAGCCCCCATAAAAATCAACGGTCTGGGAATGGCTGGCGGCACGACCTGCGTCGACTTGGCCAGTACATTGGTGACTCACAACGCGGAAGTGCTTGGTTCAATCACGCTCGGCCAATTGGTCCGCAAAGGCGCCCCCATGGTGTACGGCAGCTCGACAAGTATGATGGACTTACGAACCACTCTGGTTGCGATGGGGGCACCGGAGATGGCAAAGATCAGCGCAGCCGTCGCAAAACTCGCCCAGTTCTACAAGATGCCCTCGTGGGTAGGCGGCGGGTAGACGGATAGCAAAAGGCTCGACGCCCAGTCGGCCCACGAGTTCACCCTGACCGCCATTGTGCCAGCGTTGGCAGGCGCCAACATGATCTACGGGGTCGGGATGCTCGACAGCGCGCTGACTTGGGATTATGCTTCAGCATTGTTACAAAACGAATTTCTCGATATGGTGCTGAAGGTCGTTGAAGGGATCAAGGTTTCAGAAGAAAACATCGCCTATGACGTGATTAAAGACGTCGGACCAGCGGGCGAGTTCCTCACCCATGACCATACACTCAAACACTGTAGAGAGCTGTCTCAGACGACACTGATGAATCGGAACACCAGAGAAAGTTGGGAAGAGGCTGGCTCACCGGACATTGTCGAGCTGGCTTACGAAAAATCGATCGACATTCTTGAGAACTACATGCCTATGCCGCGACCTGAGAATATCCAGAAAGAGCTCGACAGCATCTACACTGAATTTGAAGAAGCAGTAAAAGAGCGCAAAGCCAAAGCCGCCTAAACTGGGGGGAGGAACGCAGATGGGATAACCGACACGCCGGAAGGGGGTATCTCCCGCTTGCAGGGCAATCCCGAAGCGTCGAGGTTCCCAAAACCGTAATCTTTTTTATCAGAAAAGCCAGGTCCTTTGGACCTGGCTTTGGTTTGCTTCTTTTCTCTGTGTAAATTCTTCTCCTCACCCGGCCAATCCGGTGAACCCTCACCAAAAAGGACGGGGCCTAGGGGCTAACTCCTGGCAGCGTGCTTTCTTTTCCTGTCATCCTCTCTGAGGTGATCTCGACAATTCCAACGTTCTGAACCATTTTCTTGGTAAAGGGACGAAGTTTTGCTCCCGGCTGATACTTTTCCATAAGCCAGTTGAATACCGTTATTTTCTCATCTGGATCCTCGACTAATCGGACTGGCCCCTCAACGATTACACTCCGAAAGGCAAAGTTTCCCTCACAGGGTAACTCAGAGGCGGGTAGGTACCCTAGCTCCTCGTCGACTTCAAAGCAGACTTTTGAATGGAGGGCAAGGTGATCCATTTTCTCCCCCTCAAGAGCCGTGTGAAAATAGATCTTACCCTTGCGGTAAAAAAAGTTGACCGGCTTGATCATGGGGGTTCCCTCCTTCGAAACCGTTCCCAGCCGCCCCACCTGAGCCTTTTCAAGAATCTCCTCAACTCGCCCTCGGGCTTTGATCTCTTTCTCCTTCCGCCGCATGTTCTTCTGTCTCCTATCCTCTGGGTTTCGGCCTTGAGTGGTCGAGGTTCAGCCGCCAGCTATTCTCTCCTGGATTTCTGTCGACCACTGCCCGCCAACCAGTCCGGGACTCATACGCCTACTAAAGACGACGAGAACGGATTCTCTCGATCACCTCCCCATGCAAACTCGGGTATCACCTGACAGTCGATGTTCATTTGCCCTCCTGACGGAGTGCGTCTAACTCCTTCTGAATGGCTTCGACCTCTTTGTCGAGTTGCTCTATTCTTCTCGTATAGAGAATTGATCGAGACTTTCTCGTCCTGTACCGCGTTTCCAAGACCCTCAGACGAGCCTTCTCCTCTTCCAGCCCTTCCTTTTCCTCGCGGAGGGCTTCTGTTCTCGCGGCTCTCTCCTCCAAGGTAGGGGCCGAGGGCTCTGCCTGCTCTTGCTTTACAGAAGCTTCCTCGTCGGGTTGAGAGGTTTCATCTCTTTCGGCAGGAGACCTCGTGCTTTTACCAAACGACCTTCGGTACACCTTTATCTCGGGCCGGTATCTCTCAGGCACCTGTCCGAGCTCATCAACGATATTGACCCGACCTGTCTCATCAGTCCATCGATAGAGGTCTTGAGAATGACCCCCAGAAGCCATAATGGGGAGAATCAGGCCGATCAAGAAAAAGAGTATTCTCATGCCTTGGCCCTCCTGCTGCCTTGAGCGGAGAAAAAGCTCATCGGAACAAGTCGGTTGATTTTCTGACTCTTTCAATGGCACAATGGAGACCCAGAACCGCTCGTGATTCCAAACATACCCAGGAGTAGACCGATGGAAGCAGAGCTCAAACGTTTCCAGGACACGATCGAACATGCCGTTCGGAATCTGAAACTCGATCCACAGGCCTTCGAGCAAGAGATCCTCGATGACCTCGACGTTGCCACCGGGTGCTTTACCGCCTGCATCGAATCGATCAAAGGGCGCCTCCAAGCTCAAGACTACAGGGGAGCCCTAGCAGATCTCCAGCGAATACGTCCCCGCGGTGTTTAATCTTCCAGGCCTACCTGTAGTAAACCACACCGGCGTATCCGACGAAACTGGTATGAGGCTCAATATCATAACTTGTGCGATAGGCGAGAAGCTCCCCATCTCGGCCTCCCAGTCCCCTGACTGCTGCAACAGCAGCCGCGGCCGCTCCCACACAGCAGGCATTCTGACTCGCCCGCGCTTCCTCCAGCATGCGAGGGGCCTCCATTTGGATCATCAGATCGGTCATTCTCTTATCATTGCTTTCCTTAACCCATTGCACGGCCTGATCGCCAATTCCTTGCGGAGTAAATCCGTAATTTGTTCCGTAATGGGTCAGATCTGTAGACCCGATGACCAACGCTTCCACGCCCTTCTTTATGACAAGGTCCGCCACCGCGCTTCCGATCTCCAGGGCCTCTTCGCGAGAAGCCACACCGACAGGCAAGATACGGCTCTTCGGAAATAAATATCTGATAAAAGGCAGTTGCAACTCAATCGTGTTGTCGGCCCCGTGAACAAAGGGCGTCTCTTTGATAAAGACAAAAGATTTGACCAGCTCGGATGCAAGGGCTTCATCTATTTCGATATTCCCGAGCGGTGTCTCCCACTCCCCTTCCACCATAATGACGTGATCACTTGTCGGTCCCAGATGCATTCCAAAAATGACCACGGTTTGCGGGGAAGACCATTTAGCAAGGGACCTGAGAACATTGAAGGCAATCTCCCCTGAGTAGGTCCATCCAGCGTGCGGCACAATCCCCCCAACGGCTTTGCTTGGCGTTGCGGAGATTTCCAGTGTCTTCTCTCCGTACCGTTCAATCTCTTTTTGGCATCTCTCCGAGGACGCTGGGTACCAGCTTCCCGCAAAATCTGCCTTTCTAACGGACACTTCGCTCACCCCCCTCTCAAGGATCTGTTCCGCTATAGCAATCTCCAATCTGAACATCCAAATGTCAAATACCAAATCAATTTCTAAAGCTCAAATGTCAAAAGGCTACGAGTTCATTAACAAATAGGGTCTCACGCCGGCAGCCTCACCAGCCGTAACACGAGGCAAAAGGAGACATCCAGTTTTTTGCCATTTGGAATCTGGCATCCATTTGAACTTTACTTGCCCCCTGAGATCCCAGAGCTATTTCAATAGGGGGCTTCGTCATTTGGCATTCTGATTTTTATCATGGGACATTGCCATCTCCAGCCCCTTTCGGATCACCTCCCTGGTCTCTTCTGGGAGGTCGTATCGTTCTATATCAGATTCTCTGACCCATCGGGCTTTGGTCGCATCCGAGGCCGCTCGGAGATTCCCTGAACGATAGAGACACAAAAAATCCATTAGGATGTAGTGATAGATAATGTGTCCCTCTTCATCACGAACGATCCGATCCACAGCTTTCACCAAACCAACCGGCTCTACCACGATGTTGACCTCTTCCGTAATCTCTCGGACGACCGCCTGCTCCAACGACTCCCCTAGGAGAATGGCTCCGCCGGGGATCGACCATCGCCCCCGGCCAGGATCATTACCCCTCACGATGAGAAGCACATCCCTGCCCTTGACGACAACAGCACCGACAGCCGGTATGGGACTTCGCGGATAGCGTCGACCCTCGGATTTCTCTTTTGTGTCTATGTTCACGGTATGTCAATCCCCGGCCAGCTAACGACCCCTTGCCTATCTCTATTGAGCCCTACTCAGATTTCAGATGTGTTTACGGGAGTTGAAGAATAAGAATATGGGACTCCCAGAACAAATCAAAGCTCTGTCGCTCACAGTTCTTATCGACTGTGTCGGGCCCGTTGTTCGTCTTCCCGAGTCTGTTGTTGACCCATCAAAATCTCACGTTCAGGAGCATAGCAAAACAACTGGAACGATTCTCTCGGAATTTACCGATTCAGATTACGCCATACCACTGACAACCGATGACCGCCCCAGCAAAGAACTTCAGAGCCGGGAAGAGCGGGCTTTTCAACATCCGCTGGCCAGATTCTTCGCATCAAATCTTTGTTAGCCACCGCTCCAGAGATGTAGTATCTCCCTCAGAATCTCGTCCTTCCTTCGAATCATCTGATCCTTGGACCGGCAATTGACCGTCCCCGCGGCAGCGCCCTTATGGCCATCACCGATGTTAAGTTCCCTCATCATTTCTCCTAAGTTTCTTGGAGAGTTCGTCGAGTCAACGTTAGGACTCAATGAGATGGAGATATTGAAATTGTTCGTCTTGACTCCCCGATCATAGAGACTCCGGATTTCAACGACGGCCTGTGATGAGGGATACAGGATAAAGGCGAGGTTTCTCATCACAGAGGGCCGTTTCTTGTATCGGGTCAGATCGATAATGATGAGGTCACCCCCCGGATCTTCAGACAGAAAGTAAGAGGCCTCACGGATGATGGTCATCATACTCTCTTCCTGACGCTTATAGGCTTGATACTGCTCTTTCACCTCAGGGTTTGCGGCGACGACTTCCAGGGGATTGTCTCTCAGCAAGAAAACCAGCTTTTTTCTGAGGAGGTCTCCGTCTCTCGAAGGCCCGGACACCTTCAAAGCGTAGTCTACCACCTTCCCAGGTGTCTCTTTTTTCCAGTCCTCTATGTCTCGGAATCGGAAAGCGTCGATCGTGTCTGCGCTCTTAACGGTGCCCTCAAAATAAAGGGGCAACTCGATTTCTGGGGAGAAGTATTCATAAACGACTCGGCTGCAACTGTCTTTCAGATCAAACCGCCCAGGCACCCGTGCGGGATCGTATCCTCTCAGCCTGAGATCCTCAAGATTTCCAGGATGATGGTCAAACCAAAGGCCGCATTGGAGGGGATAGGGAAGGTCACAAACCACGTCCCGTTCAGACACGGTTATTGTGTTTCGGTTGATTGCCACGGGCCCTGCGAAGACTATGTCATTGATGCCTAGGCAGAAAGAACAGATGGCCGCGGATACCACACCATCAAAATCGGTGTGAGTTACGATTTTGCCCCACAATGAGGTCAAGACGAAGGTGACCTTTCAGGTGATCTCAATGAAATCTTATCACACAGGACTAAAGGCGGGAAGGCGTAATTGAGAGAATCTCATCGCCGGGATCGGATCCGTCCGGCATGGTTTCGAATAGCTCTTCACCCTCATCGATCTCTGGATCAGACGTTAAGATGATGTCGCCCTTATGCGCAAAACCTCTTGAATTGGAAGGCTCGTAGCGAATCATGGCATGGTTGTCTTGGCGGTCGGGGCCGATGCTCCAGAGGGTGAACGTGTAACCGTCAGACTGGTATCTGTAAGGACGTTGGTTGTTGAAAGGATCACTCGGAATCCGCCCCAAACTGCTTACGAGGAAGGATTGAAATTCGCCCGTGGAAGGATACCTTTCGTACCGATAGTAATGCTCCTCCAAATGGGTCTTCACAGTCTGCATATCGCTCCACGCTTTAATCACGTCTGCCCGAGAGCTATACTTCATGTGAACTTGAACGCTGATGGCTGCCACAATCCCCAGGACCGGAACAAGAATCACCGGCAAGAGCGCTACCCACTTGCGCCACGCCGGAACTTCTTCCGCTTTGATCACCTGAGTTTTCGCGATCTTGTCATGCCACCCTTCCTTGTTCGGATCGAAGGCTACCCAAAGAAAGCCGAGGTTCATCGGAATCAATGAGAGAATATACGAAAAGGTTCTGATCGCAGCGTCTCCATAGGTCATGCCAGTTCCATCCTGACGGATGACCTGGAGTCCCAGGAAACCCTTTCCCGGTGTATACCCTCTTTTGCCCAGATAATAGACCGAGTAGGCGAAGGGCATAACGATAGAAACCAGGATCAGCAGCGGCTGAAGTACGACAATAACAGACGGATTTCTAAAGGCGCCAAAAATCAAGAATAATGCTATAGCCAGACCCAAAAACGCAAAGATCAATAAGACGTTGTCGATTATGTATGCGCCCGCCCGAATCCAGAATCCGGCGTGTTCTATCTTGACCTCCATATCCCGCGGGATTGGTTCTACTTCGCCATTTTCCTCATAAACTTCGGCTTCGGCGGGTTCAGCAGCCTCAGCCAGCCGTTCGTATTTCTCAAAAATGACCCCACATTTTACGCATTCCACGGCTTTTTGTTGTGCCTCTCCGCACTGGGGGCACACAAAGCCTGGAGGGCCAGAGCTCTTTGTCAGGCCGGGGGTTGGTGGAGTAAAACCCTCCTCGTAGGCGGACGCAATCGCATCATCATAGGCTTTCGCCGTCGAGTCGCTCCCCGGCTGGACAAGATCGGGCGATTTCTCGGTGGTCCCCTGGGGCCCGATGGCCGTCGTCTCCAAACCATCGACCTTCGAGGTCGCCACCCGAACGGGTTGACCTTCAGTGCCACCGTCCATCCGCTCGATCCTGACCTGCCCCCCCAAACTCATGAAGAACTGCTGGTATCGCTCCGCTTTGGCCCTGGGAACATTCTTCTTTATCACCATGGGAGCACTTCTTATGATGCGAAGGGCCTTTTCGGTTGGAATTTGGAATTGTCTCGATAGCTTCTCTGAAAAAGCCTGGATGTTGGCATCTGAAGGATCCGTAACTCCGAGAAACACAATTCGGTAGTTTTCACCTTCCCGTTTAGGGTCTTGGCTCATTGTGAAGACTCCCTCTCCCGTGGCAGTCAAAATGTCCTAGCCGGACGGTCCTTCCTGGGTTGATGATATGATCAATGGTGCCGGACCATGCAATAATATTGCCAACGTTCTGCAATTGCGGAATGGATTGGGTGGCTATCAAGGAGAGATTCGAACGGGGTCGCTGATGACGAACTGGAATTCCCCGGTGCCAGCTCCTGGTGACATAGGGCAAAAGTCCCTTTACCAACCGAATCTATCCGAAGAAAAAGGGGTTCCGCAAAATGGCCGCTCGGTTTTGTGTGGGACAGAAAATGCCTGAAAGGTGTGAGAAATTATTTGGGTGAAGAGGTATTTCTGAAATGATCCGCCCGAGAGAAATGACAAAATTGGACGCTATGAGGTGAAAAAAACTTCACATCCTTTCTTCTCTAGATCTTACATGTAACTGCTGAGAATAACGCGTTAAAGGGTATTCGTCATTCCCGGTCTGCCACGTGTGGAAAACCCCGGGATGCGGCTTTGTCACCACAGGCAGAGAAAGAGAGGAGCAAACACGCCCTACTCCTTTTGATCACCCTCTATGACCTCGTCGGAATTCTTTTCGTGGTCAACGCTCTTTTCGTTCGATTTTCTCTGCATCTCCCTCTGAATCAGTTCACCTAGTGATGAACTTGTTGGCGATTGTTCAGAGAGATAGCGCTCATACTCCTCCTTTTCATCCCTCTCTTTAAGGTTCTTTATGCTCAGACCGATGCGCCTTTCCCGTGGATCCACATTAATGACGGCCGCCTCAACCGTTTCGCCCACAGTCACAACGTCGGAGGGGCTGTTGACCTTTTCCTTACTCAACTCGGAGACATGAACCAACCCTTCGATATCAGGCTCCAGCTCAATAAATGCGCCAAAATCCGTAATGTTCGTTACCCTTCCCCTCACTTTACCTCCAACCCGGTATTTCTGCGGGATCTCTTCCCATGGATCGGACTCCAATTGCTTAATTCCCAAGGAAAACCGTTCATTTTCCTTGTCTATACTTAAGACAACAGCCTCCACGTCTTGACCTTTTTTGAACATCTCGGAAGGATTTCTTATCTTTTTCGTCCATGACATCTCCGAGACATGGATCAGCCCGTCGATTCCTTCCTCGACACCCACAAAAACACCAAAATCGGTTATGGTTTTCACTTTACCCGAGACCCTAGCTCCCACTGGATATTTATCTTCGATGACCGTCCAGGGATTAGGTTCTACCTGACGCATCCCCAGTGAAATTCTCTTCTTAGCCGGATCAATGTCGAGAACAACCGCTTCGATGATATCGTCTAGGCCCACAATTTTTGACGGGTGCTTGATTTTCTTAGTCCACGACATCTCCGAGACATGGACTAACCCTTCGATCCCTTCTTCCAGCTGCACGAACGCACCGTAATCCGTAACGCTAACGACCTTGCCCTTGACCCTGCCGCCGATTGGATAGGCCTGCACAGCGTGTTCCCAAGGATCTGGCGTAGTCTGCTTCAAGCCCAGTGAAACCCTTTCAGTATCTGGGTCATAGTGAAGCACCTTGACTTTGACTCGGTCTCCAATGGAGAGCTTCTCAGAGGGATGGCTGATTCGCCCCCACGAAATGTCGGTAATGTGAAGAAGCCCATCAATGCCCCCGAGGTCAATGAAGACACCATAATCCGTGATATTCTTCACTATGCCTTCCAGAATCTCACCTTCCTGAAGTGTCTTGAGGGTCTGAGCCCTCAGCTCTCTTCTTCTTTCTTCGAGAAGGGCCCGGCGAGACAGCACCACATTGTTTCGCTTGAGGTTACATTTGATCACCTTAAATTCAAATTTCTGTCCGAGGAATCTGTCTAAGTTTCGAACTGGCCTGACATCTACTTGTGAACCAGGCAGAAAGGCTGATATTCCGATATCAACCGTGAGACCTCCCTTGACCTTTGCAACGACCTCCCCCTCAACGACTTCTCCTTCGCGGCAGGCCTGGCTAACCTCACGCCAGGCCTGCATCTTGTCCGCCTTTTCCTTGGACAAGACAACCAATCCATCTTCAATCTCTTTCCTCTCCACCAGTACGTCTAACTGATCTCCTTCTTTAACAGAGATCTGACCATCCTTTGTGCGGAATTGACTAGCTGGAATCTGTCCTTCTGACTTGTAACCGATGTCAACGGTGACGAAATCCTCATTTACTCCAATAACAACACCCTTTACGATCTCCCCGACCTCGACAGACTTCAGGCTCTCCTCATAGAGCTTCTGGAAGCTCTCTTCCTCTTTGGAGCTCTCCGTCTGCCTATCCGCCTTACTAGCCAAATCTCTGTCCTCTTTCTCAGACGGAATCCGATCTTTTTCCATCAAAAAACTACCCCCTGGACGCCAATTCGCAACAATATAGCATAGAATCGTAAGAAAGACAAACCATTTCTTCCCTTAAGATTTGTAAGCTTCCAATTTTTCAAATGAAATCCGAACCATCCGTTCGACAACCTGATCCACACTGAGGTGGGTGGTATCGATGAGAATTGCATCCTCAGCCTTCTTGAGAGGCGCAAGGGCACGGGTCCGGTCCCGGGCGTCTCTCCGCTTCACTTCCTGAATCGTCTTATCCAGATTCACTTTCTTGCCCTTGGCCCTGAATTCCTCGTAACGCCGGCGACCTCGAACTCGCGGGTGGGCGTCAAGGAAAAACTTCAACTCCGCCTCCGGAAAAACGACCGTTCCAATGTCTCTCCCCTCGAGGACTACCCCACCTTTTTTCCCGAACTCTCGCTGAATCTCCAACAAAGACTCCCGGACGCCCGGGATCCGGGACACATCAGAGGCGAGAAGGCTCATATCGGGATTTCGTATCTCCTCTGTGACATCCACCCCGTTGCATAAGACTCGGATCCCTTCGTCGTGCCGTTCGAACTCGATCTCGATAGAACGGCACAAGTTTCGTAGTCCTGTCTCGTCACTGAAGACCAACGACGCTTGTTTTGCCATTAGGGCCACGACACGATACATGGCCCCAGTGTCCACATACAAGTATCCCAGTCGGTCCGCCAGGATTCTTGCAACTGTGCTTTTCCCTGCCCCAGATGGGCCATCAATAGCGATCACCAAGTTTTTTCTCTTTTTTCGCATCGTTACGAAGTCTGCCTTAGTGCGTCCATTCGCCCATAGGGTACGGTTAGACCCATAATGCTCAGCACAAAGTCCTGAGTGAACAAGCTCGTCATCAAATTGATGAATCGAAGGACTCAGGCTCCCAATGTCGATTGCATACCAATACTATACGATCTTTAGGCATAGCGCAAAAAGCTTCAAGGAGAGTCGTTTATCAGATATTCGGGAAGCCTGTCAAGGAAAACCCCGTGAGGAGTTACCTCAGTTTTATGGACGCCCACGTCCCTGAGGGCCGGTTGTGGATAAATGCGGTTGGTGTTGCCCGGGCCGTTCGCCAATCCCCTTTTTCGGCTCTTGTCGGATGAAAGCGGGCTTCCATTGAAGCATCAGTTTCTCTCGCCCGCTCTCTCCCAAACAAATCTATGGGGTATCGTGAGGTATCCTAGGCTTGATGGGACATTGGCAGGGAAGGCCTCGAAAGGAGGGATGAAAAATGGAAGCCTTCATTAGGCTCAGAGATCCACCAAATTCATTGTACAAAGTCGATAATTGTTCCAGATAGAAGAATCTCCTATTCAGGGAGGGCCGTTATTATGGAAAAAACTAAAAAGATCTTGGTTCCACT
>CAYGBK010000104.1:0-17735 GCA_964348095.1 uncultured Thermodesulfobacteriota bacterium | reverse complement strand
GACTTCCACTAAAGCACCAGTTCCTCTCGCCCGCTCCCCTTCGGCCCTGCTCAGGGTCGCTCGAGCTCTCAGAGTTCGCAGAGTGAGAAAACTGATGGACCAGGCTTTTGGCCTAATTTAAGAGGAAAAATTAGGCCAAGTGATTTCCTCTGGATTGGCCTCTCACCAATCCAGAGGAAGTTCTCTCTGAGGCTCTGTGTGCTCTGTGAGAAATTCTGGAGACGTTCACTGTGCTTGGATATTTTGCCGAAAAAATCTTGATTCGCTCTCAGAGCGTCCTTTCCCGCTTTCTAGGGTGACCATTTGGAAACTGGAATTACCCGAATTGTAACGGAGCAGGCAACGTCTTCTCATTGGCGAGGCGATTAAAAGTAGATAAGTATTTAATATTATAAACTTTTTTATCGATCAGGAGTGTCATCTCTCTTTCAATCCATCGCGGCACCCTTCTTGCCGTCCTATACCTCCAGGGGACAGGAGAATCGAATGTCAGGCAGGCAAAGACCGTTCACGAGGAGGCTCCTACCCATCATTTCTCTCTGGTATTTTGGCGACTGTCCCACAGCTTAAATGGCATTCCTGGGGGTGAGAGAGATTCAAGATAGGGGGCTGAGCAATTTCTTGCAGTCTCACCTATTCATGACCATGGTCAGGGTTCTCCCATGGGTGGTCTCCTATCAGCTCTTGAGACTTTTGACGGCAGCTTACTTCTTGGTTAGGGGGCAGGAAAGGCGACTTATCAGGACCAACATTGAAGAAGTCTTCGAGAGGAATCGCCGCACAAGAGAGATTGATCTCCTCTTCAGGCTCACTTTGAAGGGCATATTCGACCACTATTTCGAGAAACTCTTTCTCGCCTGTAGCGACAACCATCGATGGAAAAGGTATTTCCTGGAAAGAATTCGCCTCCCCGAAAGGAAACTCCTTGAAGAAGCTCTTGCCTGGAAAAAAGGGTTGATTCTCGTGTCCTGCCATTTCGGCGCTGTGGAGTTTCTGCCTGGGTTCCTGACCCTTCTTGGATATCCCGTTGCCATCGTCGCTAAATTCAAGACAGAGAGACTCAGAAAGAAATCTGAGGAAAAAGCAAAAAGCGTCAGGGCGACAATTATCGACGCGAATGAAAAGAACAGCTTCTTCATGGCCATTTCGGCACTGAGGGAGGAGAGAATCTTGATAACACAGTGCGACGAGGTGGCGTGTTGGAAAGCCGATTCCACAAGGAGCATTGATCTCTTCCATACCGCCTTCCAGGTAGATCGGACAGTGGCCATCCTCCACAAAAGATCCAGGGCTCCGGTTTTGTTTGGCTATGTCAGGAGAGACAACGCAGGGAGCTACACGGTGGAGATTGATGATCTAAGTGGCGCAGATGGGTTTACTGTCAAGAATCTGGAGGAGAGAGTCCTGAAAAAGTTTGAAGGTCTCGTCTATACTTACCCAGATCAATGGTATATTTGGAAGGATTTCCAGTGCATGAAAATGCCAGGAAGACGGCAAATCACAATGGAGGATCGAAAACGCCGGAGTCTATACATCACACCCGCTCCCACCGCGGCCTATCAACCATCACACGGTTAAGAATCTTCGAAATCCCAGGAGAAAGAAGCTTTGCGCTCCTCCAGTTTCTCCGAATACCCTTTTGATTTGCGGGTCCTATCCTCTCGTCAAGTGTCTTACCCTACAGTGACCGTGCTCCGGCTTACTGACGGGAAATGTCTGCCCTGTAGCAGTCACCCCCCTGCCCTGCTTGGCTTCGACCCGCAGATTGTTATGCTGGCAATCGCTCTGTCGGCTTCTTTCAATTTGTCCCGCGGAATCTTCGATTTCTCAATCACCGATTTGGCAAGGGGATCGTTGAGGATAAACTCGATTGGAAAAGAGGTCTCGTCTAACACCTCCACCTTCTCAAACCCTACCGCCTCGATGGCCCTTAAGTATTCGTCTCGCCCGATCGCACCGGAAACGCAGCCCACATACGCCTCTGCAGACTCTTTTATAGGATCTGGAAGTTCTTTCAACAATACGATATCTGATACCATAAGTCTGCCGTCTGGTTTTAACACCCTAAATGCTTCCTGGAAGACCTTTTCTTTGTCTGGAGAGAGGTTGATCACGCAATTCGAAATGACTGCGTCTGCAGTACTGTCGGCAACTGGCAGGTTTTCGATCTCTCCAAGCCTGAACTCTACGTTCCGGTAGTCCCCCTTCCTCACGTTCTCCCTTGCCTTGTCCACCATCTCCGGGGTCATGTCAACACCAATAACTCTCCCCCGATCACCAACCCTCTTGGAGGCGAGAAAACAATCGAATCCCGCTCCGGAACCCAGATCGAGAACTGTTTCACCTTCTCTGAGAGTCGCGAGAGCGACCGGGTTTCCACACCCCAGTCCGAGATTTGCGCCTTCTGGCACTGTTCCCAGATCCTTGTCAGTGTACCCGATCTTTCTGCTGGTATCGGTCGCAGGATCAGTGCCTCCGCAGACCGATTTCGCAGGGCCGCAACACGAACTACCTCGGCTCACTATCTTGCCATAACTCTCCCTCACCATTTTTTTGACCCTTTCGCCATTCATGTTTAGAAACCTCCTATCTTTTTATCTGATCATGCGGACAGAATATCCTTCATCATAGGCCCGAGCAGGCCCTTTACCATTCCCACAAGTTCATCGGCCTTAATGAGAGAGACGCAACACACCTCTCCCTCTTTTTCCCAACTCACAAGGGCCAGTTTATCCCCTGGTTGGATGTTTGCCTTGTCCCTTATGTCTTTGGGAAGCACCATCTGGCCCCTCTCGTCTACAGTGATGAGCGACTCGACCTTACAGCAGCCAACTCGAGCGGCCTCCAAAAGGGAGGAAGAGGTCTCTCTGTTTTTTTGAGCCATTTTTCGACACCTCATAAGCAAAGTTTGGGAGTCTTTCTGACTATTCAGTATAATCAGAATAATCTGATTTGTCAAGTTTTTTGGGAAAAAAAAATCGTCTTTCCTCCATCGGCCCTGTGCCCTTGGCGCCCTCCCCGCTCGACCTCAGGAAATTCTCTTGCCTTTTCCTAATGGCCTTTAATGCGGTCAATCATTTTTCGAGGTTATCCTTTGGAAAGAGGTGTTTGAAAAGTGCAACCCCCCCCTTATCTCCTTCTACAATCGTGGCCCCAAAAAGGGAAGAGCCCTGGACTCGAAAGAGGATTCTCGAAACGGACCCTCTCTGCTCCATCCTCTCGGCTCCCCCTTGACCACCCGCCCTTCCGTCTCGTAAAAATTCGGTCCTCCACAATACCGTCGCAAAAACCCTTGAAAAGCTGAGATCAGGAGGGATAGTTTTAACCAACAGGCCCACGATGGGAGACTGGACCATGAAAACCAGCAGAAAGAAGTTGCTTGAGGAGAGCCGAAAAAGGGCTTTCCAATATGAGATGGAGTATAGCGGCTGTTGCCAATCCGTTCTTGCAGCCTTGCAAAAAACCCTGGATTTAGAGGACAGGGGAGCTCTCAGAGCGGCAAGCGGCCTGGCAGGCGGAATCGCTCGAAGGGGCGAGACATGTGGAGCGCTCATAGCCGCTATCATGGCCGTATGCCAGGTGGTCGGACGGGAGAAAATGGAAGATGTGGAACAGTACCGGGCGGCCATGGAGCCCTGCGGTGAAATCTATGAAAAATTCGAAAAAGAAGTGGGCCATACGAACTGTGGTGAAATACATAAGATTCTCTACGGCAAATCCTTCAGACTCCATAAACAAGAAGAATTTGAGGCTTTCCTGGCAGTCGGTGGCCACGGCCCCAAGGGCTGCCCTGTGGTCTGCGGCAAGGCCGCGGAAATCGCCGCGGGAATGATCCTCGATTTGAGGAAAAAGAAGCATTAACCATGGATAGCAGAGGCTTGTTCCGGGTTCTTAGTCCGGGCAATCAAGAAATGGATCGACCTGTACAAAAAGTCTCTATGCAGCGGACTGACACGTGAACTCAGGGCGTGAAAACAGACGGCACAGACTAAGGGATTCTATTTTCTCAAATACTTCGCCTCAATGCCTTTGACCAGATTGGTCATGGTCAGGTAGCAGGGGGTCGGGACTCCCCTGGCACGACCATATTCCACGATCTTCCCCCCCAGGAAATCGATCTCCGTCGGCGTCTCATTGGCAATGTCTTGACACATCGAATCTTTATGGGCGCCCACGTTCTCCAGGTAACCCAAGGCCTGATCGAGGTAGCCCTCCCCGAGGTCGTAGCCTTCTGCTTTGGCCACAGCAAGGGCCTCCCTGAAACAGGCATCGGCAATTTCTCTGGTGGGGGCAAAATCCAATGCGTCTTTTATCGTCCTGTCAGTGATCGCACATAGCGGTGCCAGGGCACATTTCATAATCATCTTCTTCCATACATATAGCTTGATGTCATCGACAAATTCGGTGTCCAACCCGCTCTCGGTAAGAATTTTAGCAACCTGCGCCCCGAACTGGGAGTTTTCTCTGGTCAAACCTCCAAGATGGTTCGGTCTATTGAAGAAGGTCGCCCTCACCTGCCCCGGCCCATTCAATGCGGCACCGTAATTCAAAGACATCCGGAAAGCTGCATCTGCACCGAATCTCTCCGCAATGAGGTCCTCCGTTCCGAGGCCATTATGGGTGCTGACGATCCTGGTTCCGGATCGAAACACATCCTCCAGTTCTTCCAACACCTGAGAGAGGTGAAACGTCTTGGTGGAAAGAAAAATGAGATTTGGCCTTAAGTCTCCCATATCCGCAATCCGAGAGAAGAAATGGGGGACCCGAACCGCATAAGAGATCGCCCCGGAAACCCTGATCCCTTTATTCTTAAGCTCTCCTTCCAAACCGGGCCTGGGGTCGACGAGCATGACGTGAGGGTCCGTGCTCAGCAGCGCCGCAGCCAAAACCGAACCTGTAGCGCCAACACCAACAACGGCAATGCTTAAATCCTTCATGGCGTGCTCCTTCCATATCCCCTCATGAGAGGGTCGTTAGACCCCTCTCATAGTCAATCCAACGCATCTATCCGGGTGATCTCGAATGGCGTTCCAAACAATCTCACGGTAGCAGGTATGTCGCCGATTTTGCCACTGAAAATCACCCTCGGTCCATCCCGTCTAAAACCCTCCGGGAGATTGATCGGTGCGAATCTCTGCGCTTTGTCATAATCCGGGACAATCACATACCACGCCGAATCGGGCGAAATCCGCAGAATGGTCCCTCTTTCATCCCAGATGTGGTCGCCCTCATGAAAGGTCAGGGCGTTTCCAAAAAAGAGTAAGTTAAGGAGGCATATCGATAGGAGCTGGACAACAGACGATGTCTTCATCGTACCCCGCTCGGCGCACGGACCTTTTCCGACGCCATCGGCCTACCCTGGGCAGTGCCAGTGTTTTGCTCTTCCAAGCCGGTCAAGCTTCCCTGGCCTATTTGTATCATGACAAACCACGGATCTCCCACCGGCGCCTCTCCCACCGATCCAGGCGGGTCAAACCACCCCGTCAGGGATGCTCTTCGCTCTCACGCCTGATGATCCTTCCAATCACGTGGGGGATGGCCCTCAACTCTCACCCAGGAGTGGCGAGGATTCCAGCCAGAATAAACGATGCCCCAAGGTGGCCAGTGACATAGATAAGGAGAAAGAAGATAAGAAAACCTAACGGAGGTCCCCAGAAACTCCCATATGTCAGGAGATCGAAAACAATCGCTCCTACCCCCACGACGGCAAAGCCCAGCTGCGGCCACCGTCGCCAGCTGCGGGTGAAACCAACATTAATAGCATCCCCCAAAACATAGAGGCTCAGCCCGACCCCGAACCAGATCATCGGATGCCTTGGAATGGCCAAACCAGTTAACTCTCTAAAGTCAGCCACTATCAGGGTAAAAGAGTAGAGGAAGAGACAGCCAAGGAACAACCGAAGTGCTCTCCCTATCGGCCCGGGTTTCTCGAAAGTCCCACAGCTTACAAACCTAGCGTCCTTAAACATAGCTCACGTCTTGCTGGCAGGGGTCGATCTCTTCTGGCGGCCCATGCGCCGAAAATAGAATGGTTTTCACTAAAATCCAATGGCCATCGAGATCGCACAGGTCAGGTTCGAGTATTTTACCAGATCCACGAGCCGTGTCAAAAAGAGGCTTCAAACGTCACCCAGTCGGCTCTAAGGGAAGCTCGGAGAATATGAACGATCCCCGAGAGTACGGCAATTTGGTCGAACAGAACCCATTTCTCCTTTCCTCTTCTCCCGGTGTTGACAGGGCAAGAACCTGGTGATACTTTGACTGCTCAGGAACAAGCCCTCTAAATCTTTCGACTTTTCAAAACACGCGGGGAGAAAGATGAAAAAGTTACTACGCTTTGTGTTGCTTACGGTCTTGAGTGGTCCGTTTTTGTTGGACTCTTACGCGGCAGAGGATATGATACAGGTCCTTACCACCCCGGAACGGGCGGCCAAAGTAATCTATCAGATTCTCGAGGAGAACAAGCTTTTAGTCTCGGTCCTCGATGCGGATGAAAACCCTGTCCGGGGGCTGACACCAGAAGATTTTGTCGTCAAAAAGGGCATCAAGAAGGCAAAGATACTCTCTGCTGAAACCCTTGAGACCAGCAAGGAGGTGCCCCTGAACATCGTCCTCGTGGTGGATAACTCCTTTTCCATGAAACAGCGTCAAGCGGTAAATCCCCTTCTTTCTGCCCTGGAGGAGTTTTTCAAGACCGTGAGGCCGATAGACAATATCCACGCGGTCGTTTTTGCAGAAAAAGAAACCATGCAGTTCAAACAACACACACTCCACACAAAAACATTCCAGTCCAATGAAGCGTCTAAACTTCGAGACTTTTTCGAGCATGCTTTCGGGCCGGGAATAACGAGTGGAACTTACCTATATGAAGCCATGGTAGCCGGCCTCGATATCATCCGTCGGATGCCGAAAAAGGATCAGAAATTTCTGGTGGTCTTTTCAGACGGTGAGGATATCAACAGTGGTTTCAAAAGTTCTGTCGTCGACTTTGAAGCAAAAGGAATCTCAAATCTTGAGGCCTACAGCGTCGATTACATGCCGAGATCGAAAATGGATCCCTTTCTCAAATCCTTCGCAGAGGTTCGTGGCGGCCGTATCTGGAAGGCTAAATCGGCCACAGAGCTTCTTCCTATTTTTCAATCTTTTACAACCACCCTCCTCTACCGGTATGTGGTCTCCTACAAGATTCTTGATCCACCCCATGGAACACTGGCTGTGGAACCTGCTGAGCTGAGATTTGACATGCTGACCATGATAGGCGGTGCGCCGTTGGCGAGTACGGTCTTCTTTGAAACAGGGAAAAGTGAGATTTCCGGGAATTATGTGCTTTTCACGGACAGGGCTCAGGTGAAAACCTTCGATGAAACGCGCCTGACGACGGCACTCGATCGCTATCACAACGTCCTGAACCTTGTCGGTAAGAAACTAACCGACAACCCCTCGGCCCGGATCCGTATCGTCGGTTGTAATTCTGACACGGGCGTGGAGAAGGACAGGGTCGATCTTTCGGAGCAACGGGCTTCGGCAGTAAGGGATTATCTATCCAATGTCTGGGCCATAGACAGCTCCCGCATGGAATTGGAAGCGCGAAATCTGCCTGCCTATCCCACCCCAATGATTGTCGTCGGCAGCCGACCAGAAAATCAGCGGGTAGAAATCATATTCGATTCAAGGGAGATGCGAGAAGAGGCGGCCCAAGAGTTTATCGTCGAGGCAAACAAGACGACTGAGATAAAAATCACGCCTCAGATCGTGGCTGAATACGGCCTTTCCAGCTGGGAGCTGACTATCCTGTCGGACAATCAGGAGGTGAAGACCCTGAAGGGCACAGACGACCTTAAAACCTTCTATTCCTTCTCCCTGGACGAATTTGGCCAGGAAAGGTTGACCGACTACAGTAGACTTGAGGCCCGAATCAGAGTAGCAGACATCCATAATGACACCCACGAAACTGCCGCCATACTACCAGTGAGAGTCTCGAAAAAAGAGGTGATTCACGAACTCGTCGGCCCACCCCACGGATCGGTGACCATGGAGCCGAGGCACCTGACCATTGAAGAATTGACCACGATCGATAGTTCGCCCCTCTTGAACTATGTATTCTTTGAGATCGGTGAAAGCGACATCCCCGACCGGTACACGCTTCTCACTAGCCAGGCAGAGACAAAGGCCTTTGATGAAAGCAATTTGAAAGGCACAATGGAGAAGTATCACCATGTTCTGAACATTATTGCCAAGCGCCTGGTCGGAAATCCCGAAGCTACCATAAAAATCGTCGGCTGTAACTCAAATCGGGGAGTGGAACGGGGGAGGACCGATCTTTCGAGAAGCCGTGCGGAAGCCGTTCGAGCGTATCTGAGGTACATATGGGGGATCGATTCGTCTCGGATGGAGTTGGAGGCCCGGAACCTTCCGGCCGTTGCAAGTACCGGCAGCGTGGCAGAGGGAAGAGCTGAAAACCAGCGCGTGGAGATCCTTTCTGACTTCCCAGGAATCCTCGACACTGTGCAAAGCACGTACGTTGAAGAAATCACTGATGCAAAAGAGATCAGAATCTTGCCCCAAATCCAGGGCGGATATGACATCTCTTACTGGACGATTGAACTGAAAGGCGATGGATCAGTACTCAAATCCGTCGATGGTAGCGGAGATCTCCCTCCGGTACATACGTTCAATGTGAACGAAGTTGGACTCAGTAATCTCAGAAGGTACACCATTATCCAGGCAGGGGTCGAGGTCGAAGACAAAAAGGGGCAGACCCTGCAATCGGCTGCGACTTCTTCTGTTCGTTTTATAAAGCGGGAGGAGCGGGTTGCCCAAAAACTCGGGTACAGGGTACTTGAAAAATATGCACTGATCCTGTTCGATTTTGACCGTGCAGACATAAAAGATCGGAACAAGGCCGTCACGGATCGCATCATCGACAGAATCAGGACGGTTCCCGACGCCATGGTGAAGATTGTGGGCCACACGGACACAATTGGGAAAGAAGTATACAATGTAGCCCTCTCACAGCGACGAGCAAAGGCGGCGTATGACCAGATCATGGCCACCGGGGTCGCGGCGAGTGAGCGGGTCTTCCATATGGGGGCAGGCCCTTACGATCCCCTTTATGACAATAATCTGCCTGAGGGCCGGGCTCTCAATCGGACCGTGACCGTCACCCTCGAGTATGAGGGGAGACAATAAGGGCCCACCCCTCTGATTTATTTTTTCTAGAACCTCTCACTGCCGGCCTGTCAGCAAAAAGATAACTAAACTCACCTGTCGCGGAGGTATTGAATCTCCCAGATCGCTCACTGGGAAAAAGGATTCCCGAGATCTCCGAATCTCAGGGAGAAATGGAAATCAAATTCTATTTCAGCCTTGGTGCGATAGGAAAGAGTTTCGTTGCGTTCTCAAAGAAGATTTTCCGAGTGGCCTCCTCCCCCAGATCCATACCCAAAATAGCCTCCACTTCTGTTTCCAATCCATAGGGAATATGGGGATAATCCGATCCGTAGAGGATCCGGTCTGCATACCTAATGAGCTGTTTCGGGTCAACGGATACGGGGAAAAACCCTCCCATCATCATGGTTGTGTCGAGATAGAGGTTCGGGTATCGGTCCAGAAGGGAATAGAATCGATCGAATTCATCGAATCCCAAATGTGGGATGATCATCTTCAGATTCGGGTAGCGCCGTAAGACCTCTTCCACCCGATCTGCCCCCGTGATAGCCCTGACATCGAGTCCGTAGGCCTTTAGGGCAGGCTCTCGTCCCGCATGGATATTCAAAATACCGTCGAATTCAAGAATGGCCTCATAGACAGGAAAAAGAACAGGGTCATCGGGAGCCGTCTTTTGAACATGGCAATGGAGTTTTACCCCGCAGAGGCCGAATTTTTCAAAGGCCTGCCGCAAAATGGTCCGAGGTTTTTCGTCTTCTGGATGAAACGTGGCCAGACCAGCCACATTGGAAAACTGCTGGATGAGCCGGCCGAGGAATCTGTTGAGCTCATGAGCAATCCCAGGCCGGTGAGCATATGTCAGAAGGACCGCGCCGGTAACACCGTTACGGAAGAGACGCTGTATCAACTCCTCTATCGTGCCCTGGTAATGGAATGTCCATGCATTGGTCTCAAACCATTGCCTTATGGCCTGGGAGAGTTTTGGCGGAAAAACGTGAACATGGGTATCGATAAGGGGAATATTGGTGAGGTTCTTGATTAGAGTCATGGCCGATCGATGTCACGTGAGGAGAGCATCAGTGTCTGGAAGACCGATGGATTTGTCTCTCTTATCGGGACCCGAGATCACCTTTTCTGTGTCTGGGAAACATCTAGAAGTTTAACCTTTTGGTTGAAAGTCCTCCACCCATGGCGCTGGCCCGAGGCGATGAAATAAGCATCACCCCGATCGAGGACCTTACGCTCCGCACCCACAAACATCTCCATCCGACCCTCCAGAATAACGCCGACCTGGTCGAAGGGGTGTTCATGTCCAGTATCTTCTCTTCCTGGGTCGATTTCCATATATACCATGACCAGGTTAACTCCGATTTCTGCCCTGCTCATAATACCAGGTTTAAACGCTTCCAACCGGGTGGTTTTGAGATTCCAGAATACCATTTTCCCTCCTCCCTAAAGCTTCCGCCCAACAAAAGACGGATAAGGGGTATATCTTTTGATGCTTTTCGTCAATGCCTTTTGACAATGCTACCCGTGTTTTTGATCGATTTCTGACGTTATCAAAGAGGAGTTGGATCCGGGTAACTTCCCTTTTGAAATCCTGCTCAGAGTGTGTTATGAAACCGAATCATGATGCAATCGGTCTGAACGAGAATATCAGGAGTGGTTATTGGACAGAGTCATCATAACCGCAGCCGTCACCGGAAGCAGAATCACGCGAGAAAAGACGCCTCATATCCCGATCACCTGTGAAGAGATTGCACAATCGGCTATGGAGTGCTGGCAGGCCGGAGCAGCGATTGTCCACATTCATGTGCGAGATCCAAAAACCGGACAGGGAAGTCAGGACGTAGATCTCTTCCGGCAGGTTGTAGAACCTCTCAGGGAAAAAACCGATCTTCTCCTGTGTTTGACCACGAGTGGTATTCCAGGACGAAACCTGCCGATCGAGGATCGGCTAGCACCCCTGGCCTTGAAACCAGAACTGGCCTCTCTGGATGCTGGATCGATCAACCTTGGAGGAGACGTTTTCCTGAATCCCCCATCCTTTGTCGATCAGGCTGCCCACAGAATGAAACAACAAGGGGTTAAGCCCGAGCTGGAAGTATTTGATATGGGAATGATTATGACATGCATCCGCATGCGAGACCAGGGGAAGCTTGAGGATCCACTCCATATCCAATTTGTTCTCGGGACACCCTGGGGCGCACCGGCCACCCCCAAATCTCTTCTGCACCTCTATGAACATATTCCCCTAAACGCGACCTGGTCTGTCATCGGAATCGGAAAAGGGCACCTCCCGACGTCGATGATGGCGTTGATCATGGGAGGACACATCAGAGTCGGCCTCGAGGACAATATCTATTATGAAGCCGGTGTCCTCGCCAAGAGCAATGCCCAGATGGTGGATCGGATTGTTCGAATTGCCCGAGAATATGGCCGAGAGGTAGCCTCTCCAGATGAAACAAGGACAATTTTAGGATTGAGAACCGGCTGACCAAATTCTCGTGGAGTCCATTTCATTGCCACGTGAGGAGCGAGTGATGAAAACAGAAGAGGTGGTGAAACGGATCACTTTCATTGGATTGGGCCAGGTGGGTCGCTGGATGGCCCCGAGTCTTCTCAACGCCCACTTTGACATGACGGTCCTTGACATCGACAATAAACCCCGGTCTTTTAGTATTCTATAAGGGGTATGGGAAACCGAGCTGGTTTTGGAATTCACCATTAGGGTCTGATCCCAAATTCGAAGGAGTAGTCTATGGGCGGATTATTCGGCGTAGCGACGAGAGACAACTGCATTCACGATCTTTTTTTTGGGACCGACTATCATTCCCACCTCGGAACAAAGCGTGGGGGACTTGCCGTAAAAAGCCCGAAGGGGCTGAAGAAAGTCATCCACAATATCGAAAGCGCCCAGTTCAAGTCCAAGTTCGAGGATGACCTCCCGAAACTCCGGGGCGCAATGGGCATAGGGGTCATAAGCGACTTTGACGACCAGCCGCTGATTATCGCATCACATCTTGGAACCTATGCCATTGTCACTGTTGGGAAAATCAACAACCTCGACGAACTCGCAGGCCGTGCCTCCAACAAGGGGGTACACTTCTCCGAGATGAGCAGAGGCGGGGTCAACCCAACGGAGCTTGTGGCGACCCTGATAAATGAGGAATCCACCTTCACCGCGGGGCTTCAAAACGCCCAGGAAAGAGTTGACGGCTCCTGCTCCGTGCTGCTCCTCACCGAAGAGGGGCTCTATGCTGCGCGGGACAGGCTCGGAAGGACACCCATCGTACTGGGTGAGAAGCCGGGAAGTCATGCCGCGGCACTCGAAACCTGTGCGTTCCCAAATCTAGAGTACACCCCGACAAAGTGCCTCGGCCCCGGCGAGATCGTCCGGTTAACCGAAGAGGTCGTCGAGCAGAAAAAACCGCCCGAAAAAAGGATGCAGATTTGCGCTTTTCTCTGGGTCTATTATGGTTATCCAGCTACGAGTTACGAAGGGATCAATGTTGAGGCCGCAAGGAACAGGTGCGGGGCTGCCCTGGCAAGAAACGACGACGTCGAAATAGACCTTGTTGCCGGAATACCCGACTCTGGGACGGGTCACGCCATCGGATATGCAAACGAAGCAGGCATACCCTACCGAAGACCCTTCGTCAAATACACCCCGACGTGGTCGAGGAGTTTCATGCCACAGGATCAAACAATGCGGGATCTCATCGCAAAAATGAAACTCATCCCTGTACAGGAGCTGGTCGAAGGAAAGAGGTTACTGTTCGCTGAAGATTCCATCGTCAGAGGCACACAGCTCAAAGATACCATACAGAGACTGTATGACTGCGGTGCGAGGGAAGTCCATATGCGACCGGCCTGTCCTCCCCTTGTCTACAGTTGTAAGTTCCTCAATTTTTCCCAGTTGAGATCCGAACTGGACCTTGCAGCGAGAAAGGCAATCCATGAAATCGAGGGAACCGGTGAAAAATTCCTCGATGAATACGCCAATCCCGACTCGGAAAAATACAACACCATGGTTGAGAGGATTAGAAATAGATTGAGATTGACCTCACTGAAGTACCAGCGCATGCCGGACCTCGTGGAGGCAATCGGTCTTCCCAAAGACCGGCTCTGCACCTATTGCTGGGATGGCGTCGAGTAAAGTCAATTGGGCGACCACCGTTCGTACCGCACGATATCGGGAAGCGCTTTCCGATGTTTGACGCCAGGCTGATCCGCCGGATAGCCGAGGGGTGTGAAAGCCACCGGTTCGACTTCTTCGGGTAAGCCCAGCAACTGTCGTGTCGCCACAGGGTCGAAAGCAGCAATCCAACACGTGCCGAGGCCAAGCTCTGTGGCAGCAAGAATTAGATGATCCATGGCAATGGTTACATCCACCTCGCTATAGTTCTTCTTGTCCACCCGGGACCATGCCTGCGGTGGGACAGCGCAGGCACAAATGACCAAAGGGGCTTGCGAAAACCACGCTGCCCGGTAAATGCCCTTCAATTCAGATTCTCGACCCGCCGTGTGGATGACGATAAACTGGAAGGGCTGTCGGTTGGCCGCTGTCGGGGCCAGACGTGCCGCATCAAGCACCTGCTCAAGTTTCTCATCCTCGACCGGATCCGATTTATACGCCCGCACGCTATACCGCTTCTTGATCAGCTCCAAGAAATCCATCCTCCTCCTCCTCCTTTCTCGATGGGGTCGCCCTTTTCGTCCATAAGTCCTTCATGACAGCTCCGCGCACCAAGCCACCTTGCGCTAACAGCATCAATCTCATTAAACCACCTATCTGTCGGTTCGGGCAACGCCCACTCGACGCCCGGTCAAGACAGACACCAGTCGGTTCTGTTCTACCTTTATCTCAAATTCGAAGAGGTTTTCACAACCCTTAAAACTCTTTGACTTCATCTCGGTCGCAGGCATTGGGCTTTCGCCTCAGATACCACTCGACAGACCTTGGGCGTGCATTCCAACGAACCTGGTAATGGTGAAAACGGGAAACGTGCCGTTCACGTAAAACCTGTCAACACAGATTTCACAAGTTCACAAAATCCCGCAAAAGGCGAAGCAATTCAAAGAAAAAGGGAGATCGGATAATCAAGATCCGATTCTTTGGTGTTTTTCCCTCCCAGGCTTCCTTCGGTGCCATTTGACATTGAGATACTACAATGTGGTAGTATCCTCATCCCTAATGAAGGATTCTCATGCCACGCTTACCCCTAAGACGGGAAACAGGGCGTAGATGATACCGAGATCTTTCCATATATCTCCTCTTCTTTCCAATACATAATAAACAAGGAGGTTTCTTATGAGTCAGCAAGGGTCATCCCCCCAAGAGGTACAACAGGCAATACACGAGCAGGCGGGTAAGCTCCTTTCGCAGGTAGCAGGATACATAGGTGTGAGAACCATGGAGATAGGTTTGCGTTTCGGACTCCTCGAGGAGATTGCAAAGCATCCACAGGGGATCACCGCCGAGGCCCTCGCCAAACAAAAAGCTCTGGACCCTTTCTATGTCCAGGTGTGGTGCCGCTCCGCCTATGCCTCAGAGGTCCTGGAGCGGCGAGAGAACCAAACCTACAGATTGGCACCTTACGTGGATCGGCTCCTTCTGGACCAGGATTTTCCCGGGTACATCGGCGGCATACCTGGCCTGCTGGTGCAGCCGGAGATCTTTGACCAGTTTGTGGAGAAGCTCCCCTCAGGGGAACGGACCTGGTGGGACCAGTGCAGCCCCACTTTCATTCAAATGGTTAGCCTCACAAGCCGGTCCTTTTATACCCGTCTCATTCCCGGGGGCCTATCTCAGGTTCCGGGGCTGTCGGATCAGCTGGCCCACGGGGCCCATCTTCTGGAACTGGCCTGTGGCACAGGGGTCGGTTTGGTGCGCATGGCGCAGACCTATACCCAATCTAACCTATCGGGCGTGGACGGCGATCCCTATTCGCTGGAACTGGCGGCGGATAGGCTCCACCAGGGCGGACTGCAAGATCGGGTATCCCTGGTGCGCAGCACGCTGGAGGAGTTGAACGGCAGCCGGGAGTATGACGTGGCCCTCATCAACGCCTCGATGCATGAGTGCCGCGATATAGAGAAGGTGACCAGCAACGTCCACCGTGCCCTCAAACCCAACGGCTACTTCGTTATCTCTGACCTTCCCTTCCCGCGCTCCATGGAAGAATGCCGGACGGTCCCGGCGCGGATAATGTGTGGGATCCAGTTCGCCGAGGCTCTTCTGGGCGATCAACTACTACCTACCCAAGCCTATATCGACCTGCTTGGTAAGCACAAGTTTCGCAACATCGGTGCTTTCGAGCTTAGCCCGGTTCACGCCGTCATCTACGGTCAGAAGTAATGGAGGAGCATGGCCGTAGCGGCGCATCTTTTTCACCCAAATCCATCGCACTTTGCAAGGGGGTGACTCCGTTTGCTTGACGTTATCCAAGAAAGATCACTCGTAATGCCCCCACAAGTGTAGAGCATCACTGCGTCTCAATCTGAAACGGAGGTAACATACCATGCCATACGTACTTATCCGACATAAAGTCGAGCACTATGCCACGTGGAAATCCGTATTCGATGAACACGGTAGTGCCCGCAAGGCCATCGGTTCCAAGGGAGGTCATCTCTTCCGCACCGTCGATGACCCTAATGAACTCGTGATCCTCCTGGAGCTGGATGATCTGGCGAAGGCTCGCGAGTTTGTTCAATCCGAGGATTTGCGCCAGGCAATGCAGCGAAGTGGTGTTTCTGATCAGCCTGACATTTACTTCCTCGAGCAAGTTGAACGCGTGCCTGTGTGATTGACGGACGCCAAGTCGACTTTTGGGTTCCGCTGTCTAGAACAGGGTTTTTAAATGTAGACAAGACGATAGGGAACGGTATTAGGCGGGTCATATTGTCCTGCTTTTTCCCCTGTTCTCGCCGGTTCATTTCACGACTTAGGATTGGTCCAATCCCGATCATGCAATATTTCAAACGCAAATAGTTGGTCTCATGGTGGGTCAACAGGCGAGGATTTCAGTTAGGATTAGCAACTCACTTCGACGTGATGCTCCCTTTGATCTGAGGGGTTTTGATCTCCATTTCATATCTGGAAAACCAGAAGATTCCGGATAGTGGCAAGATCCATCACATACCGAAAAGTACGATTTCTGTGTGATACGCTCAATGTATCTGAACGTTAGCGGTATTAAGTTCTTGGCAAGATAAGACATAGCATTTGAAGACGGATAACACTACATAGGTGATGATATCCAGGTCCGTATAATCACTTGTTGAGAGGCGCGATAAAATATGAGAATCGCCTAATGAAGCAACCCACCAAAGCTCATAACCAAAGGAGGAGGATAGTGAAAAGTACGCAAAACCCTAACAGGCTACAAACACAATTGGCTCATATGATAGCTCTTGAAGCTGCCATTGGACAGAGGCTTGAGGAATTGATACCCGAAGTATCAGACCATGCGGAAGCGACAGCCTTACTCGGGGACTTTCAAACTTTGAGCAAGGACCATCGGCAAGCTCTTGAAACCCGACTTCATACCATAGCCGACAAGGCGCCTCAAATGAAAGACCCTGCTACAGGCTTTGCCGCCAACGGATTGAGTGAGGGGGGAAACTATCCAGTCTCGACGGCATTGCAGATAATTTACACCATGTTCAATCAGGCAGTCATCGGCTACTCGTTGCTGCATCCGCTTTCTACCCGTTTTCTGGACAGTGCTTTGATCGCGGATGAAGGGACCTCTTTCCATCTGACTCGGCAGCACACGCAAAATTATGTTCAGGCCATTCAGCAAGTATCTCGCTTGCTTCACGACGTTGTATTATGGGAACTTGACCGTGAAGGTCTTGAGTGTCAATGCATCTGCCCATCATGTGGTGTCGGGATTTGTGTCTGCGCAATGGCTGGTCGTTCGTTTTTGAGAACAACCTGGGTAGAAGCGGGGCCAATTGCGGATGATGAAGGTGTTTATGTCCAGTTTCCGAAACAGAATAGCGCTGCGGCGAAAGCTGGATTACGTGGCGGGGACGTCATCTTAGCCGCTGCTGGTCAAGAAATCGAGTCGTATGGAGATCTCCAGAATGCTGTGCGGAACGCCGAACCCGGAGAAGAAATCCGTTTGAAGGTACGTCGTGGTTCAGATGGGTTAGAGGAGGTTGCTGTCTTACATCCATAGATGTAACTCGCCATATGCTATACTCGGCTAGTAGTGGTCTGGGAAATGGGGGACGTACATAAGTGTATATATTCCTTTGAATCATACCAAAGAAATACCTCTTCAGATTTTGACTGCGAATCGAAATGACTCAATAAAGTTTTTCGAGCATCCCCAAACAATTCCCTTTGAGATTGTACTCTTCATATGATTAGTATCCTTACCCTGTTGATTTCCGCGAGAAATATTGCATAATCGGATTGAACTCAAAAAAGCACATTTCATCTACTATGTACAGACAGTGTCAAGGGGTAAGATGAATCCCAAACCAGTCTACTATCCGTGGCCTTCATCTTTGATGAAACCACATGCAATCTATCCGAGGTATTCGATATATGG
>CAYGBK010000103.1:0-11294 GCA_964348095.1 uncultured Thermodesulfobacteriota bacterium | reverse complement strand
TTCGAGATGGCCAACGACGGCACAATTTTTCTCGACGAGATTGGGGAGATGCCGAAGGAGTTGCAGGCAAAAATCCTCCGAGCCTTGGAAGGGTATCGCTTCATGAGAGTCGGCGGCGTTGAAAGCATCGAGGTTGACGCGAGAGTCGTGACGGCAACCAACAAGAGCCTGAAAGAGGCTGTGAAAGCAGGCGGATTTCGTGAGGATCTATACTACCGGTTAAATGTGCTGACCCTGAAGTTGCCTCCTCTCCGGGAGAGAAAGGAAGACATCCCTTTGTTAGTTAGCCATTTTCTAGAGAAGCATCGCGAGGAATCGAAGGGAAGCCCCCCAGAAGTGTCAGAGGAGGCCCTATCTCTCATACAGGGATACGATTGGCCTGGTAATGTGAGAGAACTGGAAAACTGTGTTGTTCGGGCGATGGTCCTCGCCAGGTCTGAAGTGATTCGGATTGAGCACCTCCCACCTGAAGTTCGGGCTGGAGAACCTTCCCTTCCCAAGGAGGATATTAGGACCTGGGAGGAGTTGAAGGCGATCAAGAGAGCGGCAAGAGATAGAATAACAGAGGAAATCGAACGAGAATTTGTTGAAGAAGGTCTGAATAGAAACATGGGGAATGTCAGCCGGAGTGCCCAGGAATTGGGAATTGACCGAAGACAGCTCCAGAATATGATTCGAAAATACCGGATCAACCCGAGAGACTATCAAGGAGGGTGAAACTGCGAAGAAGAAGATAACTGATGCGATATCATGCTTCGCACTTGTCACCGTTGGTAAGTCTCACTTTCCGAGAGTGCGAAGTATTTATTCGCGGATTTCATTCTCCCTCTGACTTTTCGATGTAAGGGCAGAGGAGTCCTGACTCGTAACTTATTGAAAACAGGTCGCTTTTTGTGACCTGTTTTTTTTATCAAATGGTACGGATTTTGCGAAAAATAGTCAACAGAATATCAACACTGTCGAAAGAGAGCGTCACCAATGTGGCAGGGATGGGTCACAGGAGTTTTGGGAATCTGGTTGATCATCGCGTCTTTCGTTGCGAGTGGCAATGCATTCAATGAATTGGGGGTAGGCGTCGCTGTCTCGGTGATAGGCTTCTGGGCAGCAGTGAAATGATTTACGCCGAATCTAGTGAATTGGGAGGTAGAGATGAAATTCTCGGAGCAAATCAGGGATTTTACATCCCAACAGGCATCAAGAATGATCGTTGAACTTCTTGGTCGGGTCACGGACAAGGGGCTTGTCCAGATGACCTATCTTGGGGAAAAGCTCACCAGTGATGAAGAGGTGCTAGGTGCAATCAAGGCGGTTCGGGAAATGCTCCAGAGTCCGACCCATTCGACCAAGGAACTTTTCTACAAGGTTCTCAACTACCTGCCCAAGGAGAACCGGGTAAAGATTTTCCACACCCTGTTCAATAATGCATGGTTTAGGGGGGGAAAGAAAAGAGATTTTTTCGAGCAGAACTACGGCTTCCGACCCCCGTTCATCATGATACTGAGTCCCACCTGGCGATGCAACCTGAGGTGCGAAGGGTGCTACACGCTTGGGCAGCGGCGTCATCCTGGGATCGAGTATGATCTGGTCAAGAGGATTCTGAAGGAAGCTAAGGAGCTGGGAATATACTTTGTCACAATCCTGGGTGGGGAGCCCTTTGTGTACCCCCATCTTTTTCAGATGCTCGAAGACCACCCGGACATCTTTTTCCAGGTTTACACCAATGGGACTCTTATGGATGAGGAGAAAGCTCATCGAATCGCTGAACTGGGAAATGCGGCTGTCGTGGTAAGCTGTGAAGGGTATGAAGAGGAGACCGATCGATGGCGCGGAAAGGGGGTTTACCGGAAGATCATGGATGCCATGGATTATGTGAGAGAGTCACGCGTCATCCTGGGTTCCTCGGCAACGGTAACACGGCACAATGTTGAGACGGTTGCTTCCGACGAGTTCATCGACACGCTGGTTGACAAGGGTGTGGTGGCCCAGATGTACTTTCTCTATCTTCCCGTCAATGGCGAAGGGGACATCAATCTCATGGTGACTCCCGAACAGAGAGATTTCTTACGGCGGCAAGTGATCAAATTCAGAAGAGAGAAGCCCCTTTTTGTGCTCGACTTCTGGAACGATGGCCCCCACGTCGAGGGGTGCATTGCCGGAGGCAGGCGCTACTTCCACATCAATGCCAACGGCGATGTGGAACCATGTGTTTATACCCATATAGCTGAACACAACATCCGTGATGTAAGCCTTGCCGAAGCCCTTGATGGCAAACTGTTCCGATGCATCCGCAATAAGGTGCCGCATAATTCTAACCATCTTCGCCCCTGCATGATCATCGACAATCCTCATGTCTACCGAGAGGTAATCGAGGAATCGGGAGCCTATTTTACTCACCCTGGAGCCGAAGAAGTCGTCACCGATATGGCGAAAGAGATGGATGAATATGCCGCCAGATTTGGCGAATTCGCTGACGAGGTGTGGAAGGAGGAGTACCTGAACCAGTAGATCACCTGTAGAATCCGAACCTGTGGCTTGGATACACCATCTCTCGAGAGGGGATGGTGTTTTCTGTCTTCCCCTGATTCGCAAAGGGCTCCTGGTCTCAATACGGATTCAAGTTCCCCGAAAAAGATTGGTTTTGCCAGCTCAAGAATCGATTTCAAAGATGCGGAAAGGCTAAAGGGTCAGGGCTAGAGCATGGAGGCCTTCCTTCCATATCGCCAATTCTAGCCTCTTACTTCTTCCTTTTCGCCCTCACGCTCAGTGCTTTTTTTTCATCTCCTAGTAGATTTCCCATAGCCCGATCGATAGTGAGGCCTTGGATGCTGCAAAACCGAAGGTTTTTTGAGGAGTTACCCCGTTTTTGAATGAAGTGTTCCCATATAATTCGGATTTTGTTGAAAAACTCGGATTTGCGGAGGGGATTCTCTCATCCCTTCGCTCCCACGCTCTCGCAGTGACCCTATCGCGGTTCGCAGGTGGGGAAAGCCTGCCCCTTCCCCGCTCTAAAGGTGGGGCCTTCCCCTTCCTGCTCACCTGCGATGGGACCCCACCGCTTCCGCTAACGTCGCTCAGGGACAAGAGAATCCCCTACAACTAGGAAGGTGCTCACATAATTACTGATTGGCCTCCGGATTTTTGGGGAAACTCCTCAAGGTTTTTTCGATTGAGAAAAGGGCTCTTGTGTGTTATCACATCCTATCTCGATCAGGAAGGAACTCAAGTTAAATGCAAATGCTTCTCACAGCGAAAACAGAGTTACAGAATCGGATCGAAAAATTTCAAAAGGCCATCCAGAAGAAGGGACTGGATGGGACGATTATTTCCCAGAATGTAGACCTATTCTATTTTTCGGGAACAACCCAGCGATCGGTTCTCTACATCCCCCGACAGGGCCCGCCGGTGCTGTTGGTCCAGAAGAGCCTTGAGCGGGCGAAGCACGAGTCAGCACTCGATCTGATCGAGCCGATGGAGGTGCCACAAGATATTCCAAAGGTCTTGAAGAAGTGCGGGATTGGTTACCCAAAGAGTGTGGGCTTGGAATTCGATGTTCTCCCCGTTTCTCAGTTCATGCGGTTTCAGAAGGTCTTCCCCGATGCCTCCTTTTCGGATGTCTCGTTTCTCATACGTCGTCTGCGGATGGTAAAAACGCCCTTCGAAATTGAGCAGATCAAGAAAGCGACTAAAGTGATAGCGGGCAGTCTTCAAAAAGCCCGTGAAATCATCCGGGAGGGGCTGACGGAAATCGAGGTGGACGGCGCCTTGTTCAGTCTGGCCCGCAGTCAAGGAGATCAAGGAAGGCTCAGAATGAGGGGATGGAACCAGGAGATGTTCCATTCCCATGTGTTGTGTGGGAAGACAGGCGCCACCCCCTCGTTTACCGAGACTCCCATCGGTGGGTCAGGTACGACTCCGGCCATCGCTCAGGGTGCGGGGCACAATCGGATCAAACGGAACGAGTCCATTCTCCTCGATCTTGGTGTCGGCATCAATGGATACGTGGCAGATGTGACCCGCACTTTTGTCATTGGGCAGTTGCCAAAAAAGTTTTACAAAGGCTATGAGGTACTCCACGAGGTAGCCGCCCTTGTCGAATCAAAAGCTCGGCCGGGAATCCTTTGTAATTCATTGTATCGAGAAGCGATAAAGCTAGTGGAAGGGAGGGGGTTGACGGCCTATTTTATGGGTTTCGGGGATGACAAAGTCCAGTTTCTTGGCCACGGTATTGGACTGGAGATTGATGAACTCCCTGTGCTGGCAAAGCGATATCCCGCACCTCTTGAGGAGGGTATGGTTTTTGCCGTAGAACCCAAGATGGTGTTCCCTGGGGAGGGAGCTATCGGTTTGGAAGACGATTATGTGGTTACATCAAGTGGGCTAGCGAAGTTGAGCCATTTTGATGACGGCATCATTCATTTGTAGAAAGAGAATTTAGAAGCCAGAAGACAGGAGTCGGAATGTAAGAACCAGAAGTCAGGAGCCAGGAGTCAGAATATACAAAGCAGCGGTCAGTAGAGTAGTCAGGAGTCAGAATCCAGAATAGAGACAGAGCGAGTAGGGAACGATTAACATCGATTATTCATACTCCTCAGTTTCGATCGGGGAACGTCCCGATTTGCGAATGTATGCTCTACGTCTAGAGGGGGCGAACTGAGACAATCGATGTTCAGACTGGAAAAGGCGGTTCGGTCGTTTCAGCTTTGATAAGTGTCTGTCCCGGCTACTGGCTTCTGACGCCGGGTCTTTGAGGGTGCCAAAAGGCACGGCGATTGACACCTGATCTGATAGGAGGTGCCTGTCAATGGAAAAAGTCCTTTCAATGAAAGAGGCCATCGAAAAGTTTGTTCATGATGGGGACTCGGTTGCTATGGGGATGGCCCTTGAACCATTGATACCATTTTCTGCTGGTCATGAGATAATTCGGCAGAAAAAGAGGAATCTTACACTCATCGGTCCTATATCAGACATTCTGTTCGATCAGGTTGTGGGAGCAGGGTGTGTTTCGAAGATGATTGTCGCCTGGGTAGGAAACGTAACTATGGGGGTGGGTTATAATCTTCGTCGGGCAGTGGAAAATGAAATCCCTGGGAAGATTGACATGGAGGATTTCACTAATTTCAGTATCTGTTTGGCGTTGAATGCTGGGGCGATGGGTATTCCCTTTTTGCCAACCAAAACCCTCCTGGGCACAGACATGCATCGACACAACCCCAGGATCAAAGAGATGACATGCCCGTTCACAGGGACGAGGCTCGCGCTCGTGCCGGCATTGAATCCTGATGTGGCTATTATTCACGCTCAGCGAGCAGATGCGAGCGGAAACACGCACCTGTGGGGAAGTGTTGGTGTCACTAAAGAAGCCTGTTTGGCAAGCAGCAGGGTAATCGTCTCGGTAGAAGAGATCGTCGATCGAGAGGTCATCGTGAGTGATCCCAACAGGACTTTGATCCCCGGCTACTTAGTGAGTGCGGTGGTCCTGGAACCGTGGGGTGCGCATCCCTCAGCAGCCCAGGGATACTATGACAGGGATCATGAACACTACGTTAATTATCATAAGGCGACCAAGACAGAAGACGGGTTTGTCGAATGGGTCGACCAGTGGGTTTTCGGTGTCGAAAATCGCTCGACCTATATGGGTATAATAGGTGAAGAGAGATTTGGAGGGCTTCGAGTTGGGCGGTCACGCAAATCGCTATCGGTGGAGTATGGTTACTGACAGCCTCAAAGGGAGATGATTAGGGGATTCCAGGAAGTTGCCCTGCCACGGTTGGAAGGTTTTATCAGACGCTGTCAGTTGGCGGTTATCGGTTGTCAGTTGCCGGAACGAACCACGGACAACGGACAACAAGCAACGACTCTCGGCTTGCAACTTCGATTCCTTAGTTCTCAGGAATCCCTTGATGGCCGTGGAGAATGTGGACATGTGGGAGAATCGTTCATGACGGAATACACTAGATCGGAACTAATGGTTGTTGCAGGGGCCCGGGAAATCAAAGATGGGGAGCTTGTTTTTGTCGGGATGCGGTTGCCCCTTCTGGCATTTCAGCTGGCCAAGGCGACTCACGCTCCCAACGCTCAGGGCCTTTTTGAGAATGGAGTCCTTCGGGATCAACCGGCGGGAAAACCCCTTTTCACCATGGGAGATGCCCCATGTATTGAGGGTGCGGTATGGACGACGACGATGCTGGACATCATGGCCCTTCTTCAAAAAGGTAGAGTGGACCTCGGGTTTATCGGCGGTGCGGAGATCGACCACTTTGGAAACCTGAACACCAGCTATATCGGAGGGAAGGAAAGGGTTCGGGTTCGGCTCCCAGGGAGTGGCGGAGGCAGTGATATCGCTTCTCTGGCAAAGCGACTCGTCATCGTCATGAGCCACGAGCGGCGGCGGTTCGTCGAAAAAGCCTCCTACGTGACCTCGCCCGGATTCGGTGAGGGCATGGGATGGCGCGAGCGGATGGGACTCAGAGGCGGTGGCCCCAGCGCCGTCATCACGACACTTGGGATCCTAAGGTTTGAGTCGGAAACAAAGGAAATGTTCCTCGACTCTCTGCACCCTGGGGTGGATCTACGAGAAATCAAAGAGGCTACGGGGTGGTCCTTGAAGGTGAGGGAAGATGTTCAAGAAACTCCTCCTCCCACTTCTGAAGAACTGATGATTATCCGTAAGTTCGATCCGACGGGCTTTTGGACCAATCGTTGAAACGTCGATGAGGGCTCAAGTCATTGAAAAGAGGAAAAAGAGGCTTCACGCCAGGGAAAGGAACTCGAGAGGAGAACGGTTGACAAGGAATCCGACCTCTGCTAACAAGAATGGATGGGGGGCAGCAGTGAGAGTTGAGAACAGAAAGTTTTCACGATTCAAAACAAAGATTCCGATTCGGTTCAACCTAAATCCTAACCACCATTTCGTACCCGGTATGAGAAGAATGGGGGTCGGCGGGATACTCCGGAATGTTTCCTTTGAAGGGCTCTCCTTAGATTCCCGGTTGGATCTGATCGATGTATGCCAGTTATTTCCTGAGGCCTTGGAGGATAACTCTCCTTTTGAACTCGAGGTGCTCTTGACCGACTCCAAGGACAGGCAGTTCGTCATTCGAGGATCTGTGCGATGGTACCGAATCGGCGAACCAGAAGGAGACGTCCGAGCCTTTCAGGCAGGTCTTCACTTGAAGGATAGCGAGAGCCGTGCCGTCGCAAGGAGTATTGTCAAATCGATAAATAAGAGATTAAAGGGTTGACCCCCGATTCCTGAGGACCTCTCCTAACCTACCCTTTAGGTTTTGGGTTTTTCACAAAGCTCGATGAGAACACCACCCGTTCCTTTTGGATGGAGGAAGGCCACTCTGGTCTGATGAGCGCCAGGCCGCGGGTCCTTGTCGATGAGATGGGCTCCCTTGTCGATGAGGCTCCTTAGCTCCATGTCAATGTCTTCTACCTCAAAGCAAAGGTGATGAATTCCAGGGCCTTTGGCCTCTAAGAACTTGACCAAAGGGGAGTCGTCCGAAGTTGGTTCCACCAGCTCGATGTTTGTCTCACCAATCGGGAAGAATCCAACCTTCGTTCTCTGTTCTTGGACAACCTCGACGTTTTCTAGATTAAGGCCCATCATGTCCCTATAAAACCTCGCTGCTTCTTCGACATTGTGAACCGCAATGGCAACGTGATCGAGTCTTTTGACCATAATTATCCTCTCCTTAACGCTAATCTCCGAGTACTCTAAAACAGTCCCTCCTTTTCTGGTCCAGGGTCTTTTGCGAATCGTCAGTTGTCCGTTGTCAGTGGTCAGTTGCAACCAACCAAAGTAGTTGGCTCACAAATAAGATCGTCTACGCCTATCTCAGGCACCTTAGGTGATTCTCGAGTATTCATTCTGAGTGCAACGAACGACGGGCAACGAACCACGGACACGGGCAATCGGCTGGGCGGGGTTCCCCGTGACTTTACCGTCACGGCTTTACGTTTTCTTTGATATATCGGACAATATCTTCCGTGTACGTGCCGGGTTGGAAGATTTCCCTGATCCCGGCCTTTTTCAGGGCTGGCACATCGTCAAAGGGAATAATACCCCCTCCAATTACGGTGATATCTTCGGCTTCCTTATCTCTCAATACCTCTGTCACCCTGGGGAAGAGCGTCATGTGAGCCCCGGAGAGACAGCTCAACCCTATCATGTCGACATCCTCTTGGATCGCCGCATTAACGATCTGTTCAGGTGTCTGGCGGATCCCGGTGTAGACGACTTCCATACCAGCATCTCTCAAGGCCCTTGCAATTACCTTGGCCCCGCGGTCATGGCCGTCGAGACCGGGTTTCGCAACGAGAACTCTTATTTTCCTTTTCGTCATAGTTCAAGACCTTTCCTCGTATTCTCCGAAGACCATCCTCAGGGTATCGGATATCTCTCCCACAGTCGCATACGACTTAACAGCCTCGAATATGTGGGGGACAAGATTTTCATTGGTCTCCGCCGCCTCTTTAATGAAATTAAGTCCCTTGATGACCCGCTTCTGGTCTCTCTTTTTCTTGACATCCTCAAGCTTTTTCTTCTGTTTTTTCTCAATCTCTGGATTGATGCGAAGAATATCCTGAAAAGGCGCCTCCTCAATGGTGAAATCGTTGACTCCAACAATGATGCTGTCCTTGGTCTCGATGCCTTTCTGGTACTGATAAGCGCTTTCCGCTATTTCGCGCTGCATGTATCCCGATTCAACGGCCTTGACGGCGCCTCCCATCTTGTCGATTTTTTCTATGTACGACCTGGCTTCAGCTTCGATTTCGTCGGTCAGGGCTTCGATGGTGTATGAGCCAGCCAGAGGGTCGATAACGTCAGCAACGCCAGTCTCATGGGCAACAATCTGCTGAGATCTGAGAGCGAGCCGAACAGCCGATTCCGATGGAAGAGCCAGAGCCTCATCCCTGGAGTTGGTGTGGAGTGACTGGGTTCCACCGAGAACAGCGGCAAGTGCTTGGAATGCGACACGGACCACGTTGTTGTCAGGCTGTTGAAGGGTCAATGTCGATCCGGCCGTCTGGGTGTGGAAGCGGAGCATGCAGGAGGCAGGCCTCTGGGCACCGAACCGCTCTCTCATTATTCTTGCCCAAAGCCTTCTTGCGGCTCGAAACTTGGCTATCTCCTCAAGGAAATGATTGTGACAATTGAAGAAAAATGACAACCGTTTTGCAAAATCGTCCACATCGAGTCCGGCGTCTATGGACGCCTGGACGTAGGCAATGGCGTTAGAAAGAGTAAAGGCAACTTCTTGCACTGCCGTGGACCCCGCTTCTCTCATGTGGTAGCCGCTGATGCTTATCGTGTTCCACTGAGGGACATGGTCCTTGCAGAAGGCAAAAATATCTGTGATGATGCGCATGGAGGGCCGGGGCGGAAAAATGTGAGTTCCTCGGGCCACATATTCCTTTAGAATGTCGTTCTGAATGGTTCCCCTGACCCCGTCTAAAGCCGCGTCTTGCTTTTCCGCCACAGCGAGATACATAGCCAGCAGTATGACCGCGGTTGCGTTTATCGTCATAGAGGTACTAACCTTTTCCAACGGGATGCCATTGAACAGGGTCTCCATGTCAGCCAGGGAATCGATGGCCACGCCGACTTTGCCTACTTCCCCAGCGGCCATAGGATGGTCTGAATCGTATCCGATCTGGGTGGGAAGATCGAAGGCAACACTCAATCCCGTCTGTCCGTGGTCCAACAGGTATTTGTATCGCCTGTTGGTCTCCTCGGCCGTGGCGAAGCCAGAGTATTGCCTCATGGTCCATAACCGGCCCCGGTACATGGTGGGTTGAACTCCGCGTGTAAAAGGATATTCGCCGGGAAAACCCAGTTTCTCATGATACCCCACGTCGCTTTCGTCCAAAGGTGTGTAGAGCCTCTTTAGTTCTATATGCGAGGTCGATTCGAACTTCTGTTTTCTTTCTGGAAACCGGCTGACCGATTTAGCGAGAGTGGTCTCCTTCCACCTCTGTATCTCATTCCTGAGTTTCTCTTTCTCATCCATGATTACTCCTCACCTTGCCTTTCAACTGCTCTCTCACGATGCCTTCGACCATCGCATAGGGGTTGCTTTCTCTCTCTACCAGATCCTCGACAATTCGGTCGAGGTTCTTCTCCGTCTCAAGACGGTCGAGAATACTGTCCATAAGTCTGGCTTGCAGCAGTTTCACAAAATGCTTTTTGGCCCGGAGCCTGTTCTTTTTTTGGAATTCCTTGGATTCGATGAGGGATTTGTAATGGCGGGAGACCCCTTCGACCAGATCCGAAATGCCTTTTTCGAGAATGGCATCCGTCTTGAAAATAGGGGGTACCCATCCGTCCTGATGAGGAGGGGCCATCTCCATCATGACTCGCAATTCTTGCTCTAACTTGTCAGCCCCCTCCCGTTCGCATTTATTTATGACGAAGATATCGGCGATTTCGAGAATCCCCGCCTTGATAACCTGTACCTCATCACCCAGCCCTGGGACCGTTACAACGATGGAGGTATGAGCCGTGTTTACGATGTCCACCTCGTCCTGGCCGACACCTACCGTCTCCACAATGATGATGTCCTTGCCCATCGCATCCATTACACTGATGACATCATGGGTTGATTTGGAAATTCCGCCAAGGTAGCCTCTAGTGGCCAGGCTCCTGATGAAAACCCCCTCGTCTGTGCTGTGCCGTTGCATCCGAATTCGGTCGCCGAGTATCGCTCCTCCCGTGAACGGACTGGTCGGGTCGACCGCGATGATTCCGATGGTTTTTTTCTCCCTTCTGTATATCTCAATAACCTTATCGACGAGGGTACTCTTGCCGGATCCAGGCGGTCCGGTCACGCCGATGATATAGGCTTTTCCCGTCTTGGGATAGAGTTGCTTCAGCTCGTCCCACGCATCGGAGAGATCGTCGTCAATATCCCGCATGAGTCGAGCTGCTGCCCTCAGATCGCCTTTGAGTATTTTCTCAGCAAGCCCCATTCGGAATTACCCATTGCCAATTGAAAGGGAAGGTGCACAGAAAAGTCACGCTATGTTGCTCGGAGTCCTTATCTTTGCCCGTCAGTTGTCCGATGTTGGCGGTATCTCTCCTCTCGAACTAACCGGTTGATAATGGGGTCTCTGAGCCCCCTCCTTCATATGATAGTCTTTGGTAGACTCTACTATGCCTTTAACCACGGAGGACTGATCAGGAGCAACGGTTTTTCACGAAATGATTCTCGTGTTACCAGGCGAGGATACTTCCGTGTCGATAACTCGGCCTGTCGCACTGAAAAAGCCTATCCAATCGGATCGCCCGG